>JAFRQK010000011.1 GCA_017428635.1 Clostridia bacterium | reverse complement strand
GTTCGGGCCGAACGTAGTCGGGGTGAGCCCGTTGACGATACCCGTCTCTTTCGCCCACGCCACGGCGTCCGTGTACCACTTGCCTTCGGGTACGTCCTCGAATCCGCTCGGAGCGGCGGGAGCGGGTGAACCCTCGCGGCGCCAAAGGACGGTCGCGACCATCGCGCGGGTCAGGGGACCCGAGGGGTCGAACTTCCCGTCCCCGACGCCGTTCATATAGCCTTTGTTGACGGCGTACCTGATCGACGCCGCGCTCCAGCGTCCGTCTTCAACGTCGGGAAAGAGACCTTTTGCCGACGCGGGTATCGCGGCGGCAAGCGCCGCGGCGAGCATCAATGCCGATATAAGGAATGATAAGAACCGTTTCATGGCCGATCACCTTCTGCAAACGTATGATTATCCCGGATCAGGGAGCGACGTAGATATAATGGTGTCTTACCGTCGCGGCGCCGGCGGGTGAAACGTCGATCATCGTGCCGCCGCTCATCTCGCGCTCCCAGTAGCAGCCGGAGCCCGCTTTGAGCGAGT
The DNA here is from genome assembly GCA_017428635.1 of Clostridia bacterium. GTDB lineage: Bacteria > Bacillota > Clostridia > Oscillospirales > CAG-272 > RUG11130. The sequence goes on along the minus strand of JAFRQK010000011.1, from coordinate 95,094 downwards.
AGACGAGACGCACGCCGCGGTAAGGGATCGAGAAGCAGCTGACGTGATCGTGGCCGGCTATGAGCGTCTTCGTGTTTCCGTGAGCGAGTACCGCGTCAAAGAAACCGTTGTCTCTGTCCGCCGAGGCGATCCCGCTCTCGTGCATCACGCCGAACGAATCCTCGTATCCCGGCGCCCAGCAGCCGACCTGCATTCCGTCTCCTGCGGGGACGCTCTTCGGGTCGATCCCCGGCAGAAGCGCCGCCGCGAAGGCGTCTCTGTACGTATAGCAGGGGATATGGCAGATCATCGTGGATTCCGTCACTCCCATCCCCGTCAGCATATCGCAAACGTCGCCGTACCATCCGATCTGCTCTTCCGAGAAGTCGGCGTAACAGTAATGCGCTTCGCCTTCATCGTCTATGTAATCCACGTGGTCGTGAGAGTCCATCATGATGACCGCGTGGACGGGCGCGCCGTTCAGGCGGAGCACGATCACGTAATTTCCGCATCCCAGGTCGGGATCGCCCCACTCGAAGAGACATCCGTCGCGCGAGGTCAGTAAGCCAATCTTTTCGACCAAACCCTCGTCGCTTATTTCATGGTCGTGATTTCCGAGGACGAAAGCCCACGGCACTCCGGTCTCCGCGAGGAGATCGGCGAGATTTGCGCAGGAAACGTACGACGTGCCCCACGCGAGGTCTCCCGAGACCGTGATGAGGTCGGGCGACTCGGTCCTGACGAGTTCCTTGACCGTTTCGGTCAGTATCCGTCCGGCCTCGCCGTCCCATTCTCCGTCGGAAAGCTGCGGATCGGAGAGATTGAGAACGCGGAACCCTTCGTCCCCCTCTTTGTCGAGGTAGACGACGGGAGTTTCATATTCCTCTTTTTTCGGGGAGGATCCGATCGGAGTGCCGAAGAAGATCACGTTCTTCGCCGCCGTATTGTAAGGAGGCTCCGCCGCCTTGAACGTCAGAGTCCCGTCCGGTTCGTAAACGTAGAGCGTTCCCGTTTTCGCGTCGACGCAGAATTCGCCTTTCATATCGAGTTCTTCCGGAGCGCCGGCGATATATGCGTTGACCTTTACGCAGGTTTTTTCCGCGTCGACCGTTCCGTCATCGCCCGTCACGTATCTGAAACCGCCGAACCACGGGTAGGATCTCAGCTCGCGCGGATCGGCGACCGTGACGGTCTTCGTTTCTTTGTCGTAAGATCCGACGTCAATATTTTCAAAATAGATCGAGTAGCAGAGATTCCCGCATACCGTGACGCCGTCGAGAGACGAATACTTTGAAAGATGGCTTGACAAAAAGGGGTTTTTGATGAACATGGTCGCCGTACCGGATACGTCGACCGCCTCGGGGAATAAATACTCTTCGCCGTCCTCGTATTTATTGGGGTAACGGGCGGGCCACAGTTCGCCCCCGTCTGCAGTCACCGAATACACGGCGTATTTCGCGTCGGCGGGAAGCGCCCCCGAGATATCGGCTTTCCTGATATGAGACGCCGCCTTTCCGAAGAACTCCGTCTCCTCCGGGTCCAGTTCTTCAAAACGGTCGGGACCGACCGCAAAGCCGTCGGTCAGGACGACGTTCCCGTCGCCGTATTCCACGTACGATACGGGGCACTCTTCCGTGCCGGAGTCAGCCGCGCACAGATCGGGATCGAAGAGAACGTACTCTCCGGCTCTGACGGCGACGGTGACGCCGCCGCGCTGCGCGGTCTTTTCGATCTCACGGACCGCAAGCGCCGCGCGTCCGATCGTACGGAACGGGCGCGAGAACGATCCGCTCCAACTGTCGTCGCCGGTCGGGGAAACGTAGAAATCCGCTTTCACGAGCGGCTGCTCAGCGTTATCGGCATACGTGTCGAATCTTTCGATTATCGCCGCGAACTGCTCTCTGGTCGCATATCCGCCGGGATCCAGTCTGTTCCCGCCGGTGCCTTTCAAAAGGCCCGCGCCTACTGCCCACTCGAGGGGTTCTTTCGCCCAACCGCTCACTTTCGCGCGGTCGGAGAACACGGACAGGTCAGCCCGTTCGCCCGCGTCGGGAACGAGCTCGGAAGAAAACCTGAACAGCATGGTCGCGAGCTGTTCTCTCGTTATGTGTCTGTCCGGTCCGAAAGTCGTCTCCGTCAGCCCGTTGACAACGCCTGCTTCCTTCGCCCACGCGACGGCGTTCGAGTACCACTTGCCGTCCGGGACGTCGGTAAAGCCGCTCGCCTCCGTCGGCTTCGGCTCGCCCTGACGCCTCCAAAGAACGGTGGCGACCATTCCTCTTGTCAGGCGGCCGGCCGGATCGAACCTTCCGCTTCCTACGCCGTTCATATAGCCGTTTTCCACGGCGTAATAGACGGAGGCCTCGCTCCAGCGCCCGGGCTCGACGTCTGAAAACGACGCCGCCGACGCGGGCAGGGCGATCGCGGCCGCCGCGAATAACATGGCGGCAAGGATAGCGGAAAGTAATCTTTTCATTTCCAATTCCCTCAATTCTTTTAATAATAGAACATTTGAATACTGTTTTCAGTATATCAAACCGCGGACGGAAATGCAAGGTCTTATCGTGCGCGAAATTGCGGGCAAACCGTTGACATTCACCCGCTTTCGTGTTAGCATATCTGCAGGATTATCCGAAGACGCCGGAGGTGTAAAAATGTTTTGTGTCAAATGCGGAACGAAGCTGGAGGAAGGCGACCGCTTCTGCGCCAAATGCGGCGCTCCGGTAAAGGAGCCGGTCCCCCGGGGAACGCCCGTTCAGCCTGCTGCGCGGCCTTTATCCCGGCCTCAGCCCCAACCCCAGCCCCAGCCCCGACCCCAGCCCCGACCTCAGCCCGCCGCGCAGTCCGCTCCGGGGATGAGGCCGATCCCGTTCGATTTTTCGCGGATCCCGATCCGCTACCGCTGCTCCGCCGGTCACGTCTTCGATTCGAAGGTTCCTCAGACTGCCTGTCCGACGTGCGGCGCTCCGCTCCCCTCGGGCGGTCTTATCCAGCTCTACCGTATGGGCAACATGATGGGCGCCGCGGTCGGTATGGGAGTGTACGTCGACGACGCGCCTCTCGGTCACCTCGCCAACAAGCAGAGCATCCGCATAAGCGTTCCGTACGGGCAGCATATAGTTCACGTCACGCATACGACGACGCGCAAGTGCAACGACCCCGTTTTCACGGTCAGCCCGGAATACCCCTACGTGTGGTGCAAGGCGCATTTTTCAAAAGGCGGCTTCGCTATCACGGTAGAACAGGCGAATCCGCAGGATATGCCCACGGCGTAAGTTTACGGTAAGAAATGGACGCGGCAGGATATCGGCCGCGTCTTTTTTTACATTTCGTTAATCAAACTCCTCTTGACACCGCCGAAGTCTTTGCCTATAATAATCAATGGCGCACGGCGGATCCGTTTTTCCGTCTGCCGAAAATCAACTCTCAAGGAGAAAAACAGAAAATGAAAAAGATCGTTGCGATCATCCTCGGTATGATCATGCTTCTCGCTCTCGCTTCCTGCGGAGCGAACGGCGGCGGAGAAACTAAAGGGACCGAGTCCGCGACCGCCGCTCCCGCTACCGATGCGGCAACGGAGTCGGCAGCCGATACCGAACCGGCGGAAGAAGTCAACCTTCAGGAGAAGGTAGACGCGTTCCTCGAAAAGTACATGTGCGTGACCCACAACAAACTCGACATGATGTTCAACTACACGGGCGCTTCGTTCACGTACGACAATATCATGAAGATCATCAAAGACGCCGCTGAGCTTCCCGACACGTGCTCGGTCGACATCGACGAGGCCGATTACGACGTTCTCGTCGAGAACTATCAGGGCGCCGGCGACGGCGGCGGCGGTACCGGGGTCGGCTTTTACTGGGCGGAACCCGTGAACGTTACGTTCTCCAACTCCGCTACTGGCGAAGAAGTTACGGTCGAGATCTCGTTCTCGTTCCGCAAGTGTCTCCCCGCGTCCGAGATCTATCCGGACGGCGTGCTCGGCACCTGCCCCGAGGACGGTAACCCGACGATGAAGGCTTCATACGTCAAACTCAACGAGGTCGCCATCTCCGACGACGTTCCCGCATACGAGGGATACGAGGGAGAATACACCGCAGAGGCGGTAGAGGATTTCTTCCGCGAACTGACCGGCCTTACCGATAAGGACGAGTATGAGTTCTATGCGATCGGCTTCGATCCCGAAGCGAAGGGCGAGCCTTTCTACGCTCTCTTCTCCGACAAGAACGCGCCGGACGGCAAATTCGACGCCGTTTGGGTCGAGACCGCGTTCAAATAATAAGATCAGTCCGTAACGTACCGCCGCGGCGTCAGCCGCGGCGGTCCTTTTATTGCGATTATTAACAATTCATTCACCCCGTCGGGGGAAGCCTCGTGTATAATAAAATGGAAATCCGTAAACGGAAGGCTGAAAAAATGAAAAAACTTGTTTGTTTTTTGCTGACCGCATTGTTTGTCTTCACGGTAATTCCCGCAAGCGCTTTGACAGAACCGGAAACGGATGAACTACCCGTCGTTACGGTCGGGTTTTCGGACGTTCCCGCAGGCGAATGGTATTATGAATACGTTTTTTCCGCCTGCGAACTCGGCATTATGCAGGGCAAGGGGGGCGGCCGCTTCGACCCGAAGGGATCGTCGACCCGCGCAGAATTCGTCGCCGTACTCATGCGCCTTTCCGGCGAGGAGGCGGGCGAGATAAAAGAAGGCGACCTCCCGTTCTCCGACGTCGGAGCCGGAGAATGGTTCGCTCCTTACGTCGCGTGGGCGGCTGCCAAAGGATACGTCACCGACTATCCGGACGGCACGTTCAGACCGAGAGCGGTGATCTCGAGATGCGAGACGGCGGCGCTCATCGACCGCTTCATCAAAGGAGAGGGAATCTCCACGGTCCCCGATCCGGACGCTCCGGATTCGTTCCGCGACGTTCCCGCGAACGCGTGGTACGCGGCGGAGCTTGACTCCGCGAGAACGTCGGGGCTGATGAAGGGCGACCCGGGCGGCACGTTCAGGCCGAAGGCTCCCGTCACCCGCGCGGAGATCGCCGCGATCGCGGTACGGCTCGCGAATATCATCGCGGAGGAGAAAAAATACGCGTCGCCGCTGCCCGTAGTCAGGATCGACACCGAGACGGGACGCGACGTCGAGTCGAAAGAAGAATACATCAAGACCGCGTTCTCTCTCGAAGCGCCCGACGGCAGATCGATCTCCGTCGACGAGGTGAACATCCGCGGAAGAGGAAACACAGCGTGGCGCGTCGACAAAAAATCGTATAAACTCAAATTCCCGTCGAAGATCTGTCTGACCGAGGGAAGCGAATGCGACACGAAGGCGAAGGACTGGACGCTGATAGCGTGCCACTTCGACCGCGCTCTCGTCCGCAACCATATCGGCTACCGGATGGCCCGCGCCGTGAGCGGGATCGAGTGGACTCCGTATTCCGAGATGATAGAACTTTACCTCAACGGTGAGTACCGCGGTATCTATATGCTCGCGGAGCAGGTCGAGGCGAAGAAGGGAAGGGTTCCCGTCGACGACGGAGAGAAAGAGGATATCGGATTCCTGCTCGAGCTCGATTTCTGGTCCGGCGGAGAATACTACGTCGACTACTTCAAATCGATGGGCTCGAAATACACGATCAAGACCGACTTTTTGAACACCGATCAGGTCGTGGCGATGAAGTGCCACCTCGAGACGGTCTATAACGTGATCTGCGAAGGAGACCGGGATAAGATCGAATCGTGCGTCGATCTCGCCTCCGCCGTCGATATGTACCTCGTCAACGAGGTCTACCGCGAGACGGACGTCGGGACGGGCAGCGTGTATATGTACTTCAAGGAGCCGAACGGCAAACTCTATTTCGGACCGGTTTGGGACCTCGACGGCGCGTTCGGAAACAACGCCGCGCAGACGTCGACCTCCGGCATGTTCGCCGGTCACAAGATCAGCGCATCCGGCAACTATTCGGGCGACTCCAATATCTGGTACGCCGCGCTCATGTCGCACGGCTGGTTCCGTCAACTCGCGAAAGACCGATGGGCGGAAATAAAAGACACGCTTCTCGACGTTCTGACGGAGGAGTTGAAACCGATCTACTACAACATGGCGGCGTTCGAGAAGAACTTCGAGATCTGGGACATCCTTCACACCGACATCGGCGGCGGAGCGCCTCCGAAGACCCTTCGTTTCAACTCCTGCTACGAGAACGTCGTATATATGGAAAACTGGGCGCGCGACAGGATCGCGTGGCTCGACTCGCTTTACTCCCGCGACGACTTCGTCACGAATTATCCCGCCGACGCCTCGAAGACGGGGCTGACGCCTCCCGGTCAGACCGAACTCAACGAGGATCACACGGCGTGGGTCGTCCCCGACTGGTACGAGCGCGACAGCATCGTTCAGATGTATATGGACAGGATCTACGAGCTTCCCGACGAGTATCTCGAAGACACGCGCATTTTCGTCACCCTCGGCGGACGCGTGACGATGACTCCGGAGAATATGTCCCGCGTCGTTCTCGGCGAATATATGGGCATTGATACGACACGGTACCAGATGTTCTTCGATGAAGAGGAATTCACGAGTTTCCGCGACAGTACGTACGGTTACAGCGGACTCGGAAACGGAGGAAAGCTGATCGGCGTTCTCCACGTCGGTATCCGGGACGTCGTGACGGGCGAGGAATCGACGTTTGAAAAAGTTATCTTCACTTTCAAGAAAGACCTTTCGCTGAACGCAAAATTCGGAGCTTGATGAAAAATCGGCCGGGATAAGGGGCGATCCCTTATCCCGGCCGGACAACGATCACGTTTTTAAGGAGCGGGAAGATGTTTGAACAGGACTACGTTATGAGAATGATCAAGGAGATGATCAGATTTCTTCTCAAGGTGTTCTTTCATTGCGACTCGGAGTCCGTTTCGGACTCTCTTTTGAAAGAAACGGTCGATCAGCAGGAACTGAATTCGCTTCTCGATCTCGCGGACAAAGGCAGGATCAACGAGGCGGAGAATAAACTGTTCGATATCCCGGACGACGGGACGCGTAAAAGCCTCGGGATCGCGCTTCTGTTTTATTCCCATCTCAACGAGATGACGGACGAGTATCTGGAGCAGCACGGCTTCAGCAGGGACGAGATCGTCTCCGGACTGCACGACGTCGCGAAAAAGAACGGCGTCGACGGATTATCGGATATGTTCCTGGACCGCGGGTGATATCCCGCCGTCTTTTTGGGTCTGCGCTTCGACAAAGACGGCGTAGTGATCCGACTGGGCGAGGAGCCCGTCGCATTCTTTCTCGACGGAGTAACGCGCCGGCGTAAGACCGCGGAGGAAAACGTAGTCGATCGACGCGTCGGCGACCCCTCCGTATATCGACGAGTGCGTGTTCGATTCGGTCGTCTCTTTCGCCGCAAGGCGCGAGTCGTTCATGAATTCTTTTACCGTTTCGATCGCGTCGGAGAAAGAGGTGTCGTTGAAATCGCCGGTCAGGATCGCCGGTATATCGCCGCGCGAGACGATAAGATCGCGCAGCAGACGCGCGCCGAGAACGCGCGCGTCGTTCGAGCAGTGGTCGAGATGGGTGTTCACGAACAGGATCGTCTCGCCGCTCTTTTTTTCGCGCAGGATCGCCCAGATCGCGGTCCTCAGACACGCGGCGCCGGGTCCGCGCGACTCGACCTCCGGAGTTTCGGAAAGCCAGAATACCCCCTCGTCGACCGCTTCGAAGCGGTCTTTTTTATAGTAAAGCGGCGTCGCCTCGTGATCGTCCTCCCCGCGGAATCTGAAAACAGACCCGTACCCGGTCAGATCCTCTTCGAGGTAAGCGCGCCATCTGTCGGTCACTTCCTGAGCGCCGATCAGATCGGGATCGAGGCGGGAAAAGAGCCTCTTCATCCTTTCGCGGCGGACGGGATGCTCCCCGCCTTCCGTCTGCCAGCACATCACGTTTTGAGTCACGATCTTCAGTTTCATAAAGCCACCGCCGTTTATATTTTCTCCGGATATTATATCTCATCCCCGCGCCGATTTCAACAAAATAATTGCAAAACGGCGCGGCGTTTGGTATAATCAAGGTAATGAAAAACGGCGGTGAGAAACCGCCCGCTACGGAGAGTATTTCATGAAAAAGACCGTCTCGCTCGTTATCGCTTTGATTATGATCGCAACCTCGCTGGCGTGCGCTCTGCCCGCGTTTTCCGCGGCTGCGGATCCCGTCGACGTGGCGCAGGACAGATGGAGTTATGCATCTGTCAAATATGCGTTGAACAACAACTATATGAACGGGGTCGGAGGAGGCCGCTTCGACCCGACCGGATCGCTCACGCGCGCCATGGTCGCCGCCGTTCTCTGGCGGCGGCAGGGCTGCCCCGCTCCCGGAGCTCCGAGCGGTTTTTCGGACGTTCCGTCGGGGCGGTGGTTCACCGACGCCGTCGCGTGGGCTAAGGAGACGGGTATCGTCAAGGGTATGACCGACGATAGGTTTGTCCCCGAGGGCCTCATCTCGCGCGAACAGCTCGCCACGATGCTTTACCGGTTCGCCCTCGCCCTTGATCTGCCCGTCGGATCGTCCGCCGACCTTTCCGCTTTCGCCGATTTCGGCAAGATCAGCGGCTGGGCGAAGGACGCTCTGTCCTGGGCGGTCGCCGAAGAACTCGTCAAGGGGTTGAGCGGCAGCCGCCTCGCGCCGAAAAACGGCGCGACGCGCGAACAGTTCGCTGCTGTCATCGAGCGCTTCGACGCGTTCGCCGAGCGTGAAGGCAAACCCGATATAGACGCTGATTTCTACGTCAGCGAAAAGGGAAACGACTCGGGCGACGGCTCGTTCGCTCACCCGTTCCGTACGATCGGACGCGCGGTCCTCGCCGTCCGTGAGGCGGACAGGACGGGAAAGGACAGGATCACCGTTGCGATAAGACAGGGTAAATACGGTCTGTTCGACTTCGATCTCACGCCCGCCGATTCAGGCACCGCGGACTGTCCGATATCGTACTTCGCGTACGGCGACGGTCCCGTCGTCATCACGGACGGATTCACCGTCTCCGGATCTGATTTCACCCCGATCTCCGAGGACGAAAAAGCGCTTTTCCGCGCAAAACCCGCCGAAAGCATTAAAAAAGCCGACGTTTCGGGTCTTCTTTCATACGGCTCGGATATCGGAGACTATTTCATATACGGAGAGAGCGGGAAACTTGACGCTTGCCGTTACCCCAACCGATACACGAACGGCGGGGATGCGTTTCTCGACAAATCCGCGGACGTAGCGGGAAAGACCGAACTCAAAATAACGAACGCCGCTCTCGCCCGCAGGATCGAAAGGCTCAGAACGACCGAAAACGTCAAAATATACGGTAACACGGCGTTCGAGGCGATCTTCGGGTACGTGACGGTAGGCTCGTACGACAAGGATACCGCGACGGTCACCGTCGCCGATCCCTCCGAGATCGGATCGTACCCGTGGGCGGGCGGCTTTTATCAGCTCACCGGTTCGTCCGACGATCCGGAGGACTGGATGGTCCGTACCGACATAAGCGTTATTCTTGTAAACGCGTCGGAGGAACTTGATTCGAAGGGTGAATTCTGGGCGGATCCGAAAAACGGAGTTCTGTACGTCTACGATCCTTCGGGAGACTACAATATAACCCCGTCCGAAAAGGACGTTTCCTCCAAGGCGGAATACGTCACTTTCGAGAACGTCTCGTTCGTCAGGGACACGTTCGTCCGCGAATACGATATGCCCGTATTCTACGTCGACAAAGACCCGGACCGCGATTTCAAGATACTGAACCTCACCGACCCGCAGCTCAACGACGACGACTGCGGCGAAGAGAAGGGAAAACTTCTCGCGAAGACAGTGAAAGAACTCGTCGAGACCGAAAAGCCGGATCTGATAACCGTGACCGGCGACCTCGCGATGGGAGGAATGTTCGGCGCGCTCACGTACTTTTTCGACGTTTTGGATTCCACGGGCGTTCCGTGGGCTCCCGTAATGGGCAACCACGACCATCAGGATCTCGATTCCTATGTCGACATGGTAGCCGGATATATCCTCGGGGGCAAGAATTCGATCTTTGCCTGCGGCGACAGGGAACTCGGATACGGCAACTACGTTATCGTGATCAGAGAAAACGGCGTACCGCTCCACGCGCTGATCATGATGGATACGCACGGCAAATTCTATTTCGTCAACGAAGAGGGACACGAGTACTCCGAATACGGCGCTCTGACCGACAAGCAGCTCGGATGGTACGCGCGCGCCTGCGACGAGCTCGCCGCGATGGGCGTCAAAGAGTCGACGTATTTCTGCCATATCCCGTGCTACACTTACAGGGAGGCGTTTGCCGCGGCGTTCAAAGAGGGGCTCGATCCTCTCGCTGTCGACCCGCGCGACGGAATGCAGACAGGCGTCTGGAACGAGGGCTATGAAGATTCCTTCGGCGTCAACTTCGCGGGGATCTCGTCGAACCCGCACGACAACGGGTTCTTCGATCTCGTCCTCGAAAAGGGAAATACGAAAACTCTGATCTGCGGTCACAACCACGAGAACGATTTCTCGATCGGCTACCGAGGAGTCCGCTTCGTCTTCGCGCTGAAGACGGGAAGCGGTTACAGCTGGAATCCGAACCTCAGCGGCGGCACCGTTATTGAGATCGGCTCCGATTCCCACGCGTCCGTCCGTCATCATTTCGTCCTTTCGTAACGCGTTCATCCCCGCGCTCCGGCGCGGGGATTTTTCACTTTTCCACTTGAAACTTCCTCCCGCGTATAGTAAGATTATATTGACAAAGAACTCGGAGGCGGATATGGCGAAACTGTATTTCAAATTCGGCGCAATGGGCTCCTCGAAAACGGCTCAGGCGCTTATGACTAAGTTCAATTACGAGGAAAAGGATCAGACCGTCTGGCTCATAAAGCCGAAGACCGACACGCGCGACGACGCGGTCGGTCCCGACGGCAAGATAAAGACGATAATCCGATCCCGGATCGGTCTTTACGCCGAGGCGGAGGCTGTCGGACCCGAGGTCGACCTCTACCGCGAATATCTGGCGCGCTCCGAGGTGCGCAAATACGCCGACGTCATCGTCTGCGACGAGTGCCAGTTCCTCACTGCGGAGCAGGTCGACCAGCTCAAGGACCTCGCGGACCGTCACGACGTTCCCGCGCTCTGCTTCGGCCTTCGCGCAGACTTTCAGACGAAACTGTTTCCGGGCAGCAGACGCCTTTTCGAGATAGCCGACAGTATCACGGAGATCAAATCGATCTGCCGGTGCGGGCGGAAAGCGACTGTCAACGCCCGATTCGACGACGACGGGCAAATTGTAACGGAGGGCGATCAGGTCGTCCTCGGCGGCAACGACCGCTATGAGGGTATGTGTTACAAATGTTACCGGGCTCTGATCGACGACAAGCTCGGAATTATAAAATAGGAGGAAGACGAAAATGGACGTAAAAGAGATCCTCGCGATGTGCGATCACACGCTCCTTTCGCAGACGGCGACGTGGGAGCAGATAAAGGAGGTCTGCGACGACGGGATTAAGTACGGCACGGCGTCGGTGTGCATCCCCCCGAGCTTCGTGAAGCAGGCGAAGGAATACGTCGGCGACCGCCTCGCGATCTGCACCGTTATCGGCTTCCCGAACGGCTATTCGACGACCGAAACGAAAGTTTTCGAGACCGCGGACGCCGTTAAGAACGGCGCGGACGAGATCGACATGGTCGTGAATCTCGGCTGGGTCAAGGAAGGCAAATACAACGCGATCCTCGACGAGATCAACCTGATCAAGGAAGCGTGCAGCGGCAAACTTCTCAAAGTCATTATCGAGACGTGTCTGTTGAACGAGGACGAAAAACTGCGCATGTGCTGTACCGTTTCGGATTCGCGCGCGGACTATATCAAGACGTCGACCGGATTCTCAACGGGCGGCGCGACGTTCGAGGACGTCAAGTATATGCGGATGTGCACCTCTCCGTTCAAGAAAGTCAAGGCGGCGGGCGGCATCTCCTCGATCGAGGACGCCGAAAAATTCATCGAACTCGGCGCGTCCCGCCTCGGCACGAGCCGCATCGTGAAAATAGTCAAGGCGCAAGAGAAAAAGGACTGAGAAAAGGAGGACAGGGAAATGGCTGATTATCCGACCCCCCATATCAAAGCGACGCCGGAGGACTTTGCGAAGACGGTCCTCATGCCCGGCGATCCGCTCAGATCGAAATTCATAGCGGAAAATTTTCTTGAAGACGCGAAACTCGTCAACAACGTCCGCGGCGTGCAGGGCTACACGGGCAAATACCGCGGTACCCCCGTCACCGTCATGGCGTCGGGGATGGGCATGCCGTCGATCGGCATCTATTCGTACGAACTGTTCAACTTCTTCGACGTGGACAATATCATCAGAGTCGGCTCCGCCGGCGCGATGAACGAAAAAATAAAAGTCCGCGACGTCGTCATGGGGATGGGCGCGTCGACGAACTCGAATTTCGCGTCGCAGTACCGTCTCCCCGGCACGTTCTCTGCGATCTGCTCGTTCGAGCTGCTACGCGCCTGCGTCGGCGAAGCGGAGGCGATGGGCGTCCGCTACCACGTCGGCAATATCCTCTCCTCCGACACTTTCTACGGCGACACGTACGGTCTGAGGGAAGAGGAGCTGTCCGCGAACGTCTGGGGCAAGATGGGAGTGATGGCGGTCGAGATGGAAGCGGCGGCGCTCTATCTCAACGCGGCGCGCTGCGGAAAGCGCGCGCTCGCGATCTGCACGATCTCCGACCATCTCATAACGGGAGAGGCGACGACTGCCGACGAAAGGCAGAACTCCTTCACCGAAATGATGGAACTCGCCCTGAGAACTGCCGTGAAAATGGCGGAGTAAGCTATGAAAAGAAGAGTATTTATCATTGTTCTCGACTCGCTCGGGATCGGCAGGATGCCCGACGCGCCTCTGTTCGGCGACGGCGACGTTAACACGCTGAAGCGCATATCGTCCTCGCCCGAATTCCGTTTCGAGTCGATGAGAGAAATGGGAGCGGGCCTGCTCGACGGCGTCGATTACCTTCCGAAGACGGATCGGCCCGAAGCGGCGGTCTGCCGCCTTGCCGAGAGATCGGCGGGCAAGGACACGACGATCGGTCACTGGGAGATCGCCGGAGTCGTCAGCCCGTCGCCGCTCCCGACGTACCCGAAAGGGTTCCCGGACGAAGTGCTCGACGAATTCCGCCGGCAGACGGGCAGAGACGTTCTGTGCAACCTCCCGTACTCCGGTACGGACGTCATAAGGGACTACGGCGAGGAGCACCTCAGAACGGGCGCTCTCATCGTCTACACCTCGGCGGACAGCGTCTTCCAGATCGCAGCGCACGAGGGGCTCGTACCGCCCGAAAAACTTTACGAATACTGCCGCATCGCGCGCGGGATCCTCACCGGCCGCCACGCGGTAGGCAGAGTTATAGCCCGACCGTTCGTCGGTGAACCCGGGAGTTTCACCCGCACGTCCAACCGTCACGATTTCTCGCTCGAGCCGCCGAAAGAGACGCTTCTCGACGCGCTCGCTTCGGCGGGGCGCGACGTGATCTCCGTCGGCAAGATCTACGATATCTTCGCCGGTCGAGGCGTCACCGAGTCGAACTTCACTCACGGCAACGCGGAGGGGATGGAAAAGACGCTCGAGATCGCGGAGCGCGACTTCGACGGTCTGTGCTTCGTGAACCTCGTCGACTTCGACATGCTCTACGGCCACAGACAGGACGTCGACGGATACGCCCGCGCGTTCGCCGCATTCGATGAATTTCTCCCGAAGTTCAAGGCGAAAATGAGAGAGGACGATATCCTCTTCATCACCGCCGACCACGGGTGCGACCCGGGCGACGAGCACACCGACCACACGAGGGAGCACGTGCCGCTGATCGTTTACGGAAAAGGGATAAAGCCGGTCAACCTCGGCACCCGCGCGGGATTCTGCGATATCGCCGCGACCGCGGCGGAGGCGCTCGGCGTCCCGTACCGCGGTGACGGAAAGAGCTTTTATAAAATCGTCGCCCGACCGACAGAGACCGAACTCGCTCTGTGCCGCGCCGCGCTCGAGGGCAGAAGGCGCGCGTACGTCCCGTATTCCGGATTTTCCGTCGGCGCCGCGCTTCTCACGCCTTCCGGGAAGATCTTCTCGGGGTGCAATATCGAAAACGCAGCTTTCACTCCGACGAACTGCGCGGAGAGAACGGCGCTCTTCAAAGCGGTCAGCGAGGGTGAAAAGCAGTTCACGATGCTCGCGGTCTGCTCGGGGAAGGGCGAGCGCGCGGACAGCGGTTTTCCGCCGTGCGGCGTATGCCGTCAGGCGCTCTCGGAATTCTGCTCGCCGGATATGCCCGTTCTCATCATGAAAAACGACGGGGAGTTCGAGCGCACGACGTTCTCCGAACTGCTTCCCGACTCGTTTACGTCCGACTTTTTGAAGTGAGAAATAATATTTAGATATTTTTAACTATTTCGCTCTTTTCCTTGCTATTTTTTCTCACATATGTTATAATAATCCTGCTGCTGATGTGGCTAAAAAAATAAGAAGGAGAAAACTCATGAAACGTATCATCGGAATCACACTGGCAATTCTCATGGTCGTCGGACTCGTCGCGGTATTCGCGTCCTGCTCCGAGAAAACGTACGAGATCGCTCTCGTCACCGACGTCGGTCAGCTCATGGATAAGGGCTTCAACCAGGGTACCTGGGAAGGCGTCGAAGCTTACGCTAAGGCAAACAACAAGACCTATAAGTACTATCAGCCCGCCAACGGAAGCGAGGCTACCGACAACGACCGTATCGCCGCTATGAAGCAGGCGATCACCAACGGCGCCAAGATCATCGTTTCCCCCGGCTTCCTCCAGGCTACCGCTATGGAGGCCGTCGCTACTGAAAATCCGGACGTCAAGTTCGTATTCGTCGACGGATGGGCACTCGGTCTTGACAACGTCACCGCCATCGTTTACAAAGAGCAGGAATCCGGTTATCTTGCCGGTTACGCTGCCGTAATGGAAGGCTTCACGAAGCTCGGATTCACGGGCGGCGGCGGCGGATCCAACCCCGCGGTCAACCGTTTCGGCTACGGCTTCATCCAGGGCGCTGACGCGGCTGCTGCCGAAAAGGGCGTCAAAGTAGACATCAGATACAGCTTCAAATACGGCGAGACCTTCTCCGCTTCCACCGAACTGCAGACGCAGATCGCCGGCTGGTATGCCGACGGTACCGAAGTCGTGTTCGCATGCGGCGGCTCGATGTTCTCCTCCGTTCTCTCCGCGGCGAGCGAGTATGAGAACGCCCGTATCATCGGCGTCGACGTCGACCAGTCCGGCGAGTCCGAAAAGGTCATCACCTCCGCCGTCAAGGGTCTGTCCGCTTCCGTTCAGAAGGTCCTCGGGCAGTTCTACGAAGGCAAGTGGGACACCGACCTCAAAGACTCTGCTCAGAACCTCGGCGCGGCTGAGGACTCCACCGGTCTTCCCACCGAGACCTGGAGACTGAAGAACTTCACGGTCGAACAGTACGAAGAACTCCTCGGAAAGATCAAATCCGGAGAGATCGTCCCCGAATCCGAAGTTCCGGAAGACGTCACCGCGGGCTTTGACAACGTGACCGTTACCGTAGAGAAATAATGAGGTTATCGGAGGGCTGCTGCAAAAACTGATTGCAGCAGCCCTTTCTTTTAAGGATCATTGAGAAAGAAGTAGAAATATATGGATAAAGGCAGAATAAACGAGAGCGCGCCCTACGCCGTGGAGATGCGTCACATCACCAAGGTGTTTCCGGGCATCGTCGCAAACGACGATATAACGCTTCAGTTGAGACGGGGCGAGATCCACGCGCTTCTCGGTGAGAACGGCGCGGGGAAATCGACGCTCATGTCGGTGCTCTTCGGTCTTTATCAGCCGGAGGGCGGCGAGATCTACAAGGACGGCGAGAAAGTCACAATCAACGACCCGAACGACGCGAACGCGCTCGGTATAGGGATGGTCCATCAGCACTTCAAACTCGTCGACGTCTTCACCGTTCTTGACAACATCATCCTCGGCACTGAGCCGAGCACTCTCGGTTTCCTTCGCAAGAAGGAAGCGAGAAAAAAGGTGATGCGCCTGTCGGAAGAGTACGGGCTCAACGTTGACCCGGACGCGCTCGTCGAGGACATCACCGTCGGTATGCAGCAGCGTACCGAGATCCTCAAAATGCTTTACCGCGACAACGAGATCCTCATTTTCGACGAGCCGACGGCGGTCCTCACGCCGCAGGAGATCACCGAACTCATGGGCATCATCCGCGGTCTCGCGGCGGAGGGTAAATCGATCCTCTTCATCTCTCACAAACTGAACGAGATAATGGAGATCGCCGACCGCTGCACGGTGCTCCGCAAGGGCAAATACGTCGGCACGGTCAACATATCCGAGACCAGCAAAGAGGAGCTTTCCTCGATGATGGTCGGAAGAGGCGTCAAGTTCGCCGTCGACAAAGACGAGGCGAAGCCCGCAGATACGATCCTGTCCATCGAGCATCTCTCGGTGAAGAGCAGGATCCACAAAAAACTCGCCGTCAAGGACGTGTCCCTTGAAGTGCGGTCGGGCGAGATCGTCTGTATCGCCGGTATCGACGGCAACGGACAGAGCGAGTTTGTCGGCGCGCTCTCCGGTCTCGAGAAGTGCGAGCCGGGTTCGCGCATCGTTCTCAACGGCGAGGACGTGACGAAGAAGAGCATAAGATACAAAAACACGCACGGCGTCTCTCACATCCCCGAGGACAGACACAAACACGGCCTGATCCTCGACTATACGCTCGAACAGAACATGGTCCTTCAGCGTTATTTCGAGCCGCGCTTCCAGCACGGCGGATTCATCAAGTTCGACGAGGTGAGAGGGTACGCCGAGGGCTTGATCGACAAATACGACGTCAGGTCCGGCCAGGGCCCGCTGACGCCCGCGCGCGGGATGTCCGGCGGCAACCAGCAGAAGGCGATCATCGCGCGCGAGCTCGACCGCGACCACGATCTTCTCATCGCGGTACAGCCGACGCGCGGCCTCGACGTCGGCGCGATCGAATTCGTCCACGAACAGATCGTGGCGTCGCGCGACTCGGGCAGCGCGGTCCTCCTCGTCTCGCTTGAGCTTGAGGAGGTAATGAACCTCTCCGACAGGATCCTCGTCATGTACGAGGGCGAGATCGTCGGCGAGTTCGACCCGAAGAAGACGACCGTTCAGGAACTCGGCCTTTACATGGCGGGCGCCAAACGGCAAAACGGCGCGGAAGGAGGCGAGGCGGAATGAACAAAGAGAAAAAAGGTCTCTTCGCAAAAGAGGGCGTCAGATCGGTGATCGCGTCGCTCATCTGCATTCTCGGCGGTCTTCTCGTCGGATTCATCGTCCTCGTCTGCCTCGCTATGTTCAACGAGAACATCCCGTTCTCGCAGGCGGTCACGGGTATCGTCACGGTGCTCGCGGGACCGTTCTCGGCGGGCAGCTTCCACGACGCGATGTTCCAGCTCGGCAATATGCTGTTCCAGGCGACGCCTCTCATCATGACGGGTCTGTCCGTTGCGCTCGCGTTCAAGACGGGCCTCTTCAACATAGGCGCACCGGGTCAGTACCTGATGGGCGCGATGGGTTCTCTCATCGTCGCGCTCTCGATCCCGACGACCGTCGTCCCGGCGGTCATCGTCTGGATCCTCGCGCTTCTCACAGGCATTCTGCTCGGCGTTCTGTGGGGCGCGATCCCGGGCTTCTTCAAAGCTAAATTCAACGTCAACGAAGTCATCGTCTGCATCATGACCAACTGGATAGCCGCGAACGTCGTTTCGTGGGTGTTCAAGGTCACGGGCGACAACTTCATCAACTATGCGGAGACGAAGGTCAACTTCATCCGCAAGACGGCGACCAACGGCGTCGCCACGTGGTCCTTCGGGCTCAACGATCTGTTCGGCGGCTCGTATCTCGACATCAGCATCTTCATCGCGACTGTCATCGCGATCGTTCTGTACGTCGTGATGAACAAGACGACGTTCGGTTACGAGCTCCGCGCCTGCGGGTTCAACAAGAACGCGTCCAAATACGCCGGGATGAACGAAAAGCGGAATATCATCCTCTCGATGGCGATCGCGGGCGGTCTTGCCGCGTGCGGCGCGGCTCTGTGGTGCCTCAACGGTTCGCAGGACTTCAAATGGGAGACGTACCTGACGCTCCCCGCCGACGGATTCAACGGGATCCCCGCGGCGCTGCTCGCAAGCAACAACCCGATCGGCGTCATCTTCTCGGCGATCTTCCTCAAATACCTCGGCGCGGGCGGCTCGAACCTCGCGGCGCACACCTCGTTCAACGAGTACGTTTCGCCTCTCATCGTCGCGGTTATAATCTACTTTGCGGGCGCGTCCAAGCTTATCAAGGATCTTCTCGCCCGCGGAGCGCATAAGAAACGGAAGGTCGCGGCGGCCGCCGCGGAACCGGTACCGCCCGACACGGGCGGCCCTCCCGAAGAGGCGGAAAGCCCGTCGGCGGAAGATCCGCCGGAAGAGGAACCGGCGGAGACCGAAACGCCGGACGTTCCCGAAACGACGGAAGGGGGTGAGGAATCGTGATCTTCCTGCTTCAGAAAACGCTCATATTCACGATACCCCTCCTCATAGTCGCTCTCGCGGGTATGTACGCGGAGCGTTCGGGTATCATCAACATCGCCCTTGACGGTATCATGATCTTCGGAGCGTTCTCCGGCGCTCTCTGCGCTCTCCTTCTTCGCAGAACGCCGTTCTTCGTCGATCACAACCAGCTCACGTTCGTCATCGCCATGGCGGTGGCGGCGGTCTCGGGCGCGCTGTTCTCGCTTCTGCTCTCATTCTCGGCGATCAAACTAAAAGCCGACCAGACGATCGGCGGTACCGCGCTCAATATGCTCGCTCCCGCTATCGCTCTGTTCTTCATCAAGGTATTCTTCTTCAAGGATCAGCTCGAAATGGTTCCCGCCGCAAACTCGGAGGGCAAGGTGGTCGACTTCGGCTACGTCATCCAGAACAAGGATATGAACCCCGTTCTTTCGATCTTCTTCGACAAGGCGTATATATCCACGTTCATCGCGCTCGCGATCTTCATTCTTCTGTCGGTACTGATCTACAAGACGAAGACCGGTCTGCGCCTGCGCGCATGCGGCGAACATCCTCAGGCGGCGGCGAGCGTCGGTATCGAGGTCAACCGCATGAGGTATCTCGGCACGACGGTCTCCGGCGCGCTCGCGGGCTTCGGCGGCTACGTCTACATCGCCACCGTCGCGAACGGTCAGGCGACGGGCGCCGTCGCGGGAATGGGCTTCCTCGCTCTGGCTATCATGATCTTCGGCAACTGGAAACCGCTCGGCATCGCCCTGGGCGCTCTGTTCTTCGGTTTCCTCAAATGCCTTGGGGTCATCTACGACCAGCTTTCGGTCACGATAAACGGCAAGGAGATCTATTTCCTCAAGGAACTCAACCTTCCGATGTATTTCTACAATCTCATCCCGTACGTGGCGGTCCTTCTCGTCCTCGCGTTCACGTCGAAACGGTCGCGCGCGCCGAAGGCTGAGGGTATCCCGTACGATAAAGGAATGAGATAAGGTGACGGCAATGAGTTACAGAATGTACGACCTCATCCGCAAAAAAAGAGACGGCGGAGAGTTGACTGACGGCGAGATAGAGTATTTCATCGGGGGCTTTACGAACGGCTCGATCCCCGACTATCAGGCGTCCGCGCTCCTCATGGCGATCTTTCTGCGAGGAATGACCGAGAGGGAAACGGTGACGCTCACCGACCGGATGGCGCGCTCGGGCGACACGGTCGACCTCTCGCGGTTCGGCGAGTTGTCGGCGGACAAGCACTCCACCGGCGGCGTAGGCGACAAAACCACGCTGATCGTCGCGCCCGTCGTCGCCACTCTCGGCGGCAAGATGGCGAAGATGTCCGGACGCGGGCTCGGTCACACGGGCGGCACCGTCGACAAACTCGAATCGATCCCCGGCTACAAAACCGCTCTTTCTCCCACCGACTTCCTCGGGCAGGTCGAAAAGATCGGAGTCGCGGTGATCGGACAGAGCGGCAACCTCACCCCCGCCGACAAGAAACTCTACGCGCTGCGCGACGTGACGGCGACGGTCGACTCGATCCCGCTCATCACCTCGAGCATCATGAGCAAGAAACTCGCGGCGGGCTCGCACAACATCGTTCTCGACGTCAAGGTCGGCTCCGGCGCGTTCATGAAGACGCCGGAGGCGGCGGAGCAGCTCGCCCGCGAGATGGTCAAGATAGGGAGGGGATGCGGCAGACGCGTCAGGGCGGTCCTCTCGAATATGGACGTGCCTCTCGGCGCGGCGGTAGGCAACTCCCTCGAGGTCGTCGAGGCGGTCAACATTTTGAAGGGAGCCGATTCGGGCGACCTTTACGAGGTCTCCGTCATCCTCGCGTCCCAGCTCGTCTCGATGGTCCGCGGCATCTCCGCCCCCGAGGCGGAGAGGGAAGTGCGCGGGGCGATCAGATCTGGCGCGGCGTACGAAAAGATGAAAGAGTGGGTCGCCTCGCAGGGCGGCGACGTCCGGTATCTGGACGACGTATCGCTCTTCCCGGCGGCGGCGCACGTCAAAGACGTCGTCTCTCCCTCCTCCGGATATATCGTCTCGACGGACGCCGAGAAGATCGGCGAAGCGTCGGTAAAACTCGGAGCGGGACGCGCGTCCAAAGAGGACCCGATCGACCATGCGGCGGGCATCCTCATCAAAAAGAAGACGGGCGACCGCACAGAGGCGGGAGACGTGATCTGCACGCTCCTCACGAACGATCCCTCGGCGCTCACCGTCGCGGAGGAGGAAGTTCTCTCGGCGGTCGGTATCGGCGAGGACTCGCCGGAGACCGGACCGCTCATATACGGTATCGTTTCATGAATCAAATAACGTCCCGGCGGGTCAAAAAAACTCGCCGGGACGCCTTTTTTATGTTTACAAAGGGCGCGGAAAATGGTAGAATATTATTGCGCAAAAAACGCGGATTTCCGCGTAGGAAGAAAGGAAGCGAAATATGTCAGACGCCGTACTCAACCGGTTCAAACCGGAGGAAGAAAAGAAAGAAGACCGCTCCGACAAAAAGGTAAAAATAGGTGTCATCGGGACGGGAGGTATCTCCTGGGTCCATTTTTACCAGTACTGCAAAATGCAGGACGTCGAGATCGTCGCGCTCGCAGATCTCGAACCGTGGAAGGCGTACGAGAGGATCGAGCAGTTCGATCTTTCTCCCGACGTCCGCGTCTATTCGTCCGATAAAGAACTCCTCGACAACGAGCCCGACCTCGACGGCGTGTCGATCTGCACGTACCACCGTCAGCACGCGGCTCCGACGATCAACGCGCTCGAGCACGGCGTGAACGTCCTTCTCGAAAAGCCGTTCACCGTCACTCTGGACGAGGCGGTCGAGGTCTGCCGCGCTGAGAAGAGAACGGGCAAGTTCGTCTCCGTCGGCTTCCAGCCGAGATTCGACCCGAATATGCAGATGATCAAGAAGATCGTCGAATCGGGCGCCCTCGGCGAGATCTACTACATACAGACAGGCGGCGGCAGACGGCGCGGAATCCCGGGCGGTACGTTCATTGAGGACAGCACCGCGGGTATCGGCGCGATCGGTGATATCGGATCGTACTCTCTCGATATGGTCCTCAACGCGATCGGCTATCCGAAACCGCTCACCGTTTCCGGCTACACGTCCGATTTCTTCGGCAAGGATCCGAAATACGACGGCGAGGACGCGGCGCGCTTCTCCGTGGACGACTTCGGCGCGGCGTTCGTCCGTCTGGAGGGCGGGATCATTCTCGACTTCAGGATCTCGTGGGCTATGCACCCCGACACCCCCGGCGACACGATCATCTTCGGTAAAGAGGGCGCTCTGCGCATCCCGTCGACCGACTGCTGGAACGGCTCCGTCGGAGGCCCGATGATCCTCTATCACGATCTCTGCGGAGAACAGGCGGAAACTGTCGTTCCGCTGATCGAAGAAGAGGACAGCAACTTCTTCAAGAAGGTCCGCTCGTTCGTCGACGCGATCAAGGCCGGAGGCCCCGCCCCCGTTCCGACCTCGCAGATCCTTTACAATCAGGCGATCATCGACGGCATCGTCCGGAGCGCGAAGCTCGGCCGCGAGATCGAGATCGACATTCCAGAAATATAAACGATCGCGTATGCCGACTGTTCTGAAGGACAGTCGGCAGCGATCAATTCACGGAGTCCCCGGCGCGATACGCGCCGGGGACGAGAATTCATGAACGCGAAGCGTTCAATTCACGACGTCGAAGACGTCAATTCATTCGTGAAGAACGGGGACGGTTCTGTGTCTTGACGGTTTAGAGTAAGGCACTGAGAGAGGCACGAACCGCCCACGTGTTTATCGGGCAGTCACGAAAGACATAGAACCGTCCCCTGTCTTTCCGCATCACGCGCCGGGGACGGGATTTCACAAGAAAGAAGAGTTCGGTATGAGCGATAAGATCAGAAGACTTTTAGCAGCGCTGATTGATTTCTATATTATCTGTTTTATATCTTCCGCATTGGTCGGTATCATCACGCTCTGGAAATTCAACGTTTCATATTTCTCGGTTATTACGTATCTGATTGCGTGCTTTCTGCTTATGCTGTTCAAAGATTATGCGCTCAAGAACAAAAGCCCGGGGAAGAGGATCTTTAAGATCAAAGTCGCGAAAACGGACGGATCAAACCCGCAATTTTGGGACTTTTTTAAAAGAAGCGTACCGGCTGTATTTTTGCTTCCGGTCGAAGTCCTGCTTCTGATCATCAATAACAGACGGATCGGAGACATTTGGGCGGGGACATCTGTCGTTCGTGATCTTAAAACGCCGGACGGTTCTATGCCTTCCACTTCGTCTTCATGATTTGACAAACCAAAAGCGGCCCGATCAGCCGATCGGGTCGCTTTTCCTTTATTCAGTGTTTTTCAAGATACTCCACTATATCTCCGACGGTCTCAAACGTTGCGAGCGCCTCGTCGGGGATCGTGATCCCGCGCTGTTCCTCGAGCGTCATCAGAAGCTGAAGGATATCGAGCGAGTCGGCTCCGAGATCCTCTTTGATCCTCGTCTCCGGGGTGACGGCCGTTCCTTCTTTCACGTGCAGTTGTTCGATCAGGATCGCCTTTACGTCTTCAAACATTTTCTGCCTCCCTTTCTTCTCGCATGGCGAGCCACGCGGAAATGTTTTCGTTCATTGAGCCCGCTTTTATCGTTATCGCCTGTTCGATGCATTTCAGCACCGCCGAGGCGTCGGACGAGCCGTGTCCCTTGATGACCGATTTCTCCGTGCCGATCAGCACGCTCCCGCCGTAATTCTGGTAGTTCATGAACGCCTTTTCCTTTGCGAACATGTCCTTCATGATAAAGGCGCCGAGTTTGTATCTCGTCTTCGAGTAGATATCCCTCTTCAGTTTTTTCAGCAGTTCGAGCGCGGTCCCCTCGACCGTCTTGACGAGCACGTTGCCCGAAAAGCCGTCCGCGACGACGACGTCGTATTTGCCCGAGAGCAGGTCTCGGCTCTCCATGTTCCCGACGAAGTTGATCCCGTCGGCATCCGAGAGCAGCGCGTACGCCTCGCGCCTCAGGTCGTCGCCCTTTTCGGCTTCCGTCCCCACGTTCAGGAGAGCCACGCGCGGGTTTTCCTTGCCGAAAACGCACTTCATGTATTCCGTGCCCATCACGGCGTACTGCAAAAGCATCTCCGCGGTGACATCGGTGTTCGCTCCGCTGTCGCATATCCCGACGGTCCCGCCGTCCATCGTCGGCAGGATCGGGCAGAACGCAGGGCGGCGGATCCCTCTGATCCTGCCGATCCGCAGCGTCGCCGCGGCGACGAGCGCGCCGGTCGCTCCGCACGAAACGAGGGCGTCGGCGTCTTCCCGCTCGCGCAGCAGGCGGATGCCCGCGATCATCGAGGCGTCCTTTTTCAGCCGTATCGCATCCGTCGGCTTGTCGTCGCCGGTGATTATTCCCGGCGCGTTCACGATCTCGATGCGGTCCTCGTATCCCACCGCCGCCTCGCGCAGATAGTCTTCCTCTCCGGTGAGAATAAAGGAGAGATCCGGATACTTTTCAAGCGCGGCGATGACGCCGTCGACGTTTGCTCCCGGCGACTTGTCGCCGCCGAGCGTGTCCATGATTATCTTCATATCAGTTTTCCGTTCCGATCTTTTTGACGTACGATCTGCGCCTCTTGTGGTTTACGGCGCGGAAACGCTTCCACTGGTTTATGATCGCGTAGTTGTCCTCGAGGTTGAGGTTCGTCTCCGCGTATTTGACCGTTCCGTTTTTCAGAATGTTGAGCAGCCCCGCGGAGAAGACCGTGCTGACGCCGCGGTTCATATACTCCTCGTCGACGGCGATCAGAGCGAGGTCGAGGATCTCGGGCTTTTTGAGCGAGCGCAGGATCCGCAGCAACGCGAGCGGCGTCAGATGGCCGTTCGACTTCCGCACCGCCTTCGCGATGGAGGGGAAACTCACTCCCATGCAGACGACGCGGTCGTTCTCGTCGAGGATGACGTCGACGTATTTCAGGTCGACGATCAGCAGGAAGTTGTCGATCAGCATCTTCTTCATCCTGTCGGTGAACGGGACCGTTCCGTACAGCTTGTCGTACGCCTTATCGAGCAGCTCGAAAAGCTGATCGGCGTAGCGATTTATGAAATCCCTGACGTTCTTCGCCCCGCCGTAGCGGAGGTTGTAGCGCTTCATGACGAAGTCCGCCATCTTTTCGAGCGTCCCGTCGTCCTCGTCGGGCGCGAATATCTTGCTCTCGATCCAGTCGACTTCCTTGGCGTAGCCGCACTCTTCGATCAGCCGCCCGTAATACTCGGCGTTGTACTGCTCCTCGAAGGTCGAGAGTTCGTCGAATCCCTCAATGAGAAGGCCCTCGCGCTCGAGATCGGAAAAGCCGAGCGGACCGCATACCGTGTCCATCCCGTGATCCGCCGCCCACTTTTCAACGGCGTTGAAAAGCGCTTTCGCGACTTCACCGTCGTCGATCGCGTCGAACCGGGTGAATCTCACGCGCTTCTGATCCCATTTCTCGTTCGAGGCGCGCTGAATGATCCCGCTTATCCTGCCGACCATCGCCCCGTCCCTGTACGCGCCGTAGTAGACTGCCTCGCAGGTGTCGTAATAGATGTAGTCGGAGCGGAAGATCTTTTTCTCGTCGCCCCAGAGCGGAGGGACGAAATTTTCGTTATCCCGGTAAAGATCGAGAGGGAACTTCAAAAATTCCCTCTGTTCTTTTTTCGTTTTTATCTCTCTTACTTCGACCATGACGCCGTCTTATCTGTGCTTCGCGTGGAAGCTTACGCCGACGGTGTTCGGACCGCAGTGAGAGCCCGCGGTCGGGTTGACGTCGACGCAGATCATATCGAGGTCGTCGCCGAATCTCTCCTTGAGACGGTCGGCGAGTTCTCCGACGATCTCCGGCGAGTCGGTGTGCGCGACGATCACGCGGTGATCTTTAAGTCCGTCGCCGAGTTCGGCTACCGTGTCGACGAGGCGGGCGACGGCTTTCGCGCGTCCCTTTTCCTTGCCGACGGAGACCATCTTGCCCTCGGAGTTCATGTGGATGATCGGGCGGACGCCGAGCAGCGTCCCCATCGTTCCTGCGAGGCCCGACACGCGTCCGCTGTGCTTGAAGAAGCGCAGATCGTCCGCGAAGAAATAAACGGCGAAACGGTCGACCTCGTCCTTCGCCCACTCGAGGATCTCTTCGGCGCTCTTGCCGTCCTTGTACATCTGACCGATCTCAAGGACGATGTTCAGACTTCCTATCGTTATGCCCTTCGTGTCGACCTCGTAGAAATGAACGTTCGGATATTTCTCGAGCAGAGCGGCGACGGCGCGGTCCATCGCGTCGAAGGTCGCCGTCATGGCGCGCGAGAAGTGAACGTATAGAATATCGTTGCCCGCTTCGAGGTGGGGCTCGAAATACTGTCTGTACGCCTCTTCGCTTATCGCGGAGGTGTTCGGCAGAGCGCCCGCGCGGAGCGTATCGTAAAAGGCGTGAGCGTCAAACTCCTCGAAGTCTACGTAAGGGTAGGTGCTTTTGCCGTCGATACTGTAAGGCATGCTGATCAGACGGTAGCCGTACTCCTCCGCCATCTTCGGGGTGATGTCGGTGTCGGTGTCGGTGAATAAAACGAGCATAATTTATCTCCGTTCCGCCGCTTTGCGGCTTTTTTTATTCGAGAACTATGATAAGGTCGTAGATCGGCTGACCTCCCGCGATCGTGATGACCTCGGTGTTTTTGTACTTTGAGGCGAGCGACGCGCGAAGCGACTCGCCGTCCTCCTCCGTCACGGTCTCTCCCGTAATGAGGAGCATTATATCGAAATCGCCCGCGCCCATGCCGTCGCAGAGCGCGGCGGCGGCGTCCTCTCTCGTCTTTTCGTCTGTGAGGACGACTCCTCCGGAGAATCCTATGTAGTCGCCCGCGACGATCTTCACTCCGTCGCGCGTGACGTCCTTCGACGCCTGCGACACGGTACCGGTCTTGACCCCGGCGATAACTTCGTCGAGTTCGGCCGCTATCGCGTCCGGATCGTCGCCCGACAGGTCGATCATCGAGACGGCGGCGTACCCCTCGCCGACCGATTTCGTCGGCAGGATGACCGCGCGGCAGCCCTCGTAGAGCTTAGCCGCCTGAGTCGCCGTCAGAAACACGTTCGAGTTGTTCGGGAAGACGAAGACCGTGTCCGCGTTGACCTCGTCGAACGCGCGGACGAAATCCTCCGCGGACGGGTTCATAAGCCGTCCGCCGTCGATCACCCTGTCGCACCCGAGCTCTGAAAACGTGTTTTTGATCCCCTCGCCCGCCGCGACCGCGACGATCGCGTATTTGGAGCGCGCCTTTTTCGGCGCGGCCTTTTCCTTTTCGATCTTTTCGTTGTGCTGTAAACTCATGTTTTCGATCTTCAGCGTCAGGAATTCGCCGAACCGCTGACAGAGATCGAGCACGTCGCCCGGATGAGGCGTATGAACGTGGACCTTGACTATCGACCCCTCGCGGAAAGCGACGATCGACTCGCCGCCGACCCCCTCGAGAAGGGAGACGAGTTCCTTAACGTCGAACGAGTCTATGTCGACTTTCGACGTCTGGAGGCGGAGAAGGAATTCGGTGCAGTATCCGAATTCGAGCACGCTGTCCTCGGTGAAGGCGGAAAGATCGGGGCCCGCTTCGCGGCGCGCCGCGGGCGCGGAGGGCGACGCGACCTCGCCGTCGATCGCTTTTTTCATTCCTTCGGAAATGTAAACGAACCCCGCGCCGCCGCTGTCCACGACACCCGCTTCCTTCAATACTTCGAGAAGGTCGGGAGTGCGCGAAAGGGAGGAACGGAGTTCCGTAAGAAGGTCGTTCATATATTCCGCGAGCGTCGTATTCTCCGACACGCGGGAGAGGGCGTATTCGGTGGCGTCACGGTACACGGAGAGTATCGTGCCGTCGACGGGCACGGGCACGGCGAGATACGCCTCGTCCGACCCGATGCGGAAAGCGTTCGCGAGCGCTTTCACGTCGGCTTTGTCGTGTTCTTTCAGTCCTTTGGCGATGCCCGCGAAAATGCGCGAAAGGATAACGCCCGAGTTTCCTCTGGCGCCGAGAAGCATCCCGTCAGAGATGAGAGACGCCGCCTCGCCTATCGAAAGAGTATTCTTGCCCGTAACGCTGGCGATACCGGCCTCCATCGTCATGCACATGTTGTCCCCGGTGTCCCCGTCGGGAATGGGGAATACGTTCAGATCGTTGATCTCGGTCCTGTGTTCTTCGAGCGTCGCTGCTCCGAGAGATATCATATTGACGAACATTTCGCCGTCCACGATTACGTTGTACATTGGCACGTCCCCTGATGAATCAAGATCGGGTTTTTCGACTGTATAATACAAACTGAATTATATCATATATACTGTACCGTGTCAATCGCGACTTGACTTTTTACCCGCTTCGCGGTATCATAATAATGGAAAAATATCATCATTGAAGGGAGGGAGATCCGTGAAACTTTTCAGACTTACGAAGGGCTATCGAAAAGAGACGGTTCTATCTCCCGTTTTCAAACTTGCGGAGGCGATACTCGAGCTTCTCATCCCGCTGATCGTGGCGAATATCATCGACCGCGCGATCCCCGCCGGAGATACGGGATATATAGTAAAAATGATCTGCCTCATGGCGGCGCTCGGAGCCGTCGGCTTCGTCTTCGCCGTCCTCGGTCAGTATTTCGCCGCGAAGTCCTCTGCGGGCTTCGGAACGCGTATGCGCGAGGCGGTCTTCGACAAAATACAGTCGCTTTCCTATTCCGATCTTGACCGGGCGACCGCGCCCACCCTCATCAACCGTCTCAACTCCGACGCCGCGCAGGCGCAGAGCGGGCTGAACATCGTCCTCCGCCTCGTCCTGCGTTCGCCGTTCATCGTCGTCGGCGCCGTCGTTATGGCGTTCACGATCGACGTGCGCGCCGCGCTCATCTTCACCGTTACCGTCGTCGCGCTCCTTCTCGCGTCCGCGGCGGTCGTCCTCGCGGGCGTTCCCGCTTTCCGCCGTTCCCAGAACGCGCTCGACCGCGTTACGGGCATCACGCGCGAGAACATGACGGGCGTCCGCGTCGTCCGCGCATTCGTGCGGGAAAAAGAGGAGATCAGATCGTACGAGGAGGCGACGGCGAAGCACTCGCGCCTTCAGAAGATCGCGGGGAATATCTCAGGCGCGCTTAATCCGGCGACCTACGTTATCATCAATACCGCGCTTATCCTGATCCTGAGGTCGGGAGCCGTGCGTATCGACGCCGGTTCCATGACGCAGGGTCAGGTGATCGCGCTTTACAACTATATGACTCAGATGCTCGTAGAGCTGCTGAAGCTGGCGGGCCTTATCGTCATGCTCTCGCGCTCCTGGGCGTGCGCCGGCAGAGTGTCGGCGTTTCTGAACGAAAAGACCGACTCGAAGACGGAGACCCCGATGGGCAGCCCGTCAATTCACGGCGGCGCGGACGTCCCGCGCGTCCGTTTCGATAACGTGACGGCCGGATACGGCGAGGGCTCCGAGCCCGCCTTGTCGTCCGTTTCGTTCTCCGTTTATCCCGGTCAGACGGTCGGCGTGATCGGCTCGACCGGATCGGGCAAATCGACGCTCGTCGACCTCATCCCGCGCTTCTACGATGTAAGATCCGGGGCGGTCCTCGTCGACGGGGTCGACGTCCGTGAGACGGACGCCGCCTCTCTGAGAGGACGGTGCGGGGTCGTGCCCCAGAGGGCGGTCCTCTTCAAGGGAACGCTGCGCGAAAACCTTCTCTTCGGAAACGGCGACGCGACGGACGAAGAACTGCGCGAGGCGATGCGCCTCGCGTGCGTCGACGATCTTCTTGAAACGCACGGCGGGCTCGACGCGCCCGTCGCTCAGTACGGACGTAATTTCTCCGGCGGTCAGCGCCAGCGGCTCACCGTGGCGCGCGCGCTCGTACGCCGTCCCGAGATCCTCATTCTCGACGATTCGTCCTCCGCGCTCGACTACGCGACGGACGCGAAACTGCGCCGCAATATCGCGTCGCTCGATTTCAAACCGACCGTTTTCATCGTCTCGCAGCGCACCGGATCGGTGAAGGACGCCGATCTGATCATCGTTCTCGAGGACGGCGAAGTCGTCGGTATGGGCAGTCACGACGCTCTTCTCGAATCGTGCCCCGTTTACCGCGAGATACACGACGCCGTGACGGGCGGGGAGGTGAGCGAATGAAAAAGACCTCACGTTCCGCCGTCGTAAAACGGATCCTCGGTTCGATAAAACCGTACCGGTTCTCACTCGTCCTTTCGGTCATATTCGGAATAACGAGCGTCTCCCTGACGCTCGCGATCCCCGTTCTCGTCGGACGCGCCGTCGACCGTATGGTCGGGGCGGGCGCGGTCGATCTCGGCTCGATCACACCGTACCTCCTGGCGATCGCCGGAGCGGCGGCTCTGTCCGCGGTCTTCGGGTGGCTGATGACCGTCGTGAATAACAGGATCACCTACAACGTGACGCGCGATCTTCGCCGCGCCGCGTTCAGGACTTTGCAGTCCGTCCCCGTTTCGTATTTTGACAGCCGCGCCCACGGCGGGCTCGTCAGCCGCGTCATCACCGACGTCGACGCGGTCTCGGACGGTCTGCTGCTCGGCGCGTCGCACCTCTTCACGGGTATCGTGACCGTCGCGGCGACGCTCGTCTTCATGATCCGCCTCAATCCGATAATCGCGGCGGCGGTCGCCGTTCTCACCCCGATCTCTCTGTTCGTCTCGCGCTTCGTCGCCTCCCGCACTTACGGGTATTTCAAGGAGCAGGCGGAAGTCAGGGAGGAGCAGGGCGCTTTCACCGAGGAGATCATCTCCTCGCAGAAGGTCGTCAAGGCGTTCGGAAGGGAAGAGGACGCGCGCCGCAGATTCCGCGAGATCAACGAACGGTATGAGAAAAAGACGGTCCGCGCCGTGTTTTTCTCGTCTCTCGTGAACCCGTCCACGCGTCTGGTCAACAGCATCGTCTACGCGTCCGTGGCGCTTATCGGCTCGCTCTTCGCGGTGAGCGGAGCGATCACCGTCGGCGTCCTTTCGAGCTTCCTCGCCTACGCGTCGCAGTACACCAAGCCGTTCAACGAGATATCGGGCGTCATCTCCGAATTCCAGGGCGCGCTCGCGTGCGCCGAGAGAGTGTTTGAAGTCATCGACGCCGAACGCGAAGCGCCCGCCGACGAGGGAGAAAAACTCGACGGCGTAAAAGGCGCCGTCGAACTCGATCGAGTGAACTTTTCATATATCGGGAACAGGCCCGTCCTGCGCGATATCTGCCTCTCCGTCAGCCCGGGCCGTCACGTCGCCGTCGTCGGACCCACCGGATGCGGAAAAACGACGCTCATAAAACTTCTTATGCGATATTACGATCCCGACTCGGGAAAAATAACGCTTGACGGCAAAGATACGTCGAAAGTAAGACGGACGGACGTCAGGCGTTCGTTCGGAATGGTCCTGCAGGACACGTGGATCCGCGAGGCGACGGTCAGGGAGAATATCGCTCTCGGCAAACCGGACGCGACGGACGAAGAGATCGTCGCGGCGGCGAAGTCGGTCCGCGCTCACTCGTTCATTATGAAACTTCCGCACGGCTACGACACCGTCCTTTCCGAGGACGGCGGATCGCTGTCCGCCGGTCAGCGCCAGCTTATCTCGGTAGCCCGCGTGATGCTGACCGCCCCGCCCATGCTGATCCTCGACGAGGCGACTTCGTCGATCGACACACGAACGGAACTCGAGATATCGAGATCGTTCGAGGAACTAATGGAGGGCAAAACGGCGTTCATCGTCGCCCACCGTCTCTCCACCGTAAAAGACGCCGACGTCATACTCGTTATGAAAAGCGGCGAGATCGTCGAACGCGGCACGCACCGCGAACTCTTTGCGGCGGGCGGTTTTTACAGAGAACTCTACGACAGTCTTCTCAGAGGTGTGAGCGATGGGCAGGGATAAAAGTTTTACGAAATCGAAAAACCCCGACGGCAAAAGATATAAAAAGGATATGGCGCGCCATCTCGACGGAATGGCGCTGAAGTGCGTCACGGAGAGGATAAACGGTATCGAGGAAGTGATCGGCAAATCGGGAGCGATCATCCTGAAGGGCGACGAACTGATCGTCTATTCCGGTCAGGAGATCCTCATCCGCGTCAATATCTTCGCGATGAAGGCGTGGGAGCTGATGTCGCTCGACGGGGTCGTTATCACGTTTCCCGATCCCGCCGCCGAAGAGGGCGAGCGGACCGTCGTCGCGTATTACAGCTATTACCGCAAACTCGAAGACTGAGGTGAGGTTTTGGATATTCTCGTTGACAAAGACCTCGCCGGGATCACGGTGAGGGAATATCTCACCCGCCGCCTCGGGTACTCTTCGGCGATGATAAAGAAACTGAAGTTCTCCGAAGGCGGGATCCTCGTGAACGGGTCGTTCGTGACGGTCCGGTACGAGATGAAGGAAGGCGACGTGCTCACCCTCGGAGTCGAGGACAGGGAGAGCGACGTCAGCCCGTATACGATCCCCGTCGATATCCCGATAGAAGTGATATACGAGGACGAATATATCACCGCGGTCAACAAGCCCGCCGGGATGCCGGCTCATCCCTCGCACGGTCACAGGGACGACACCGTATCAAACGCTCTGGCGTACAGATACCGCGGCAAAAACTACGTTTTCCGCCCGGTGAACCGCCTCGACCGCGACACGAGCGGATGCATGCTCACGTCGAACACGCGCGACGCGTCCTACAAGATGTACCGCGCAATGACGGAAGGGAAGATCAAAAAGACGTACCTCGCCGTCGCGGACGGGGTGATGGCTGAGGGAGAAGGCGTCTGGGACAGCCCGATCGGACGGTCTCCGACGAGCATAATCACCCGACGGGTCGACTGCGAAGGCAAGCCGTCCGTGACGAGGTATCGCGTGATCGCGTCTGAAAGCGAAAAATCGCTCCTGCTCGTCGCCCCCGAGACGGGAAGGACGCATCAGATAAGAGTCCACGCGGCGCACGCGGGTCATCCGCTGACGGGAGACGACCTGTACGGGACCGCGTCGCCGCTGATAGGACGGCAGGCGCTTCACTGCGCGGCGACCGCTTTTCCGCACCCGCAGACGGGCGAGACGGTGACCGTGACGGCGCCGCTGCCAGACGATATGAAAGAACTGATCGCCGGGATCTTTCCCGGCTTTGACCCGGAATATGCACTGAAAGAGGAAAAAGTATGACGACGGACGAAGAAATCATCACGGAACGAGAGGCAGAAGAGGGAATACGCCCGAAGAGGGAAAAGCGCGGCATTTTCAGGATAATGACCGTGTGGTCATTCGTATTTTTTATGATCGCGCTGATTGCCGTCGGCGTCCACGTCGCCTTATATCTGTCTCCGTCGTTCGCCGACGCGTTCAACGGGACGGTCTCGGCGGGATTCCGGCTCGTCCTCGCCAAGATTACGTCGATCTATCCCGCGTCGCTCGCTGAACTCGTGATCCTCGCCGCGCCGATCATCCTGTTCCTCGTCCTCAGGGGGATATGGAGGTATATGGGCCGCGCGAAACACGGATTCATCCGCTCGCTTTGCGCGATCCTCTCGGTCGCCGCCCTGATGTATTCGCTTTTCGTCTTCGACTTCGCGGCGGGTTACCGCACGACGCGTCTTCCGGAGAGAATGGGTCTTACGGTCGAAAAAACGGACGCGGAAACGCTTTACTCGGTCACGGAAACCGTGATCGAACGGCTGAACGCCGAGGTGCCCGAAGTGGGATTTTGCTCCGACGGCTCGTCCGTTATGCCGTACTCGCACGAAGAGCTCGTCTCGAAAATAACCGAGGCATACGATAAAGTATGCGCCGAATATCCTTTTATAAAGAACTTCAAAGCGCCGGTCAAACGGCTCGTCGTATCCCCGGTCATGACGTACACGCACATATCGGGCGTCTTCTCGTTCTACACCGGAGAGGCGAATCTGAACACGAACTACCCCGATTTCGTCAACGTCTTTTCGACCGCGCACGAAATGGCTCATCAGAGGGGAATAGCGCGCGAGGACGAGGCGAACTTCGTCGCGTATCTCGTCCTGATCCGCTCGGACGACCATTATCTGCGATACTGCGGATATCTGAGTATGTACGAATACCTCGCCGACCCGCTCTGGGGCGCGTCGAAGGATCTGTACGGCGAAGCGGCGTCGTCGCTCGACAACGCCGCGCGTCTCGAGTTGAAGGCGTACTCGGCGTTCTTCGCGAAATATAAGAACTCGTCCGCCTCGAAGGTCGCCGAGAAGATCAACGACGGCTATCTCGTTATTCAGGGGACCGAGGGCGTAAAGAGTTACGGTCTGGTCGCCGATCTCGCGATAGCGTATCATCTCGCAGGAAACTGAGCACTATCCCGCCCGGCGGCGAATAAAATGTATTCGGAGAGTTATCTCACGTATCATTTTCGGCAAAAACGTATTTACCGGCCTTCATTTTAGGCAAATGTATGAACTGAACGAAACTTTGCCTTGAAAATTGTGTAAATCGACAATATTTATTAAAATCGTGAAAATCATGGGGCAAACTCTTCCATTTTCCCTTCAATGCTGATATAATGGTATGCGTTGAACTGTCCCCTATCGGGACCTTCGGTCCCGTTTTCTTGTAAGACCGATAAATCTAATCCCTCAAAAAGGAAATTTTCGGAATGGAAAAGATACTCGTAAGAGGCGGGCATCCCCTTTGCGGATGCGTCGAGGTCAGCGGCTCCAAAAACGCCGCCCTCCCCATAATCTACGCGTGTGTTCTTGTTCGTGACAAGTGTATCATAGAGAACGTACCGTGCGTCAGCGACGTGAGACACAGCTTCGATATCCTTCGCGGTATCGGCGCCCGTATCCGCAACCTGACGAAAACGACCGTAGAGATAGACTGTACCGACGTTGAGTGCGGGATATCCGAATACTCTCTCGTCAGACAGCTCCGCGGCTCGTACTATCTGCTCGGAGCCGAATTCGGAAGATTCGGCAGATCCCGTGTGGCGTATCCCGGCGGATGCGATTTCGGCGTCCGTCCGATCGACCAGCACATCAAAGGCTTTGAAGCGCTCGGCGGAAACGTCGTCACAGACGGCGGATACGTCGAGATAACCTCCCCGACGGGAAGAGCCAGAGGCGCGAACATCTATTTCGACGTCTCGACCGTCGGAGCGACGCTCAACGTAATGATCGCCGCCGCGACGTGCGAGGGCATGACGGTGATCGAAAACGCCGCCAGAGAACCGCACATCGTCGACTGCGCGAACTTCCTCAACAGCTGCGGCGCGCGCATAAGCGGCGCGGGCTCCAACGTGATCAAGATCAAAGGAGTCGAGCAGCTTCACGGCACGAATTACGCCATCATACCCGATATGATCGAGGCGGGTTCGTACATGGTTGCGGCAGCCGCGACTCACGGCTCCGTCCGCGTGACGAACGTGATCCCCAAGCACCTTGAGTCCATCGCCGCGAAACTCGAAGAGGCGGGCGTCGTCATCGACGAGTACGACGACGCGGTCCACGTCTCCGCTCCGGGCGAACTCAGACATACCAACGTAAAAACGCTTCCTTATCCCGGTTTCCCGACCGATATGCATCCGCAGATGTGCGCTCTTCTTTGCGGCGCGAAGGGAACGAGTTTCATCAACGAGTCGATCTTCGACAACCGCTTCAGGTACGTTGAGGAACTCAAGAGGATGGGAGCAAAGATAAAAGTCGACGGAAGGATCGTTTCGATCGAAGGCGGAACTCCGCTTTCCGCGGCTCCTCTCATGGCGGTAGACCTCCGCGGCGGTATCGCCGTAGTCATCGCGGCTCTGACCTGCGAAGGCGTCAGCGAGATCACCGGAGTCAATCTTATCGAGCGCGGTTACGACGACGTTGTCGGCAAACTCCGCGGCCTCGGAGCCGACGTCAAGAAGGTCCTCCTTCCGGACCCCGATATCAAAAAAGCAAACGCATAGTTTTCAAAAGAAAGGATAAACAAAATGGAAGTCACGAAAAACACGGTGATCGGAGACGTCCTGGACTGCGATATCGAAACCGGCCGCTTCTTCCTCGAGATCGGGATGCACTGTCTCGCCTGCCCGGGAGCCAGAAGCGAAACGATCGAGCAGGCCTGCGCGGTACACGGTACCGACGCGGACGAACTGGTCGAAAAACTGAACGCCTATTTCTCAGAGAAATAAAGAAAGAACAGCGGGATCAAAAATCCCGCTGTAATTCTATGAGGGAATCTTTATGGAAAAAGTTCGACTTCCGGTCCTCGACGAGCGGATGCTCCTGATCGCCTCTCAGGTGAGGGACGGAGCCGTCGTCGCCGATATCGGGACCGATCACGGATACGTTCCTATCTACCTCGTCGGCAGCGGACTCTGCCCGCGCGCCGTCGCGACCGATATAAACAGCAAACCTCTCGGCACCGCGCGGACGAACGCGGAGAGATACGGCGTCGGCGATAAGATCACGTTCATCCTCTCCGACGGCATGCGCGGATTCGACCCCGCGCGGTACGGCGTCACCGACGTGCTGATCTGCGGAATGGGCGGCGAGCTGATCGCCTCCATTCTCGGGGCGACCGACTTCGTGAGGACGCCCGGTGTGCGGCTGATCCTTCAGCCGATGAGTTCGGTCCCCGAACTCCGCGGGTATCTTTACACGATGGGCTACGACGTGAAATGTGAAAAACTCTGCCGCGCCGGGGACAAGATCTATACGGCGATCGTCGCCGAGTACGACGGCGTGTCACGCGAGCTGACCGACGCCGAACTCTACCTCGGGCGCGATATCGGCGCGGAGGAGTCCGACGAGTATTTGAACGATTTTCTCACCCGCACCGCGGCGAAACTCCGCGTGCAGATCGAGGGCAGAAAAAAAGGCGGTCTCGACGCGAACAGGGAAGAGGCGCTTCTCACCGAAGTGTTCGCCATCGCAAAAGCGAGGGGGTTTGAGATAAAATGAAAATACGCGAATTGTACGCGTCGCTCGACGCGCTCTGGCCGCGGACCCTTTCCGCGGAGTGGGACAACGACGGGCTGATGTGCGCCGCCGATCCCGAAAGGGAAGCGGTCCGCGCCGTCGTCTCCCTCGACGCGACGCTACCCGCGATCATTCGCGCAAAGGAGACGGGGTCCGTTCTCGTCACCCATCACCCGATGATCTTTCGCGGGGCGAAGAACGTAGTCGCGGGAGACGCGATCCCCGACAGGATCATCGAGGCGGTGCGCTCAGGCGTCGCCGTAATGAGTTTTCACACGCGCCTCGACGCCGCCGACTGCGGCGTCAACGACGCGCTCGCCGAGAAGATCGGCGTCGCGGTCTCGGGGACATTCGGAGACGAAGAGTGCCCGACGATAGGCAGGATCGGGACGCTCGCAGCTCCCGTCACGCTGGACGAATTCTCCCTCCGCGTTAAAAACGCGCTCGGCTCGCCCCTCGTTCGCGTCACGGGCGACGGATCGCGCATAGTATCCCGGATAGCCGCAGTGGGCGGCTCGGGCGGCGATTTCATCGACGCGGCGAGAGCCGCGGGGGCGGACGTTTTAGTGACCGGCGAGGTCGGCTACAACAGAGCCGAAGACGGCGCGGAAACGGGAAAGATCGCCGTGCTCGAGGCGGGCCACTATCACTCCGAGGCGCCGGTACTGCCCGTGATCGCGAACGCGCTCGGAGAACTCGGGATCGAAACTGAAATATTTGAAAGTTATCCTCAATGGACCATATAGATCGGAAGAAGGCGTAATTAAAGTTGGAAATCTTACTGCTCATAGGGATCTCGCTTCTGGCGGGTCTTCTGATGTCGCGTCTTGCGAAACTGGCGGGTCTTCCCGCCGTCACCGCGTACCTCGTCGCGGGTATTCTTATAGGACCTTTTGTCCTCGGACGGGTCGGCGTGCCGGGCCTCGGCTTCTCCACGCTTGAACAGGTCAAATCGCTCGGACTGATATCCGACGTCGCGATGGGCTTCATCGCGTTCTCGATCGGAAACGAGTTCCGTCTGTCTCAGCTCAGACATAACGGGAAACAGGCGACCGTGATCGGCGTTCTTCAGGCGGTCGCGGCGACGCTTCTCGTAGACGCCGTACTGATCGGCGTTCACTTCATCGTTCCCGACAAGCTTTCGATCCCCGCGGCGATCACTCTCGGCGCGATCGCCGCCGCGACGGCTCCCGCCGCGACGCTGATGGTCGTGCGCCAGTACAAGGCGGAGGGACCGCTCACCTCGATCCTCTTGCCGATCGTCGCGCTCGACGACGCGGTCGGCCTCGTGATCTTCTCCGTCTCTTTCGGCGTGGCGGGCTCGCTTCAGGGCGGTGCGGTCGACGTTTTGTCCGTCGCCGTCACCCCGATAATCGAGATCGTCCTCTCGCTCGCTCTCGGGCTGCTGATGGGATTCCTCTTCAATCTCACGGAGAAGTTCTTCCACTCCCGAAGCAAAAGAACGGCGATCTCGGTCACGTTCGTTCTCCTGACCGTCGCGCTGACGAAGATCGAATTCATGATCGGTCCGGTGAAGATCGGTTTTTCCTCGCTCCTCGCCTGCATGATGCTCGGAACGGTCTTCTGCAACGTGTGCGACGTTTCCGAGGAACTTATGGACAGAACGGAGCGCTGGACGGCGCCTCTTTACATCCTCTTCTTCGTATTTTCCGGCGCGGAACTTGACTTCGGCGTTATCGCCGACCTCGCCGTGATAGCGGTCGGCCTCGTCTACATCGTCAGCCGATCCGCGGGCAAGTATTTAGGCGCGCGCTCGTCGGCTAAGCTGATGAAGTGCGAGCCCGATATAGTCAAATACCTCGGGATCACGCTCCTGCCTCAGGCGGGCGTCGCGCTCGGTATGTCCGTCATGGCGGAATCGCTCGGCGCCGACGGCGTCGTGATAAGGAACGTCATTCTGTTCTCCGTCCTGATCTACGAACTCATCGGCCCGACGATGACGAAGATCGCCCTCACCAAAGCGGGCGAGATCGTCCCCGGAGCCGAGAGCGCGCGAGGCAAACGGGATATGAAGTCCAAAGGGAGAAAAGAGAGCGGGGAAGTGAAATAATGTTTTGCCCGTCTGCTTGCTGCGCAAGCAGGATAAAATACTTGAGTTACCGCACGTCAAACACTCCGCGCCTGCGGCGCGGCGGGATTCGTCTTCTTGCTTCGCAAGAAGGATAAAATACTGCTTGAAATGGGACCCAACCCATTTCATTCGGCTTCGCCGAAACGCAGTATTTTACAGTGGTTGCCGTGAGATGATTCTTTGCTTGGAAAGGGCGGTATCTTTATTCCCGTCATCAGCTGAAAAGGGCTCCCCTTTTGGGGAGCCCTTTTCAGCTGATGACGGGATTCGAACCCGTGACCTCGTCATTAC
This sequence comes from Clostridia bacterium, assembly GCA_017428635.1. Taxonomy (GTDB): domain Bacteria; phylum Bacillota; class Clostridia; order Oscillospirales; family CAG-272; genus RUG11130. Next base: position 56,172 of record JAFRQK010000011.1, on the reverse strand, counting down.
CAATGACGTGCGCTACCGACTGCGCTACATCAGCGTCAACGGACATATTATAGCAAAAGCGCGGGCGGTTGTCAACACCCATTTTTCTATTTTTCAGCCATTTTTCCCGGGACCCCTGCGCCTTGTTGAAAACGGTCCGTTTTTATGGTAAAATAAACTTAGCCCGAAGGAAAAAACATATTAAACGGACGATTTTATGAAAAAAGAATTCAAACGATTCGACATGCAGGCGCCTCCCGTCAGGACGAAGTGGTATCTGCGTCCTCTGACGTATCTGTTGTGCATGCCCGACGTTAAAAAACACAAACTCAAGATTACCAAGACACGTTGCGAGGACCTCAAACCTCCCTACCTTGTGCTGTGCAACCACAACGCGTTCATGGATTTCAAGGCGTTGACGGCGGCGATCTGGCCTCAGCGCGCCAATTACGTCGTCGCGATCGACGGCTTCATCGGTCGCGAAAAACTGCTCCGCAACGTCGGCGGTATCTGCAAGCGCAAATTCACGAACGACCTCGTTCTGATCAAACAGCTTTCCCGCGTCGTGAAAAACGGCGACGCCGTGATCCTCTATCCCGAGGCGCGTTACTCCCTTTGCGGAACGACCGCCGTACTTCCTTCCGCGCTCGGACGGCTCTGCAAACTCCTGAAAGTTCCGGTCGTCACGTTCATGTGCCACGGTCACCACGTCAACTCTCCGTTCTGGAACCTCCACGACAGGGGAGTGAAGCCGACCGAGGCGGAGATGAACGTCCTTTTCACCCCCGAGGAACTGAAAGACGCCACGGTCGACGAGATCAACGAAAAGATCGTCGAGGCTTACCGGTACGACGACTTCGCGTGGCAGAAGGCGCGCGGGATCGAAACTCCTTACGAAAAAAGAGCGGAAGGTCTTCACAAGGTCCTCTACCAGTGTCCCGCGTGCGGCAAAGAGTATAAGATGACCTCGAAGGATGACAAACTCATCTGTACCGAATGCGGAAAAACGTGGACGATGTCCACCCTCGGCGAACTGACAGGCGACGACGGCGTGACCGAGTTCTCCCACATCCCCGACTGGTACGAATGGGAGAGGAGAAACGTTCGCGCCGAGGTCGAGGCGGGAACGTACTCGACGGGCGAGATGCCCGTCACGGTCGACACGCTCCCGAACGCCCGCCGCTTTATCCGGCTCGGAGAGGGAACGATGGTCCACGATATGAACGGTTTCACCGTCCGCGGGACCGACGTCGACGGCGATCCGTTCGAGATGATCAAACCCGTGCCGACGCTCTACTCGTGCCATATCGAATACGAATATCTCGGAAAGCACGGAGACTGCGTCGACCTGAACACGCTCGACGACACCTGGTATATCTACCCGCACGACTGCGATTTCGCCGTCACGAAGATGGCGCTCGCAACGGAGGAACTCTACTTCAAACACCGGAAAGAGATCGGCAGACCCTGTCCTCCGGGACTCGCATAAAGAAAAGGCGCACGAATTCGTGCGCCTTGATTTTTTCAGGGATCACTGAGCGGCTTCGACTATCTTCGAGAACTTCTCGGGAACGAGCGACGCGCCGCCGATCAGGCCGCCGTCGACGTTGACCTTGGAGAGAAGCTCGGCGGCGTTGCCGTCGTTCATCGAGCCGCCGTACTGGATAACGGTCGCCTCGGCGAGATCGCCGTCGTAGAGGTTCGCGATGACGCCGCGGATGATGCCGCACGCCTCGTCCGCCTGCTCCGGCGTCGCCGTGAGGCCCGTGCCGATCGCCCAGACCGGCTCGTAGGCGATGATGACTCTCTTCATCTGTTCCGCCGTGATGCCCGCGAGGTCGAGTTTCGTCTGCATCGAGACGATCTCGGCGGTGATGCCCGCCTGTCTCTGCTCGAGCACTTCGCCGAGGCAGAGGATGACGGTGAGACCCGCGTCGAGCGCCGCTTTCGCGCGCTTGTTGACGGTCTCGTCAGTCTCGCCGAAATACTGTCTTCTCTCGCTGTGGCCGACGATAACGTATTCCGCGCCGGTCTCGAGGAGCATATCCGCGGAGACCTCGCCCGTGAACGCGCCCTTCTTCTCGAAGTGGACGTTCTGAGCGCCTATTTTGACGTTCGTACCCTTCGCCGCCTCGATCGCAGCCGCGATATCGACGAACGGCACGCAGAGGACGACGTCGCACCCGCTCTTGCCCTCGACGAGCTTCGCGGTCGCCGCGACCGCTTCCTTCGCCTGCGACGGCGTCATGTTCATTTTCCAGTTGCCCGCGATAACTACTTTACGTACTTCTTTTTTCATTCTCTTTTCTCCGTTCGTAAGAAAAGGGGAGCGCCGCTCCCCATTCCGTTATTATTTATCCATGAGGCATGCGATGCCGGGGAGTTCGAGACCTTCGAGGAATTCAAGCGACGCGCCGCCGCCCGTGGAGATGTGCGTCATCTTGTCGGCAAATCCGAGCTGCTCGACAGCCGCCGCGGAGTCGCCGCCGCCGATGATCGAAACGGCGCCGGACTCGGCAACCGCGCGCGCGACCGCGCGCGTACCGGACGCGAAGTTCTCCCACTCGGAAACGCCCATCGGGCCGTTCCATACGACGGTGCCTGCGCCCTCGATCGACTTGGCGTAGAGTTCCTGCGTCTTCTCGCCGATATCGAGTCCCATCCAGCCGTCCGGAATGGAGTCGGAGTAAATTCTCATGAACGTGGTGTCTTCCTTATACTCGCGGCCGATGATATTGTCGACGGGGAGCATGAAGTTGACGCCTTTTTCTTTCGCCTTCTTGAGCAGATCGAGCGCGAGGTCGAGTTTGTCTTCCTCGCAGATCGAGGTGCCGGTCGAGCTTCCGAGCGCGCGGAAGAACGTGTACGCCATACCGCCGCCGATGATGAGCGTGTCGACCTTGTCGATGAGGTTGTTGATGACGCCGATCTTGTCGGAGACCTTCGCGCCGCCGAGGATAGCCACGAACGGACGGGCGGGATCTGCGAGCGCCTTGCCCATGATGGAGATCTCTTTCTGAATGAGATATCCGCAGACGGCGGGCAGATAATCGGCGACGCCCGCGGTGGAGGCGTGCGCTCTGTGAGCGGTGCCGAACGCGTCGTTCACGTAGATCTCAGCCATCGAGGCGAGTTCCTTCGCGAAAGCGGGGTCGTTCTTTTCCTCTTCGGCGTGGAAACGGACGTTTTCGAGAAGGAGAACGTCGCCTTCGCCGAGAGCCGCGGCTTTCGCCTTGGCGTCGGGGCCGATGACGTCGGCGGCAAGTTCTACCTTGCGGCCGAGTTTAGCGGACAGTCTCTCGGCGACCGGCGCGAGAGAATACTTCATATTGAATTCGCCCTTAGGTCTTCCCATGTGAGAGCAGAGAATGACTTTCGCTCCCTGACCGATAAGATACTGAATGGTGGGCAGCGCGCCGACGATACGGTTCTCGTCGGTGATGACGCCGTCCTTCAAGGGCACGTTGAAATCGCATCTTACGAGGACTTTTTTACCTTTTACGTCGATGTCCTCAACCGTTTTCTTGTTGTAATCCATGTATTATTCCTTTCTTGCGGGAACTCTTTTATCCCGTCGTTTCGCATACGACAATAATATACCATAATTTCTGCCTCTTTACAACCGTATTTATGTAAAAAAGGGACATTGAATAATCGCAAAAAATAGTCTATAATGTTCACAAAGGAAGAGCGGAGGTCACACCGCTCCGAAGGCGATTCGGGAGGGAGTTGCTTTGGCAAAAGTCGGATCATTTCTGAAAAAAGCCGCAAAGCGTTATTTCATCGACGCCATGGGCGCGATGGCGCAGGGGCTTTTCTGCAGTCTTCTCATAGGAACGATAATCAAGACGGTCGGTCAGCTTACCGGCGTCGCGTTCATCACCGAGGTCGGTCAGTTTGCGTTTGAAATGGCGGGGCCCGCGATGGCGGTCGCCATCGGATACGCTCTCAGCGCCGATCCGCTCGTCCTCTTCTCGCTTACCGCGGTCGGCTGGGCGGCAAACGCCAAAGGCGGAGCGGGCGGACCGCTCGCCGTCCTCATCATCGCGATCGTCGCCGCCGAGCTCGGCAGACTTGTCTCCAAGAAAACGAAGGTCGACATTCTCGTGACGCCGCTCGTCACCGTCGTATCCGGCGTCGCGCTGGCGGTTCTGATCGCACCGCCGATCGGCACCGCGGCAAGCTGGGTCGGGAACGCGATCATGTGGGCGACCGATCTGCAGCCGTTCCTGATGGGCATTCTCGTCTCGGTGATCGTCGGTATCGCGCTCACGCTTCCGATCTCCTCCGCCGCGATCTGCGCGGCGCTCGGGCTCACCGGTCTCGCGGGCGGAGCTGCGGTCGCCGGCTGCTGCGCGCAGATGGTCGGCTTCGCCGTTATGTCCTACCGTGAGAACAAATGGGGCGGTCTCATCTCGCAGGGGATCGGTACCTCGATGCTCCAGATGGGCAATATCGTCAAAAATCCGCGGATCTGGATCCCTCCGATCCTCACCTCCGCGATAACCGGCCCGCTCGCGACGTGCCTCTTCAGGATGACGATGAACGGCACGCCCGTCTCCGCGGGAATGGGCACGTGCGGATTCGTCGGCCAGATCGGCGTCATCACCGGATGGTTCACGCCGTCCGAGGCGGCTGTCGCCGCGGGAGCGACGGCGGTCACTCCCGGCGTCTTCGACTGGATCGGCTTCGCCCTGATCTGCTTCATTCTTCCCGCGGTGCTGACGTGGGCGTTCGGTCTCGTTCTCCGCAAGATCGGGTGGATCAAAGAGGGAGACCTCAAACTTTCTCTCGTAAAGAGAGCATAAAAAAACGAAAAACGGGAAAAGATCCGTCAGGCGGAAACCTGACGGATCTTTTATTTGGAGTTGAATATGAAAAAAATACTTATTTCCGGCGTCTGCGTCACTCTCGCGGCGCTCGCACTCTCGTTTCTCCCGGTCAGAGGGGAACAGGCGGTCTACGGCGGAGTCATCCGCCTTCACGTGATCGCCGCATCGGACGACGCGGAGGATCAGGCGGTCAAACTCAAAGTGCGCGACGCCGTTCTCTCCGCGCTCGGCGAAAAACTCGACGGCGTCAGCGATCGCGGCGAGGCGAAGACGATCGTCTCGGACTCCCTTGATCTCGTCGAAACGGCGGCGCGCGATGCGCTGAGCAAAGAGGGAAGGGACGACACGGTCGCCGTGTCCTTCACACGCGAGAAATACCCCGAGAGAGAATACGACAGCTTTGCGCTTCCCGCGGGAGAATACGATTCTCTGCGTGTCACGATCGGCGGAGGGGCGGGTAAGAACTGGTGGTGTATCCTCTTTCCGTCGTTCTGCACTTCGCTCGCGGAGGACGCCGAGGAGGATTTCATCGAGGCGGGCTTCACCCCCGACCAGTACGGCGCGGTGAAAAAAGACTCGGGAGTCCGGTACCGTGTCCGCTTCAAAATACTGGAACTTTTCGCCGGCTGGTTCGGCTTTGAATATTGACTTTGAGCCGTCCTTGTCTTAAAATAAAGATACAAAATAAAGACAGGACGTGCTCAATGATGAAAAAACTTTTATCTCTCATCCTATCCGTTTTGTTTCTCGCGTCGTGTTTCGCGACTGCCGCGTGGGCGGGTCATCGCGAGGGCGAAAACTGGGTCCCCGACAATACCGTCTGGGAGCCGCTTGAAAAGGGCGACGACGTCGTCGCGCGTTTCGCGATCGGCGCGGACCTCCATATGGGCGCGGGGCAGTATTACCCCTACGCTAAACTCGATTATACGTTCCGTGCGCTCGCCTCTGTCGGCGGGGTCGATATGCTCGGCGTCTGCGGCGACGTGACGGACAACTCTCTGCCCGAAGCGTACGCGGAGGTCATGGACCTCGTAAACAAAAACGCCGCCGTCACCACTCCCCGCGCGGGCTCCAAGTTCACTTTCACCGACCACGGCGAAGCCGTCGGAACGGTCCTGCTCTCAATGGGCAACCACGAGTATCTCGACACGTCCGAGAGCCACGTCGAGCGGTTCGAGAGATGCACCGGCCAGGACGCCTGCGGCCTTTACTGGATCAACGACGTGCCGGTCATAAAGATCAGTCCTTCCGACGAGCGCGACTCAGGCAACTATAAAGCGACGGAGATCGAGAATTTTATCGTCGACTCCTTCAAAGAGATCGACGAACGCGGATATACCGGGATCATAATCGGTATGGCGCATCACCGCATTCCCACAGGTACGAAAACGGATAAGAGTTCCAATTGGTCTGAAACGGAGCTCAAACTCTTCGCGGAACATCCGAATTTCATTATCTTTACCGGCCACTCTCACACCTTCTACTATAATATGTCCGAATTCATAGATCAGGACCGCGGTTTTACCCATATTCGCGCGGGTGTTATGGGCCACTTTTGGGGCGGATCGGACAGTCCGATAAACCCCGAGACCGGACGCACGGGCGACCCGCTCACCGACAACTGCGAGAACTCCTGCGCTCTCGTCCTCGTCGACGTGCTGGCGAACGGGACCGCGATCCTCCGCAGGATCGATATCTCGAAGGGCGAATACGTTTTCGGTGACGAGCCGGTGATCGTGGACCCAAATAATCTGATCTATCGTACAAAATCCAAGGCGGGAACGTATGCTGAACATGTTGCTGCTCCTTCTTTTTCGGACGATGCGGAACTTACCGTTACTTATGAGGACAATCACGATACGATCATCGTTCACTTCCCATCGGCGACACCTGCAACAGGTAAGGGTTACGACTATATATGGCGCTATATGATCCGCCTGATCGAAAAGGATAACCCAAACAATACGAATGAATTCTACGTACTGAACGATTCACAAGTTATCGAACAGCGTTCTGAATGGAACGTTCCCGTTCCGGGTCTTATACCCGACACTGATTACATGGTTGAAGTCGTTGCCATGACGGGTTACGGAAAGAACTCGTCCGCGCTGACGGCGGGACCGGTCAACGTCGGTCATACCGAGACGAAGTATCCCGCCGAACCTATCCTCGAAGTCGACGTTTCAAAAGGAACGGTCGACGATACGCTCGGCCGTGAGATAACCGAAAAGCCCACGCGTTTGCGCATAATCGACTCAGCAGACATAGGTAAAAAAACCGCCCAGTTTCAGGGGCTCGGACCGATCGGATATTCGTTCGGTCAGGAAGATTATGAGAAGATCCGTTTCGGATTCACCTACGAGGCATATTTCAAAGCGACGAGCGTTGGCGAACCGCAGTTCGTTATGGGAAGCAACGACTCGGCGAGCTCCGGTCTGCGAATCGAAGACGGCAAACTCCATCTGTGGGGCAATTTCCGTTCGATCAACAACGGACAGATGAAAGAGCGTCTCATCGCTTCCGCTCCGATCGAGAGCGGGAAGTGGTATCATGCCGTCGCGACCTATGACGGGGCCGAAGTCAAACTCTATCTGAACGGCGAACTCGCCGACAGCGGATCGGCGACCGGAGGTCTCGATCAGCCCGCGTTCGACGAGGCGTCCGCTTTCTTCATCGGCGACTTTGCGCCGAAGACGGGCAGCGTTCGTTATACCTTCTCCGGCAACGTTAATCTCGTCAGAGTGTACGAGGGCGCGATGAAGGCGGAGGACGTAAAGGAAGCGTACGAAGCGGCGATCGCCAAGCGCGCGTTCGAGATATTCACCGACGTCCCCGCGGACGCTTTCTACGAACCTGCGGTGACCTGGGCGGTCAAAAACGGCGTCACCTCCGGAACGAGCGAGACGACTTTCTCGCCCTTGAAAGGGTGTACGCGCGGTCAGGTCGTGACTTTCCTGTGGCGCGCGGCGGGCTCCCCCGAGCCCTCGAGCACGAAGAATCCTTTCGACGACGTCGGAAGCGGCGCATATTATTACAAGGCGATCCTCTGGGCGGTCGAGAAGGGCATCACCAAGGGTACGGGCGCGACGAAGTTCTCCCCGAACGCCACCTGCACGAGAGGGCAGATCGTGACGTTCCTGTACAGATCCGAGGGCACCCCCGCGCCGACGTCTTCGGATAATCCCTTCCAAGACGTAAAGGACGGCGACTACTTCAAAGACGCTGTCCTCTGGGCTGTCGGGAAGGGTATCACCAACGGAACGACCGCAAAGACCTTCTCTCCGAACAATACTTGCACAAGGGGTCAAGTTGTCACTTTCCTTTACCGCAGCAAAATCAGTTAACTCAAAAATAAGAAAGGACGTCTCGCGGTGAGACGTCCTTTTCTTTTAAAAAAAGAACACTTCTTCAAACTTTCGGTCCAGAGCGATGCAGAGCAGAAGCGCCAGCTTTGCCGTCGGTGTGTACTGACCCGTCTCGACTGAACTTATCGTGTTTCTCGAGACCCCGACGGCGCGGGCAAGATCCGATTGCGACATCCCGCGCTCTTTTCGCAGAGAGGGCAGGTTGTTGTGAAGTATCAGCGCGCCGTCCATATCAAATCACCCTTGCCATCTGAAGGATCCAGACGACGAGCATCGTAACGGCGAGCGCTGCCCACACGATCGCCGTGATGAGTTCGTGTTTTTTTCTGAGTTTGATATACTTCACGAGAAAAACGACGAACGCCATCGTGAAAAGGGCGAAATCCGGGCCCCTGTTCACGTTGTGAAAAACGAATCCGTTCACCGTGTCGACGATGATGAGCAGACAGACGCCTACGATATACGCGAGCAAACCTCCGTCCTTTTGCGCTTCTCTGTCCGCCGGGTCCTTTCCTTTGTTTTCGAGTTTCGCCTTGTTCAAAATTTCTTCGCGATTCATGAATTATACCTCCTGCCAAGTTTACTTGGTAATCATATTATACGCGATGACAAGTATACTTGTCAAGAGGTTTTTGCAAAAAAATATAATTTCGTATTTTCATTGAAAAAGGACGTCGCGAGACGTCCTTTTTCAGTTCAATAAAACGTTGAAACCGGCTGTTCCGGCGCGTCCGCCTCCTCGGCGGAGATAAGGCGCATCACGGGACCGACTCTGCCGTACACCGCGCAGTTCTTTACGGTGAGTTTTCCGGTCACGCGGTACCAAACGCCGTTCTTCACGCGGTCTGCGCCCGTCTCCGAGAACAGTCCGCTGAACGTGATGTCCTCGACGCAGCACGTCATGACGGGCCGCCCGATGACGAACCCGCCCGCGGGCAGATTTTTGATGCCGTTCGTCTGACCGAGAAAACGGACCGTCTTTCCGTCCCAGTCCGGCGGATTCTCCGCGAGGTCGCGGTAGAAGAGCGCGTAATCCTTGTCGCCGACCTCGACGATCGGCGCGTCCATATCGAACGGCAGGGGGTCCTCGATGTCGTCGTACGCCGCAGAACCGTCCACGTGTTCGTAAACGATATCCGGACGCCTGCTGACGCCCCTGACGAGCTTGTGAAGCGCATCGAAATCCGTGTCTCCGTCGCAGCGGTTGAAGATGACCAGATCGCATCCCGAGAACTTGTCGACGACGAGGTTCCTCATATTCGCGTTGAATACTTCTATCATCGTCGAATCCGCGACGTTGACCTCCTGAAAGATGAACCAGCCGTCCGGGAGCGCCGCGTACATTTTGTCGAGCGTCCACATTCCGTTGTACTCGACGATCACGCACGTCGCGTCGTGCTTGCGGCGCAGCGCCTCGAGTTTGTCGGGGTTCAGCTGCCTTTCGCCGTCGAGCGTCTCGGCGGCGGCTCCGCCCGCCGCGAACGAGAGCGGATCGAGCCCCTCCTCGCCCTCCTCGCAGAGGATCACGAGCGGTCTCTCGTTGCCGTTCTCGTAAAAATCGGGTCTCTCCAGCGTTTGCTGGATGAAAGTCGTTTTGCCCGATTCGAGAAACCCTGTGAAAAGATATACGGGTATATCCATTTTATCCCCCTCAAGCGAACAGTTCCGCGAGCCCCTTCTTATCAAGCCCCGTTCCGATCACGCACAGTTTCCCGGTGACTCCTGCCGGTCCCCGTCTGACGTTCTTTTCGCCCGGTACGTAGTCGAAGTGTACCCACTCGTCCTCGCCCGAGTCGACGATTCCCTTGGCGCGCAGGATCATGCCGTAGCGGCCGGTGAGAAGCTCGTCGAGGATATCCTCGATTTTGCCCTCCGAGAACTTGCCCGCGGTCTCGATTCCCCAGCTCGTGAAGACTTCGTCGGCGTCGTGGTCGTGATGATGGTGATGATGTTCGTGTTCGTCCCCGTCGTCATCGTCGTGGTGATGATGGCAATCGCACTCGGGATCGTCGCACTCCTCGCCGTCGTCGTGGTGATGATGGTGATGATGTTCGTGTTCGTCCTCATCGTCATCATCGTCGTCGTGATGATGGCGTTCGTGTTCATCTTCATGGTGATGATGGTGATGCCCGTGATCATCCCCGTCGTCGTCGTCATCGTCGTGGTGATGATGGCACTCGCATTCGGGATCGTCGCACTCCTCGCCGTCCTCGTGATGATGGTGACGGTGGTGATGATCCTTTTTCTTCTCCTCTTCGAGCAGGTGGAGCAGTTCCGCCTCCAGCGTGTTCCTCTTCTCCATAACGTCGAGGATATCGCGCCCGTCGAGCTTGTCCCACGGCGTCGTAATGAGCGACGCCGACCCGTTGATCTCGCGGACGATCCGCTCGGCGTCTGCGAGCTTGTCCTCTCTTATCCCGTCGGTGCGTGAGAAGATGACGGACGACGCGAACTCTATCTGATTGCGGTAGAACTCCGCGAAATTCTTCATGTACATCGCGCACTTCGACGCGTCGATGACGGTCGTGAACGCGTTCAGTTCGAGCCCTTCGACCCCCGCGTCGCGGACTGCTCGGATGACGTCGGAGAGTTTGCCGACGCCGGACGGCTCGATAACGATCCTGTCGGGATCGTACTGTTCCTTGACTTTGCCGAGCGCCACGCCGAAATCGCCGACGAGAGAGCAGCAGATGCATCCCGAATTCATCTCGGTGATCTGAATGCCCGCCTCCTGAAGGAAGCCGCTGTCGATCCCGATCTTGCCGAATTCGTTTTCAATGACGACGATCATCTCGCCGCGGTACGCCTCTTTTATCAACTTCTTTATCAGCGTCGTCTTACCGGCGCCGAGAAATCCCGAAAAAATATCGACTTTTGTCACTTTTTACTCCTCTCCGCCGCGTCGAGCGGCCCTTTATCTCGGGGAAAACACACCTTCCCCAAAACTTTATTATATCACTTTTCAAATAATAATTCAACCGCGCGCGGGGATTGACAACGCCCGAAAATATGGTATCATATTTGTACGTAATAAAAAAGGAGTTTCCGCGATGCCTTTCGATCTCAACGACAGACTCGTGGTGGGCATTTCCTCCCGCGCGCTTTTCGACCTCGAGGAGGCGAACGAAGTGTTCGAGAGGGAAGGGCTTCCCGCGTACCGCAAATATCAGCGCGAGCACGAAAACGACGTTCTGAAACCCGGGACCGCGTTCCCGCTCGTCAAAGCGCTCCACAATCTCAACCTCGGCGACCGTCGTCTGACCGAGGTCATCGTCATGTCCAAAAACAGCGCGGACACGAGTTTACGAATCTTCAACTCGATAGAGAAATACGGCCTGGATATCAGCCGCGCCGCTCTCGTCAGCGGGGCGTCGATCGCGCCGTATCTATCCTCGTTCAAGACCGATCTGTTCCTCTCCGCCGACGAGGACGACGTTCAGGAGGCGATAAACGCCGGCTTTGCCGCAGGTACGATCTGTTCGCCGACCGAGCAGCCGATCGACCCCGACGCGCCCGTCGAGCAGATACGGATCGCGTTCGACGGCGACGCCGTCATCTTCTCCGACGAATCGGAGCAGATATACAAATCCGAGGGGATCGACGCGTTCACCGAGCACGAGCGCGAAAACGCGAAAAAGCCGCTCCCCGAGGGGCCGTTCGCTAAGCTGTTGAAAACGATCTCCCTCGTTCAGTCCCGGTTCGGTCCGGACGATATGCCGATCCGCACCGCGCTCGTCACGGCGCGCAACGCCCCCGCGCACGAGAGGGTCATCCGCACGCTGAGAGAGTGGGGCGTCAACATCGACGAGGCGTTCTTCCTCGGCGGAATTGAGAAAGCCGAGGTCCTGAGATCGTTCGGAGCGCACATCTTCTTCGACGATCAGACGGTCCACACCGGTCCCGCCTCGAAACTCGTTCCGTCCGCGCGAGTTCCCGTCAGAAAGAAAAAATAAAAAAGAGCGGTTCCTCCGGATCTGACCGGAGGAACCGTTTTTATTCGTCTTTTTTTATGCCTTTTATTTTTTCCATGTGCGCCTTCGCCGCCTGTTCCGTCTTATTCTCTCCGTACTCGTAGTACTTGCGGTCTTTCAGATCGTCGGGCAGATACTGCTGCTTCACCCATCTGTTCGGGAAAGCGTGCGGGTACTTGTAACCCTTGAAGAGCGGACTGCGCAGATGGGTCGGTATCTCGCGCCCCGCGCCGGCTTTCACATCCGCGGACGCCGCTTTGTACGCTTCGTTCGAGGTGTTCGACTTCGGAGCCGTGGCGAGCATGACCGCGGCGTTGCTGAGCGGTATCGCCGCCTCGGGCAGACCGAGTTCCTTCGCAGATTCGCAGCACGCGCGCGTTATTACCGCCGCCATCGGGTACGCCTGACCGATATCCTCGCTCGCGATGACCTGCAGCCGTCTGATAGGCGAAATTATGTCTCCGCCCTCGAGCAGACGCGCGAGATAGAAGACGGCGGCGTCGGGGTCGGACCCGCGGATCGACTTCTGAAGCGCGGAGAGAAGATCGTAGTGAACGTCCCCGTCGCGGTCGAACGAGCCGAGCGAGAGGTTGGGGAGCATCTCGGAAAGATCGTCCTCCGTTATCTCGCCGCTCTCCGTCACGTTGAGCGCAAGCTCGAGCATATTGACCGCCCGCCTGACGTCGCCCGCGGCGGATCGCGCGATAGCGCGGAGCGCGCCGTCCGCGATCGTCGCCTTGTCGTTGATCAGCGGGGCGACCTGACGGAGCCGTCTTTCGATATCCGCGTCCGACACGGAGCGGAACTCGAAAACGGAACACCGCGAGAGCAGGGCGTCGTAAACGTAATAGTAGGGATTTTCGGTCGTCGAGGCGATGAGAGTGATGCTCCCGTCCTCGATATAAGAGAGAAGCGACTGCTGCTGTTTTTTGTTGAAATACTGGATCTCGTCGAGGTACAGAACGACGCCGTTATAACCTATAAGCGATCCCGTCATGGCGGCGACTTCCTTGACGTCGGCGAGCGTCGCCGTCGTGGCGTTGAGATAAAAGATCTCCTTGCCGGACAGTTCCGCGAGGATGCCCGCAGCCGTCGTTTTTCCCGTTCCGGGCGGTCCGTAGAATATCACGGACGGCAGAACGCCTCCCTCGGCGAGTTTACGCAGGATACCGTTCTTCCCGACTAGTTTCTCCTGTCCCGCCATCTCGTCGAACGACTTGGGCCGCAGACGGTCGGCGGCGGGCCTCTTTTCGATTGCCAAATTCCTCACCTCTCTCTTTTCTATATTTTAGGTTTTTACGCCCGATTTGTCAATGACCGAAATATTTTTGAAAAAAGTGTTGACAAACCGGACTGCCAAGTGTATAATACCCTTGTTGTTGAACCAAAGACAGCAGGTTACGGTAAAAGCGATGAGCTTTCCTGCCGAGGAGAGACGCCATACTCGATAGGGTGGTCTTTTTTCGCGCGGGGTGCGAAAAAAGACTTTTTTCGTTTCCGCTGTACGTCTGAAGAAGGAGGAAACAAGCAAATGCCTAGCGCAAAGATACTGGAGCAGAAACAGGCCAGAGTGAACGAGATAGCCGACAAGTTCGGTAAAGCCGTTTCCGGTGTGCTCGTTAAGTATCAGGGCATCACGGTCGAGGACGACACGAAGCTTCGTGCCGAACTCCGCGCGGCGGGCGTTGAGTATACTGTCATCAAGAACAGCCTCATCAACCTCGCGTGCGAGAAAGTCGGTTTTGAAGGACTCAAGCCGCACCTCGAAGGGATGAACGCAGTCGCGGTCAGCTATGAAGACCCGATCGCTCCCGCAAAGATACTCAAAAAGTACGCCGAAAAGATCGAGACCTTTGAAATCAGAGCGGGCTTTCTTGAGGGTGCCGTCGTCGATGCGTCCGTCGTCGGTGAACTCGCAGACATTCCGCCGAAGGAAGTTCTCATCGCCAAACTCATGGGCAGCCTGATGTCGCCTCTGTACGGCCTCGCCGTCGGACTCCAGGCGATCGTCGACAAGGGCGATATGACCCCCGTCGAAAAAGAGGAAGCAGCTCCCGCTGAGGAGGCAGCCCCTGCTGAGGAAGCAGCTCCCGCTGAGGAAGCAGCTCCCGCCGAGGAAGCAGCTCCCGCCGAGGAAGCAGCTCCCGCCGAGGAAGCAGCTCCCGTAGAGGACGCCGCTCCCGCCGAGGAAGCAGCTCCCGCTGAGGAAGCAGCCCCCGCTGAGGAAGCAGCCCCCGCGGAAGAACCCGCAGCCGAATAAGAAAAAAACACATCACAATATTTAACGGAGGAAAATTAAAATGGCATCTGAAAAGATCACCGCTATTCTTGATGAGATCAAGGGTCTCACCATTCTTGAGCTCTCCGAGCTCGTTAAGGCAGTTGAAGAAGAGTTCGGCGTTTCCGCCGCTCCCGTTGCTGTCGCCGCAGGCGCAGGCGCTGCTCCCGCAGCCGCTGCTGCTGAAGAGAAGACCGACTTCGACGTTATCCTCGCCAACTTCGGCGCGAAGAAGCTCGACGTCATCAAAGTCGTCCGCGAGATCACCGGTCTCGGACTCAAGGAAGCCAAAGAGCTCGTCGAAGGCGCTCCGAAGGCTATCAAAGAAGGCGCTACGAAAGAAGACGCGGAAGCTCTCAAGGCTCAGCTCGAAGCTGCCGGAGCAACCGTCGAACTCAAATAATCAGAGATTCTTTAAGAATATGCGGATCTGCACTGCTCGGTGCAGATCCGCTTTCTTATTGTAAAACCTATCCCGATATGTTAAAATAGTATCACAAAGACAGAAAAGGAGGCGGCGGAAGTGACGAACCCGTCATATGCGGATATTCTCTCAAAACCGACCACGGCGGTCAAGGGCGTAGGCCCCGCGCGCGCCGCCGCTTTTGCGCGCGTTGGAGTCGCGACCGTGGGCGATCTGCTCCGCTTTTACCCGCGCGCCTATCAGAACAGGGAACACGTCAGGACGCTCGCCGAAATAAGAGATAATATCGCCATGAGCGAGGACGGAAAATCGTTCCCTTGCTCGTCGATCCTCACCGTCGCGGCAGAGCCGATGAACCGCATGATCCGCCGGGGCATGACGCTGACGAAACTCCGCATGTTCGACGAGACCGGCCGCGTCGAGGTCACGTTCTTCAACCAGCCTTACGTCAAGGACAATTTCAGAACCGGCGCGACGTTCAGGATCTGGGGCAGATTTGCGCTCGAAAAGAGCCGCCTCACGATCACGTCTCCCGTATGGGAGCCGTTCGTCGAGGGCAGGGAACTCCCTCCGATCATCCCCGTTTACCCGCTCACCCGCGGACTCACGCAGAAATCGGTCGCACAGTCGGTGTCGGCGGCGCTCGCCATGACAGGCACGGGCGGCGAGTATCTCCCCGAAAAGATCCTCTCGCGCCTCTCGCTGCCCACTCACACCTACGCTCTTGAGAATATCCACTTCCCGGAATCGCTCGAAGCGCTCGAGGCGGCGAAGAACCGCCTTTCGTTCGACGAGCTGTTCCTCACGTCTCTGTCGCTATCCGTTTCGGGCGGCAGAAGAAACGAAAGATCTACCTCGGTCATCCCGACGCCCGATACCGCGCCCTTCACGCGTGCGATCCCGTTTTCCCTGACCGCCTCGCAGAAGAGGGCGATCGCCGAGATCGGCGCCGATCTCGCGAGCGGCAAGGTGATGAACCGTATCCTCGTCGGCGACGTCGGCTCCGGTAAAACGGTCGTCGCGGCGGCTGCGGCGTATTTCGCGATGAAGTCCGGCTATTCGGCCGCTCTCATGGCGCCGACGGAGATCCTCGCGACTCAGCACTTTGCAGACCTCTCGGCGTTGTTTGAAAAACTCGGTTATAAATGTTATCTTCTCACCGGCTCTACAGGCGCGGCGAGAAGGCGCGAGATATCCGCGGCGATCGCGGACGGAAGCGAGCCCGTCTTCCTCATCGGAACGCACGCGCTTATCTCGCCGGATGTCACGTTCGCCCGCCTCGGCCTTGCGATAATCGACGAGCAGCACCGCTTCGGCGTAATGCAGCGCGCCGCGCTCGCCGAGAAGACGGAGGGCGTCCACACGCTCGTCATGAGCGCGACGCCTATCCCGCGAACGCTGTCGCTGATCGCGTACGGAAATCTCGACGTCTCCCGCCTCGACGAACTGCCCTCGGGCAGACAGCCCGTCGACACGTTCGCCGTTGACGAGAGTTACCGCAAACGGCTCAACGCGTTCATCGAAAAGCAGGTCGGGGAGGGTCATCAGGTCTACGTCGTCTGTCCCGCCGTCGAGGAGGCACCCGTACCCGAAAAGGGAGACGACCCGCTCGAGATGGCGGATATCGAACTTTTCGATCTTCTCGGCCCCGACAGGGAACTGCCGATGAAGTCGGCGGTCGAGTACTCCAAACAGCTTAAAAACGAGCTGAAAGACTGCCGCGTCAGTTTCGTCCACGGACGGATGAAGCCGTCGGAGAAGGACGCCGTCATGAGCGCGTTCTCGCGCGGCGAGATCGACGTTCTCGTCTCGACGACCGTCATAGAGGTCGGCGTAAACGTGCCTAACGCGACGCTTATGATAGTTGAAAACGCCGAGCGCTTCGGCCTCTCCCAGCTCCATCAGCTGAGAGGACGCGTCGGGCGCGGCTCGGCGAAATCATATTTCGTAATGGTCTCCGACTCGAAGGGAGAGAAAGCGAAGGACAGGATCGAAACGCTCAAACGCTCCCGCGACGGATATAAGATAGCGGAGGCGGACCTCCGCCAGCGCGGCCCCGGCGACATTCTCTCGGAGAACAGCGTCGTCCGTCAGCACGGTCAGTCTACGCTCTCGCTGATCCGCGCGCTCTCGAACTCAGCGATCACCGACAAGGTGACGGAGTGCGTGACGCGTATCCTCGAGGACGACCCGACGCTCGACAGGGAAGAGAACGCGGGCATAAAGGAACGCGTCGCCGAACTCGCCCGCCGCTCGTCGGGTACCGTAAACTAAACAAAAAGGACCGATCCCGTACGGTTCTTTTTGTTTTGCTAACTCAAAATAGTAATGAAAAATGTAATCAAACCGGTTTTTTGTTGTGTATATAGGTGAAAGGCCTTAACAACAAAGAAAGGAGGCAAAGCGTGGATGATCAAGTGATCGTACGGATGTTTTGGGACAGAGACGAGAACGCCGTCGCGGAAGCCAGACGTCAGTATGAAACCTATCTGACGTATATCTCCGACAATATCCTTCACGATCGGATGGATTCGGAAGAATGTCTGAACGACGCGCTTCTCGCCGCTTGGAACAGCATCCCTCCGCAGAGGCCGGAAGATCTCAGAACGTATCTCGGAAAACTCACAAGGCGAATTGCAATCAACCGCTGGCGGATGAACACCCGCAAAAAACGTGTCCGATCCGACTTGACGAAATCTCTTGACGAGATAGGAGAGATAATTTCGGCTTGGGACCTCGACGCGGAGCTTGAAGCTGAGGAACTCTCCCGGGAGATTTCGCGGTTTCTTAAATCCATAGACGAAACAAAGAGAAGGATATTTATACAAAGGTATTGGTATTGTGAGTCGATAAAAACCATTTGCGAGCGGTACGGATACGGCAAAAGCCGAGTCCTCGTTATGCTCAAAAGAACGAGGGACGACCTCGCAAAGCACTTAAAGAAAGAAGGTTTGATTACATGAAAGAAGATATAAGGGAACGCGCGATCGAAGCTATCGACGACGATCTTATAAGAGACGCCTACGAATCGGAAAACGTGACCGCGGGAAGCGCAAAGCGCAGATCTGTCGGGATCAAGCGGGCGATCCTGATCGCCGCAGCGGTGCTTTTGACCGTCTGCGGTCTCTTGATGTTGAACGGGAACGTAAGAGCGGCGGTGATCGAAACGATTCGCGGTTCATTTCTGAAACGTGACGGTGACGTAGTGGGCGTTTCCTTCGTTGATCCGGATGCCGAAAGCGAAACCGAATCCGTCGGATCCGACGTATCCGCCGAATCTGTCGGATCTGCCGATGCAGTAAGTATTCACGACGTTGAAATCGGGTATATTCCGGACGGTCTTATCATGGAAGAGCGCGACGACTTCACCGGCGAGGTGCGCTGGGTCTATCTGGAGATTGAACCGGAAAACGAGGGCAGAGACTTCCCGTACGTTCAGATGTCGATCAGTCGTTCGGGCAATTTTTCTCATGGGTTCGGAAAAGGAGTATACGATAAATACGTCTATCAATCAACGATCAACGGTATGGATGCTTACGTGATCGAGACTTCCTGCGATTACGAGGGGGAACAGGTCGAGATCGATATCATTCTTTTCGGTGACGAGAACATAACAGTCAATATTCATTCAACAGGATTAAACATCGAAGAGGTCACTAAGATAGCCGAAAACATCGTTTGGTAATCGGGAATACGAAAAAAGCGAGCCGAGAGATCGGCTCGCTTTTGAATTTATGACGTTCATTTTCCGCCGCCGCAGGCGGACATATCGCAACGAAGTTATATCGCATACCGAAGGTATATATCGCGAATTCCAAAGGAATTCATATCGCGAAGAACTCAGGTCCGTCGATGAAGAACGCGCCGTAGCCGCTGCCGGGAAGACCGCCGGCTTTCAGGTGATCGACGTACGACCTCCTCAGCGCGGTGTCCGTCGGGAATTCGTCGACGTTATGATTCATCGTGTTGAAGATACGCCACAGATCGCGGCCGTCCTCGTCGTACCGGGAGACGATGACCTCGAAATCGTCCATGAAGCTCAGGATGTTCGGGCAGCCCTTCAGGAACTTCCGGTGCTCCCCGAATAAGAGCCAGCTGTGCGTGCAGATCACCATTTTCCCGTCCGGGAAAAGGTTGCGGTATCTGTCGCAGAAGAATTCGTACGCTTTTTTGTACGAATCCATCCTCGCCGCCCTGTCGAACGGTTGCAGAGTTGACGGGATGTGAACGGTGACGGCGGGATCTCCGCGTTTCACGCCGTGGAATTCCTCGTCGTGGCCCCACGTGCACGTCTCGTACTGCATCCGCCCGAGCTGAAATCTGTCCGGCCAGAAAAACCTGCAGTGCCACGACTCGGTGAAGACGCCGACGATCCCGTACACGTCGAAGCATTCGCGGTATTTGCATACCACGTCGCCCATCGTGTCGAACCAGATCCCCTCGTCGATGCCGAGCTTTTTGTACTTCTCCTTCAGCGCGAGCCCGCCGCAGATGAAGAGGAGCAGATCAGTCGTAAAGCGGTGAGATCCGACCGCTTTATCGACCGCGTCGAGATGCGGTCTCATGACCTCGTATCTTCCGGGTCCTCCCTCGAGGAGAATATCGTGCGCTCTCAGGAATTCGCCCTTTGCGAGCTCGTCCGCGAAGATCTTATCGTACAGATCAACGAGCTGATCTCTGTGCTCCGGCAGAAAACCGTACGTATCGCAATGGAGTATAAGATAATCTCTCATTTTACACCTACTCGATGAAATCGAATTCAAGGCCGTACATCGAGACGGTATCGCCCTCGGCGCATCCCGCCTCTCTCAGTTTGTCGATGACTCCCGCCTTGGTGAGCGACGTCTCGAAATACATGAGCGACTCTCTGTCCTCGAAGTTGACGCGGTCTACGAGCAGCCGCGCCCAATCGCCTTCGACGACGAATACGTCCCCGTCTTTCGTGACGGTCACGTCGTCGGGCGAAGCGGTCGACTTTTCGGGATCCTCGACGACTTCCGCCTCGTATGTCAGAACGGGCGGCAGATCCTCGAGCATCCGTGCGATCCGGGCGACGAGCTCGCGCGTGTTCTCTTTCTTGGCCGCGGAGATATATACGACTTCCCAGCCGTGCGCCGCGGCGGCTTCCTCGAGTTCTTTCGCCCCTTCGTAGACCTCGGGGATTATATCGAATTCATCCGCTCCCGATGCGAGCAGATCCGCCTTGTTCGCCGCGATCAGTCGCGGTCTTGACGCGACCGCGGGCGAAAACTTTTCGAGTTCTTCCGAGATCGTATTGAGATCCTCGACCGGGGAACGGCCCTCCGTTCCCGCGACGTCGACGACCTGAAGGATCATTCTGCATCTCTCTATGTGACGGAGGAAATCGTGACCGAGTCCCGCCCCTTCCGAGGCGCCCTCGATGAGTCCCGGAATGTCCGCCATGACGAACCCGGATTCTCCGCCGGTGCTCACGACTCCGAGCGACGGCTCGAGCGTCGTGAAGTGGTATTCGGCGACTTTCGGACGCGCCGCGGATACCGCCGCCAAAAGCGACGATTTGCCCGCAGACGGAAGGCCGACGAGCCCCACGTCCGCGATCATTTTAAGTTCGAGCACGACGTTTTTTTCCTCGCCGGGCATACCCGACTTGGCGAAGCGCGGTATCTGCCTCGTCGGCGTGGCGAAGTGCTTGTTTCCCCAGCCGCCGCGTCCGCCGCGGCAGACGGTGAAGTCCTCCCCGTCGCTCATATCGTGGATGACGAGACCGCTTTCAGCGTCCTTTATAAGCGTTCCGCGCGGCACTTTGATAACGACGTCCTCGCCGTCCTTGCCGTGGAACTTAGAGCCCTCGCCGTCGCCTCCGGCTTCGGCGATGAATTTTCTTTTGTAGCGGAAAGCGAGCAGGGTGTTGGCGCCCTCGTCGACGGTGAAGATTATATCTCCGCCGCGGCCGCCGTCGCCGCCGTCCGGTCCGCCCTTTGCGACGTATTTCTCGCGTCTGAACGATACCGCCCCGTTTCCGCCGTTTCCGGCTTTCAGGTATATCCTGATCTTATCGATAAACAAAACCGAACTCCTTTATTTCTCTTTCGTAAGTTCTCCGAGTATACGGACGCCCCTCACGATGTCCTCGTCGGACGGCGTCGAGTAGTTGAGACGGAACGAATTCGATCTCGCCCCCTCGTCGCAGCAGAACGTCGCTCCGGGAACGACGGCGACGCCATGCTTCAGCGCGTCTTTCACAAACTGCGCGCCGTCGAAACGGTCGGGCAGGGTACACCAGATGAACAGACCGCCGTCCGGACGGGTGAACGGTACGTCCGGCGCGAGGTTTTCTTCAAGCGACCTGAGCATAAGACCGCATTTGTCGCGGTAGAGTTTCCTGATCCCCGCAATATGAAGGTCGAGATCGTACTCGTCGATGAATCTGTGGCAGAGTATCTGGAAAAAGATATTCGTGTGAACGTCTTCGACCTGTTTGGCTATGACCATCTTTGAGATGATCGGCGCGGGAGCGGTGACGTAGCCGACGCGCATTCCCGCGGAGAGTATCTTCGAGAACGTCGAGCAGTAGATGACGCCGCCCTCGTCCCCGTCGAGTTTCTTGATCGTGTCGACGTCCTCGCCCGAGAAGCGGAGCTCCCCGTACGGGTTGTCCTCGAAGATCGGAACGCCGTGAGCGCGGGCGACTTTCAGCACCGCTTTTCTGTTTTCGAGCGTCGAGGTGATCCCCGCGGGATTGTGGAACGTCGGGATGAGGTATATCATCTTCGCCTCGGGGTGCTCACCCAGAGCGCGGTCGAGCGCCTCCGGATCGATCCCGTCGGGCGTAAGCGGAACGCCGATCGGCTTCGCGCCGTTCGAGCGGAACGCGTTGAGCGCGCCGATAAACGTCGGCTCCTCGCAGATGACCGCGTCGCCTTCGTTGCAGAGGACCTTGCAGGCGAGCTCGATCCCTTGCTGACCGCCGGCGGTGATTATCGTCTCGTCGCCCGCGGCGTCGATGCCGAATTTATCGCGCAGACGGGCCTTTACGTCCTCGCGCAGCGGGCCGTAGCCCTCGGTCACGCTGTACTGGAGCGCGGCGACCGCCTGCTCGGCGAGGATCTCGCACGCTATCTTCTCGATCGCCTCGGTCGGGAACGAAAGGGGAGACGGATTTCCCGCCGCGAAGCTGATTATCGACGGATCGGCGAGAGATTTGAAGATCTCCCTGATCGCCGACGGCTTCATCCCCGCTATTTTGTCGGAAAAATTGTAGTTCATCTTCGATTCTCCGTTCTCATCTTGATACTTAAAATATTTTATCATATATACGGGGTGTTTGCAACGATTTGAACCGTTAATATTGAAATCGGCGGGGAAAAGTGATACTATAATAACATCAAATGACCGGAGGCGGATATGGCAAAAAAAGTTACCTCTTTTCTCGTGACCGCGCTCGTCCGCGGATGCGTGATCTTCACATCGGTCAGCGTCCTTCTGTACGCGGGAGCGAATCTCTTCGTCGGGAACACGGATGCTCTGACTCTGAAACGCGTGATCTTCGCTTTGATCTTCTCACTCATCGCGGGGCTCATGACCGCGTTCCTCACGACGAACGTTATGAACGTCGCCGTCCGCGCCGTCCTTCACTACGCGGTGACGCTCGCCGCGTTCATCATACTGTTCTCGCTTATCCCGGCCGACGGACTCAACGCAAACGCCGTTATGACCGGAGCCGTCTATACCGTCTTCTGGGCGGTACCGTTCGTCATCTGGCTCGCTATCCGTTCAAAAAAAGCGAAAAAGAAAAACGCCGAGGAAAAATACGAGTCGGCGTTCAAATGAAAAAACGGGGCTGCGCACCGCGCAGCCCCGAACTGTTTTTTCAGCCTGAAATACGTTCCATCATAGCGTACGTATCTTTGAAATACTGTTTCTTCTCCTCGATGAGCTGTCTCATCTCTTCGACCTGCTGCGGTGAGAATCTGTCGAGCATACCGTCCTTCAGCGTGCCCTTGTACATTCTGTCGAGGACCTGCGAGTAAGCGATCTCGACGGTGACGATCTGACCCGCCTTTTCGCAGACGACGAGGTCGGAGTTGCCGGCGAGCAGTTCGTCGACGGCGCGGACGCCCATCTTCGTCGCGAGGATCCTGTCGGAGAGGGTGGGGGAGCCGCCGCGCACGACGTGCGCCAGACGGACGAATTTCGTCTCGACCCACATTCTGTCGTTATTTTCGCTCTCAGCGAGTTCTTTCGTTATATTGTTGATCTTCTTGGCGAAATCTTCGGAATAACCGGAAACGCCCTCGGAGACGATGACGATGAAGTTTCTCTTGCCCTCGCGGCGGAGTTTGATGATCCGCTCGATGCACGCCTTCTCGTCGAATTCGACCTCGGGGATGATCGCCGCGACGGCGCCGCACGCGATGGCGGTGTTCAGGGCGATGTCGCCCGCGCCGCGTCCCATTACCTCGACGACGTTGCAGCGCGCGTGGCTCTCGCACGTGTCGCGGAGTCGGTCGACGCACTCAAGCACCGTCTGCATCGCGGTGTCGAAACCGATCGTGTTGTCGGTCGCCGTGATGTCGTTGTCGATCGTTCCGGGAATGCCGATCGTCGGGATCCCGCGGGCGGAAAGATCCGTCGCTCCGCGGAAAGTGCCGTCGCCGCCGATAGCGACGACGCCGTCGATCTCGTGACGCTTCAGCGTCTCGATCGCCTTCCTCATTCCTTCTTCTTCCTTGAACTCAAGGCATCTGTCGGAATAAAGGAACGTGCCGCCGAGAGTGATCTTGTTGCTGACCTCGCGGGAGGTCAACTCGATCATCTCGTCGTATATCATGCCGCGGTATCCGCCGTAAATACCCATGACCTCTACTCCGTGGGAGAGGGCCTCGCGGGCTACGGCGCGGACCGCCGCGTTCATTCCGGGGGAGTCCCCGCCGGAAGTAAGTACGCCTATTTTTCTGAATTTAGCTGCCATTTTTTCCTCCTGACCGACGGCTTGCGCCGCCGACAAATTGTATCAAAAATCCACAAGAGATATTTTAATACAATCGGACCCTGCGGTCAAGTGGAAAACGCAAAAAAAGAGCGGCGCACCGCAAAAACGGTGCGCCGTTTTAAGATCAGTATGACGTTTTCGCTCTGAGTTTCTTCGTGACGTCCGTAAGGGGCACGATGAGAAACCCGATCGAGAAATTTCCGACGGCGTGGACGCCGTCCCACGGGAGACCCGTGAGGATCCATTTGAGCGTCGTATCAAAGTTCATTCCGAACATGATCGCCTGGGCCGGCGCGTAAAGCGTGCCGTAGATCAGCCCGAAGAACCCGCAGATCAGGGGAAGGACGAAAACCTTGACCTTCACCGGTATCCTGTCGTACGGGATCAGCATTGAGATCGCCCAGAAGATCGCCCAGATGTAGAGATACGGGATCCACCAGAGCGAAAAGCCCGCGTAAATGCCCACGAGGAAGATATAGACGGTAAGCGGGAACACCGCCCGCCATCCGTACGCGAACGTCAGCACCATAATGAGCATCGTGACCGGGTGGACGTTCGGAAGACCTTCCATCGCGAGCTTCGAGACGAACATCGTCGCTCCGAACATGGCGTACAGCGCGATGTTCGTAAGCTTACGTCTGCCTTTCACGGTCAGTACGTCAGATAGGTAAAGTCAAACTCCTCGCCGCCACTGATCTCGATAAAGGACGCGCCCACGGAGGTCATTTCGCCGTTCTGTTCAAGGCACCACCAGTAGCCGTCCTCGGCCTCTTTCTCATAGTTGCCGCCTTCCAGCGGAACGATCAGTTTCGTGATGTATAGACCGTACTCGCTCTCGGAGCCCTCGGCGATACCGTTCTCCGTCAGGGCGTCGGCAAGTTTCTCCGCGTCAGTCTTGATAATTACTTTGTACCAGACCTCGGAGCCTTTTTCCTGTTTGTTGATGACGTTGACGGTGATCGTCTTCGCGCCTTCGCCGACCTCGACTTCTTCGGGTTCGAGCTGGACCTCCGTTTCGGCTTCGGTTCCCGTCCCCGCGGCTGCTTCGGTGGCGGCGTCAGTCGCCTTCTGTGTCCCTGTTCCCGTTCCGTTACCGCAAGACGCAATGGTCAGTGCTACAGCCGCAATAAGCACCGCGATAAGGAGAAGTCTCAAGGGTAAGATGAGTTTCTTCATTTTCATGGCATTTTCTCCTTTGCTATTTTATAGTCGACGCCGCGCAACCCGAGAACTCGCGGGTCAGGCATGCCTGCAGCGCGTAAAGGGGTCGGTCTCCCGGCTTACGGTTGAGCCACATCGGGCGGATCTCTCCGGACCTTCTCAGAGCGGATGGCTCCAATGGCGTGACAGCTGCGGCGCTGCCGGAAAGATAATATCCGTTACGGTGACGAGTTCGCTCAGGCGTCTCACCTGATTCCCTGATCTCAAAAGCAAAGACCCGTTGTCGCACCCCCTGCGTCGGTTTATATTATATACCCGAACGGACCCTTAATCAAGGGTTTGATCTTTCGCCGTGAGTTTATTTCGCGTCGTACCACGTCCTGCCGCGCGTTGTTTCCGCCGAAAGCGGAACGGAGAGGGAAGCGGCTCCCTCCATCTCGCGTTTGAGGATCGCCGCGGCCTCGTCCGCGCACGACTCCGCGGAATCGATTATAAGTTCGTCGTGGACCTGCATTATGAGGATCGCGTCGATACCCGCCTCGCGCAGCGCCCGCTCGACTCTTATCATCGCTATCTTGATAACGTCCGCGGCGCTGCCTTGGATCGGGCTGTTCATCGCGACCCTTCGACCGAACGCCGACACGTTTCTGTTCTTGCTCGACAGTTCGGGAATGTATCGGCGTCTGCCTAACATCGTTTCGGTATAACCTTTTTCTATCGCCCCGTCGACGGTGCGCTTCAGGTACTCGTCGACGTTCGGATACGCGGCGAGATATCCCTTGATATATTCGTCCGCGCTCTTTCTCGTGATGCCGAGATCCTGCGAGAGGGAGAACGCCCCGATACCGTAGACTATCCCGAAATTGACGGCTTTCGCGCGCCGTCTCAACTCCGGCGTCACCTGTTCTTTAGGCACTCCGAAGACCTCCGACGCCGTGACGGCGTGAATGTCCTCTCCGCTCCTGAATCCCCCGATCATACGCTCGTCGCCGGACAGATGGGCGAGCAGCCGCAGCTCGATCTGAGAGTAGTCTGCGTCGATCAGCACCCGGTCTTCTCCCCGGGCGGTGAAGTACCGTCTCAACTCGCGCCCGAGCGACCCGCGCACGGGTATATTCTGAAGGTTAGGATCGTTCGACGAGAGCCGTCCCGTCGCCGTTCCGCACTGGTTGAACGTGGTGTGGATAAAGCCGTCCGCGTCCGCCATCGCGGCGAGATTCTCGCCGTACGTGCCTCGGAGTTTCGCGATCTCGCGGTATTCGAGGATGGCTCCGATGATCGGATGAGAGAACCGCAGGGAAGAGAGGGTTTCGGCATCTGTCGAATATCCCGTTTTCGTCTTCTTTCCCGCGCGCAGTCCCATCTCCTCGAAAAGAACCGTCCCGAGTTGTTTCGGCGAGTTGATGTTGAAGTCGTGACCGGCGAGCATATAGATCTGCGCCGCGAGTTCGTCCTCGTGCGCTTTGAGTACAGACGCGAAAGCGATTATCCCCGCGGGGTCGGTTTTGAACCCGCGCGCCTCCATTGAAGAGAGCACGGCGGAGAGAGGTATCTCGACCGTCGTCAACAGATCGGTCATCCCCTCCGCGTCGACTTTCGGGGCGAGCGCTTCTGCGGTCCTCCCGACGGCCGCCGCGTCTTCGCCCGGAGCGACGCCCGCTTTTTCCGCTGCGAATGACAGCGGATAAGAACTTCTTCCGGGTTCGAGCAGATAAGCGGCGAGTTTCGTGTCGAAGGTGCATTCCGGCTTGACGCCGTACGGTCGCGCCGCGGTGCAGAGCGCCTTAAAGTCGTGACAGACGACAGGGCGGGAGAGGATATTTGCCACCGCGTCCCGGTCGGGGTCCTCGCAAACGTAAAGCGTGCCGCCCGAGAAGAACGACAGCCCCGAATCGTCCAGCGTGACGGCGTCGCCGTCTTTCATGTTGAACGACGCGGCCTCGGCGGGGGATATTTTCCTTGTCGGCGCCGCCTCCGCCGCCGGCGCGGGAGCCGTCATTTCTATCTGCGATCCCGTGAGATGAAATTTTTCGATAAGACTCCTCAGGTACAGTTCGTTCAAAAGGGAATACAGCGCCTCGCCGTCGATCCCGCGTGACTCGTATCCGTCGATATCGTCCCCTACGGGAGCGGTCCTGCATATCCGTGCGAGTTCGCGCGACATATACGCGCTTTCTTTGCCCTGTGCCAGTTTCTGTTTCACCGACGGGGTCGATCCGAAAAATCCGTTTTCCTCGTCCGCGTACAGCTCGTCGAGCCCGCCCGCTGCGGCGATAAGCTTGAGAGCCGTTTTCTCCCCGATCCCGGGGACTCCGGGAATGCAGTCGGAGGAATCTCCCATCAGCGCCTTGACGTCGACGAACTGATCGGGACAGACGGAGTAGACCTCGCGGAAGTGATCGCCGTCGAAGAGCTCGTCCTCGCGGTTGCGCAGGAGCCACACGGACGTTCTGTCGGAAATGAGCTGCAGCGAATCCCTGTCTCCGGTGACGATGAACGAGCGGATATCGCCTCGCTCGTCGGCGGCGCGGCAGACCGTTCCTATAACGTCGTCCGCCTCGTATCCGGGGCATTCCAGGACCTCGAAACCGAGCGCTCTCGCCGCCCTTTTTGCGTACGGGAGCTGGACGGCGAGATCGTCCGGCATCCCGTGGCGGTTCGCCTTGTACCCTTCGTACCGCTCGTGACGGAACGTTTTTTCGGGCGTATCGAACGTGCAGACGCGGTACGTCGGCGTCAGACGGTCGAGATACCGTTTCAGGGTGGAGATGAAACCGTACGTCGCGTTGGTCGGGATCCCGTCGGGGGTCGACAGTTCCCGGATCCCGTAAAACGAGCGGTTCAGCAGGCTGTTTCCGTCGATAACGATAAGGTTTTTCAAAGCGTTCGTTCCTCTCTTTGCGGAGATTTTCGGGGGTCACTTGATTTTTCGGTGAATATAAGTTATCATATAGGATAGCGTACTTTTAACGCGCGAACGTGAACGCGCACACGCGTAAAGGCGTTTCAAGCCGGAAGGAGGGGGCAAAAGTGAGAAAGTTTCTGAAGCTCGTCACGAGCAGACTCGTTACGGTCAGTCTTCTGATCTTTTTGCAGTTCGTCATAATCGGTCTCGCCCTTTTTGTCCTTCCGGGACGCTATCTGGCGATCTATTACGGCGTGACGATCGTCATCGGATTCTTTTTCTGCATACGGATCATAACCAGACGCGGAAATCCCGCCTACAAGATCGGCTGGATCATTCTCGTTCTTCTTCTTCCGCCGTTCGGCGTTGCCGTTTACCTCATTTTCCACGGGAACACAGTCTCCGAGAAGATGAAGAGAAAGATGGCTTCGATCAACACGGCGATGGCGCGCGCGATCGCGCTCGACCACGGAAGGGAAAAGGTCGCGTTCGATTCCGAGGAGGCGAAAAAGCAGTCGGATCTCATAACGAATCTCGCCGGGAATCCGCCGTATGCGAACTCAAAAGCGACCTATTTTCCGACGGGCGAATCGATGTACGAGACGTTTCTCGACACGCTTCGTTCCGCTGAAAAGTATATTTTTCTCGAGTATTTCATTCTGGCGCCCGGGAAAATGTGGGACGACGTACACGCCATTCTCCTCGAAAAAGTCAGGGAGGGCGTCGACGTCCGCCTTATCTACGACGATTTCGGATCGATCAACTATCTTCCGTGGCGA
The DNA here is from genome assembly GCA_017428635.1 of Clostridia bacterium. Lineage (GTDB taxonomy): Bacteria > Bacillota > Clostridia > Oscillospirales > CAG-272 > RUG11130. The sequence goes on along the minus strand of JAFRQK010000011.1, from coordinate 27,504 downwards.
TTTGCCCGGGAACTCGACGCCGAGGGGATAAAGTGCCGCGTTTTCAACAGGTACGTGCCGCTGATATACCCGCGTCTGAACAACCGCGACCACAGAAAGATCTGCTCGGTCGACGGCAGAGTCGCCTTCACGGGCGGATTCAATATCGCCGACGAGTATATCAACGAGATCGAGCGTTTCGGATACTGGAAGGACAACGCGGTCCTCGTCGAGGGGCGCGCAGCGTGGAGTTTCACCGTCATGTTCCTGTCTATGTGGGAGTTCTTCGACCCCGAGGGCAGCGGAGAAGACGGATATCTGAAATACAAGCCGGAAAAATTCGACACTTTTGACGCAGAAGAGTGCGGTATCATTCAGCCGTATCAGGACAATCCCGCCGACGATATCGCGACGGGAGAGGCGATATATCTCAACCTCATCTACGGTGCGAAGAAATACGTCTGGATCACGACGCCCTACCTCATAATCGACTACCAGATCGAGCAGGCGCTCTGCCGCGCCGCGGGAAGCGGCGTCGACGTCAGGATAGTGACGCCCGCGATCCCGGACAAACCCATGGTCTTCGAATCGACCAAGGCGCACTACGACCGGCTCGTGAGAGCGGGCGTGAAACTGTACGAGTTCACGCCGGGGTTCATGCACGCGAAAACGTTCGTTTGCGACGACGAGTTCGCGACGGTCGGATCGGTCAACCTCGATTACAGAAGTCTTTATCTGCACTTCGAGTGCGGGCTGTGGACGTACAGATCGCCGGCGGTAGCCGACGTGAAGCGCGACTTTGAGAAAACTTTCGCCGAATCGAAACAAATGACCGAAGATGACTGCCGCGCAAACGTTTTCCGCAGGATCTTCCGCTCGCTCATCGAGCTTATCGCTCCGATGATCTGAGGTATCCGCTCTCGGTCAGCAATCCCGCGAATCCGTGCTGGCGCAGAACTTCGTACACGGCTATCGCCGCGGAATTCGACAGATTCAGAGAGCGCAGGCCGTCCCTCATCGGGATGCGCACGGTCCGCTCGAGGTTGGCCCTCAGCAGATCCTCGGGCAGTCCTTTCGTCTCCTTCCCGAAGAAAAGAAAGACGGGCAGGGGATATTCAACTTCCGTGTACGCTCTCGGCGCTTTCGTCGAGAACAGATAAAAATCAGCCTCCGGATGGCGCGCGAAAAAGTCGTCGAGCCCGGAGTAATAAGTGATATCGAGCAGGTGCCAGTAGTCGAGCCCCGCGCGTTTGAGTTTCGCGTCGTCGACGCGGAAGCCCATCGGTTCGACGAGGTGAAGGGCCGCGCCGGTCGCGGCGCAGGTCCGCGCAATATTGCCCGTGTTCTGCGGGATCTCGGGCTCCACGAGCACGATATTTACGTCAGCCAATTCCGTCACCTCCGGTTTTATTATAAGCCGAAGGCGGCCGGATTTCAAGTTACCCAAAGTACATTTTTCCCGAAAAGGACGAAAAGATATGAGCATTATCACAAAGGTTTTCGGAACCTACAGCGACAAGCAGATCAAAAAGATAAAACCGGTCCTCACGGCGGTGAACGGTCTTGCGGAGAAATACCGCGCGATGAGCGACGCCGACATGACTGCGATGACCGCAAAGTTCAAAAAGGCGGTCAGGGAAGACGGCGAACCGCTTGAGAACATAATGCCCGAGGCGTACGCGCTCGTCCGCGAGGCGGCGGACCGCGTTCTCGGAAAAAGACCTTTCGACGTGCAGATCCTCTGCGGAGTTCTTCTCCATCAGGGGCGTATCGCCGAGATGAAGACCGGCGAGGGCAAGACGCTCGTCGCCGTCCTTCCTTCGTATCTCAACGCGCTGACCGGAGACGGCGTCCATATCGTCACCGTCAACGACTACCTTGCCCGCCTCGGCTGCGAGGAAATGGGCAGGGTCCACGAATTCCTCGGACTGTCGACCGGTCTTATCGTCCACGACGGTTCCCACGCGGAAAAGCAGCACGCCTACGGGTGCGATATCACGTACGGTACGAACAACGAGTTCGGTTTCGACTATCTGCGCGACAACATGGTCACTTATATGGAGAACCGCGTGCAGAGAGGCCACAATTTCGCGATCGTCGACGAGGTCGACTCTATCCTTATCGACGAGGCGAGGACGCCTTTGATCATTTCGGGTCACGGTTCCGAGGTCGACCAGCTCTACGAGATGGCGGACCGATTCGCCCGCGGACTGTCCCGCTTCGTCATCAAAGAACTCGATACGAAACAGGATTACGACGACGTCAAGGAGGACTTCATCGTCGACGAGAAGGCGAAGAGCACGACGCTCACCGCGTCCGGTATCGCCAAGGCGGAGAAGTTCTTCGGCATCGAAAACCTCTCCGATCCGGAGAACGCCAATATTTCCCATCACATCTACCAGGCGCTCAAAGCGCACGGCACGATGAAACTTGACACCGACTACGTCATAAAAGACGGAGAAGTCATCATAGTCGATACTTTCACGGGCCGTCTTATGCCCGGCAGACGTTATTCGGACGGTCTGCATCAGGCGATCGAGGCGAAAGAGGGCGTCCAGATCCAGCGTGAGAACCGCACGATCGCGACGGTCACGTTCCAGAACTACTTCAGAATGTACAAGAAACTCTCGGGCATGACCGGAACGGCTCTGTCCGAGGAGAACGAATTCCGCGAGATATACAACATCGACGTCGTCGAGGTCCCGACGAACAAGCCGATGATCAGAGTCGATCACCCCGACGTCGTCTTCAAGACGAAAAACGGTAAAGACCACGCCATCATCGAACAGATAAAAGCGTGCCACGAAAAGGGCCAGCCGGTCCTCGTCGGTACGGTCTCGATCGAAAAATCGGAGGATCTCTCCAAAAAACTGAAAAGAGAGGGAATCAAGCACACCGTCCTCAACGCGAAATATCACGAAATGGAAGCGGACATCGTCGCCCAGGCGGGTAAACTCGGAGCGGTCACGATCTCCACGAACATGGCGGGGCGCGGTACCGACATCATGCTCGGCGGTAACGCCGAATATCTCGCCAAGGCGGAGATGAGAAAAGAGGGATACGAGGAAGAAGTAGTAGCCCTCGCGACCGGTTACTCCGACTCCGTCTCCGACGAGGTCAGAGCAGCGCGAGAGCATTACCGCGAACTATACAGCGGTTTTCAGGAAAAGATCAAACCCGAGTGGGCGAAAGTCTGCGAGGCGGGAGGCCTTTTCGTCATCGGTACGGAGCGTCATGAATCCCGCCGTATCGACAACCAGTTGAGAGGCCGTTCCGGCAGACAGGGAGACCCCGGCGAATCGCGTTTCTTCCTCTCGTTCGAGGACGATCTTATGCGACTGTTCGGCTCGGAACGTATGCTCGGCATCGTCGACCGTCTCGGCCTTCCCGAGGATCAGCCCATCGACGCGAAGATCCTGTCCGGCTCCATAGAGTCCGCCCAGAAACGGCTCGAGGAGCAGAACTTCAACAGACGTAAAAACGTGCTCCAGTACGACGACGTGATGAATCAGCAGAGGCAGATCATCTACGCGCAGCGCACGGAGGTCCTCGAAAACCACGACCTGCGCGAAAAGATCGTCTCGATGATCCACGGAACGATTAACGACGCGGTCGACTTCTTCCTGCACGATCCGGAAAACTTCGATATCGACGGGCTGCGGAACAAATATCTCGGACTGCTCTGCAGGTCCGATGATTTCACCGATCCGGTCGGAGACGATCCGGACGGATACCGCGAGAGAGTACGCGAGGAACTCGACAGCCGCGCGATGAAACTCTACGAGTCGAAAGAGAAGGAAGTGTTCGGCGAGGAGCAGATGCGCGAGGTCGAGCGAATCGCGCTGCTCATCAACGTCGACAGAAAGTGGATGGATCACCTCGAGGCGATGGACTCCGTCATGGAGACGATCGGCCTTCAGGCGTACGCGCAGCGTAATCCTATATCCGAATACAGGATCGCCGCCGGCGACTTCTTCGACGAGATGATAACGAATATCAGGGACGACACCGTGAGGATGATACTCTCCGCCGTTCCGCGTGAGAATATGAAGAGGGTACAGGTCGCGAAACCCATTTCCGGAGGACGCGGAGACGGAAGCGATACGAAAAAGCGTCCCGTCGTGAACAAGGGCGGCAAGGTAGGCAGAAACGATCCGTGCCCCTGCGGTTCCGGCAAGAAATACAAGAAGTGCTGCGGCGCCGGCGCCCCCGATTCGGAAAGCTGATATGGGATTCGGTATCCTTTTCTTCGGTTACTTCACGGCGTTCGCGTTTACGCTGATACCCGTATACTTTTTTGCGGATATCGTCGGATGTCTCGTGATGCTGTGGGCTTTGTCCGTCCTTGCCTCGCACAAGGCGGCGTTCAAAAAATGCGCGTACGTCGATATGGCGCTCACCGTGCTGTCGGTGGTCCGCGCCGTCGGAAGAACGTTCGGCCTTTTTGCCGACGGCGACGCGCTCGGGCTTGCGCTCACGATCGCTTGGGCGGCGACGGCGCTGGTCTTTCACTTTTTCCTTACCGGCGCGATCCGCTCGCTCGCAGTCGACGCCGAGGATAAAAAGATCGTTGCGAGGGCAAACTTTAACCGCAGTTTTTCCATTACCGCGTACGTTCTCATGATCGCTCACGCGGCGCTTTCACCCGTTCTGCCCGACGACGTCGGGGATATAGCCGACAAACTCGTTCTGGTCGTATCTGCCGCGTGCGTTTTATTCATGGCGTTCTTGATCTATTCTTCGTTCGTGTGCTTTATTCCGGTCTCCGGCGAAGTGCCGGAACCCGCGCCGTCAAAGATCCCGCTCGTGAATAAGATAAGGCGGAAAAGATACGAGAAGAAAAAGAAGATCTTCGAAGAGAATAAAGAACTTTACGAGGATTATCTGAAAAACAAAAACGAAAAACAGACGAAAAAACGCAAAAAAAAGAAATGAGAGGAAAAACGATGGGCTTCGGACTCATAATCGCGGGGTTGGTATTCCTCGCGAATCCCTGCTATAACGTAATAGACATCCTGCCCGACTTCATCGGCTTCTTTCTCATATTCCGCGGCCTCTCCCGGATGGCTCCGCTCGATTCCGATCTCGACGATTCGAGGACCGTCTTCTCGCATCTCGCCCTGATCGACGTATCGAAATATCTCGCTTTTTATCTGCTCGTGATGGGGCGGGGCGGAAACGCGGTAGGTCCCGACGGGCTGCCCCTCGACGCGCTGTCCCAGAGGGCGTCGAACGAGACGTTCGTTCTTGTCATAACGTTCGTCTACGCGATCATCGAGGTCATTTTCTTCATACCTGCCGTAAATAAACTGTTCTCCGGTATCGACGGAGTTTCGAGAAGACTGTCGGCGGGATTTCCCGAAAAAGGAACCGTTACGCGCGGCGTTATGATCGCGTTTTTCGCGGTACGCAGCGCACTGGCGGTCGTATGCGAGCTTCCCGCTCTGTTCCTCAGCAGCCACTACGGGGAAGTCACCGTCAACAGGATCGGACCGGAGAATCTCCGCCCGTACCTGTACGTTATAAACACCGTCGCCGTCGTCGCGTTCGGAGTCGTTTTCCTTTATTACGCGGTCAGGTTTTTCGGCGGATTACGGCGAAACGAAAAACTCACGTCCGGACTGAAAGAGGCATCCGACCGGTTCGGAGAGGAGAATCCCGACGTTCGTCTCGGCAATAAAATGAGGAGCGCGGCGATATTGTTTATGACGTCCTCGTTCCTCTCTATCTGGATCACCAACAGCGGTATGACGGTCATTCCCGGCGTGTTCTGCGCGGCGGCCGTCGTTATGACCGCGATCACGCTCAGGGACGGGTTCCCCGGGAAAAGAGGCTTCCTCACGGTAGTGATCCCCGCCTGCCTTTACGGCGCGGTGAGCGTGGCCTCTTTCATACTCGAATCTCGGTTTTTCAGCGGGTATACCCGCTTTGAGGTCTTTCGTCTCAAAGGGGCGGGGAACGCGTATCTTCCCATGGCCGTCACCGAAGAGGCGGGTTTTCTCCTCCTTGCGTTTTCCGTGATCGTCCTTTCGGCGGCCTTTTACAAAACGGTCAGATCCCACGTTTCGAAGGCGGGCGCCGACGAGTTCGTCACCGAAAAAGTGACGTTCCGCATCGACAAGTACAGGCAGGAACTCGACGGCTCTCTGAAAAGGAGGATCACTCTCGCCCGTATCGGCTGCATCGTTCATTTCGCGTTCCTTATCGCGCTGCCCGCGGTCGAACCGTTCATTCCGTATCTTTTCCCCGAGTATTCGGAAGGGGCGAGAACGGTCGATCTGCCCGGTCACGTGATGTCGTTCGTGACGTTTGCGTATTTCCTCGTATCAGCGCTCTGGATCATTTTCAATCTCAGTCTGTGTCTGTTCTCGAACAGAGAGATGTACAGACCGATGGCAAAACGGGAAAAAATATGAAAATAGTCGTCTGTCCCGATTCATTCAAGGGAACGCTCCCGTCACACCGCGCCGCCGCGATCATAAAAACGGCGGCGCTTTCCGTCGTCCCGGACGCACAGATCGTCACGGTCACGCTCGCAGACGGAGGAGAGGGAACGTGCGACGCGCTCGGCGCGAAAAAAAAGGCGGTTCGCGTCACAGGCCCCGACGGCGCGCCCGTTGACTCTTTTTACGGAGTTCTCGGCGACGCCGCCGTTATCGAACTCGCGGCCGCCGCGGGACTGTCGATGACTTCCGTTCGCGATCCGTCTCTCACCACTACGTACGGAGTCGGCGAACTCTTCGAAGCGGCGGCGGCAGGTTTTCGCAAGTTTATCCTCGCGCTCGGCGGGAGCGCGACGAACGACTGCGGATGCGGTATGGCGGCGGCGTGCGGAATACGTTTCTTTGACGCGTTCGGGGAAGAGTTCGTCCCCGTCGGCGGCACGCTTTCACGCGTTTACGGGATCGACGCGTCGGGACTTGACGGAAGACTGTCGGACGCCGAAATCACCGTAATCTGCGACGTTGACAATCCGCTCTTCGGCGAGCGTGGAGCGGCGCGCGTTTTCGCTCCGCAGAAGGGTGCGGACGAGCGAACCGTCGAACTTCTCGACGGAGGCGCGCGAAGGATCGCGTCCGTGATAAAACGCGATCTCGGGATCGACGTCTCGGATATTCCCGGCGGAGGAGCCGCCGGAGGATGCGGAGCGGGAGCCGTCGCTTTTTTAGGCGCAAAACTCAGGCGCGGGATCGAAACGGTCCTCGACGCCGTCGATTTTGATTCGATCATTTCGGGGGCGGACCTGGTCGTAACCGGAGAAGGAAAGTTCGACGGAACGAGCGCAGACGGGAAAGCCGTTTCGGGCGTCGCCGCCCGCGCCTCCCGGCTCGGGATCCCCGCGGCGGTCGTATGCGGGGTCGCCGAGGACGGCGCGGAGAAACTCATCCCCGGGGTGATCGGCGTTTTCCCGACTTTACGTGGAACTCCTCCTTCCGTCATCACGCCGGAAGAAGCCGAGAGGACGCTGTATAAAACGACCGTTGAAATGATAAAGCTCACGCTCCTTTGAGGGAAGCGTGAGCTTTCTTTTTTGTTTTCTCAGAACTCGTATCCGAGCTTCAGCGCCTTTTCGTTCTTCTCGCGGAGAGCCGCTTTCGCTTCGGGTATACCGCCGATCAGAAGACCGAGGAACTCGTCGAGTGTGAAGAGCCCGGTCTTTTTGATTATCGCACCGAGCAGGATAACGTTTGCGAATCCGGACAGACCGTTGTCGTTCGCCAGAGCGGACGCGGGAACCGAAAGTACGTCGATATCGGTTCTCGCCGTTTTCTTGTCGATCATCGTCGAGTCGCAGACGAGAAGGCCGCCCGCTTTGACTTTCGGCTCGAACTTGTCGAACGACGGCAGATTCATCACGACCGCGATATCGGGGGACGACACGGACGGGGACCCGATCTCACCGTCGGAGATAACGACGGTACAGTTCGACGTTCCGCCTCTCATCTCGGGGCCGTAGGAGGGAAGAAAAGTGACGTTCTTGCCCTGGTGCATCGCCGTTTTGGCTGTCTGCTTGCCGCTGAACTGGATGCCCTGACCGCCGCTTCCGGCAAAGATCATCGTAGTAGTCATTTCGCCCTCCTTATCTTACCGCCTCGCCGTCCTTGAAGACGCCGAGGGGATAATAAGTCATCATGTTTTCTCTGAGCCATTCAAGCGCCGCCTTAGGCGTCATGCCCCAGTTGGTCGGACACGTCGAGAGGATCTCGACGATCGAGAGGCCCTTGCCTTCGAGCTGGTTTTCAAACGCTTTTCTGATGAGTTTCTTCGTAGCGTTGATATTTTTCGGAGAATCGACCGCGCCGCGCGCCGCGAGAGCGACGCCGTCGAGAGTCGAGAGCATCTCGCAGATCCTGACGGGAGAGCCCTGGATCTTTCTGTCGCGTCCGTAAGGAGACGTCGTCGTAACCTGACCCGGCAGCGTCGTCGGAGCCATCTGACCGCCCGTCATTCCGTAGATCGCGTTGTTGACGAAGATGATCGTCACGTTTTCGCCGCGCGTTGCGATGTGGACGGTCTCCGCCGTTCCGATCGCAGCGAGGTCTCCGTCGCCCTGATAGGTGAAGACGACGGTATCGGGGTGCGTTCTCTTAACGCCCGTCGCAACGGCGGGAGCGCGGCCGTGAGCCGCCTGGATCATATCGCACTCAAAATAGTTATAAGCGAATACGGAGCATCCGACGGACGCGATTCCGACGGTCCTGTCCTCGATCCCGAGTTCGTCGATCGTCTGAGCCACGAGCTTGTGGATGATGCCGTGCGTACAGCCGGGGCAGTAGTGGAGCGGCACGTCGGAGAGCGCCTTCGGTCTTTCATATACTGTTTTCATCTTTTCCACCGATCCTTTCTCAGAGCGACGCCGCCATGGCGCGGATCTTTTCTTCGACTTCGTCGACCGACGGGATCATGCCGCCCGTTCTCGTATAAAGGTCGACCGGCTTTTTGCCGTTCACAGCGAGGCGTACGTCGTCGACCATCTGACCCATGTTCATTTCCACCGTGAGGAACGCCTTTGCGCGGTCGGCGAGCGCGCCGATCTCCTTCTTCGGGAACGGCCAGAGGGTGATCGGACGGAGCAGACCTGCCTTGATTCCGTCTTTTCTGACCGCGGCGATCGCGCTCTTGCATATACGCGCCGTGATGCCGAACGCGACGAGCACGATATCGGCGTCGTCCGTCATGTACTCCTCGTACTTGACCTCTTTTTGTTCGACGATTTTGTATCTCTCGTATCTCTTCATGACCGAATTCTCAAGTTCCTGAGGATCGATGAAGAGGGAGTTGACTATGTTCTTCTTTCTCTTACCGCCGTGGCCGTTCGCCGCCCACTCCTTTTCGGGGACCTCGCGCTTTTCGAAGAGGGAAAAATCGACGGGTTCCATCATCTGACCGAGCGCGCCGTCCGCGAGGAGCATCGCGGGCATCCTGTACGTGTCCGCAAGGTCGAACGCCTCGGCGGTCAGCGACGCCATCTCCTGAACGGAAGACGGAGCGAGGACGATCAGGCGCAGGTCGCCGTGGCCGACGCCGCGGGTCGCCTGATAGTAGTCGGACTGTGAGGGCTGGATGCCGCCGAGCCCGGGTCCGCCTCTCTGGACGTTGACGATGAGGCAGGGAAGGTCGCATCCCGCGATATACGAGATGCCCTCGCTCTTGAGGGAGATCCCGGGAGAGGATGAAGACGTCATGGCGCGCGCGCCCGACGCCGCTGCTCCCATCGTCATATTGATCGCGGAGATCTCGCTCTCCGCCTGCAGGCAGAGGCCGCCGACTTTCGGCATCCTCTTAGCCATATATTCGGATATCTCCGTCTGAGGAGTGATCGGATATCCGAAATAGTAAAGACATCCGGCGTTGATCGCCGCCTCGGCGATCGCCTCGTTGCCCTTCATCAGTACTTTGTCAGCCACTTCAGCACACTTTCTTCAGCCGGTCGGTACCGGCGGCGGGGGAAGTTGGATTTGCGCTCATCGCGCGTTTCCTCCCGCGTTTTCCTCTTTTCAGATATCCTTTTCCACCGTAATGACGGAATCCGGACACATCGTCGCGCACATGGCGCACGCTATGCACTTCTCGGGTTCGCTCACCGCGGCGGGGTGATAGCCCTTCGAGTTCAGTTTTTCCGTGAGGATGACGACGATACCCTTAGGGCAGGCGTCGGCGCAGAGTCCGCAGCCTTTGCACCGCTCCTCGTTGAATGATACCTTGTTCATTGAAACCTCCAAAAGCGCCGCCCTCGGCGCGAATTTTCAGAATAATGATTTCGTTGCCCGCTTCATCGGGATGAGCGTCAGCCCGGTAAATCGACGGTCTTCCGAAAGATCCCCCGTTATTTCGGGGATGAACGCGTGACCGACGAGCGGAACCTCAAGCAGACGGGCGATCTCTTCGGCGTACGGGACCGACCCCAGAATATCCTCGGGGGACGTCTCTTCGCCGAGAGAGGAATTGTTTACGATACCGGTGACGCGAAGACCGGACGCGGCCTCGATCTCGCGAGTTCCCTCGACCGCGTCTTCGGGCGACGCCGTCAGAGGCCTGAACCGGTTGACGACGCAGATCATCTCGTACCCGCGCCGGCGTATCGCCTCGGCGTATCTGCCGAGGACCACCGCTCCGTCGTCTCCGCCGACGTCAACGACGATCTTTTCGTTCCCGCACCCCTCGATAAGGGAAGTCAGGAGCGGAGGAAGCGCGGGGATGTCGACGTTCGAGTTCGCAAAAAGAGGAATGAGCGGTTCGACCCCTTCGCGCCTCAGCATTTCCGCGGCGTCGGCAGCCCTGAAATAAGGGTTGACGATATCCACATCGGCGAGATACGTCGCGCGGCCCGTTCTGCGCGAAGCGATCGCGAGGTTCACGGCGACGTTCGTTTTTCCCGCGCCGTAGTGACCGCAGATCACGGTGACCGCCGGCGCGCCGTTTTTCGGTACCACGGCGACCTCCGTCAGGCGCGGCTCGCCGCGCGTTTTTTCTTTCCCACCATTATACAACATTTTTTTGCGGAATAAAAGAGCGAGCAGTTAAAAATATGCGGCGGAGGGCGTCCCCGTTCTTGTCAAAATTGCACCATCCGCGAGCCAAATTTGCCGTTGAAAAACAATATATAGTGTGATATAATATATACGGGATACTATTTCCACGACAAGGAGGCGTAAAATGCAGGAATTCTTTGCCGGCTGCCTGCGGACGATACAGATGATCTCGATCGCCGACGTGATCGACATTATCGCGGTGTCGATCCTCATTTTTTACATCTACGCGTTTCTCCGCGACAGAAGGGCGGGAAAACTCGCTTTGGGCGTGGTCCTGCTCGTCGTACTCAAGATAATCTGCGACCTGACGGGAATGTACGTCATGCAGTTCCTCCTGCAGAACGTGTTCCAGGTCGGTCTTATAATAATCGCGATCATTTTCCAGCCCGAACTCCGCTCCGTTCTTGAGAAAATGGGCGGTCAGCCGATCAAGGGGATCCGCAGCATCGCAACGCAGAAGCGCGACGATATCGCACGCGTCGTCGAAAGCGTGTCGGAAGCGGCGGCGGGCCTTTCCGAGACGAAGACCGGCGCGCTGATCGTGATCGAGCGCGACACCAAACTCGGAGATCTCGTCCTTACCGGGACCGTGATAGACGCCGAGCCCAGCCCGTACCTGATAAGAAACATATTTTACGATAAGGCCCCGCTCCACGACGGAGCGGTCATAATACGCGGCGGCAGACTTCACGCCGCCGGCTGCGTCCTTCCGCTGTCGGTCAATCCCGACATAGTCAAGGATCTCGGCACCCGTCACAGGGCGGTGATCGGCATGAGCGAAAACAGCGACGCCGTCGTCGTCGTCGTATCCGAGGAGACCGGTACGATCTCGCTCGCCGTCGAGGGGACCCTGACGCGCGGGTACAGCGGCGCGTCGCTGCGCCGGAAACTCGAAAGCTGCCTTTCGACCGGTTTCGACTCCCGGACGGGAGGCGGACTGATCGGCAGGATCCGCGCGAGATTCGCGAAAAAAGACGAAGAGGACGATAACAGATCGAGCGGGAGGGAGAGTGAGTGATATGAAAAAGAACGAAGCCCTTCCCGAAAAAGTGAAAGAAACGGAATCCGGCGCGAAGAAAAGCGCGAGAAAAACGGTCACCCGTACGATAATCCCCGCGATCCTCTGCGTTCTCGGCGCGTTCGCGCTGTGGCTGTACGTTATGCAGACGGAAAGCCCGACGTACACCGAAACGGTCGCCGGCATCGAGGTCAAGCTCGAGGGGATCGACGAACTTGCGGAAAAAACGGGGCTGTCCGTGTACAGCGGCGAAGGAACGACGGTCAACGTCGTCGTTTCCGGTAAAAAATCGCTCATAGCCCGGCTGTCTTCGGGCGACGTCGGAGCTACGGTCGACGTATCGCGTATCGCCGCGGCGGGCAGACACGCTCTTCCCGTCGTCATAGATCTTCCCTCGGGACTCACTCTCACCGATACCGTGCCGAACTCCGTCACCGTTTATGCCGACGAGACCGTTTCCAAAACGGTTCCCGTCAGAGAAAAACTCACGCACCTTGAACTGCCCGCCGATTACAAACAGGGACAGATCGAATTCGGATTCGATACCGTCACGGTTGAGGGACCCGCGGGCAAAGTCAACGGAATAACGGAGGCGCAGGTCGTCATCGACATGGCCGACAAGACCTCGTCGTTTTCCGCCATCTATCCGATCACGTTCACCGACAGTCTCGGCGCGGCGGTAACGATGGATTATCTCAAATGCTCCGCGACGGAGATTGACGTCTCCGTTCCCATTTATCTGACGGCGGAACTGACCGTTCCGTACAAATTCAGATACGGCCTTTTACCTGAAGACAGCGTCACCGTGACGCTCACGCCCTCGGTCCTGACCGTCACGGGCGACGAAAAGGACGTCGTCTCGGATTCGGCGATCTCCGCCGTCGTGATCGACGAAAAGGCGATCACGTCGAACAGTTATTCTTTTACCGTCACCCCGGAGATCTCCTCAAAACTCACTCTTGAATCCGGCGCGGGCGAGATCGAGGTCAACGTTGAGATCGCCTCTTCGCTGATCACGAAAACGTTTACCGTGAAAGATATCAGAGTGACCGGAACGTCTTCCGAATGCGAACCCGTCGACGAAAGCGTTTCTGTCACGCTGCGCGGAACGAAGGAACAGCTCGAAGCCGTCGGGGACGGCGACGTATACGTTACCGTCGACATGACCGGATACGACGACGGAAGCGCTGGGGTCGTAACGAGACCCGCCGCCGTAGTCGTCGAAGCGGAAGGTGCCGAGAGCGTCTTCGAGGTCGGTTCTTACAGCGTTCAGGTCAAGATAAGCTGATGGGGAAGACCGGATCCGGGATAAGAGTAATAATTGAAAACGTAACGGTCCCCGCCGCCGAGGCGAAAAGTGGGACCGACTGCGACCGCGAGGCGTGCCTCGCGGCGCTGCGGACGATCGAAAAAGCGATCGGCAGAAAGTCCTCCGCCGCCCGCGTTTACAAAAAATCCGTCGACGCGAGGCGCAAGGGTTCGGTAAAATTCGTTTATTCCGTCTGCGCCGATATCGGAGAGGCGACCGGAGCCGAACGTGAAAAGCTGAAAGCGGCCGGCGCAAAGTTTTACACCGAGCCGTCGTTTGACGCCGAACCCGGAGGCGAAAAGGCGAAAGGACGGATAGTTATCGCGGGCTTCGGTCCCGCGGGAATGTTCTGCGCGCTCGAACTCGCGGAGCGCGGTTACCGGCCCGTCGTTTACGAACGCGGTTCGTGCGTTTCCGAGCGCGTCCGCAAAGTGGAAACGTTTCTTTCAGGTGGCGAACTCGACCCGAACTGCAACGTTCAGTTCGGCGCGGGCGGGGCCGGAACTTTTTCCGACGGAAAACTGACGACCAGGATCAACGATCCGGCCGTATCGTACGTTATCGACCGTCTTGTCGCGCTCGGCGCGCCGGAAGACGTCGCGTGGCAGGCAAAACCGCATATAGGGACCGATATACTCCGCCTTGTCGTGGAAAACGCAGACGTGCGCGTTCGCGAAGCGGGCGGAGAGATCTTTTACGACACCCCCGTATCGCTGTCGCGCGGAGCGGTTTTCGCCGACGGGCAGAAGATAGACGCCTCGGCTCTCGTCCTCGCCGTCGGACACAGCGCCCGCGATACTTACCGCGAACTGATGGCGGACGGCTTCGACGTCGTTCCGAAAGCGTTTTCCTGCGGCGTCAGGATAGAGCACGAACAGGCGTGGCTCGACCGCGCCATGTACGGCGATCTTGCGGATGACGGAGTTCTTCCGCACGCGGATTATTCTCTCTCGCTCCGCGAGGGGGACAGAGGGGTCTATTCCTTCTGTATGTGCCCCGGCGGAACGGTCGTCGCCGCCTCCGACGAAGAGGGCGGCGTCGTCACGAACGGAATGAGTAACAGAGGACGCGACGGCAGGTGCGCCAACTCAGCGCTTGCCGTTTCGGTTTTGCCGGGCGATTTCGGATCGACGCCGACCGGCGCCATAGAATTCCAGAGAAAGCTCGAGATGGCGGCGTTTTCCGCCGGCGGCGGGAACTTTTACGCCCCCGTGCAGCTTGCCCGGGATTTTCTCGAACACCGGCCGTCAGGAAAGCTCGGCGGGATCACGCCGACGTATATGGGCGGCAGAGTAACGCCGGGTGATCTGCGCGGCGTCCTGCCCGGTTTCATCTCAGGTATGCTCGAGCGCGGTCTGTACGCGTTTGATAAAAAGATCCCCGGATTTGCGGGCGAAGATATCCCGCTCACGGGGGTGGAGACGAGGACGTCGTCCCCCGTCAGGATCCTCAGGGGCGAGAATCTCGAGGCGATAGGCGTAAAGGACGTGTACCCGTGCGGAGAAGGCGCAGGATACGCGGGCGGAATAGTCAGCGCGGCTGTCGACGGTCTTCGCGTCGCACGCGCGATAATAACGCGTTTTTCACCGGATTGATCCGGTTTACCGTTTTTCGGAAAGGAAGTGACAAAAACGGAACAGTTTGCAAGAGTGACGGAAACGAACGGCACCTCGGCGACGGTCGAGGCGTCGCGTTCGACGATGTGCGACGGATGCGAAAGCCGCGACTGCGGCGGAGCCTGCGCCGTCGGCGATCTCTTTTCTCACGGACGCGTTATGCGTACCCGCGCGAACAATTCGGTCGGAGCGAAGGTCGGAGATCTCGTTGAGGTATCGACGCCGACCGGGACCGTGCTCTCGCGCGCTTTTCTCGTTTTTATCCTTCCGCTGATACTTGCTCTCGGAGCGTATTATACCGTTATGTCTCTTTCCGGGTCGGGAACGGCGGCGCTCATAAGCGCAGCCGCCGGTCTCGCCGTCGCCGCGGCCGTCGTGCTCATCGTTGAGCGGACGGTAAGGCGCCGCCGCCCGGAAGTCTCCATAGTCAGGATCGTCCGTGAAGCGGAGGAAAACAAAGCCGAAGACGGCGAAGGAGGTGACGGCTGATGGCCGGATCAAGATCCGCAGTTTGGGAAGTGAAGGCGACCGCAGCCGACGCGAGGGAAGACCCGACGGCGAAGACGATCGCAGAGGAACTCGACCTCACCCTTCCTGCGGCAAAACTGCTCGCGGACCGCGGATGCAGGACTCCCGCGGACGCCGAACGGTTCATAATGAAAAAAGAGGAACAGCTTTACGATCCGTTCCTCATGAAAGATATGAAACTTGCCGCCGATCGCGTCGCGGACGCGCTTACGGCGGGCGAACGCATAATCGTTTACGGCGATTACGACGTCGACGGAGTGACGTCCGTTTCCGCGCTTTTGCTCTATTTGAGGGACCGGGGCGGAAACGCAGGATACTATATACCGAAAAGAGACCGCGACGGATACGGAATGTCGGTCGGTGTGATCGAACGGCTCGCTTCCGAGGGATGCGACCTCATCATCACGGTCGACACGGGTATCACCGCAACGGAGGAGATCAAAGCGGCGGGCGAACTCGGGATCGACGTCGTGCTGACCGATCACCACGAGTGCCAGAGCGTCCTGCCGGACGCCGTCGCCGTCGTCAACCCGAGAAGGAGCGACTGCGAGTATCCGTTTGACGAGCTCGCGGGCGTCGGCGTCGTCTTCAAACTGATGTGCGCAGTCGAGACGGTCGTCTGTCCCGACGATTCTCTGACAGATTGCGTGAGACGCGTCGCTTCGGAATACTGCGATCTCGTCGCCATCGGAACGATAGCGGACGTTATGCCGGTCACGGACGAGAACCGCCTTATAATCAGCTACGGATTAAAACTGATGGAAAACGGCGCCCGTCCCGCGATCGAAGCGCTCATACGCGCAGCGTCCGAGGGAAGACCGAACGGCAGAAAGAAGATAACTGCGGGGTACATCGGATTTACCCTCGCCCCGAGGATCAACGCCGCGGGAAGGATGCAGGACGCGTCCACCGCTGTGGAACTCTTCACGACGGACGACCCCGCGAGAGCGGAAGAGCTCGCCGCGACTCTCTGCGAGATAAACAGGGAAAGACAGGGAACCGAGAACGATATAGTTACCGAGGCTTACGACCTGATCGAGGAAGAGAACGACGATCCGGTCATCGTTCTCTCGAACGACCGCTGGCATCACGGTATCATCGGGATCGTCGCGTCGCGCATCACGGAACGTTTCGGGCGTTCCTCGATCCTCGTATCTTTCGAGGGAGAGGGGAACGACGGCTCCGACGGGGATATCGGAAAAGGTTCCGGAAGGAGCGTCAAGGGGGTCAACCTCGTCGGCGCGCTCGCGGAGTGTTCCGATCTGCTTGAAAAATACGGCGGGCACGAGCTCGCAGCCGGTCTCACCGTAAAGAGGGGAAATCTCGAAGCGTTCAGAAAAAAGATAAACGAGGTAGTGAGAAGAAACGGAAAGCAGGCGGACGGCGGATGCGCCGCCATCGAGGCAGACCTTGAACTCACCTCCGAAGATATCGATATGAGGCTCGCGGAGGAACTGTATCTTTTCGAGCCGTACGGAGTTAAGAATCCCGTACCTCTATTTTACGTGAAAGACGCGTACGTGGCCGACGAATCGCTTGTCGGCGGAGGGAAGCACACCCGCCTTCTTTTAAAGACGGGCGACGTTACCGTCACAGCGATGTGCTTCAGAAAGAGCATCGGGGACATAGATATCTATCCCGGGGACACGGTCGACGTTCTGTTCAATCTCGACGTGAACGAATTCGGCGGCATGAGGAATCTTCAAATGATCGTTCGCGACGTACGCCTTGCGGAGAAGCAGGCGGCCGCGGAGGGCAGAGAGAGGGAGATCTACGAGGCCGTCGCGTCGTCAAGGACCGACGAGATCGGTCTTTCGGATCGGGAAAGGGAGGACTCCGTTCCGGACCGCGACGATTTCGCCGCCGTTTATTCTGTTCTGACCAAAGAACTGCGTTTCGACCACAGAGTGTTCAGTATAAGGGCGCTCCGCCATCTTCTCCTGACGCGCGGGGTACGCGTCTCGTACGTCAAACTCAAAACGATAATCATGGTTTTCCGCGAACTCAACCTCATAGGGGTCGAGGAGGCGGCGGGATCCCCCGACGTTTTCTCGTTCAGTTCCGTTACCGTGAAAAACAAAACCACGCTCGACAAGTCGGGCATTCTCAAAAAGATCAGGAACGAACTTCGTCCCGTATGATCGCGGAAAGGAGGTCCTCAGCACGGATAATAAAGCGGCAGTCGAAAAGACCGGCGAATTTGAACTTATCTCCGATCTTCTGACAATGATCGAAGCGACGGGAAAAAGATACGACGTCGAAAAAATAAAAAACGCGTTTTTGTATGCGCGCGAGCTTCACGAAGGACAGTTCCGCGTCAGCGGCGAGCCGTATATCTGTCATCCGGTCGCGGTCGCCGAGATCGTCGCCTCGCTCGAACTTGACACGGACTCGATCTGCGCGGCGCTCCTTCACGACACCATAGAGGATTGCGGCGACAAGACGAGTATCGACGACGTCCGCACGCGCTTCGGCGACGAGGTGGCTTCTCTCGTCGACGGATTGACGAAGATCCGCGAAATAAACGTCACGGACAAAGAAGAGGCGCACATCGAGAACATCCGGAAGATGCTTCTCGCGATGGCGCGCGACGTCCGCGTCATTTTCATAAAGCTCTGCGACAGACTTCACAATATGCGTACCCTCGACGCCAAGCCTGAGGAAAAAAGACGCGTCACCGCTCTTGAAACGATGCACGTCTACGCACCTCTCGCTCACCGTCT
This sequence comes from Clostridia bacterium, assembly GCA_017428635.1. Classification (GTDB taxonomy): domain Bacteria; phylum Bacillota; class Clostridia; order Oscillospirales; family CAG-272; genus RUG11130. The sequence goes on along the minus strand of JAFRQK010000011.1, from coordinate 9,298 downwards.
CGGTATGCAGAGGATGAAGCAGGAACTCGAAAATCTCGCTCTTCGTTTCCTCGATCCGATCGGATACGAGGAGGTCAACGCCGATATCAGAAAGAAATACGGCGAGAACGTAAGTTTCATCGACAACACGAAAAACTATATTTCTCAGCGCCTCGGAGAGTACAACATCCATTTCACTCTCGAGGGAAGAGTCAAGACCGTATACTCGATCTACCGCAAGATGTTCAACCAGAACAAGAGCTTCGACGAGATATACGACTTTTACGCGATCAGGATAATCGTCGACACCGAACTTGAGTGCTACACCGCGCTCGGTATCATCCACGAGCTGTTCAGAAGCATTCCCGGACGGTTCAAGGACTATATTTCAACGCCCAAACCGAATATGTATCAGTCGCTTCACACGACGGTCATCGGGCGGGACGGCATTCCGTTCGAGGTCCAGATAAGAACGCGCGAGATGCATCACGTCGCCGAATACGGCGTCGCGGCGCACTGGAAATACAAATCGGGTCAGGAGAGCCGCGAAGAGATAGACCGCAAACTTTCGTGGATCGCCAAACTGATCGACGCGGAAGAAGGCGTGTTCGACTCGGAGGAATTCCTGCACGCCCTGAAGATCGACATTTTCCACGACGAGACGTTCGTTTTCACTCCGAAGGGAGACGTTATCGCTCTTCCTCTCGGCTCGACGCTGATCGACTTTGCCTACGCCATTCACTCCGAGATCGGAAACAAGATGGTCGGCGCGACGATCAACGGAATGATCGCTCCGATTGACCGCGTTCCGCAGACGGGGGACATCGTCGAGATAATCACGTCCTCCGCGTCCCGCGGTCCGAGCCGTGACTGGCTCAAGATCGTAAAGACCGGCGAGGCGAGGAACAAGATACGTCAGTGGTTCAAGAGAGAAAAGAGGACGGAGAACATCGCCGTAGGCCGTGCGGAGATCGACAGGGAATTCGCGAAATTCCGCGTCCGTCCGAAAGATCAGGATAAAGCGGAGATCGTCGCCGCGATCGCGAAACGGCTCGGAATGCACGAGCCGGACGACCTTTACAACGCGATAGGTTACGGCGGTCTGCCGATATCAAAGATAACTTCTCGTCTCAAAGAGGAGTACGAAAAGGCGGTCCACTCCGCCGAAGAGGAACAGATCACAGAGCCCGAACAGGTCAAGACGCAGAAACCGGACCGTATCCGTTCCTCCGGCGGCGTTATAGTCGACGGAGAGTACGGATGCGCCGTTAAGTTCGCAAAATGCTGCAACCCGCTTCCGGGCGACAGCATCGTCGGATTTATCACGAAGGGATACGGCGTTTCGGTACACAAGCACAACTGCCGGAATATCGTCGCGGGGATGAAAGACCCGGCCTTCCGCGACAGACTTGTCAACGTCAGGTGGGACGAGGTCGCGGTCTCCGACCGCTCAAAGGGCCTTTACGAGGCTACTTTCCGCGTCTTCGCCGAAAATACGCTGTCGATCCTTGCGGACGTTACGACTACGCTTGCCGATATGAAAGTCACTCTCGTTGCAGTGAACACAAAAAAACGGACGGAGGACGACATCGTCATCACTCTGACCGTAGGATGCCGCAGCAGCGACCACTACGAATCGATCGTTTCCCGTCTGCGTTCCGTTCCGCACGTTAGAGCGGTAACGGCGGGATCGGATTGAGGTGATCCCGAATGAAAGTTATCCTTCAGCGCGTTCTTCGCGCGGCGGTATCCGTCGACGGAGAGATCCGCGGAAGCTGCGGCAAAGGGTTCCTTGTTCTCGTCGGAGTCGAAAGGGGAGACTGTGAGGAGGACGTCCGCGTCCTGTGCGAAAAGATCGCCGCCCTGCGCGTGTTTGAGGACGAAAACGGCAAGATGAATCTGTCCGTCCGCGACGTCGGGGGCAGCGTCCTTTCCGTTTCGAACTTCACGCTTTCCGCGTCGTGCAGGCGAGGCAACCGACCCGATTTCACCGCGGCGGCTCCTCCGGACGAAGCCGAAAAACTTTACGACCTGTTCTCGGAGACGTTATCGGAACTTGTTCCGACAGAAAAAGGCGTCTTCGGAGCCGATATGAAAATCGATATGATCGCGGACGGTCCCGTGACCGTTCCTCTGGACAGCGAGACGCTGAGGGGACCGCGCAGAAAGTGACTTGCTATGAAGATCGCAGTTGAGGGAGACCTCAATCCTTACTATATCGAGACGATCGCGATGGCCTTTTTCCCGGGCGAGAAGTTCCGTGACGAAGACGACCCGCGCCTCACGGCACGCGTCTGTCTTTTCGACCGTGACGACGGCTCTTTTTCCGCGGTCACCCTTGGGGACAGGGACGGCGGGACCGCCTCGGGCGAGGACTTCGAGCCGTGGCGCGCAGACGGCGCGGACAGAACGAGAAAACTGTCTTCCGGCAGGGCGTTTTTCAAAGCAGCGTCAGCGCTGACGGGGTACAGACCCCCGTGGGGGATAATGACGGGCGTCCGTCCGTCCAAACTCGCCACCGAATTTCTGACGTCGGGTCTTACCGAAAAAGAGAGCGCGGACGAGATCGTAAACTCGTATCTTGCGATCCCCGAGAAGGCCCGGCTCGCCGTCGGAGTTGCGAAGACGGAACGCGAACTTATAAAACCGGGCGACGACGGGAAATGCAGCGTGTATATCGCGATCCCGTTCTGTCCCACGAGGTGCGACTACTGTTCGTTCGTCTCGTATACGTCCCCGCGTCTTCTTTCTCTTATTCCCGAATATCTTAAACGTCTCAGGGACGATATCGCGTTCACCGCCTCGCTGATCCGTGACCTCGGCCTTAAGGTGTCGACTGTCTATATCGGCGGCGGCACGCCCACGGTCCTGGAGCCGGATCAACTCGACTGCCTTCTCGATTCTCTTTATCCTCTTACGGAAAACGCATCCGAGTTTACGCTCGAGGCGGGCAGACCCGATACGATAACGGCGGAAAAGATGAAGGCAGCCGCTTCTCACGGCGTAGGCAGGGTCAGCGTCAATCCGCAGACGCTAAACGATTCGGTACTTGCCGCCATCGGAAGAAAGCACACCGTCGAACAGTTTTTCAATGCGTACGCTATCGCGCGGGACGCGGGGATCGGCACCGTCAACGTCGACCTCATCGCAGGCCTTCCGGGCGACGATCCCGATTCGTTCGAGAACACGTGCGGTCGGATCGCGGAACTGAGGCCCGAAAATCTTACCGTACACACCTTCACCGTCAAAAAATCTGCGAAGTTCAAAGAAGAAGGCGCTTTCGACAGAGAGGGAAAAGACGCCGAAAGATCCGTTTCCGTCTCTTCGCGTTACGCCTCCGGCGCGGGTTATCGCCCCTACTATATGTACAGGCAGAAAAACACCGTCGGGAATCTCGAGAACGTAGGTTACTCGCTTCCCGGTTGCGAGTGTATGTACAACGTCTACATGATGGAGGAGATCCACACAGTTTTCGCCTGCGGCGCGTCCGCCGTTACGAAACTCGTCTCAACTCCGGGAGCGGACGGATACCGCGACATAAAACGGTCGTTTGAATCGAAATATCCTTACGAATACTTAAGAGAGTCCGAGAGCGGACTGCTTGGAGAAAAAAGAAAGAAACTCACCGCCGATATCCTCTCGTTTTACCGCGAACACAACATGGTTTGAGCGAGAATATACCGGCGCCGGAAAATGTATAAATAAATGAAAAAGCATAAAAACATCGGAGACTGACATGGCTGAAAAGAAGGTTAAAAATTCAACGAGAATGTTCGTGTCGGGCGTCGTCGTCCTGACGATCTCGAACCTCGTTATCAAAGCGATAGGGCTTCTGTTTAAGATCCCCCTTCACAATCTCATTTCCGGGGAGGGTATGGGCTACTATAACGCCGCATACCAGCTTTACGTGCTCTTTTACATGATCTCAACGGCCGGCCTTCCCGTCGCGACTTCGATCATGATCTCAGAGAGCAGATCGCTCGGTAAGATCGATCAGGTAAAGAAGATCTTCAAGATCTCTCTGGGGATGTTCTTCGTCGTCGGTTTCGTCGGAATGGCGCTGATGCTCGTCGGAGCGAACGCGTTCTCCGTTCACGTCATAAAGAACGAGCCGACCGCGCTGTGTATAATGGCGATAGCGCCTACGCTCTTCTTCGTCTGCCTGTCCTCCGCGATGCGCGGATATTTCCAGGGCTATCAGAAGATGCTCCCCGTCGCGATCTCGCAGCTTATCGAGGCTCTTTCCAAGCTGGGCCTCGGTATCGCGTTCGCGATGTACGCGCTTCACAAATACGGGTCGGAACCCGGCGCGCTGAAGTACGTCGCCGCGTTCGCCATCCTCGGTCTTACCGTCGGCGCGGGTCTCGGGATGGTCTACCTCACGTTTACGAAAATGCTCTTCAAGAGCGACAAATACGACGCGGAATACCTTGAGGAATCGGGCGAGAACCACGAGGTCACAAAGTCCTCGAAGATCATAAAGCGGATCGCCCTTATAGCGATACCGATAACGATCTCATCGTCCGTCATGTCGCTCACAAACCTGATAGACACCGTCCTGATCCAGAATCTTCTTCAGACTTTCCGCGGTTTTTCACGCATCGACGCGAGCACGGTGTACGGCAACTACACCACGCTCGCCGTGCCAATGTTCAACCTTCCTCCCGTTCTCGTTTACCCGATCTCGTACTCCCTCGTTCCGCTCGTCACGGCTGCGAGGACGAAAGGGGATCACGAGAGGGCGCACCGCGTCATGGAGAGCGCGCTCCGGGTCGCCGTTCTCATCGGTATCCCGTGCGCTATCGGTCTCTGCGCTCTGTCCGAACCTATCCTGAGCCTGTTCTACCGCGACCGGGCGGCGATAACGAGCACGGCGCCTCTTCTGTCGCTCCTCGCGCCTTCAACTTTCTTCCTCTGCGTTCTGTCGATCACGAACGCGATGCTGCAGGCGTGCGGTCACGAGCGTAAACCGCTGATCTCAATGGCTATCGGCGCCGTCGCCAAGATCGGAGCGAATATCGCTCTGCTCATCTTTATCGGTATGCCGGGAACGCCTATCAGCACGTTCATCTGCTATTTCACGGCCACCGTGATCAATATGTTCTTTATTAAGAAGCACACCGGTCTTAAACTGCGCCTGTCGCGCGTTTTCATCCGTCCGCTGATCGCGGGGATTTTCTGCGGCGGAGCTGCATACGGGTCGCGCTGCCTGTTCGCGATCTTCCTCCCCGGCAAGATCGCCACGATCCTTGCGATCCTCGCGGCTGTCGCCGTATACGTCACTCTGATCTTTGTTATCAAGGCGATCGCGCCGGACGATATCGAACTGCTGCCCAAGGGCGAAAAGATCGAAAAGATCATCAAAAAACTCCGTCTCAATTCCGTCGCGTCGATCCTCATTGTCTGCATTGTTATTGGAATCGTCGGAGGAGCGGGGGTCCTGATTTCGGGCTCTTCTTACAAAAAGGCGATGAACGCCGCCGAGTCCGGAGAAGGTAACAGAGTATCTTATTACGCATCCGCGGCTAAAAAGAGACCTCTCGAGCAGGACGCATATTTCGGTCTCGTCGAGGCGATAGGAGAGGACGGCGTTTTCACGACCGACGAGGAGTCGACCCTCAACGCGCGTCTCAATACCTCGATCGGCGATCTGTCCGCAAAACCGTTCTACGGCGAACTCGCTTACGATATCCTGCGATTGTATCTGTCTTCGTACGATCCGTTCGATGAGGACAGCCCGGACGAATCGAACGGGTATTTCCTCAATAAAGTAGGCGCATGGGCGGATAACTCGCTGAAATACGGCGGCGAGGACCCCGCGTGGGGCGAGTTCTCCTCGGCTCTTTCCGGCGTCGCATCTCTCAGAACGGCGATCGTCGACTCCGAAGACGACGATGGAATGACGGCGGAGGAATACTCCGAAGCTCTTGTCGCCCATAAGAGCCATCTCGACGCGCTTTCGTATCAGCTTATCGAAGAGACGGATCCTGCAGTTACGCTTTCCGTTTCGCGTATAGCGGCGGAATCTTTCGAAAAGTATGAGGATGAGATGATCGGGGCGGGGGTGAACCCGGCGGAAACGGCAGAGATCGCTTCCCGTTACGCCTTCCTGCTCTCACGGCTCGAGGTGACGGACGGTAACTCGGAAGTCAGGGACGCCCTCGTATCCCGCTTTGCCGCCGTTGCCGAAAAATCCGGAAAATAAAAGAATAAAGGAAACCCACCGATGGAAGACAAAGAAAAAGCCGCGATACTCGCGGACAAAGAACACGATTTCAATACGCTCCGCCGGATAATGGCGTGCCTTCGGGGAGAGCACGGCTGTCCGTGGGACCGCGCGCAGGATCACAAGTCGATCAGGCGCGACCTGATCGAGGAGACGTACGAGGTCGCAGAGGCGATCGACAACGAAGACCCCGATCTTCTTCGCGAAGAACTCGGAGATCTGCTTCTCCAGGTCGTGTTTCACGCGAGAATGGAGGAGGAAGCGGGACGTTTTTCAATGGACGACGTGATCGCCGATCTCTGCGAAAAACTGATCCGCCGCCATCCGCACGTTTTCGGCGACGTCAGCGCCGAGGACCCGGAGGGCGCTCTCGCGTCGTGGAACGAGGCGAAAAAAGAAGAAAAGCACCGCGACGGAGCGAAGGGAAACATGGAGGCGATCCCTCCGTCGCTCCCCGCTTTGATGAGAGCTAGAAAAACGGCGAAAGTCGCCCTGAAAGACGGGTATTCTTTCGGTACTGCGGATGAGATGATAGACCGGATAACCGCGGAACTCAACGGTCTTAAAGGAAAACGGCTCGACGATCGCGAAGAAGCCGTCGGCGCGCTTTCCGACGCGATTTTCTCGATTTCGGCGCTTTTTGCGGTCCTCGGGGAGGATCCGGAGGAGAATTTGAATAAAAAAACCGCAGGATTTATAGATAGTTATACAAATTTGTGAAAAAAACGAAAAAATATTGCACATTCTCTTGCAACATTTCCCTAATTGTGATATAATTTCTAGCGGTTATAAACCAAAAATTCAAAAGAAAAGGAAGAAGAAAAATGAATAAGTCACAGCTCGTAGAATCCATCGCGAAGAAGACCGGATTCACCAAGAAAGATTCCGAAAAGGCGCTCGCCGCTGTTCTCGAAACCGTCGAGAAAGCTCTCGTTAAGGGCGACAAGGTCCAGCTCATCGGCTTCGGTACGTTCGGTACGAAGAAGAGAGCCGCCAGAACCGGCAGAAACCCCCAGACCGGCGCAACCATCAAGGTTCCCGCTTCCAAGGTCGTTTCTTTTGCTCCGTCGTCTGCTCTTAAGGCGAAAGTCAACAAGAAATAAGATAAATATCGGGACGGTCGTCCCGGAAAATGCGGGAGGCGTCCATGCGGCTTGATAAGTTTTTGAAAGTATCGCGTGTGATAAAGCGCCGCACCGTTGCAAACGAGGCCTGCGACAACGGACACGTCGAAGTCAACGGCAAGGTCGCGAGAGCGTCCCTTGACGTAAAGACCGGAGATACGGTAAAGATCGCTTTCGGCGAGAGGACCGTAACTCTACGCGTCCTCGACGTGAGAGAAAACGTTTCGAAGGCCGAGGCCTCCGACCTCTACGAGGTAGTGGAGGGATAAATCGGTATAATGATTCTGTGCCGCTCATAAGATTATATGAAAGTATAATTTTGGAGCGGCACATGAATACCGAGAACGAAAAAGAGCACAGAGCAACGCTGATCTCCCGGGGGTATCTCGACGTCACCGGGGTCGTTGAAGTTGAAAGTTTTACGGACACGTCGGTCGTCGCCGCGTCGTCCCTGGGCACTTTCTCCGTTGAGGGGGAAGAAATTCGTATCGACAGTTTTTCTTCCGAGACGGGCAGACTCGTCGTCCGGGGGAAGATCGACGGCTTTTTCTATTACGGGGAAAGCGACGGAAAAAAGAAGCGCGGCCGTCTCTTCAGCCGAAGAGCGGAGAGTTGACTTTTGAAAGAGTTCATACCCGATCAGCTTCGCGCTGTTCTCGTCTTTTTTCTGTCCGGTATCTTCTTCGGCGCCGTACGCGACGTCGTTCGGTTTATCGGGATGATCTCGGGCGCCGTTTCCATTCCGCGGCGTAAAAGATCCGTCCGTAAAAGCGAGAGTGACGCGCCCGGTCCGTTTGTCCGCTTTTTGCGGCGCGCGTCCGTTTTTTCAGCCGACGTTCTGTTCTCTCTGTTCGTCACGGCGATTTTCGCCGTTTTGACGTACGCCTTCTGCGGCGGGAAATTCCGATCTTATTCGCTTTTTTCCGCTGCTGCCGGTTTTTATCTTTACTCCGTTCTGCCGGGGAAAGCGATCCGCGTTCCTCTGGAATGGAGCGCGTATTTTCTTCGCCGCGCGTTTCGCGCGGCCGCGAGGATCGCGGCGATCCCGCTCAGGCGGCTTTGCTCCGCCGCAAAAAGAAACGTGGCGTCCCCGCTCGTCTCGTATTTACGGCGAGTCCGTGAGGCGCGGCGCCTCAAAAGGTCGGAAAAGCGAAAGGGGAAAAAGACCTCCCCGGATGATGCCCGCGAAGTTATCTGCTCCGTGGGAAGGAGATAATCGTTTTGAAAAGTTTCACGAGCAATATTTTTTTCAAGATCGCGGTTCTGCTATTCGTTATTCTCTGTATCGTAACGGTCGTGCGGCTGCAGCTCAAGAACAACGATCTGAAAAGCGACACGGCGGTTCTTCAGACAAAGATCGACGAAGAAGAGCGCAAGGTAGGCGAGTTGAAAAACAAACTCGACGCGCCGTTCGACGAGGATTATATTATCGAGTTGGCGAAGGAAAAACTCCACCTCCGCCTTCCCGAAGAGATCATTTTTTATACCGACAACTGAAGATCCGTCCCGCCCGACGGGCGGGACTTTATCATTAATGAAGATATTTCAAGATCGGAGGACCCTTTGCCGAAAATGGAAAAGATCAGATATATAGATGCGGCGTCAGTCGCGGAAGAGGTCGAAAAGCTGTTTCTTTCCGCCGTGACGGTCCTGCCCGAATTCGCGTCGGACGCACTCAGGCGCGCCGCGGCGAGGGAGACGTCGGAAACGGGAAAAAAGATATTCGAGACGCTCAATGATAACCTTGATGCCGCGGGATCGCTCGGCGTGCCTATCTGCCAGGATACCGGGATGGCGGTCGTTTTCGCCGACGTCGGAAGACTGACCCACATTTCGGGCGGTACGCTTGAGGATGCGGTGAACGAGGGGGTCCGCCGCGCATACGCGGGCGGCGCGCTTCGTCTCTCCGTAGTCGACGACCCGATTTATTAAAGAAAGAATACGAACGACAATACGCCCGCCGTTATCC
>JAFRQK010000010.1 GCA_017428635.1 Clostridia bacterium | reverse complement strand
TGCTCCTGTTATAATAAATTTGCCAAGTATGTACGGCACACCGGTCGTACATAGCAGGTTCTCATTCCTAAGCTACAATAGAAGGGCGAAATGGACTGACGATTTGCTCCTTGGGCTGACACGTCCGTACGAAAGACAGTCATCCATCCTTCTATTGCAGCGTTCGGTTTAAGCAGGTTGAGCTACTACGCTCGCATCACCAAACAGATTGAATAGGCAATGGGTAAAGGTTGGCGCCATTTCAGCAAATTCAAAAAGCAGGAGAATTGAAATGAACGCAGTGGGAATTGACGTTTCCAAAGGAAAAAGCACAATAGCAGTAATGCAGCCCTTTGGTGTGGTAGTAGCTTCACCTTATGAAGTGGGTCACACCGAGAGTGAACTCAAAGAACTGGCAAGGTTCTTGAAAAGCCTGCCCGGTGAGACCCGTGTGCTTATGGAGTATACAGGGCGTTATTATGAACCGATCGCTCGTTATCTCCATGAAGCGGATATATTTGTTTCTGTAGTAAATGCGATCGTGGCGCACGACTACAGCACAAATACAGTCAGAAGAGCCAAGACGGATAAAAAGGATGCCGTTAAACTTGCAAATATGGCGATCGACCGTTGGCTCGATCTGAAGGAATACATCCCGGAGGAGGAGATCCGCCAGACGCTTAAAATTTGTAACCGTCAATACAATCAGTACAACAAGTTGAAGACAATGCTGAAAAACAACCTGATTGCGCTGCTCGATCAGACTTTTCCCGATGTGAACAAGCTTTTCAATTCACCGGCAAGGAAAAGCGACGGTCACGAGAAATGGGTGGATTTTGCTCTGAAATTCTGGCATTGTGAGTGTGTTTGCAGCTTGACTGAAAGACAATTCAAGGACAAATATGAGCGTTGGTGCAGACGCAGTGGATATTACTATACAGCCGAGAAGGCGGAAGATATTTACGCATCATCCTGCGGTAACATCGGCTTATTACCCATGTGTGAGTCAACGAAAATCCTTGTTACGCAAGCTATTGTCCAACTTCAATCCATTGAAGAATCTCTTGCGGCATTCAAACGTGAAATGCAGCGATTATCCTCTCTTCTGCCCGAATACGAAACCGTTATGGCTTTGTATGGCGTCGGAGAGATACTCGGATCGCAGCTCATCGCCGAGATCGGGGACGTCAACAGGTTTGAAACCAAGAAATCTCTTGTCGCTTTCGCCGGCATTGACGCTCCGCCTTACCAGTCAGGCTCGGTAAATGTTCAATCACGAAGTATATCCAAACGAGGTTCTTCTTCGCTCAGAAAGACCTTGTTTCAGGTGATGTCTGTTATTCTTCAAACAGCACCCGAAGACGAGCCTGTTTACGCATATCTGGACAAAAAGCGTTCCGAAGGAAAGCCATACAAGGTCTACATGATCGCTGCCGCAAACAAGTTCCTGCGTATCTATTACGCCAGAGTGAAGCAATGCCTTGTCAACACTTGAAGTCGCGAAGCGAGTTTACAAAAAATTCGGAATCACTATTCTGAATTTTTTGTATGTTGACAACGTGACACCGGTACAATAGTTCATGGCGAAGCGCTCCTGCGCTTTGCCTTATCTGCACCTGCCGACGCAAAAAAACTCTTCTTTGCGGCGGCCTTTTTGTCATGCCCGTTTTCAGCGATTGAAAAAGAATCATCTTTTCTCACTTGGGGGCTTGACATTTATTAGCAGGTCTTTCATTTCGTTTTATATGTATGAGAACAAAAAAGCCCGCGCCATCTTTACCTTTTGAAGATAAAGATAACTCGGGCCTATATTCCATACTTTCAAAAACAATTCTTCCTTTGCAGTATATGTTTTTGCCGATTCATACTGCACATATTCCGTTCGCTCGGATATGTATTGACCCGCAGTATTTGCCACGCACCCCCTGCGGGATATCTCACTGTCGTGAGAAAGGGAAAACATCGGGCGACTGTTATGCTGTACAGTCTCATGGGACTCTCACCCCCGCGCCTTCTTTATGGCCCGGCCGCGAATTACGGAAGTATCATTATCCCCTGCGGGTGTCTTTGCCGACCAAGGAGCAACCTTGTTTATCGTGCGGAATTAGCGCTTGTCCGACTTGCGGAGTCATGGCGTACCGGCGACGAGCTCGGCCCACAGGTAACGTACCCGATATTCTGTGTATTCAGTTTTCAGGAGGGGGTCATCCGAGGTAATTTCGATTTACCCCTCCATTAGTACCTACTGGGAGAGGGCAAAAGTAAGGGCAGATTCCGAAAATTTTTTAAATATTTTTGTTTTCGATGCAAAATGACCCTCTCTTTTCAATCCGTCAAGTCACGTCATGTATAGATACTTTTCTCATTCTGTGCGCACCCTTAAGTTGCCTCCAAACAGCAGATCCTTCATTTTTTTGAAAGAAAACCATATACTTACTTTTGAAAAAAACGCGTATTATGCAGTGAAATATGGAAGAAACAGGTGTGCAACCGAAGTGCAACCGGCGTGCAACGCGCTGTTTTTTTAACGATTTCAAGCTTTTCCAAGTTAACTCATAAAAAGCCCGGAATCCCTTGCTACACAAGAGTTTAGAGCATTTTGAGATAAAAAAAGAGCAGGTTGGAAAACCTGCCTTTTTTCTCTGAGTGACTGGACTTGAACCAGCGGCCTCTACCACCCCAAGGTAGCGCGCTACCAACTGCGCCACACCCAGATCTGCTCGCGGGGGTCGGTTGCCCCGCGAATCAGTATTGTATCACAATTTGGCTGACGTGTCAACCCTTATTTTCACGTTGTTTTGCGGTTTTTGATGACCTTCATGCGCGAGAACTCTTCCCTCTCGCGCTCCTCGAGGATCGAGCTGATCTCGGCGACCGTGCGCTCCGTTTCGGGGATGATGACGTTCTTGAGCGCCTCGGCGCGCTTGACGGTGACGCGGACCGCCTCCCTGAGGCGGGCGACGCTGTTTTCGATCCTCGCGCTCTCGGCGGCGAGGTGCTTTACCTTGACGAAATCGACGTACGCCTCGTCGAAGAACGAGTCCGCGACCTGCGGGACGTACGGCGGCAGCGCCGGAGGATCGGCGTCGTATTCGACGGACGGTATCTCCACTCCCATCAGCGAACGGAAACGGATCCTGAGACTGTCGTCGACGGGGATCGATCTGATGATCTCCTCGCGCTGACCGCCCGCGACGTTCGCCCTCTGAAGCGATGCGTAAGCGGCGGCGAAGACGTCGCCGGTCTTCTTTTTCAGCTCTTCCGCTTCCTTCTCGTATTTGAGAAGTTCGCGCAGGAGGATATTCCTCTTTTTGTCGAGAAGTTCGTACCCGGAGCGGGCGAGTTCGAGTTTTTTCTTTTCGGCTAAAAGGTTGCCCTTCGTCGGCGCGATATTCGCCATCGGCTCGCTCACTCCTTTCAATAATTCTTAGTTACGGGCTGTAGGGACGGCTCTCAGCCGTCCGCACGTCAGACCTTCGCCGGGAGGCGAAATTTGATCAAATCGCGGCAAAGCCGCGTTCGTTTGCTCTGCGGAGCAAACGATATAAGGTACGGAGGGCTGGGAGCCCTCCCTACAGAGGTTATTCTTTGTTTGGTTGCTTACCCTCTGTAATACTTATCGAGTATTTTGTCTTCAATACGCGAGAGCGATTCTCTCGGCAGGATCGAGACGACATCCCAGAGGATGTCGAGCGATTCCTCGATGCTCCGTCTCTCGTCAACTCCCTGCGTGAGAAACCTCCGCTCGAACTGCCGTCCGAACTCGAGATATTTCTTATCCGAATCGGACAGTTCCTCCTCGCCGATGACCGAGGCGAGCGATTTCGCCTCGGCGACCTTGGCGCAGCACGCGAACGCCTGAGCGGAGATCGCGGCGTGATCCTCTCTCGTGTATCCCTCGCCTATCCCGTCCTTCATCAGTCGCGACAGGCTCATCAGAGCGGAGCAAGGCGGGTAGACGCCCGCCGTCTCGAGCGCGCGGTCGAGGACGATCTGACCCTCGGTGATATACGCGGTGAGGTCGGGTATCGGATGGGTGATGTCGTCGCCCGGCATCGTCAAAATAGGCAATTGTGTAACAGAGCCCTCGCTGCCCTTCACGATCCCCGCGCGCTCGTAAAGCGACGCGAGGTCGGAGTAAAGATACCCGGGGAAGCCCTTGCGCCCCGGTATCTCGCCTTTGAGCGAGGAGATCTCGCGCAGCGCCTCGGCGTACGACGTCATATCGGTCATGATGACCAGGACGTGCATGTTCTCCTCGTAAGCGAGGTATTCAGCGGCGGTCAGCGCGCACCGCGGCGTCAGCACCCTCTCGACGATCGGGTCGGACGAGAGATTCAGAAACGTCACCGTTCTGCCGACGACGCCCGCCTCTTCGAAACTGCGGCGGAAATAGTCGGCGACGTCGCGCTTGATGCCCATTGCGGCGAAAACGATGCAGAAACCCGCGCCGCCGTCGTCCTTGATCTTCGCCTGACGGGCGATCTGGACGGCAAGCTCGTTGTGGCTCATGCCGGAGCCGGAGAAGATCGGCAGTTTCTGCCCTCTTATCAGCGTCATCAGCACGTCGATCGACGAGATCCCCGTGGTGATGCAGTTCTGCGGATAGGTGCGCGAGACCGGGTTGATCGGCTCGCCGTTTATATCCTTCTCTTCCGCCGCCGGGATCGCTCCGAGACCGTCGACGGGAGAACCCGCGCCGTTCATCGTGCGTCCGAGCAGAGAGCGTGAGAGCGGAAGCGACGCGGGCGAACCCGTGAACGACGTCTCCGTTTTTTCGGGCGCCATTCCGCCCGTGCCCTCGAAGACCTCGATGACCGTCCTCTCTTCGTCGAGCGCGGTCACTCTGCCGTGGCGCTCGCCGCCCGACCCGTCGCGGATCGTGACGACCTCGTCGTAGGCGGCTCCCGGTATCCGTTTGAGGATCAAAAGCGGCCCCGCAATGCTCTTCGCGCCTTTATAGTATACGACCATGGTTCACCTCTCAGCGTTCCGCCTTCGCGATCGCGGCGTCGATCCTCTTTTTGATCGCGTCGCAGGCGGAAAAGTCGTCGTTCGGTATCTCGTATTTCATACGGGAGACGTCCTCGAAGATCCCCGTCGCCGAAACGTGCGAGACCGGGACCGCGTCCGCGACGAGGCGCGAAGCCGCGTCGTAGAGGTAGAGGATGATCTCCATCATCTTCATCTGTTTCTCGAGCGGAACGAAAGTGTCGACCGGATGAAACGCGTTCTGCTGCAGAAAACCGTTTCTTATCACGCCAGCCGTCAGGAGGATCAGTTTCTGATCGTCCGGGAGCACGTCGTCGCCGATGAGTTTGACGATCTCCTCGAGCGACTTTTCGCGCGCGAGCAGCGACGCGATCCGCGTCGCGTACGAGCCGAACCGCTCGCCGACGTTCGCGGCGAACCAGTCCTCGAGCTCGCGCCCGTATTCGGAATAACTGTCGATCCAGTTGATCGCGGGATAGTGGCGCGCCCACGCGAGCGACTTGTCGAGCGCCCAGAAGCACCTGACGAAGCGTTTCGTATTCTGCGTGACCGGCTCGGAGAAGTCGGACCCCTGCGGGGAGACCGCTCCGATCAGCGTGACCGAACCGACGTCGCCCGAGAGCGTCTCGACTCTGCCCGCCCTCTCGTAGAACTCTGCGAGGCGCGACGGCAGATACGCGGGATAACCCTCCTCCGCCGGCATCTCCTCAAGCCTTCCGGAGATCTCGCGCAGCGCCTCAGCCCAGCGCGAGGTCGAGTCCGCCATGACCGCGACGTCGTAGCCCATGTCGCGGTAGTACTCCGCGAGGGTGATGCCCGTGTAGACGGACGCCTCTCTCGCGGCGACCGGCATATTCGACGTGTTTGCGATCAGGCACGTTCTCTCGGTCATCGGCCGCCCGGTGCGCGGGTCGGTCAACTCCGAAAACTCGGTCAGGACCTGCGTCATCTCGTTCCCGCGCTCGCCGCATCCGACGTAGATGATAACGTCTGCGTCGCACCACTTGGCGAGCTGGTGCTGAGTCATCGTTTTGCCCGTGCCGAAGCCGCCGGGGATCGCCGCCGTTCCGCCCTTCGCGACCGGGAACAGCGAGTCGATGACGCGCTGACCGGTGACGAGCGGCTCGGACGGGGAAAGATACTTCCCGACCGGTCTTCTCTTTCTTATCGGCCACTTCTGCGCGGCCTTCAGTTCGATCTTCTCCCCGCTCTCCGTTCTCAGCGTTACGAGTACGTCGGCGACGGTGTACTCCCCGTCGGGGACCGTCGATTCGACCGTGCCCGTGATCCCGGGCGGGACCATGCATTTATGGATCAGCGACGGCGTTTCGGGAACGGTCGCGAAGACCGCGCCCCCCTTCAGCCCGTCGCCCGGTTTTACGGTTATCGTAAAGGGGCGCTTCGCCGTCTCGTCGAGCGACGGGACGGAGCATCCGCGTCCGATGAATTTGCCTTCTTTTTTCTCGAGATCGCGCAGCGGTCTGCCGATCCCGTCGAAAATGTTGTCGAGGATCCCCGGGCCGAGCGTCAGCGAGACGGGAGTTCCCTCCCCGATTATTTCCTCTCCGAGCGTCAGCCCGCCGGTCGGCTCGTAGACCTGTACGGTCGCGCCGCTCTCGGTGACGGCGATGACTTCGCCGAGAAGCCCCTCGCGTCCGACTCTTACCGTCTCGGAGACGAAAAACGGCGCCGCGGACGAGGTCACGACCGGTCCGTTGATCGCTTTTATAACAGCGCGTTCAGTCATCTCCCGACCTCCTCGCAATTCCAGAGCCCGCGCGACGCGGCGGCCCTCTGTTCCTCTACGGCCGCGCCGAACGAGAGGTCGCACACCATCCCGCGGCAGTCGCAGATCATCCCGCCGATCGACACGCGGTCGGAGACCTCGACGGGGATCCCGCCCGCCGCCTTCGAGACGGCGCAGGCGAGGTTTTCGTCCTCTTTTCTGATGAAGATGACGCGGTCTTCCTCGTCCTTCGTGACTTCCGCTATCTTAGCCGCGGCGTCCGTCATATACTTTTCATAACCGGGCGTCGCCGTGAACCACACGAGTTTGTTCGCGACCCTGCCGAGAACGTGCGATACCGCCGCCTCCCGCTCTTTCGCGATCTCGGCGGCAAAGGCGCCCTCCGCTTCGGCGACGCGCGCCGCGGCGCGGGCTTCCGCCCTCGCTATCTCGCGCACCGCGCGGTTTTCCGCGTCTTCTCGCGCCTCGCGGCGCGCGGCGAGAACGCGCTCGTCGGCGCGGCGGTCCGCTTCTTCAATTATCCTTTTCGCCTCGACGTCTCCGGCGTACGAGATCGCCGCGAGAAACGCCTCGGTCTTCTTTTTCTCAGTCACTGCTGCCTCCCATGACGGTCCGGAATACCCACGATAAGGCACTCCCCGTCGGAGTTCCTGATTTTTTCGATCTCGTCCCCGAGGATCGCGCACAGTTTCTCCGTCACGAGTATTATCCCGATATCGGGATCGTCCGCGGCGGCGCACAGAGCGCGCCGCGCCTCATCCCTGCCCGCGACGACGACGCCCTCGACTCCCGCGAGACGCATGCCCGAGGCGGAGTCGGTGTTGTCGCTGATGAGAAAGTATTTCATACCTTGGAAAGAATGAGGATCGAAACGAGAAGTCCGTAAAGCGCGATGCCTTCTCCGAGAGCGACGAAGATGAGCGCTTTACCGAACGCCTTCGGATCCTCCGACGTCGCGCCTATCGCTGCGGGCGCACCCGCGGCGACAGCGATGCCGCCGCCTATGCCGGAGAGCCCCGTGACGAGCGCCGCGGCGATATACGCCATACCCGCGGCAAATCCGCCGACCGGAGCCGCTTCCGCAGCCGCTTCGGCGGCGGGAGCGTCGCCCTCAGCCGAAACGGCGAGCGCGAGCGAGCAGACGAGGATACCGGCGAGAAACGCCGCCGCTATGTGGGCGAAAGTCGCCTTTTTTGCAGATCCGCCGCGTCTGACGAATCTGCGGCAGATGAACGACGAAGCCGCGACGGTCGCGGCGGGGATGGCGATAAGAATTGCAAGCATTACGGGATCCATTTTCAGTTCCTCCTGAGGTTTAATGTATTTGGGTTCACGTAGCGGTGGGCGACGGTCGCCCTGCCGGCTGAGTTTATCTTAATTACGGTACCGCCGTTTGAGTTCTCGTCCCAGTCCCATCCGGGACCCGCCTTGAGCGAGAAGACGAATCGGACGCCGCGATACTCTATCGAGAAGTTCGACGCGTGGTTGTGACCCGCTATGAACGTTTTGGTGTGATCGCCCTCAAGAACGGTATCGAAGAAACCGTTATCCGCGGGATATGAGGATATGTCGCGCATGACGCCGAACGAATCTTCATACCCTTCCGCCCAGCATCCGGTCTGCTTCCCTTCCGCAGGATCGACGGAGTACGGGTCGACGCCCGGCTTTATCGCCGCGGCGATCGCCTCGTTGTAATTGTAGGCGGGGATGTGCATTATGAGAGTCGACTCGGGGACGCCCTCTCTTTTGAGTTCGTCGACCGTGTCCCGGTACCACTTTATCTGCTCTTCGGACAGATCGGAATACGCTTTTGACGTTTCACCCTTTTCGTTCACCCACGGCTTCATGTCGTGGGTGTCGACGAGGAAGACGGCGTGGACGGGACGGTCTCCCTCTTTCACGAGGATCACGTAGTTCCCTATACCGAGCTGCTCCGGACCCTCCTCGAACGTGAAGCCGGGCCGCATCGCCATGACTTCGACGGCGTCCCGGACCGGACCCTCTCCGTTCATTTCGTCGTGGTTGCCGAAGATCGGCGCCCACGGAACGCCCGTCGAGGACAGCAGGTCGGCGAGTTTCGCGTACGAGTCGAGGTGACCCGCCTGAGCGAGGTCGCCGCTGACCGTGACGAGGTCGGGGCGGACGGACTCGACGAGTACTTTTACCGTTGCGGCGAGCACGTCGCTCTTTCCGTTTTCCCAGTCCTCGTTCTGAAGCTGCGGGTCGGAAAGATTAAGGATGATAAAATCCCGCGCGGGATCCTTTTTCAGAAATATCATTCGTCGTCCCTCCTCGAAGTCACGGGAACGAACGGTCTGCCGCCGCCCTCGTAGAACCTGCTGAACATTTCGTAGAATTCAAGACGCAACACCTGGATGCCGACGAGGAGCCCCTCTATCGCGCAGACGACGATATTGCCGATCACGACGATCAGCCACCACGCGAAGCCCGACGTCATTCCGGCGAGCGTGAAGACGACCGTCATCATGCCCGCGTGAACGAGAACGAACGCGCCCACGCGCAGGAAACTCATCGTATTGGTGACGTAGGAGAGGACCGATTCGAACAGTTCGAAGAAACTCTGGGCGAGATATCCGCCCCACTCCGTCTTCTCGCCGCTCTTCGTCACGAGCGCGGTGAGCGGCTCGCGCAGATAGATGAGAATAAGCGGCAGAACGATCAGGAAGATAACGTACGGGACCGAGAACGGCGATCTGCCGAGCATGACCGAGGAGACGAGCCCCCACACGACCGCGCCGTAGAAGACGAGGCCGGGTATGCCGTTAGGCCCGAACAAGAGCGACCCCCAATCGCGGCGGCGCGCCGATACGAAGCAGTTCAGGATCATCGCGAGCGCGACGAGCGCGACGCCGATGCCGACAGCCGCGTAGATGATCGTCCCCGCCGTGGCGGGCGCCATCACCTCGATCGGTTTTTCCTCAAGGCCGAACAGAGCGTGGTAAACGGGGTCGAGCACGTGCTCGAAACCGAACACCGATCCGTAGATCAGCCCGAAGAACGCGGAGCTGATACCGCATCTGATGAGGATCCGTCCGAGCTGCATCTTCTTGATGCGCCACATCAGGTATCCGACGACTGACACGAGAAGCCCCTGTCCGAGGTCGCCGAACATTATGCCGAACAGAAGGATATACGTTATCGCGACGAACGGCGTCGGGTCGATCTCCCCGTAGGACGGGGTGCCGAACATCGTGACGAAAAACTCGAACGGTCGGAACACGCGCGGGTTTTTGATTATGACCGGCACGTTCTCCGTTTCGGGGTCGGGCTCGGTGACCGCCGCCTCGACGCCCTCTCCCGCAAGCTGTTTTACGATGCCGTCCGCCTTTTCTTTCGGGACCCATCCCGTAAGGACGAATTCGTCGCCGCCCACGGAAGCGCACTTCGTTATGTCGCGGAGCAGGCGCGCGTCGGCGAGCGTTCTGACGACCTTGCCGATCCTCTCGCCCTCCGAGGTGAAAAACTCGGATTTCGCTTTCGCGTTATCGGCGGCGACGCCGCCGAGCATCTCTATCCTCGCCCGCGAGGAGATCAGCGCGTCGCGCACCGACGTGATCTCTGCCGGCAGGACGATCTCGGTGAATCCGAGCCCGGAAAGAAATCTTCCGACTTCCTCCTCCTTGCCCTTCGGGAACAGAACGGCGACGTACGCCGACCCGCCCGAGGACGAACACCTGACCGTCCTGATCTTTTCGCTCTCTTTGAGCGAAGGGAGCGCGGCGACGGAATTTTCCGGCATCACGCCCGTCATGAACGAGGTGAACTCCATTCGGGAGAGGCGCGCTATATCGAGGTCGGCGTCCGCAAAGCGGGCGAGCGTCTCCTCGCGCTTCTTTTCCTCCGCGATTCCGGTTTGAGTTTCCTCCGCTCTCTCCTTCATGGCGGACAGACGGCGGATGAGCGTCGCCGCCTCGGCGAGAACGTCGTCCGCGGGAACGTCGGCGAGGCGTTCGCCTTCCGGTTCGACGAATCCCTCGGGCAGATACGAGAGAAGCTCGTTCTCCGCCGCGGCGCACCGGTCGTCGCGCGCAGGCGACTCGGCGCCGGAGCGCAGGACGGGCGTCTCCGGGGAGAAGACCCCGGACGAAAGAAGAACGCGCGCCGCGCCGTCAAGACGCGAAACGGGTCCCGAGACCCTGAGCGCGCTCACTTTTTTGACAGCCATGCGCCGTCACCTCCCTTCTTCGTCGACGATGAGCATCTTTTCGATCTCCTCGCCGGGAATACCGTACCGTTTTCCCTCGATTATCTTTATAACGTTGTCGCACTCGACCGAAACGACGTTGAAATACGACGCCGTCACCGCCGCGGACGACTGAGAATATCTTATGAGTTTGCAGCTTTCGTAAAACACGCGGCGAACCGGCGCTTCGTCGACGGCGCGGCATCTGTCGAGGACGGTCAGGAGTTTTTTCATCTCCCTGTCGCTCCGCGCCGCCGCTATAACTCCGTCGGCGCCGTCCGCGTTCGCCATCGCCTCCGCCGTGCCGCGCTTCATCCCGCCGCCCGGGATCATCGCGGACAGTATATCGTCCCGCGACGGTGAAAAATATTTTTTCAGCCGGTACGCCGCGGCGACGTTTTCAAGGTCGATCCTGTCCCTCAGCATCCGCGCGATCTCGGGGCACGCCGCGCCCCCCTTTTCATCCTCGAAAAGGGCGACCGCCCCGGTGTAGTATTCGGCTCGCAGAGCCGCCTCCGCCCTGATGAAGTCGGCGGCGTCGGCGTTCTCCGGGAACGCGTCGAGGATATTCCTGTACCGCGAGGACCCGATCGCTTCGGCTATCTCCCTCACCGTCCGCGCCGCGAGGACCTTCGCGACGTCGAAGGAGAGGTGGTCGTCAATATATTCGGAGCCGGAAAAACTGCCGCTCCCCGGCGGGTCCTCGACCCCGGGAGTGATCGCGTACATCGCGCGCAGCACGGTCTCGACCTCGACCGTCGATAATATATAGTCGGCAAGCCGTTCGCCGACCGTGATCTCGTATTTGAGGAGCCGCTCGAAATCGGAAAACCGCGCGCGGCGCACGGCGTCCTCAAGGACGCGTCTTCCGACCCCTTCGCCGAGCGAACGCGTCGCCCCCGCGTACGCGGGACGGGACGCCAGATACCCAGCGACCGAACCCGAGGCGATCATCTCGCCGTAATCGGACGGGGTGAGGCGTCCCGCGTACATCGAGCGGATCTTCGCGACGATCGCGCCTGACGCGCCGCTCAAAGCGCGCCCTCCGTGATCCCGGAGGCGAGGTCGGCGGCGATCGCGTCGCCGTTTTCCGCCTCTGCTTTTTTTATCGCGCGGATCTTCTCCTCTGCCGCCTCGCGCGCGGATGCGATCAGCCCGTCTGCGCGCTCGTCCGCGGCGCGGGTCGCCGCCTCGATCTTCTCGCGGACCGCTTCGCTCTCCTGCGCGGCCGCCTCTTCGCATTCCTTCGCCCGTGACGCTGCGACGGAAGCCGCGTATTCGCGCGCCTTTTTGACCTGTTCCTTCGCCCTCTCGTCGACGGCTGCTATCCTCTCTGCTGCGGGATCCAATCCTATCACTTCCCCGGTCGTGTTTTATTTAAGATATTTTACTCCTATAAGGTAAAAGTGTCAATATAACTCTATTGAAAGATACGGGTTTTTATGGTACAATATTTCGGGAAAAAACCAAAAGACCCGCCTCCGTGGGAGGCGAGTCTTGCGTCGATTTTCAAATTCAGTCAGCGGGCTCCGGATAAACTTCGTCTTCCGGCTCTTCCCCGGTCGGCTCCTCCGCCGCAGCAGCGGCTTCTTCCGCGGCAGCCGCTTCCGCTCTGGCGACCTCCTCGTCGTACGCGCGAAGGACCGCGGCTTCAAGTTCGGCGCGGAAATCGGCGTTGATCGGGTGGACGATGTCGCGGTACGTTCCGTCCGGATTCTTCCTCGAGGGCATGACGATAAAATGTTTGTCCCTCACGTTAATGACCTTTATGTCGTGCAGTGCGAGCTGAGAATCAAAAGTCACGGAAACGATCGCTTTCATCGGACCGTCGTCAAAGAGTTTTCTTACTTTCACGTCTGTGATCAACATGGTATTTCCCCCGTCGGTTTTTGTCTGTACAATAGTACAACCTTATATTACAGGGATTATATGAACAAAAATAGCACGGTTTATGGCCTTTTTCTGAATTTTATGTATTTTTTACTGCATGAAGGGCTTTTTTGATGGTACAATAGAGAAAATGCCCTAATTGTGCTCACTCCGATATCGACCGAAAGGACCGGTTTTTTTAAATGGCTCTCGACAATACGCATTACGGATATGAAAAGATAAACGAAATGATCGGCTCCTCCCCGAAGAGGATCTTCTTTTCGGGCGTGGGCGGCGTTTCGATGAGCTCGCTCGCCAAAGTCTGCGTCATGCGCGGCCACGACGTGACCGGCTACGACCGATCGGAAAGCGACCTGACGAGAAAGATCTCCGAGGAGGGAGTCCGCGTCGTTTACGAATCTCTCCCCGAATACGCGGACGGCGCGGATATCATCGTCTACACCGTCGCGATGAGCGCGGACGATCCGGTCATAAAGCGCGCCCGCGAGCTCGGCAGGCCTCTGATCTCGCGCGCCGATTTTCTCGGTTATATTATGAAAGACTACCCCGTCAGGGTCGGCGTCTCCGGCATGCACGGCAAGAGCACGACGACGGCGATCACCGCGTCCGTATTCGAGGCGGGAGGACGCGAGCCGACCGTCTTCGGCGGCGCGCGGATGAAAAAGACGGGCGAGTGCAATATAATCGGCGGAGGGGACTGCTTCGTCTTCGAGGCGTGCGAGTATATGGGCTCGTTCCTCGACTTCTACCCCACCCTGCCCGTCGTTCTCAATATCGACATGGACCATCCCGACTATTTCAAGTCGATGGATATGATAATCGACCACTTCGCGGCGTTCATGAAGAAATCGGACCGCGCCGTGGTCAACGGCGACGATATCGAGGTCGCCGAGGCGGTCCGCCGCGCGGGCGTGCGCCCGATCACGTTCGGCAGGTCGCCCTCCTGCGACTACGTGCCGGCGAACGTGAACGTCGGTCCGCGGTCTTCGTCTTTCGATATTCTGTTCCGCGGCGAGTTCCTCACTCACGCGGATATGAAAGTCCCCGGCGAGCACGTCGTCGCGGACGCTCTCGCCGCTGCGGCGGCGGGTCACTCCTCGGGGATCTCGCCCGATGCGATCGGACGCGGGCTCTCCGCTTACGCCGGGATCAAAAGAAGAATGGAATACGTCGGGAAGACGGCGCGGGGCGCCGACGTCTACGACGACTACGCGCATCACCCGACCGAACTGAACGCGACCCTGAAAACTGCGGGGCGCATGGGATACGAAAAACTCTTCGTCGTCTTTCAGCCGCACACGTTCTCGCGGACGAAAGAGCTGTTCGACGAATTCGCGTACGTTCTCGCGGGATCGCTCGCGGAGAAGACCGTCCTCGCGCCGATCTACCCCGCGCGTGAGACTAACGTTTACGGAGTGACCTCCGACGGGCTCGCCGCCGCCGTCAAGAACAGGGGCGCGGACGCCGTGAGCGCGGAGTCGCTCGAGGATGCGGCGGATATGATAAACGGGATCGCGGGCGACGGGGACTGCGTCGTCGTCGCGGGAGCCGGAGATATAGACCGTCTCCCCGCGATGCTTACGGGTACGGAATGATGGCGGACCGCTGCGTTATAATCTCGGGCGGCGAAGAAGAGCCGATCGGCGACGTCGGCGGCGCGTTCGTGATAGGATGCGACAAAGGGTGCCTGTACGCCGAAAAGCAGGGCGTCACCCCCGATCTGTGCGTCGGCGATTTCGACAGTTACGGCGGCCCTCTGCCCGAGGGAGTCGAAACCGTTCGCCTTCCCGCCGAAAAGGACGACACCGACACGGCCTTCGCCGTGAAATACGCGCTTGAGCGCAACTTCAAGAGAATAACGGTACGCTGCGCGTTCGGGGGGCGGCTCGACCATACGCTCGCCAACCTCGAGACGCTCGTTTACGCGGCGGAAGCGGGCGCCGTCGCCGAGGCGACGGGCCGCGGCGAGTACGCCGCCGCGATAGGCCCCGGGGCGGGCGAATTCACGATCCCGCGGCGCGAGGGGTATTCCCTCTCCGTCTTCGCCGGATGCGGCGAGGCGCGGGGCGTTACCATAAGAGGTACGAAATACGAACTCGAGGGCGGGACGCTCACGGGCTCGTTTCCGCTCGGGGCGAGCAACGAATGGGCGGCGGAGGAAGCGGCGGTCTCCGTCGCGGACGGCACGCTCCTGATCATTACGTCAAAGAAAACGGAAGAATGAAATGAATTTAGCTGGAAAGATAAAAGGCGCGATATTCGATTTCGACGGAACTCTCTTCGATTCCATGCACATATGGGCGACAGTGAGTTCCGACTACATAAGATCAAAAGGGATCGAACCGGAACCGGATCTGGACGAGAAATACAAAAAGTTCACGCTCGACGAGGCGGTGAGGTATTTCAGGGAAAGATACGGTCTCACCGTCTCCTCCGAGGAGATAAAGGCGGGGTTTTACGAGGTCATCGAGCCCAAATATTTTCACGAGGTCATGCCGAAGCCCGGGATACCGGAACTTCTCCGCGCGATGAAGGCGGCGGGGATCCCCGCCGCGGTCGCGACGGTGACGGACGAATATCTGATCGACGCGGCGCTGAAAAGATGCGGTCTCTTCGATCTGCTGACCGGCGTTTTCTCCTGCCAGACGCTCGGGCTCTCCAAAGAAGACCCGCGTATATTCGACACGGCGCGGGCGACGCTCGGGACGGAGCGGTGCGACACCGCGATCGTCGAGGATTCCCTTTTCGCAGCGACGACGGCGCGCGCCGCCGGATATATCGTCGTCGGCGTGTGGGACAGATTCGAGATACCGACCGCCGAGCTTGAAAAGATGGCGGACGCATACGTAAAAGACACGCGGGACCTCGCCCGCGTGATAGGAGTATAAAAACCAAAGGAGATATGAAAATGAAAAGACTGCTTTGCGCGATCCTCGCCGTCCTGATGCTGGCGGGTTCGCTCGCGATCGCCGCGAACGCCGCGAATGGCGACTTCATCGACGTACCGAAGGACAGATGGAGTTACAGGTACGTCAAATACGCGACGGACAAGGGTTACCTCAACGGAGTCGGCGGCAATAAGTTCGACCCGAAGGGAACGACGACCCGCGCGATGGTCGTGACCGTTCTGTGGCGGCGCGAGGGTTCCCCCGCCGCCGCGTGGCGGTCCGATTTCAATGACGTCCCCGACGGAAAGTGGTACTCTGAGGCCGTTATCTGGGCTAAGGACAACGGCGTCGTTAACGGCGTGTCGGCGAACAGGTTCGACCCGAACGGCAAGATCACGCGCGAACAGCTCGCCACGATGCTTCACCGCTACGCCGACGGTCTGCACGTTTACGCAGAGGACCGCGACGACCTTTCCGCTTTCAAGGATAAGGACAAGGTGAGCGGTTGGGCGGCGGAAGCCGTCAAGTGGGCGGTCGCGGTCGGTCTGATCTCGGGCGTGACCAAGACGACGGTCGAGCCCCGCTCGTACGCGACGAGAGAACAGCTCGCAACGATCCTGCAGAGATTCGACGAGAAGTGCGCGATCACTTACGCCGAGCCGGTCCTCATCAGTCACTATACGGAAAAAGAATATCCGCTCGTCGAGGACGCCGATATCTACGTTTCGACGACGGGCGACGACGCGGCGGCCGGTACGAAAGACGCGCCGATAAAGACGTTCGCGCGCGCCGTTGAGATGGTCAGAGAACTCAAAGCGGCCAAAACGACCTCCGTCGTCGTCGCGTTCTTCGCGGGCAACTACGGCGATCCGGCGGTAAAGATGACCGCAGCCGACAGCGGCACGAAGGAAGCGCCGGTCATCTACTGCGCGTACGGGGACGGCGACGTCGTCTTCTCCGGCGGCGTGGACTTCACCGAGGACGATTTCAGGGAACTCAGCGACGACGAGAAAACTCTCTTCTCCGATAAGGCGGTCGACAAGATAAAGAAAGCCGATATGTCGGTAAAATACCCCGACTACGAGATCACCGACACCCTGTTCTCCGACTCCGGCGTTATGACGGTCGCGCGTTATCCCAACAAATACAGCGACGGATCGGACTCGATCCTTGAGCCGGGTTCAACGATCGACGAGAATCACATAACCGTCAGCAATACCATGTTCAAAAACAGGATCAAAAAATATCACACCGTCGACTCGCTTTACTTCTACGGATACATTTCGGTCGGCTGGTACAAGGATCTCGTCGAAACGGCGGGATTTGACCGCGACGCGGACGGCAATCTCAATTTCCTCATCCCTTATCCCGAGAAAACGAGAGGGGGCAGTCTGCGTCCGGATCCGTGGTTCGACGAGGAATATCTCAAAATCGCGCTCGTAAACGTGACCGAGGAACTCGACGCACAGGGTGAATTCATCGTCGATCCTGACACGAAGACGCTCTACGTATACGATCCCTCCGGGACGTACACGTTCATCGAAAAAGAGTGCGCCGTCAATATGGACCGCACGGATTATATCACGTTCCGCGGTCTTACGTTCACCTCATTCTGCAATTCGAATGATAGAAAAGGCAGCATGATCAACGGAGATTTCTGCCACGGCATCACGCTCGACCGCTGCACCGTGACGAAGTGCGCGGGGGCGTTCGGGGTCCTGCTTGACGGATGCGACGAAGGACGCGACTACGATATCACGATCACCGAATGCACCTTCTCCGTCTTCGCGTCCCAGGCGCTCAAGATCGTCGGCGAGTCGCTCGGCTACAAGATGTTCAACCGACACTCAAACGTACTGATCGACAACAACTACTTTGAGTACACGAATATGACGGTGGACAACGACGCGGCGATCGCCGTGCAGTACTGCAACGCGGCGGTCGTCTCCCACAACGAGTTTGACAACATCAGCCGGGGAGCGGTCGGATACGGCGGATGCACGAACTGCGTCATAGAATACAACTCGTTCAAAAACTGTATGTACAACTCCTCAGACGGAGGCGTGTGCTACTCGTGGAACGATCACGAAGACTGGAACAACGTGATCCGTTACAACGTGTTCTATCCGTGCGGCTGGTACGGCGTCTACATTGACGACGACGAGCCCGGAACGAACGTTTACGGAAACATCTTTTATAACCTGACCGCGGTCGTCGTTCACGACGGAAGAAACAATAAGATGAACGAGAATATAATGATCAATTCGGGATTCTCCGTCACACCGGGCAACTGCGAGGCGATCAAGGAAGCGAAAGAAGCGGGCAATATCGAGGCGATCAAGGATCACAGATATTATAAACAGTGGGTCACGCTCTTCAACAACTTCGTCAGGTATCCCGAGATGGAAGAGGGATTCAGGAAGAACTTCCCGGAGGTCTTCGATCTGTCGGTCGATCTTGCCGATATCGACAGCCCGTCGTTCGTTCTGAATCCGGTCAACGAGATCAAGGGCAACGCTTACTTCACCAGAGAAGGAAAAGATCACAAGATCGACGTGTTCGAGCTTGCCCGGGATTGGGTGATCATCGAAAACAACAAGCTCTTCTCGAATACCGAGAACCCGTACTTCGTCAACCCGTCCGCGGGCGACTACCGCATGCGCGCGGACTCGACTTTCCCGGATATTCACTTCGAGAACGTAGGAAGGTATTAAGCAAATACGGTCTCTATCACTCTCGGACAGCAGGCGGGGGAATACCGCCAGCGGTCTATGCGGCGGGTGTTCTCCGCGTCGAGATAGTATCTGACGGGGATCCTAACCTCGCCGCCTCCGCAGTCCACGAGGACGAGTTTGACCTTCATCTTTTCGGGGATGATACTCTTAATGAATACCGCACAGGGGTCGCCGGGGGCGACCCCTTCCTTATACTCAGCGAGCCCCGCGAGGTTCGGGAACAGCTCGACGAAAACGCCGTAATCCTCGACGCTGCGGACGATGCCGCGGACTGTGGCGGACGGCTTTATCTCCCGCGCGTTCTCCTCCCACGTTCCGAGCAGTTCGCGGTGGGTGAGAAAGATCCTCCCCGTTTCGGGGTCGCGCGATCTGACGACGGCTGAAACGGCGTCTCCGACCGAAAAGCGGTCGGCGGGCGACGCGATGCGCGACACGGAGACCGTGTCGACGGTGAGCAGCGACACGACGCCGCATCCGACGTCGACGAACGCGCCGAACGGCTCGAGGTGGGTGACCGCGGCGGGGATAACGTCGCCGGGCGCGAGGCGGGAGAGATAATTCTCCTCGCATTCGTCCTGCGCCGCGCGGCGCGAGAGGATCGCGTACGGTCCCGCCTCGCCCGGCAGGGCGGCGACTTTGAAGCAGACGGTATGCGCGACGCGCGTTATCACGGCGATGTCGCGGACGGGGATCCCGCCCTCTCCCCTGCCCGCCTCGTCCCGCGGGATCACCCCGTACGAGCCGCCGAGATCGACGAGCAGCGACATATCGCGCGGGGAACATTCGAGCGCCGTCCCCTCAAGGATCGCCCCGGACGTCCTCGCCTTCGCGAGCCCGTCCGCGGACGACGTGTAATAACCGTTCTCGGGAGTGTTTATCCTCGCCCCCTCGGGGAGATATCTTCTGTCCTTCATTTTCCTTTACCGCGCCTTTCTTTTTGAAGTCGTTCCAAACTATGAAAAGGAGCGCGGGAATATGCACGGTCGGCAGGATCGTATATATTTCTTGTTTTTCCGGCTGAGATGATGTATAATGGCGTAGAAAACGAAAAAACGGTTCAAAGGAGTTTTACCGACATGAAAAGACTATTGGTTATGCTGATCGCGGCGGCTTTGGCGCTCTCTCTCGCTTCGTGCGGCACCACCGGCGAAAACGGCGGATCGGACACGGTCGCGGACGGCACGGCGACAGAGCCCGTCCGGGCCGCGGAAGAAAGCACCGACGGCGGCGAGACGACGGCGGCGCAGGCCGCGGAGGAATCCGAGTATTTCAAAAACGGCGCCGTTTTATTCCGCGGCTTCCTTGAGTTGTCCGGAGAGGAATTCGTATCCCTTGTCGAAGCGCAGGGCTATGAATGGTACGATGACGATTACGTGCTGAGCGGCTTCGCCGACGCGGGCGCATCGAGCGGCTTCCAGAAGAACTTCCTCACGGATTATATCGAGGTGTTTGACGGCCCGACCGATTTCCGAAGCTATGAGGATATCAAATCCGCGGGCAAAGGCGATCTTTCCGGAATGGGAGTCGCCTTCAACGTCAGGGGAGAATACGCCGACGGGTCGGAGTCGATCTCCGTCGTTTTTGACGGACTCGAGATCGGAGAAGTCAGAAAAGATCCCTATGACGAGAAAGGTTCAGGCGCGGCGCGCGTAAAAGACGGAAACGGCACGGAGTATCTGGCGCTTTACACGACGGAGTTCTACACGAACGGCACTGCGACCGTTTCGTTTATCGTCCGTACGAACGAATATTTTGCCGCAAATCCCTTCGGCGGAACGGCTTCAAGCATAGACGCCGTCTGGAGTCAGCTCTACGTCGGATAAACGGGTCCGATATCTAACGCGATCGAACGAAAAATGAGAAAAGCCCCGGGAACGTCCTTCCCGGGGCTCTTTTTCCGAATGACGCCAAAAAGCCCCCGCTGTCTTTTCAATTTGATCATTTGCCCGTTCAATTTGATCATTTTGCGGTGAAATGATCAAATTAAAATCTTGACAAGCGCATTATAATTTGATATAATTCAATTTGATCATACGGCGTTAAAATGATCAAATTAAAACCGGAGACCGAATATGAGAAATTTCGATTATAAAAAAGAATACGAAAAACTTCTGTCAGCCGATATCGTCTCGCTTCTGACTGCGATACACGAATACAAAAGTAAGCAGCTTCAGACCGCGGAAGAGAGCGCCGACATACTCACTCAACTTGTCGAGATCGCAAAAATACAGAGTACCGACGCTTCAAACAAGATCGAGGGGATCAGGACGTCGGACGACCGTTTGCAAAAGATCGTCAAAGAAAAGACGAGACCGAGGACGAGGAGCGAAAAAGAAATCGCCGGATATCGCGACGTCCTTTCGACGATCCACGAGAGTTACGACTACATCCCTCCCCGCTCTTCCATGATCCTGCAGCTTCACCGCGATCTTTACAAGTTTACGGGGGCTTCCATTGGCGGCAATTACAAGAACAGCGACAACGTCATCGCGGAAGAACGCGAAGACGGGACGAAAACGGTCCGATTCCGCCCGGTCGCCGCATGGGAAACGCCCGATTACGTAAACGCCGTTACCGCTGCGTACGAAGACGCCTTGCGCGACGGCGAGGTCGATCCGCTTGCGCTGATCCCCATGTTTATACTTGATTTTCTGTGCATTCATCCGTTCAACGACGGAAACGGGAGAATGAGCCGTCTTCTGACTCTGCTTCTGCTCTACCGCGCCGGTTATACCGTCGGCAAGTATATAAGTATTGAAAAACTGATAGCCGACAGCAAGCAAACGTATTACGAGACCCTCGAAGAAAGCTCGTTCGGCTGGCACGAAGGCAAAAACGATTACGCCCCGTTCGTAAGGTATATGCTCGGCGTTATCGTCGCGGCTTACCGCGAGTTTGAAGCGCGCGCCTCCCTGATCGTCGACAGCGACCTTTCAAAACCCGACAGGGTGAAAGAGATCGTCAGGGGAAAGATCGGTCCGATGACGAAAGCCGAGATCATGAAAGAGTGCCCGGATATCAGTCAGGTGACGGTCCAGCGCGTCCTGAGCGATCTGGTAAAAAGCGGGGATCTCGTCAAAATAGGCGGCGGGCGCTATACCAAATACGTTTGGAATCACGAGAAGGAGTAAAAGACGATGGTAACAGGCGAGTTGAAAAATAAAATAGACGGCCTTTGGGAGATATTCTGGACCGGAGGTCTGACTAACCCTCTCGACGTCATCGAGCAGATCACGTACCTGATGTTCATCCGCGATCTCGACGACAGCGACAACCTCCGCGCCAAAGAAAGCGCGATGCTCGGTCTGCCGTTCAAGAGCATATTTGCGGATGAGGTCGAGATCGGCGAGCGCAAGATCGACGGCAACCAGCTCAAATGGTCCGTTTTCCGCGATTTCAACGCCGGAAGGATGTACTCCGTCGTGCAGGAATGGGTCTTCCCTTTCATAAAGAATCTGCACGGCGACAAAAACAGCGCGTATTCCAAGTATATGGACGACGCCATATTCAAGCTGCCGACGCCTCTTATGCTCGACAAGGTCGTGAACGCGCTCGACGAGATATACCGCCTGATGAACGAGGCGCAATCGGCCGATATCCGCGGCGACGTATACGAATATCTCCTTGCGAAGATCGCGTCGGCGGGCGTCAACGGCCAGTTCCGCACGCCGCGCCACATCATCAGAATGATGGTAGAACTCATGGATCCGAACGCGAACGACGTGATCGCCGACCCCGCGTGCGGTACGTCCGGTTTTCTTGTCGCCGCGGGCGAGTATCTCAAAGAGACCCGGAAAGAAGAGATCTTTTACAGCAAGGAAAAGAAAGACCACTTTATGAATCATATGTTCTTCGGCTACGATATGGACAGGACGATGCTCCGTATCGGCGCCATGAACATGATGACGCATGGGATCGACAACCCGTTTATCGAATACCGCGACAGTCTTTCCGATCAGAACCCCGACCGGGACAAGTATTCCCTGATCCTCGCGAATCCCCCGTTCAAGGGGAATCTCGACGCGGATATCGTATCTGCGGATCTGTTGAAAGTCTGCAAGACGAAGAAGACCGAGCTTCTTTTCATCGCGCTGTTTCTGCGGATGCTCCGCGTCGGCGGACGGTGCGCGTGCATCGTTCCCGACGGCGTTCTGTTCGGTTCGTCGAACGCGCACAAGGCGATCCGCCGCGCGCTGATCGAGGAGAACCGCCTCGAAGCGGTGATCTCGATGCCCTCAGGCGTGTTCAAACCGTACGCCGGAGTTTCGACCGGGATCCTGATCTTTACTAAGACCGGCCACGGCGGCACGGACAAGGTATGGTTCTACGATATGACGGCGGACGGCTTCTCGCTCGACGACAAGCGCTCCCCCGTCGCGGAAAACGATATCCCCGACATAATCGCGCGGTTCCGCAACCTCGAAGGAGAGGCGGGCCGCGAAAGGACCGAAAAATCCTTCTTCGTCCCGAAAGACGAGATCGTAGGAAACGAATACGACCTATCGATCAACAAATACAAAAAAACAGAATACAAACCCGTAAAGTACCCGCCGACAAGCGAGATCATGGCGGAACTGCGGGTACTTGAAGAAGAAATCAAAACGGCGATGGATGAGTTGGAAATAATGTTGAAATAGAGTCTCTTAGCACAAACTCCTAACTTCAAATAATATCCATAAATCTACAAGGAAGTTTTTTATGAATTGGATTGATTATAGAAAAAAATTGGGCATTGGTTTTGAAAACGAAGAAAAAGCTCAATACTTATCTAATAGGTTGTCAGTATTATTGGACATAGTTTCAGATAGCAATCTGGAAAATGAAGAATCTATTTGCAGAAAGTATTTTATTGACGTTTATGAGAAACCACAAAGATATTATACCTGGAATGAAGTAAAAAAAAGCATCGAAAAAGAAACTGAATCTTGTGCTATGCTAAGTAAAGCAATTGCCTTAGCAAACTGTTTTTACCTTTTTAATAACGCTACCGCTGGATATTACATTGAATCATACATAAAACAAGCACTCGATGATTTGGATTTCCTTTATGAAATAATACGCGATGATGATGGCTTCTTTGTTTTTCCTAAAGGAGCAAAAGAATTAGATGAAGCAATTGTCAGTATTCCCTTTGAATGGTTGCAAAAATATCCGCCCGCTAGACATGCAATGTCACAAGCGCTTGTGGAGTACTCGAGAAGCAACAATTACAGTAATGTAGCAGATTTGTTTCGAAAAGCGCTTGAAACCTTTTTTCAGTGCTTTTTCAAAAGCAATAAGTCATTGGAAAACCTGAAAAGCGATTATGGTCAGTTTATGAAGGAACGCGGCATTCCCAAAGAATTATCGAATTCTCTTGAAACAGTGCTTCAAATGTATACAACCTTTATTAACAACTATGCGAAACACGCAGATAAAACAAAAAAGGAGTGCCTAGAATTCATTATGTATCAAACCGGTAATATAATACGTTTTGTTATTTCACTATCTCAGAATAACGATCTGTAATTACAAAAAGGAACTATGGTTTTACCTATGAGGCGTAAAGTTCAACTCAAAGAAATAGCGTCTTTTTCAAAAGGCGCTCAAATAAACGGAGAAGAATTACTTGACAACGGCAAGTTCGACTATTTGAACGGAGGTATTGAACCTTCCGGCAAGTGGAACGAATTCAATGTAAAAGGCAATACAGTAACGATAAGCGAAGGCGGCGCTTCATGCGGGTTCGTAAACTTTATGGATAAACCGTTTTGGTGCGGCGCCCATTGCTATTATTTTTTCAACTATTCTGTTGATCCCAAATATCTATACTATTCATTGAAAAGTCAACAAAGCAGGCTTATGGAAATACGCAGCGGAGCCTGTATGCCTAATATCAAAAAAACCGATTTGGGAATCTTTGAAGTTGAGATTGATACAGATGAATCGGAGCAATTAAAGGTTGTTAAAATACTGCAAAAAGTTGAATTTTTAATTTCTAGTCTAAAAAAACAACTCAATCTTATGGATTATCTCATCAAAGCCCGATTTGTCGAGATGTTTGGGGATCCCGCTACTAATCCGATACATTGGGATGAAACGACTGTTGGAAAAGAGTGCTGTTATATTAAGGACGGTCCACATAAATCGCTTCCAGATATCGGAAAGGAAAACGGGGGGCATCCATTTATATCTGTGAGAAATATTGTGAATCATGTAATTGATTTTACAACTGCAAGGTATATTTCTGACGAAGACTATAAAGAAGCACGGAAGAAGTGTTGTCCAGAAAAGGGAGATATGCTTTATAGCAAGGGTGGAACGACAGGTATTGCAAAACTGATAGATGTAGATATCGAGTTTGCGAATTGGGTCCATTTGGCAGTTCTTAAATTTGACAAAGAAAAATTGAACGGGTTGTTTTTTGAAAATATGCTTAACTGTGAGTATTGCTATGACCAATCACAAAAGTTGACTAAGGGAATAGCAAATAGAGATTTGGTGCTTAGCGCAATGGCTCAGATCAAAATGTATAGACCGCCTAAAAGCTTGCAAGATGAGTTTGCAACCTTCGTCCAACAAGTCGACAAATCAAAGTTTGTCGTTCAAAAAGCCCTTGATAAAGCGCAACTGTTATTTGATGGTTTAATGCAGAAATATTTCGGGTAAGGTGAAGATATGTTGAAACCGCTAATTAAAATAGTTAAAACTTGCATCGTATGTCTTACAGTGTGTGTTTTGTTTTCGGTAATCTTTGAATTTATTGAGTTTCCACACTCGCATTTTATTCAGGAATTATTTATCGGATCTGCTTGTAGCTTTATCGTCGTTATTATTAGCACAATAGCACAATACAAAGTTGAATTCAAGAAAGCCTATAATGATTACATATCTACGACCTCCGATCTGATTTTCACATTGTCACTTTTTGCTGATGGACAAGACGCGATACAAGGTAAACGAGCGGAACGTATATTTGTGAAATTGGATACGGATTTTGAAAAGTTCAGAAAAGCTGAAATGAATGTAATCTATTTAACAAAAAGAAAAACTGAAAAACATATAAAAAGGAATGCCGAGCTCAACAGATTGAATCTGATATTTCTGAAAAAGCAGTTTGATTCACACGAAGATGCAATATGTGCAGTTACAGGAAAGGATGAAATAATTCGAGCTATTGAGTCATGCCTTAAAAACTGGCCGGAATGCTATGAAAAAAACCATATTGCGATGGTCAAAGAA
Source organism: Clostridia bacterium (assembly GCA_017428635.1). Classification (GTDB taxonomy): domain Bacteria; phylum Bacillota; class Clostridia; order Oscillospirales; family CAG-272; genus RUG11130. Next base: position 39,781 of record JAFRQK010000010.1, on the reverse strand, counting down.
TGGTTGGTTAAAGAAACCGACGAGGAGGTCACCCATGACCAACTTTGATTTCTGAAATCGGACGGCGAGTTTTTATTGAACAAATCGATAAATCAAAAATTGCAGTTCAAAAATCACTTGAAAAAGCGCAACTGTTATTTGACAGTTTGATGCAAAAGTTCTTCGAATGAAGAAAAAGGAGAAAAAGTTATGACTATTCAAATCATTCAGTTAAATCCAAATAAAGAATTGTGTGGAGATCAGATAACTGTATCAGCCCTTTCTCAACCTAGAGCCTTAGATGAGTATGATGTAAATATTATTGATTTATCTGATCCGGAAATATGGACAAATAGTCGAAACACTTACAAACGGATCGATAGTTTTGATGATTTTTCAAGCATACATACAATGGTAATGAATCGAAAAAAAGCAAACATTATTTATGTTTGCCCCAAAAATGTTTTTATATCATACGATTATAAACAATCTCTAAACAGATATGAATACCATAAAAAAATAAAAGACGATTTACCATTATTCAAGAATTTGATAGAGAGAGTTTTCCCATATGGTTTTTATAATATTAATTATGAAACTACCACTACCTCCATCGGAGAGATACATTTTGACGCTGACTTTTATTTCTCAAGTTCTTCATTTGGTATTAAACATATTTCTGATAGAAGTGAAAAAATAGTTACAGTACTTCTTGATCCATTTCATAAAACAAAAAATACAATTGCAACCACATTAAACGTTACCGCTTCTTTGCAACATTTATATGCTTATTTAGAAAGCATCTTTCCCGACAATGCCGAAACCCAAGAGCCCTCTTGGGTGAAAGATTATCTATTCTATAATGATAACGAATTAAAAGATAAGATCGAAAAAATAGATAAAGAAATCATAGATCTTAATAACGAAAAGGGAAAGTGCAACGAGGCTGTTGATTATAACAGAAAGGTAAAGTCTATTCTATACTCAAACGGAAAACAATTAGCAAATACAGTTTCTGGAATTCTTGAACAACTTCTTAACTGTAATCTTTCGAATTTTGTAGACGTTAAAAAAGAAGATTTTCGAATTGAAAAAGATGATATTGTTTTTATAGGTGAGATAAAAGGTGTTTCTTCAAATGTTAAAAATTCTTATATTTCACAAGTCGAAAATCACTATGACACATACCTTGAATCTGCAAATGAAGATGATAAGAAAAAAGCGGGTAAACAATTACTGATAATTAACCCTTTTAGAGATAAACCATTAGATGAACGAGAACCGATTATGGATGAACAAATAAAAAAAGCTGAAAGAAATGAGTGCCTCATAATTGAGACTAAGGTTCTGTTAAGACTGTATGAAAGGTTTTTAAGAAAAGAAGTATCAACAGAAGACTGCCTTAAACTATTCAAAAGTGAAAAGGGGTTGTTGTCTGTCGAGCAAGTTAATGAAATCTGAGAATCATTTTTAAATCGTATTTCTGATAATTCATAAACAATTATCCTTAAAACAGTTCAAAGAGGAGGTCTCCATGACCAACTTTGATTTCCTGAAAGCTGACAAGCGGTTCGCATCGTTTGCGGACGTGGCGATCGCCGCAGAGAATCTGTTACATATCGATATCGACTCCTGCGTTTCGAACTGCCGCAGGGCGATGGAATTTGCGGTCAAATGGATGTACTCCGTCGACCGCGATCTTGAAACGCCCTATCAGGATACGCTTGTCGCGCTGATGAACGACGAAAAGTTCCGCGATATCGTCGGCACGGATATATGGCGGCGCATGGACTTCATCCGCAAGCTCGGAAACGCCGTTATGCACGGCGGGAAAAAGGTGACCGAAGAGCAGGCGGAGCTCTGCCTTGAAAACCTATACTTTTTCCTTGACGAGCTGGCGTATTTCTATGCGGACGAATACACGGAGCGTCCGTTTGACAAAACTCTTCTGACTCTCACGCCGGAGGAAGCGCTCTCGTTTGTCCCGGAAGCGGATATCGACCTTTCCGCGCTGATCGAAGAGAACAGGACGATGAAGGCGGAGTTGTCCGCCCGCCGCGCCGAGCAGCAGCAGACTTACGTTCCGAAGCCGCTTGATCTGTCCGAATACAAAACGCGCAAGATCTATATCGATTTCATGCTTCAGGACGCAGGCTGGACCCTTGGCAAGGACTGGCTGAACGAGGTCGAACTGTTCGGGATGCCGACCGATTCGGGCGTCGGGTACGCCGATTACGTTCTATACGGCGACGACGGCAGAGCGCTCGCCGTACTTGAAGCGAAGCGCACCTGCACGGACGTTGCGAAAGGCCGTCAGCAGGCGAAGCTGTACGCCGATATCCTCGAGAAAAAGTACGGCCGCCGTCCGGTCATATTCCTTTCAAACGGATTCGATACGCGTATTCAGGACAACCTTTACCCCGAGCGAAAAGTCGCGTCGGTCTACTCGAAGCGCGATCTTGAAAAGCTGTTCAATCTGCAGACTATGCGGACAAGCCTCTCGCACGTTTCGGTAAACAGAAATATCGCCGGACGGTACTATCAGGAGGGCGCGATCAAAGCCGTCTGCGACGCGCTCGGCGAAAAGAACCGCAGACGCGCGCTGCTCGTCATGGCGACGGGTTCGGGCAAAACGAGAACGGTGATCGCCCTCTGCGACGTTCTCTTACAGCACGGGTGGGTGACGAATATCCTCTTCCTCGCCGACCGTGTCTCTCTCGTCAATCAGGCGAAGAGAAACTTCGTCAATCTGCTCCCCGATCTTTCCGTCACGAGTCTTTGCGACGCCAAACCGGACTTTAACGCCCGCTGCGTTTTCTCGACTTATCAGTCGATGATGAACACGATCGACGAGGCGAAGGACGATAAAGGAAAAGTGCTCACCTCGGGCCACTTTGATCTCGTGATCTGCGACGAGGCGCACCGCTCGATCTACAACAAATACCGCGACATATTCAACTACTTCGACGCGCCGCTCGTCGGCCTCACCGCCACGCCGAAAGACGAGATCGACAAGAATACTTACGAAGTCTTTGAGCTTGAAAGCGGCGTGCCTACGTACGGGTACGAACTGGCGCAGGCCGTGAAGGACGGGTTTCTGGTCGATTTCACTTCGGTCGAGACGCGGCTCAAATTCATCGAACAGGGGATCGTTTACGACGAGCTGTCCGACGAGGACAGAGCGGCATACGAGGACACGTTCGAGGACGAAAACGGAGAGTTGCCCGAGAGCATCGCGTCGTCCGCTCTGAACGAGTGGATCTTCAACGAAGACACGATCCGCGAAGTGCTTCACGTCGTGATGGAAAACGGTTTGAAGATCGACTACGGCGAAAAACTCGGCAAGACGATAATCTTCGCGAAAAACCACAATCACGCCGAAAAGATCTTCGAGGTCTTCAACAAAGAGTACCCTCACCTTCCCGGCTTCGCGAAAGTCATCGACAACTATATGACCTACGCGCAAAGCGCGATCGACGAATTCTCCGATCCGAAAAAGATGCCCGAGATCGCCATTTCGGTCGATATGCTCGATACCGGTATCGACGTCCCGGAAGTGCTGAACCTCGTCTTCTTCAAGAAGGTGATGAGCAAAGCGAAATTCTGGCAGATGATCGGGCGCGGAACGCGCCTGTGCGCGAACCTGATCGACGGCAAGGACAAGGAGAGATTCTATATCTTCGATTTCTGCGGGAACTTTGAGTTTTTCCGTATGAACAAGGGAAAGCCGACCGCCAACATGATCGCCCTGCAGGGCGCCGTCTTCCATCGCAAAGCGCAGATCGCTTTCAAACTGCAGAATCTGCTCTACCAGACGCCCGAACTGGTCGTATTCCGTCAATCGCTCGTCGACGATATGGTCCGCAAGGTCAGAGAACTGAACAAGGAAAACTTTGCGGTAAGGCAGCATCTCAAATACGTAGAGTTGTATGCGAACCCCGACAACTACCGTACTTTGACGTATGAAGATACGCTCCTTATCGGACAGGAACTCGCTCCGCTTATCATCCCCGACGATGACGACGCGAAAGCGGTAAGATTCGACGCTCTGATGTACGGGATCGAACTCGCTTACCTCACGGGTAAAAGATATTCCCGCTACCGCAGCGATCTCTTCAGAAAAGTAAGCGCGGTCGCCGACGTCGCCAATATCCCCGAGATAATGGCGCAGTCGGAACTGATCGAAGCGATCCTGCACACCGACTATCTGGACACCGCGGGGCTCGGTGAGTTCGAACATATCCGCGTAAATCTGCGCGAGCTGATGAAGTACATCCCCGTCGGTAAGATCCGTTACGACACGAACTTCGACGACGACATCCTCTCGATAGACTGGAACGAACCCGAACTTGAGAACGACGATCTGAAAAACTATAAGGCGAAAGCGGAGTTCTATATCAGACAGCATCAGGACAACGCCGCCATCGCGAAACTCAAGTCGAATCAGCCGCTCACGCACGACGACGTCAAAGCGCTTGAAGAGATCCTCTGGAGCGAAGTCGGGACGAAACAGGACTACGAGGCGGAGTACGGGCAGAAGCCGCTCGGAGAACTGGTCCGCGAGATCGTCGGCCTCGATATGAGCGCCGCGAAGGAAGCGTTCGCGGAATACCTGAACGACGTGAATCTCGACAGCAGACAGATATATTTCGTCAACCAGATCGTGGAGTATATCGTCCGCAACGGTATCATGAAAGACCTTTCGGTGCTTCAGGAATCACCGTTTACGGATCAGGGCAGCGTCGTTGAGATATTCACAGACGTGTCCGTATGGATGGGAATAAGAAAAGCGATAGAAAAGATAAACGCGAACGCTCTGACGGCGTAATTTTCCGAACGGAGAGATGATCATGCAAAAAACGTCCGTACGATTTTTCGAGAATATCCCGGTGCGAGCCGTTTGGGACGAAGATAGTTCCAAATGGTGGTTTTGCGCTGCGGATATTGCGGAAGCGCTGACAAAAAGCCGGAATCCCCGCTCGTACTGGAACAAAATAAAAAGCCGCAAAAATGAGTTGTCGACAATTTGTCGACAACTGAAACTAAGAGCGCGGGACGGCAAATATTACGACACCGACGTCGTTGACGAGGCCGGGCTGAACGCGATTATTGCGCTGATACCGGGCAAAAAAGCCGAAGTCTTCGCCCGTTGGATGAAAAACACGGAGACCTCGCTTGACGAAAAGAGCAAGCAGAAGGCGTACGAACTTTTTGAAAGCGGTTTTATCGAAAATATCGAAGTCGGGACGGCGAAAGGTCTGCGGCAGATACACGGATATATTTTCGGAGGGCTATACGATTTCGCCGGGCAGATACGGACGGTCAACATCGCGAAGGACGGCTTTGCCTTTGCGCCCGCGGCGTATCTTGACGGCGCGCTTGCGCATATCGAAAAAATGCCCGAGGACACGCTTGAAAGGATCGTCGAAAAATACGTTGAGATGAACGTCGCGCACCCGTTTATGGAAGGCAACGGCAGAAGCACGCGCATCTGGCTCGATCTGATCCTGAAAAAGAATCTGAAAAAATGCGTTGACTGGAGCCGGATCGACAAGAAGGATTACCTCGCCGCCATGCGCGAAAGCGTCGACGATCCGGGTAAGATCTGCTCGCTCATAAAGGGAGCCCTGACCGATGATATCGATGACCGCGAGATCATCATGAAAGGCATCGACTATTCGTATTACTACGAGGAAGAGGAATAAACGGCCGTACAACACAAAACGCCCCCGCGCTTTTGCGCGGGGGCAATTCTTTTTGCCTTATCCTTTCGGACCCGACCAGCCGTATCCCGGTCCAACGGCGTACAGCCCCGTGAAGGTCAGTCTGTCGTCTCCTTTGGTGAGGGAGCCTCTCAGACCCACCCAGTTAATGAACGAGTCCGGGAGTTCCGCCAGGGGAGCGCCGACGGCGTACGCGTAAACCGTCGTCGTGCCTTGATCCAGGCCGTACGCCTCGGAATACCTCACCTTCGTTTTGACCTCTTCTCCGAGGTAATTTTCCGAAACGACGATCTCCTCCGTGCCGGGCTCGCGCTCATATTCGATATGATCTATCTCGAAGGAGTACGTATAGTCGTTTATCTTTTGCGGGTTTTTGAAGCGTCCGCTGAAAACCGAACTGCATTCGAAGCCCTCATATTCGTCGGTATTCGGCGCTGAATCCCAGTCGTGGAACTTGCCTTCGAACGTCCCGTCGCCGTTCAGCGTCATCGTCGTTCCCCAGAAGCCGACGCCGGAACCGAAATAGTAAGATCCGGCGAACAGACCGAAGATCTCTTCCGCTCCTTCGTCTTTTTCCGTATCGCAGTCATCCGTCACGGCCGCGGACCCGGCGCTCTGCGACTCGGGGGTCTCTGCCGCTTCGTCCGTTTCCGTATCGGGGTTTTCCGTTTGCAGGCTCGTGATCGGCGTTTCGCTCTTTGCAGATCCTTCCGTTTTGCGGCAGGAGGTCGTCGCGAACGCCGTCAAAAGAAACGCCGCGATCAGAATTAACGTCATCGCTTTTTTCATTTTCATCTCTCCTTTTTTCACCGGACGACCGACCCCGGGAAAAACGGGGGCCGCTTTTCGTTTCTTATTTCTTTTTCGAATCGACGAAGTCGAGCGCGGCGGCGTAAGCGGCGATAAGCGCGGCGCTTATGAGAAGGCCGCCGATAATATCGGTGAACCAGTGGACGCCGGCGAGGATCCTGCCGAGCACGGTGACGCCGGCTGTCGCCGCGAACGCGATCGCGAGGATCCGGGCGAGTTTTTTGTTCGCAAGATACCTGACGCAGAAGATCGCCGCGCCGACGAGGATCACGCACGCGAGGACCGTGTGCGACGACGGGAAAGACGCCTCCGGCGCGGTGTCGCCCGGCATTATCACGGGGCGGCAGTTGACCTTGACCACCTCGAAGAAAAGATAGACGATCGCCGTCAGAACGTAGAGGCAGCCGGTGACGACGAGCTCGCCGTCGACAGCCTTGAAACTCTTGCGCCTGACGAGCTGCTCGATCCCCTCCTCGGCGAAGACGAGGGCGATCACGATCGACAGATACCCGAGTATCTGAGTGAGCTTGTAAAAGAAACCGTTATATCCGAACGCGCCGCTGATCGCTCCGTTGATCCCCGCGAAGCCGACTCTCGTTTCGTTCGGCCCTATCGCCGCGACGTCGACCGTCTTGACGAGTATGATGAACAGTACGAATACCGCGGCGAGGATCGCCGCCGCGAGCGCTTTCTTTTTCATTGTCAGTTCCTCCTTTTTGCGGCCCGTGACGGCACGCAAACCGATGATTCGACCGTATTCTATCACAATCGCCGTATATCGTCAAGAGTCTTCACAAAACCGTATTTATGATGTATAATGATTAAAGTTTGAATCCGGAGAGTCACTTATGGAAAAAGCCGAAAGACGCGTGCTGTTCAGGCGCGTTTTCACACTCGCGATCCCGATCGTTCTTCACAACGGGATCACGAATTTCGTAAATATGCTCGACAACCTGATGGTCGGGCAGATCGGTACCGCGGAGATGACGGGAGTCACGATCTCGAGCCAGATGATCTTCATCTTCGCGCTCTGCATCTTCGGGGCGTCGTCGGGAGCCGGTATTTTCACAGCGCAGTATCACGGAAAAGGAGACGACGAGGGCGTGCGCCGCACGTTCCGTTTCAAGATCCTCGTCGGTCTTCTCATTACCGCCGCCGCCACGGTGACGTTTTTGTTTCTCGGAGACCGTTTCACCGATCTGTTCCTTCGGGGCGAGGGCGATCCCGGGATCGCGCAGGCGGCGCGCGGATTCGCGAGGGACTACCTCGTTATTATGCTCTTCTCGCTCGTCCCGTTCGCGCTCGTTCAGTGCTGGTCGTCGACGCTGAGGGAAACGGGCCGCACCGTCCTTCCTCTCGCCGCGGGTCTGTGCGCCACGGCGGTCAACCTGATCCTCAACTATATCCTGATTTTCGGAAAACTCGGCGTCCCCGCTCTCGGCGTCAGGGGCGCGGCGATCGCGACCGTCGTATCGCGCGCCGCCGAATTCCTCATCGTCGCGATCGGAACGTGGGTATCGAGAGAGAAAAGCCCGTTCATCAAGGGCGCGTTCCGCCGTTTCAGGATCCCCGGCCGCCTCGCGCTGAGGATCGCGTACCGCGGATTCCCTCTCATGCTCAACGAGACGATGTGGGCGGCGGGAATGACGGCGCTGAACCGCTGCTATTCGGCCCGCGGACTCGACGTGGTCGCGGCGATCAATATCAACTCGACGTTCTTCAACGTGTTCTCCACCGCGTTTCTGTCGCTCGGCGTCGCCATCGGGATCCTTCTCGGTCAGGTGCTCGGAGCGGGAGAGATCGAAAAGGCGAAACGCGCGTCGCGCCAGCTCATGCGCTTCGCGATCCTCGTCAGCGTCGCCGTAGGCGGCGTTTACGCCGCGATCTCGGGCGCGGTGCCTCACCTTTACAACACGACGGACTCCGTTCGCCTCACGGCGACGGTGATGATGCTTATCTGCGCGGCTTCGATGCCGTTTGAATCGACGGCGAACGCCGAGTATTTCACCCTCCGCTCCGGCGGTCAGGCGCTGATCACGTTCCTTTTCGACTCGGTCTTCGTGTGGGCGGTATCCGTCCCCGCCGCGGCCCTTCTGGTCCGCTTCACCGACCTCTCCGTCTTTTTCGTCTACGGCTCGGTGCAGGCGCTGGGTGTGCTGAAATGCATCTTCGGATATATCCTCGTGAGATCCGGAAGATGGGCTAAAAACATAGTAAAAACTGACAAGGAGACAGACGACTGTGAAAACTGAAAACCGTTCCCTGCTTCTCGGCAGACCCGTGGAGTTCTTCTCTCACGGGGTCGAGGAAGAGTGGGGCTATAAAGTCCCGCAGAGAGACTCGTTCGCCGTGATAAGGCCGAAGGACGAAAAAGAGGGAGAAAAATATCCCCTCTTCGTCGTTTTCCACTCGGCGGGCCACGATCTGTACTCGGCGATCTGGTGTATGGAAACGGAAGGCAACCACGACATATATCACACGCCGGAGGACTCGTTCGCTCTCGTCCTCGACTGCCGCGGGGGCGCGGGCGACTGGTGGTGGGGCGGACTCACGCCCGAGGGAGTCGACGAGGAGATATCGGATTCCGAAAGGTTCGGCACGGAACCCCGTCCGGTCGAGAAAAGATGTATCGCGACCGTACTGTGGACGATCGAAAACTACGCCGTCGACACGGAGCGCGTTTACGCGGTCGGCAACTCGATGGGCGGGTCCGGCTCGCTCGGCGTCGCGGGTCCCCGCGGCGATATCTTCGCGGCGATCAAAGCCAACGTCCCCGCGGGCGTGCGCCATATAAACGAGAGGTGCGTCCTGAACGGAGAGCGTCCCGACGGTTTCAAAATACCCGACCCGCCTCTTATCATCGATTACAGCGCGCAGGACGACGTGTGGTCGGGCGGACACGAACTGCTCTACGAGGGGATGAGAGCGAGAAAATACGCGCTTATCGGCTTTTTCGGTCCCTTCGGCCATCAGAACAACAACTCCGAGATCGCGAAGGTCAACGACCTGATCCACTCCCTCGATATATCGACGCTCCGCCTGCACGACCCGTACCCGGTATTCACCGACGCCTCGACGGACGATCCGATCCCGTGGCCCGACCGCCGCGGGAGCGCCGCATCCGGTCAGGTCAACGGGTTCTTCAGATGGAGAAACGTCTCGGATTCTGCGGACTCCTTTGAGATCGAACTGCGGCTGCTCCGCCCCGACGAGTGGCAGAGCCGCGTGACGTTCCCGTGCTCGTCCGTCGCGGACGTGTCGGTGCGGCGCAGACAGAAGTTTTCGCTCCGCCCCGGAGAGAGATTCTTCTGGGAGTTCGGCGGTCGGGAAGGCGAGGGGATCGCCGACGCGGAGGGAGTGCCGACCGTCCCGCGCCTTGAGATCACGGCGGCCCCGAAGATACTGAAACTCAAGAAATAAAAAAACGCGGCTGCTCTCGCAGCCGCGCTTTTTCGTTTATCAGCCGTTGTCGTCCTCTACCGTCTTGATGAGGAACTTGATGTTTATCTTCGCGACTCTCGCGTTCGATTTGTAATCGGAAGTGAACGTCGAGTTGTCGTAGGAGAGCGCCTTCTCGATCGCGTCGAGGAACGGTCCCCACGAGCTGTCGTTTCCGTCGGAGTAAAGAACGGACATATCGTAGATCTTCGACTGGAAGACGATCTCGAGGGTCTCCTGGCTCTCGAGGTCGAAGATCGCCTGAGTGCGGAGCATCCTGTCGTAGTACGCGTCCTTGACGTACTTCTGCGACAGCGCGCCCATCGCCTCGGTCATGAGATCGACGAATTCGATATCCTTGACCGTCTTGGGGATATACACCGCCTGACCGACCCACGGGTTGGAGTACGAGCGGTAGTCGCTCTGAGCTTCGTTGAGCTTCGGCATCGGGAGGATACCGAACTCGACCGCCTGCTGACGCAGATACATGACGTCGCCCGTGTCGGCGAAGTAGAACAGAGCGCGGTTGTTCAGGAACAGGGTTTCAAGCGTTTCAACGCCGTATTTCTTCGAGGCGTCTTCATCCTTTTTAAGGAGCGCGGTCTGCGTTTCGTCGCCCTGGAAGGAGACGAGACGGTCGGAAATGTCGGACAGCTCGATCGAGAGCGTCTCGTCGACGTACGGAGCGCCTTCCTCGTCAAACTTCGTTATCGTCTGTCCCGCCGCAAAGAGGAACGGAACGCCGACCGGATGAACGTAGCGGTAAACCCCGTTCGTCGCGTTCGTCACGGCAGGAACGGCGGAGGCGACTCTTTCGAGTTCGTCGACCGTCCACTTGCCGCTCAGCGCCGCGTCGTAAAGATCGCTGTCGTTAATGCTGAACATACCCGTCAGGCTCTTGTTGAAAAGAACGACGTGCGTGTCAAGATAGGTGTACGGAACGATCGGGCCGAAGAGGAAATACAGTTTCCCCTTGACGGAGAACGTATCTCTCATCGACTGTACCCACCACTCGCGGTCGAAATCGACGTGCTCGAGATCCTGGACCTGACGGATGACGCCCGCGTTGAGAAGCGCCTGTCCGCAGGTGAGCATTCCGCCGCAGGCGAGGTCGTAGTCGTTGCCGCCCGCGGTCACTTCGTTGATGACCTGGTCTTTCGTCGTGGGACCGCCGTCAAGGGGTACGGGATCCCAGTCGATGCCGAATATCTCGGTGAGGTCGCGCTGTCTGTAGTAGAGCGAGTCGCTGAGGATCTCGCCGGTATCCTTCTCCTCGGTCGGGAAATTGACCTGGTGACCTATGTACGTGAACGTCTTGCCCGCGGTGTCGTACCTTGTCGCAAGTTCATTGACGTACTCGTCGATCTCGCTCTGCTCAGCGGGTTCCGTCACGGCGGCTGTGTCCGTCGTTCCGGTTTCTTTTCCGCCTCCGCCTCCGCCTTCGCGGCACGAAACGAGGATCGCCGTTACCATGAGGGCCGCGAGGATCATGGAGATGATTCTCTTTTTCATATCTTTTTTCCTTTCGGTTTTATTGCGTCTAATATTTTATCACAACTTCGTCGTTATTTCCATAGGAATTTGTAAATAATCGCCGCCGCGCGCGCCGGGGGCCGTTTTTTCGGAATAATTGTTGATTTTTTCTGCGTTTTAGTGTATAATTGCAGGGTACGAAACCAGGGACCCCAAAGGTCCCGGACACAAACAAGGAGTAAAAATGGCAAAGAAGATAATCATTCTTCTGCTCGTTCTCACTCTCGTTCTTCCCTTCGCTGTCTCCTGCGGACAGAACGGCGGCGGAGACGATACCGGCAAGGCAACGGAAGCGACCGGTACCGCCGGGGAGTCGGGAGACGAAAACGAGTACGCTGAGATCGACGCGTACGTTCAGGAACTCGCCGAGAGCACCGATACCGCGGGCAGCACCTTCACGTATATCGGAAGATCGAGCGACAATTTCCCGACCGAAGACAAGGAAACGGGCGACATCCAGTCCGACGCGGTCTATTACAGACAGCGCGACCTCGCCGATATCTTCGGTATAGACTGGACCCCCGTCATCACCGACGGCGGACCGACGACCGTCGACCAGGTCACCAATGAAGTCACCGCGGGCGGCGACGCTTACGACCTCGTTTACGGCAACGTCATCACCGTCTCCCAGTACCTGTTCAACTCGGGTCTGATCAGAAGAGTCGACACTCTCGAGCAGATCGACCTCGACCGCGAGTGGTGGGTACAGTCGCTGCGCGACGTTTATTCGATCAAGAACAAGCTGTTCTTCCTGCGCGGCTGCGCGACCGTTGAGAGCTTCCAGGATACGGACTGCGTCCTCTTCAACAAGACCGTCGCCTCCATGTTCCCCGAGGTCAACGAGGAAGAACTCTACGATCTCGCAAGAGAAGGAAAATGGACCCTCGACGAGATGCAGAGGATCGCGTCTTACGTTCCCGAGAACCCGACGGGGACCGGTATTTACCGCTACGCCAACACGAACGGCGTCGGCCTCCTCTTCTCGTCCGGCCTGAAGATCACGAACTTTGACGAGGAAGGCGCTCCGTACATCGCCGACACTCTTCCCGTCGAATTCCTCGATCTCTCGCAGATCACCGTCGAAATGTTCGGCAACAAGTCGCTCACCCCGAGCTGGGACTACAGAAAAGAAGAGAGCAAGACGAGCGTTTACAAGGTCGACGAGGATTACGACTGGTTCGTCGACAACAAGGCGCTGTTCCAGTTCTCCGGTACCGGCGACGCCATCTATCTGCGTCAGTACGACGTCACCTTCGGTATCCTCCCGATGCCCAAGGGTTCGGCTTCTCAGTCTCAGTACTATTCTTACGCAAACCCGTGGGGCTCCGGATCGCTGACGATCCCGAAGACCACGAAGAACATAGACGTCACCGCGACGATCACCGAGGCGATGGCGGCTCTGTCCCAGAAGTACGTCAAGAGCGCGTACTACGATATGCTTCTGCGCGGTCAGTCCATATTCGATATGGAGAGCCGCGATATGCTCGACATCATCTTCCGTACCGTCGTATACGATATGGTCGATATCTACTCGGGCGGCGACGTCAACCAGTGGGGTCCTCTGATGCAGGATCTCAGCTACGACCTGACCTACGACAACTCGTCGATCACGTCGCACTGGAAGTCCAACGCGAAGTCGACCAAGTTCACGATCAAGGGTATCGTGAAGAACGCCGACAGAGAAGACTGACGAATGATATAATATGCGGGGCGCTCCCTTCGGAGCGCCCCGCTTTATTTTCAGAGTGCGTTGACGGAGCCGATGAAGATCGGGACGTTCGTCTCCGTGTCGATTATCATGAAGAGGAACGGGCGGTCCAGACGGACCGTTTTTCTGTCGGGCGAAGGCGCGGCGCTCTTTTCGACGATCTCGACCAGCGTGGCTGCTCCCGCTCTCGTGCCCTTCTCAAAAACGCTTATATACGTTTTGTGGAGCACTCTGCTGATATAGAGGTTCCCGCCCGCCGAGACGCCGAGGCCTGAAAGATCGGCGAGGTCCTCGTTGAACGGAAGGACCATTCCCATCTGCCTGAGTACCGGCGACATCTCCTTGCCGTATTCGATCTCGAATTTGGGCAAGAACGCGTCGACACGAGCGGGCCGTTTGTTCGCGAGGATCCCGCCGAGGCGCGCCCCGTCGAGGGTCGCGGCGTAATCCTCCGGCAAGACGCCCTCCTCCGGCAGGATCGCGGCGAAGGCGTACTGTCCGCCCGAATAGTATTTGACGAACCCGACGGCTCCGCCGTCTTCGAGATAAAAGCTCTCTTCGGAGCCCATCATCTCGACCGTGCTTTCCGATCCGTCGGAATTGCGGAAGACCGCTTCCTTCACGTCCTTGTCGTAATACGGACTCGCCCATTCGGCGTCGAAGCAGATCGTGTTGAGCAGATACATCACGGCGTTGCCCGGGATCGTATCGAGGATCTTCTCGATCATCCCGTCGGTTTTTTCGTTCACCCATCCGTTTATATCGTTGAGCGTCCGGTCGTCGAACGGAACGGCGTAGATATCCGCGCCGTACCGGTCGGCGTTCGTCCTGAGGAAGCTTTTGTTGACCTCAAAGCCGGACGAGGTGGTGAACCAGATCGAATTCGCGACGTTCATTTTCGCCCTCTCGCCGCTCCTGAAAGAGGCGATCAGAGCGTTCAGGAACCCGTTCGCGTCGTCCGCGCCGAGGCCGAGCGCGGCTTCCATCTCGGCGAGCGTGTCGCCGCGGGCGCCGTTCTGCGTCATGGCAAGCGCGGTATAGACGGACAGAGGCGAGACGAGCGTGTTTTCCCCGGGCGAGGACGATCCGCGGAACAGGCGGACCGCGAAATCGGAGTACGCCGCTGCCCCCGCCGAGAGATCGTCAGGCACCTCGGCGGGCGTGGGATCGATCCTTTCTGACAGCTTCACCCTCGCTCCCCTGTCAACGGTCAGGGTCGCGCTTCCCCGGTCGCTCTCAAGATAGCGGTTGAGGATCGCGGCGACCTGTCCGCGCGTCGCGTGACCGAGCGGGTCGAGGTAAACTTTGCCGCCGCTCGGCGAACCCGTGACGAGGCCCGAGCCGACCGCCCATCTCATCGGTTCCACGGCGTAGCCGTCGGTTTTCCCGGCGTCCGGGAACCGCGACAGATCCGCGCGATCCGAAACGTCGTAACCCTTGTACGTCGAGAATCTCATCATAACAGCGGCGATCTGTTCGCGTGTCAGCGGATCGCCCGGCGAGAACTTGCCGTTTCCCGTTCCGTTGACGATGCCGTTCTGTGCCGCCCAGACGACGGCGTCGCGGTACCAGCCGGCTTTAAGGTCTGAGAACGGGGACGCGCCTTCGGGCGCGGGGCAGCCCTCCGTCCTCCAGAGGACGGTGACGATCATCGCGCGGTTCATATCGCCATTCGGATCGAACCGCGCAGCGGATACGCCGTTCATAAGACCGTATCTGTACGCGTAATTTACGTACGGGGCGAACCAGTCGGACGAAGAGACGTCCGAGAAAACGGCGTCGGCGTTCCCCCGGGGTTCTTCTCCTTCTATCCGATCCCCGGAGAGCTCGTCAGCGTGATCCGTCGCCGCGTCCGGCGGCCCCGCGAGCTTATAAGAGGACGCTCCGGGCGATCCGCCGCCGTTATACGGCGTGGAGTACGCTGCTGTCGATAAAGCGAAAACGACCGTCAAAAGAACGGCGATCACGGCTAAAGCGAATTTCCTGAAAGAGTTTTTCATTCTGACGCTCCGTTCAATAAAGTTCTGTGATAATTCTATCATATCGGGAGCGCGGTGTCAAACGAAGTAATTCTTTACGGAAGCCGTCGGATTATTGATTTTTTATGAAGAAAATGATACAATATGACGGTAAAGATAATTCAAGGGAGGATAATATCGCTTGGATATTTTCCTGAGTTTTCTTCTCGGATACGCCGTCGGGATGATAAATCCCTCGTACATAATCGGCAAGATCCGCGGATTCGACATAAGGAAGCGCGGATCGGGCAACGCAGGAGGCAGCAACGCCCTCATAACGATGGGCAAGATCGTCGGGATCCTTTGCATCCTGTTCGACATCGCGAAAGCGGCGCTCGTCACGTGGGGAGCCGCCCGCATTTTCCCCGCCTGCTCGTTTGCCTTCCCCGCCGCGGCGGTCGGCGTCGTGCTCGGCCACGTGTTCCCGCCGTATATGAAATTCAAGGGAGGCAAGGGATTCGCCTGCCTCGCGGGCGCGATCCTCTCGTTCAACCCGCTCGTTTTTCTGATCATGCTCGGCGGAGCCGTGATCGTCGTTCTCGTCACCGACTACATCTGCTTCGTTCCGCTGACTGCGTCCGTCGCGTTTCCGATAATCTGGGGGATCATGAAGGGCGACCTTTGGGGCGCGCTGATCCTCTCGGTCATCACCGCCGTGATCTTCTTCCGCCATATCGAAAACTTTAAAAAGATCAAGAACGGCAAGGAACTCAAATTCTCCTATCTGTGGAAAAAAGATTCCGAAATGAAAAGGATCGGAGCCGCCCCCGACTCCGAAGATAATAAAAACGAATCCGAGGAGGAATGAAAGATGACGCGCATACTCTACAACCCGTTTTCAGGCAACGGCGAGGGCAAGGTCCGCGCTGAGGAAGTCAAGAAGTTCTACGAGGGCAAAGAGACCGAATTCGTCGATATGACGTCGGTCGACTACGGCGAGTTCTTCGGCGGCCTTCCCGAAGGCGACGATATCTGCATCTGCGGCGGCGACGGAACGCTCAACCGTTTCGTCAACGACACGGAGAATATCGAAAAGAAGTGCGATATTTATTACTTCGCGACCGGCACCGGAAGCGATTTCTGGCATGAACTCGGGCGGACCCCGGGCGAGGCGCCGATAAAAGTCAACGAGTATCTCGCCGACCTTCCGATCGTCGAGATCGCCGGCAAGAGGATGAGAGTGCTCAACGGCGTCGGGTACGGCATCGACGGGTACTGCTGCGAGGTCGCGGACGGGATCAGGGAAAAGGATCCCGGCACGAAGATCAACTACGCGGGCATCGCGATCAAAGGACTTCTGTTCCACTTCAAGCCGGTCCGCGCCACGGTCACGGTCGACGGCGAGGAGCACGTCATCGAAAAAGCGTGGATCGCCCCGACGATGAACGGAAAGTGCTACGGCGGCGGCATGATGCCGACGCCCGCTCAGGACCGTCTGGATCCCGAGAGAAAACTGACCGTCATGCTGATGCACGGCAAGGGCAGGATCGGAACGCTCATGATCTTCCCGAAGATCTTCAAGGGCGAGCACGTCAAGCACACCTCGTCCGTCACGTCGTTCACGGGACGCGATATCACCGTTAAATTCGACCGTCCGGTCGCCGCGCAGGTCGACGGCGAGACAGTCCTCAACGTCACGGAATATCACATCACGAAGTAACGCCCGCGTGTTGACATTTCAGGCGAAGCGTGGTATTATTAAACTGGTAAGGAAGGCGCCCTGCGCGCTTTCGGAATAAATGAACTTCTCAATGAAGAAAGGTACGGTAAAAGAAATGAAGAAACTTCTTTCCATCCTTCTCACGGTCGCGACGCTGGCGATGATGATCGTCGCAGCCATCCCCGCCGAGGCGAGGACCTCGTTCGCTCCCAACGGAACGGGCTGGGATCCGAACGAGATCGTCACGGTCAAGAAAGCGGACCCCGCCGACGTCAAGAAAGACGGCGTTATCGGCGACGGAGAGTATGAGAGATATTATCCCGACCTCGACGCTGAGGAAAACGAGACGAGCCCGCTGTTCGTCGTCGCTTTCGGAGACGACAGCCTCGAGCACTGCCTCGCAATGTTCCCGACGATGGAGTACTACTTCTCGTGGGACGAGGTCCACGGCTTCAACTTCGCGATCCGCAACAAACCGGTAGAGATCAAGCAGGTACTGACCGTTGAGGAAGGCGAGTCTCCCAAGGACGATTTCTGCAGAGGTCTTGCCTACATCATCAACTTTGACACCGAGTACGAAGATCACCCGATCCTCTACTACGCGCTCGGCAGAAGGACCGACACCATGGAATACCTTGAGGGTTACTACGTCAATCCGGGCCGCGAAACGCAGCTCGGCGCGAAGAACACGTACAACCCGACGCCCGGCGAAGATTATATCATCACTTACGATTACTCGACCGGCTACTCCATGATCGAGTGGTCCGTACCGTTCGACGACATCCACGTCGATCCGATCGGCGCGGGAAGCACGATCAAGGCGACGCTCACCGCTACTGCGGGTTCCGCCGAAACTCCCGGAGCGTCGCACGAGGATGAGGACAGCTACGCGGTCACCCTCGGCGACTTCGGTTACGGCGTCAACAACAAGCTGATGCACAACCACGTCACGTATCTTCTGTCCGACGCGATGGTCGAGAAGTCGGGCGGCGGAAACGGCGGTAACGGCGGCAACGGCGGCGGCAATGGCGGCAACGGCGGCAATGGCGGCGGTAATGGCGGCAATGGCGGCCAGGGCAACGGCGGAGGCCAGGGCAACGGCGGCCAGGGCGGCGGCGGAAGCCAGGGCAACGGCGGCCAGGGCGGCCAGGGCGGCGGCGGCAGCGCGCCGAGGACCGGCGACCCGATGGTGATCATGGCTGCGGTCGCGGCGGTATCCGCGGCAGGCGCGTTCATCGTAAGACGCAAAGTCCGCAAATAATCCCGAAAACAGGAATACCCGGAGAGAGATCTCCGGGTATTTTTTTATCCTCCGAGGAAAACCTTGATTACGAGCGCGATCACGCCGCCGGCGATCGCGAGCGACAGCCAGTTGTTGATCTTCACCTGAAGCTCGATCACGGCGAGGCGCTTGTCGTCGTTGTGCAGCTTCCCGATCACGTCGTCCATCTCGGCAACGCACTCGCACCGTTTCACGTACCGCGCGTCGCAAATCTCGAGGATCTCGTCCCTGCCGAGTTCGTTCATTCTCCGAACACCCCCGCTCTGTCGATCATCACGAGGATCCTCGCCTGATCTTCCGTCAGGGCGAGTTTCCCGTTCTCTTTGCCTAACAGGTATCCCTTCCTCACGAGTTTCGCCGCCGTCGGAGCCATCCAGTCCGGCATGCCGTCGATCCCGTCGTATTTCGGCTCCGTGCGGCCGTCGATCTTCGCGACGTCTCGCCTTATGACGCGGTCGAACTCCTCTCCCGCGCTCACCTTCGCAGAGAGCGTCGCGACCTGCGCTTTCAGCGCGTCGAATTCTTTTCTTTCCGTTTGCGTCATCGGTTTTCTTTCGACCCTTTCTTTGAATTTCTCCCACAGTCCGGGATCGTCCACCCACGGTCCCGGGCACTTTTTTCCGGTCACGTCCCAGTGACGGCATATCTTCGCCTCCGGAAACGCCCCGAGCAGCTCGAGCACGAGCGCGGCGGCGTTGTCGACGGTCCGGTCGGGGATCGAGTAAACGCCGTTTTTATACGCGACGCACATCTCGATCCCGATCGAATTCCGGTTCGTCGCTCCGTTTTTGCTCGGCGGGTTGTCCCCGCAGTGCCACGCGGTGTCCTCTATCGCCACCGACTGCCATACTTCCGTCTCGTCGACGAAAAAGTGAGCGGACGAGCCGACGTACCGGTCCGCAAAAGCGGCGCACTCGTTTTTCGCAAGGTCCGGCTGATAGGTATTCGCCGTGTAGTGGAGAACGATCCACTCGATCTTGTTGCCGTCCCTGCCGATCCATCGGTTGAAGGGCGTTATGTTTTTATTTATTATCATTTCTCACCTCATCCGTCGGCGGAGCCGACACCTTCCCCTCAAGGGGAAGGCAGGCGCTCCGCGGCAGATTCATCAGCGCCGCGAGACCGCAAGCCACGGCCGCCGTGATAACGGTCAGCGCGGTGGTCTTGGCAACTCCGGGATCGTCCCATTTTATGAGGACGATATTCGCGGCGAGGTATCCGACAGCCGCCTGAAAGAACGTCCGCAGGGCGCGGATGATCATTTCCTTTACGCCTTTTTTCATTACGCCGCCTCCTCGAAAAATCTCGCCATTCTCTCGGCGACCACGGCGACGGAGTAAAACCTGCCCGTCCTGATATCGATCACGTTATACAGTCTTATCACGATATCGCCTCCCAACTCAAGGTTTTCGCGTCTCCCGAAACCGTTACTTTAAGATTGTACGATCCGTCTTCCGTCGGCAGAGCGGGGAGCGGAGAGGACGTCGCTTTGAGCGTCATCGTCTTGCCCGACTGATGGATGATGTAGTCTCCGTCCGCGTCCGCGGGGAACGGGAGATGGTCGAGTTTGTCCGCGTTGTTCGCCTGATAGAACGTCTCGTGACCGACGGGCATCGGGATCGTCCTTTCATCGACGAAGGTCTCCGTCCCGAAATCGTCGCAGATCATCGTCGCGGCGTACGCCGTACCCGTATCGGTCGATTCCACGCGCTCATACAGGATCGAGAACGGATGATTTGCGACCCACGTCTCCGCCTCTGCCTGCGTTGTCACGGCGGAGGAATCTATCGTAAAGATGAATCTCCGCGTTTTCACAGCCGTAGTGTCGGTGTGGCAGATGCCGTAAGACGAGCCGTTGCTGTCGTTCATCTTGATCGGAGTAAAGTATTTGCTCGCCCTTATATTTCCGACCTCGTTCGCGGCTGCGGGAACGATATCGGGCGCCGCCTCGGGCAGGATCAGATACCATCTTGCACTGCTCAGCTGATATGTACTGAACGTGCAGTCTGCGGACGAGACTTCGTAATATCTTTTTGTTATCGTGCCGTCGGGAGCGTAAGTGTCGCCGTCCGCGTATACGTTGCCCGATTCGTCGACATTGAGAATCCCCTTGAGTTCCGTGTTTTCAAGCGGATAAACGTGTTCCGAGTACGCCTCGTAATCGCCGTTCCGGTATCCCGAGTGAGAAAGGTTTATGCAGATATCGGAGTTGTACGTCGTCTGCTGAATATAAAAGCGGATGAAACGGCAGTTTGCGGGCATCGTTCTCAGGTTAGGGGATGAAACGTCGCCGCGAGCGGGATCGTGTCCGTCCGTAACCCCGAGGAAGTTCTTGTCCTCGTCGTAGTAGCGCATATAAGTGGTATACGGCGAATTGACGTAGTAATCGGTCGCGGGCAGAACGGGGATATAGTTCTTGCTTCTGATGTAGTTGTCGTTTGCTACGTTCTGACCCGTCTCGTAGTGCAGATATCCCGATTCCCACACCTCGTCCCACGCGTTGAAGCCGACCGTTTTGTGAGCCGACGGCTTTGCCGAGACGAACGAATTCGAGGCGGCGGGATAAACGTCGCGGGTGAGATACCCGTACGATCTGATCCACGCGAGACCCGATCCCGCAAGCGTCGCCTCTTTCGCGGCGATCACGTTGGCGACATCCGATCCGAACGTTTCTGTCAGGTCAAACAACTGATATTTCGTCAGGTTGCCCGACGCCGTTCCCGCGTCTGCCGCGTAAAACGTCGAGTACATCCACAGACCGCCCGCCTCGTTCGTCGCGCCCGAGGCGATACCCGTCTTGTCAGCGGTGAATACGACGTAATTTGCGCCCTCGTGCGCTTTGACAGACACGACCGCAACGGGGGACGCCGTTCCGATCTTCGTGTACAACTGCGTCATAATTCCGTTTGAACTTGTAACGCTTTGGTAATTCTCGCCCGTTACGCGAAACAGATATTTGTGCCCGCTTATAACGGTCGTACCCGCGGGAATTCCGTTTGTTTTCGCCGAAGTAGTCGGCGTCAACTCGACGGTAAACGTCGGGTCGAAATTCTGCTCCCACGCCGCCGACGCGCCGATGATCTTCCCGATCTTTTTTCTGTTCCCGACGTCGGCGGAGCCTCCCGTCGGACGAAGACGGTACGGTTCGGCGTTCGTCACGCCGACCTTGCTGATGATCTGCTCGGTCTGGCCCGAGGTAAGACTTTCGTAATACCCGTCGATCCGCGCGAGATCGTCGCCCGCGTCCTTGTCCCACTCGCCGTCATCGTTGACGCGGAGAAAGTCACCCGCGTCGGCAGACGTCACGTCCGGCAGATCGCTTCCGCCGCCTCCTCCGCCGCCTCCGCCGTCCTCAAGGATCGCTTTAAGCAGGACTTCGACCCTCGTCGCCGGTTCGATAGTCGTCGAGGTCTCTCCGTCAAGTATGCCGCGAAGCAGCGCTTCCACTCTGCTTCCCGATTCCAATTCGCTCATTTTTTATCCCTCTCTTTCTCTGACGGCGACGTAAACGTCCTCCGTGACTTTCGACGCCGTTCTGTACCCGCGGAACGTCACCGTTCCCTCGGGTGTGTATTTCTGCATCGTCCCCTGATCCGTGAACTCTTCGCCCTCCGTGAGGAACGCAAGGCCTCCCGAGGGTACGATCTCGTCGGGAATCAGGAGCCACGCGTACTTTTCGGACCCGTCGGACGTCAGCGTCAGATCGAAGTTCGCGTCGCTTACGTTGATCCTTCTGTTTGAACTGATCGCCGGGTTCGTCGCCATATCCCAGTACACGGCGTAAGGCGTGCCGGAGACCGCCTCCCCGACAAGAATCGAAAACTTCGGGGACGTCACGGTCTTCCCGGAGGCGCTCCCTACGGTCCCCTTGATCCGGACCTCACATTCGACGTCGCCCGCCGCGTACGTCCAATCCGACGGGATCACGGAAAAGACGCCGCTTTTTTCGACCGCCATATTCTGCCGTCTGACGGTCCCGTCGGGCAGTTTTGCGTAAAGTATCGCCGTGCAGTCCTCCGTGAGAGCATACGGCGCGCCGTCTTCCGTCAGCGAGACGTTCAGGTACCTGGCCGTGTCGCCCTGCTTTACCGGCAGGACGTGCGGCGCGACCGTATGATGAAGGTCGAGAGAGATCGAATAGACCGAACCGTTCATAACGACCCCCTCCTCACTTCGTCATAGGGACGTTCGTACTCGCCCCCGCCTTCGGGAAATCGCTGTCGTAGAAGCGCATGAAATCCCACAGTTCTCCCGCCTGCTCCTCGGTCAGCTCGCCCGTTGCGAGCCGCCTGTCGAGCCAGTCGCGGACGTAGGCGTTGCCCGCCTCGAGTCCTCCCTTCTTCTTGCCCTCGCGCTGTACGTACGAGATCAGGGAGTCGAGGTCCTTGACCCCCTTTATCCTCAGAGCGGAATATTTGAGGTCGGACAGCGTCCCGCTCTTCGACGAGGCTAGTTTTTCAAGCCCGAGCAGGTAGTCGAGATAGTCGTTTTTCTCCTTCGCGCTGAGGGAGTTCTGTCTGTACTCCGTATCCGCCGCGAGTTTCGCCGCCGCCTGCGCCGCAGAGTTCTCCTCTTTCTTCTCGTTCAGTTTCTGCGCGTCGCGCTTGAGGGAGACCTCCTCGCGCCACTTTTCCTCGTTCAGCGCGTCGAGCTTTGCCTGACGCTCCGCCGCCGCCTCCTCTTTCGCGATCTGACGGGCGAGCGCCTCGCGCTCCGCCTCCGCCGCGGCTGCGTCCTTTTCGCGGGCGAGGAGCGTTTCGTATTTGTCCTTCAACTCGTCCCTGCCCATCCGGTAGCGTTCGAGGGCAAGAGAGTACAGTTCCGGGATCTTATCCGCGGCGCGCGCGGCGTATTCGTCCCTGACGGCGGCGGCCGCCGTCTCGGCGTAGGTGTTCCCGTATCCGCCCGTCAGAGCCGCTGCCTTTCCCATCGTATCCTTCATCGCCAGCCGCCCCTCGCGCTCGTATCTGTCGCGGTATTTGCGGTAGAGTTCGTCTCCGTTCACGTCGTACCGGAATCCGTCGTCAGCCAGAAGTTCCCGAAGGAGGTCTTCCGAGACGATCTCTTCCCCGTCTTCGTTTTTCTTCGTCTTTTTTTCTTCGTTTTTATCGGTCGATCCCATGACCCTCTCCTTCCGCGCCGTTCCCGGCGCAATTTTCATTTATCGCTTTCCGTTTTCCCGCGCTCCGTCTTCTCCGTCAGCACGTCGAACATATAGTTGAGGTCGTCGGCGAGGCGGTCGAGATACCTTTTCAACTCGACCACGCGTTCCGCCGTGTCGTCCGACTCGAAACGCGGCTTTTCAACGTCGATCATTTTCGCTCCCTTCCCCCGACGTCAGCGCGATCGAATGGATCGCGGCGTCCCCGACGCCGGATATCCTTATCCTGAAACTGTCGCATCTTCTGAGAGGCAGGACGGCGGAAAACGACCCGAGCCCCCTGCCCTCCGCGGACGCCGCGGGGACGAAATCCCCCTCGCCGTCGTAGCGGATGAAGATACGCGCCTCCGTCCCGACTGCAAGACGCATCCCGACGGTGACGCGGGACGGGTACTTTTTGTCCGGGGAGGAAAGGCCCAGGTCTCCCGATTCGAGGAACCAGGAGAGCGGTCCCTCCGCGGGCGTACCCATCCCGCCGACCGAGGTGAGAGCGGTATCCCCCGCGCGGAAGAAAAAAGTGTCCGCGCAGGCGGAGCAGAAGCCCGCCGCCTTCGTTTCGTCCTCGCGGTGCCACGTCCCGCGGCGCGGGTCGAAAACGAACAGACCGTCGGCTGCGCCGGACAGGCACACGTAGTACTTTCCGCCGTACTCGCCCGCCGCGGTCGCGGAAAACAAGCCGTCGCCGAGCGCGGCGGAGACTTTTTCCGCCGAGGATCCGTCGTATCTCATCACGCCGGACGCGGAAACGTAGTAGAGGAGGCCGCCGACCGTGACGAGCGACCTGCCCGACGCGAGTTCCGCGCCGTCGCACTCGAGTGTCACGATCCTGAACGTCGACGGGGACGTGCCCATAACGCGGTGCGCGCACCTCTCCTTGAAGAACACGGGATTCCCGCGGTACGTCGCCGCTCCGGTGAACGGTCCGTCGGACCCGATCGAGGCGGCGTACGAATCGGTCGAGACGTTCTCGAACGTGTGCCACTCGCGGAAATCGCCGAGCGCGGACGCGTAGATCTCGTTGACGAGTTTCCCGTCGACTTCGCCGTATCTGCACCCCCACAGGCGGTTGCCCGCCTCCGTCACGAAGTCCATCTCGGGCACTTTTCTGCTGATACTGACCGTGAACCCGTCGTAGATCCTGTTTATGACGGGACCGGGGATGACGAAATGATCGCTTCCCTTCTTGACGAGCTTGAAAAATCCGCGCGCGGGGGAACCGTCCGTTCCTCCCTCCGTGCGGAAGATCTCCGGTTCGATGAAGACCGTCTCCCCGACGGAGAGCGGAAGGGAGATATTGCGGTCGAACCTGAACTTTCTGTACGGCTCGAATTCGACCCATTCGTCCGTGTCCGCCCTGTACTGTTTCAGTACGGCCGGCGTCGAGCCGATATCGTACCAGAAATCGCCGTTTTCGGGCGCGGGCGGCGTCGTCACAGAGCGCGAATAGTCGATCGCGTTGCCGTCCGCGTCGCAGGTCGAGCAGAAGAGAGTCGCCGCGTTCGGCTCCTCACCCTCCGAGGTCACGGTGAGCGAGGCGTCGATATCGCCCCATTCGGGCTCGCCGCCCTCGAGGACGGACGCGGCGTTCACGTACTTGCCGTCCGGAAAGATCAGAAGGTACGCGCCCATCGTGACGAGCGTCTTTCTCCCTGACGAGAGGCCGACGTCGACGACCGTATCGCCTACCACGACGGTCGAACCGCGGGTGACGGCGGGCGCGCCGAGCGCTGTGCCGATCCCGGTTATCTCGCCCTCTCCGCCGATCTCTACCGTCCCGCGCTTTTCCCTGACGGCGACGGTCGGGTACCCGTCGCCCGTCATATTCTTCATATCGCTCCACCTCCCGTCGGGCGTCACGGGACGCCGGTCGAGCCCGCCGAAGGCGGAGGTGATCCTGCGCGTTCTTTTAAGGACGCGCAAAGCGGGTAGTTTCATCTTTTCACCTCACACGTACCTGATTTCCGTCGTCTTCGGCGTCTTCGTTCTGTTGACGTGATCGGCAAATGCCGAATATACGCTGTTGAACGCCCCCGAAGAGTTTGCGTAAGCGTCGAATTCTCCGCACGCAAAGTCGATCTTCGCCAAGAGCCAGAAGACGTAAACGTCGTCGTACGGAGGCGGCGCGAACAGCGTATCCGACGGCCCCGCGAGCTCCCCGCAGGAGAGCGGCTCATCCCA
The DNA here is from genome assembly GCA_017428635.1 of Clostridia bacterium. GTDB lineage: Bacteria > Bacillota > Clostridia > Oscillospirales > CAG-272 > RUG11130. Next base: position 14,291 of record JAFRQK010000010.1, on the reverse strand, counting down.
CCCTTCGTGGGTGTCGGCGATCTCGTCCTTTATCATCCCCTCGAGTACCGAGAGCCATCTTATCTTTTCCGCCTCGGGCACGGCGTTCGGCTTGAGCGCATCCGCCCTTGTAATTGCCTGTTGTAAGGTCATCGCTTTTCTCCCTCCGTAAAATTCTGCGGTTCCGGCGAAGCCGGATGAAATGGGTTGGGCCCCGTTTCAAGCGGAATTTTATCCGTCATTGATCCGGAACCGATCAATGACGACGCGCCGCAAATTCGAAATCGGACGCCTCGTCGGCGAGGCGCTCGGACGTCGCGATGACCTCCGCGACGGACTCGGGAACGGTGACGGGCACTCCTCTTTTTATGAGATAAGTGCGCTCGTTTACCGATACGAACAGGTCGCCCTGATCCTCTTTCGATCTCGGCAGGCGTATAGTTACTTTCTTTTCTTCACGTTTCTTTTCTGCTGCCATTTTTTCTCCTTTCCGCGCTCACAAGGCGCATCTTTTAACGGATCACGGCGGCCGGGAGGGCGGACCCTCCCGGCGCCGTATGACGGATCAGTTCGCCGCCGCTGAATCCGAAAATCTCGGAGAGCAGGATTCCACTCTGACGAGATACTGCGGAATGAGCAGCTCGGCGGTCTTCAGCGCTTTCCAGCCGACGGACGATCTCTGATCGAGCGGGTCGGCGGTGCCGGCGGAGCCCTTCTGCTTCACGATGGTCTGAAGACCTCCGCCCTCGACCTCGGTGACGCCGTACGCGCCCTGACCCATGACGAGGGTGCAGAACACCGCGCCGCCGGTCGAGTTGCCTTCGGGGTAGATCACGGTATTGTCCGAGATCGCCGGGAGGTTGGAATCGCTCTCGACGGTGATCTTCGACGTGCCGGACGAAGCGGTGTTGTCCGCGACCTTGTACGTCTTGCCGTCCACGACGATATACTTGCCCTTCAGAGCGGACGCCGCGACGGTGCCGCCGTCGAAGGTGATCTCTTTGGTCGTGTTCGCGGTGATCGCGCCGTTGACGGCGAGAGTGCGCGAGTCCGACGCGAGGTCCGCTCCGCGGAAGACTTTCGCCTCGGTCGTTCCGACGAATCTGACGCCGCCGATCTTACCGAGCTCGCCGGAGAACAGAGCGTCCGGCTCCGCGTACTTGTGCGCGTCGATCCACTCGGGATCGCGCATCAGATCGTACGCGACGTACGGGTGAACGACGGCGACGTAATCGCCGCCGATCGTCGGCGCGTTCTGCGCGCGGAGTTTCGCGACGACCTGATTTACGACGTCGACGGTCAGCTTAGCCGTGTTGTCGAGAGCCGCGCGGGAGGTGACGGCGGTCTCCGTCGTCCCGGAGATCTTCGGGCAGTAGTTCACGTTCGTGCCCGCGACGAGAGCGTTGCGGGTGATCGTGTCGAGCGTGAGGCCCGCCTGTCTGCCGAGCAGTTTCGTCGCCTCGAGGATCGTGTTGTCGAGCGCGGTCAGCTCGAGCACGTCGGACTGGGTGATGTAGTCGCCGTACTGGGCGACGGTCGCGGTGACGGAGGAAACGGACAGCCTCTGTCCGTCGGGCGTCACGCCCTCGGTGAGAGGAGCGGTCGCCTTGGGAAGAGAATCGAATTTGCGGAATTCGATCGTCTTGCCTCCGTTCTGCGGGATCGGTCTTTTCTGACCGAACTGGTCGTGTACGAGCATGGGTCCCGCCTCGTCGATGAGAGCCATGTCGTAAAAAGTCTTCATCTCCGCGGACAGATCGTTCGGGGAGGTATCGGTCGTTGCGTTTACGTGGTTAGCCATTTTTTCTCCTTTCTTGAATACGGTGTCAGAATCTGATCACCTCGCCCTTCCCCACGCGGCGGATTATCTCCTGCCTCTGGGCGCGGGTCAGAGCGCGCACGTCGCTCACGGGGAGCGCGGCGCTTCGCGACGCCGCTCCGTTTTCCGGAGCGCGCGCGTCGTTGTCCGCGAGCCGTCCCGCCATCTTTCTGCCCGCCTCCCTGACCGCGAATCTCATCGCGGCGGGAAGGATCTCGTCGGCGTGAGCGGCGACGTACGCCCTCTCTACGTCGACGCCTCCGAGCAGAAGCGAGGCGAACTCGGGGCTTTTCAGCTCGTCCTTCAGATCGAGAGACGGAAAGCGCTCTTTTGCGCGCTGCGCCTGTCCGATCCACTCCGAATACACGGCCTCGGCGCCCCCGTCCGCGGCGGAGAGCGGCGTTTCTTTTTCAGCCGTCTCTTTCCCGATCGCGCGGATAAGGCCTTCCGTGTCGTCGGCGTCTACGCCGTATTTTCCGGCGAGCGCCGTTATCGCGGGGACGAGCGCCTCGTATTTCTTTTCGGTTTCCTTCGACGCCCTCAGGCGGTCCTTCACTATCGCGCTAACGCGCGCCTTGTAAAGATCGCGGTACCTGCCCGATACGAGCGCCTCGAATTCCTCCCTCGTCGCGGGGGAGTCGCCCGCGACGTCCCCCTCCGGGGACTTTACGGCGTCGTTTTCGGCCGCCGCGCCGGTCGCGTCCGGCATTTCCTCAGCCGCAGGCTGAAGACCGCTTTTTTCTTCTTCCATATAAAACCTTTCTGCCGTATTCCGGCGATGTATATATCAAGCCCCTCTCCGCCGCCTGCGCACAGCGCCGGGCGAGGCGTGATAACGTGTTGACGGTTCGCTTCATTGGTATGGCCGTAGGGAGGGCTTTTTGAAATCAATGCGATAATTTGGAAATAATCGAAAACGGGTTTTCGATTATTTAGACGTGAAGCGGTGTCGTTCAAAAAAACTGATCTTCATTCTTCACGAGGCCCTCCGCACCTTATTACGCGGCTGAAAGCCGCGATTGTATCAAAATGCGTCTGGGGCGCGGGTCCTGACGTGCGGATGCCTGAGAGGCATCCCTACAGACGCAATTGAAAAGGTCCGTTGTCCATTGTCAATTGACCCTCGTGACCTCCGCCGCGGCCTCGCGGGCGGACGCCGTGACTGCGGCCTCGCCGCCTCTGAGCGGGACGGATCGCGCGGGAGGAGCACTCGGCGGCTCCCCGTCTCCCGCGTCGAGCCCCGCGCCTTTCGCGATCTTCTCCATGATCGCCTCCTTGCCGTCGAGATCCATCATCCCGAGGCACAAAAGGGCGGCCCGCGCCCGCTCGGGCGCGAAAATGCCGTATTTGTAAAGCTCGAGCGCGAGCTCGTTCTGCGCCATCTTCGAGTAGGGAGACGCTTTCTGCGCCGAAACCTTCACGTCGAACAGAGGCGTTCTGACCCCGAGTTCCTCGCCGAACTCGACGCCCTGATCGCGCGGGACGATCCCTCCGTTCTCGTAGCTTATGAACTTCATCGCGCCGTCCTTTCCGATTATCCTGAACTGACGCCCGACGTCGTAGAACTGACGGATCAGTTCGATCACCATGAGCACGACGAGGCGGAAGGCGCGGTACGCCGCCCTCACGTTGTCGCGCGTGAGTTTCGCGCCCGCCTCCTGCATCGCCGCGATGGCGGACGCCGCGGTGACGCCCGAGACGGTGCCTCCGGTGCCGACGTCGCGGTTGCCGACCGTCTCCTTCAGCTCGTTTATCTTGTCGCGGAGCACCTCGAGGTAGATCCCCGAGAGCGGATAGTGGTCGACCGGGCGCACCGAATCCTCGCCGAGGTTGCCCGACACGTGCACGACGCTCTTCGTGAAGTCGCAGAACTCCTCCTCGTTGATCGAGCCGTCGATGCGCTCGAAGTATCTCGGCCTCGCCCCTGCGAGCAGGTTTTCGAAGATCGCCCTGCCTCCGCGGTCGATGAAGTCCTGCGCTCCCTTGCCGACGTCGATGAAGCCGAAGCCCGCGGGGGATCCCTCGACGGTGTAGAGCGTGTCGAACACGAACGGATAAAGACCGTGATCGTAAAAGCCGCGCTCCCTCATCACGGGGTCGTCCTCGCTCGAAAAGAGGCAGACGCCGCGGCAGAATTTCATCAGGTGCACGACCGTCTTGCCGCCGACGCGCTTTTTGTAATACCAGTCGACGAGCAGCGACTTGTCCGACGCGTCGACCGCGTCGTCGTAGGCGTATCTCGTCACGGGGACGGACCCGCCTCCGGGTTTGCCCTCGAGGATCGGATAAAGAGCGGTCAGCCGTTCGTTATCGACGCACTCGACGTGAAACAGGTTCGCGGACTCCTGGATATCGGCGACCCCCGGCTCCCAGAAGAGGTTCAAGAGGTCTATCTTCCTCACCGCGACGTCGCCGTAGCCGCCCGCCGCGGAGGTGTCCCAGAATACGCCGTACACCCCCGTCCCCGTCTTGAGCTTGTACATCTGCTCCTCGGAAAAGACGCGCTCGAAGTCGCATCTGTCGAGGATCACGGGGACGATCGCCGATAGCGTTTCCGCCTCGGCGCGGTCGCCCTCCTCCCGCGGGAGGATGACGGGCGACGGGTAGTTGTCCATCGCCTCGGCGTGCTTGTTTGCGATCGCGTTGAATAGCCAGCCGGACGACGGGACGGATCCGTCCGCCGTCGCCGTCCTTCTCATCTTGTACCACTGCTCGTTCTCGACGATCCGGCGGTCGAGGTTCGCCTTTCCCGCCCTGTATTTTTCAAGAAGCGCCTCGCCGCGCTTCACCCTCTCCTTATCGTTCGCGGCGGGGGAGACGGGGGGCTCCCTTTTCCCCGCCGCCGCTTTTTTGAATACGTCAGACAGCTTCACTTATTACCTCCATCTTCTCCCGAGATGATCTCGGGGGGATATCTTCCTTTTTTATATCGAGATAGACCGCCTGCGGCGCGGCGCAGAACGGGTCCGCCGCCTTGGGTACTCGCGCCGGCAGAGGCCGCGCCATGCAGAAATACCTCGTCTCGTCCGCCACGTGGTCCTCGCCGTTCGTGTCGAGGTCCTCGACGCGGTATTCGTCGTAAACGAGCGACGGCACCGTACGGATGAACGCGCGGCAGTTTTTGAAAACGTACATCATCGGGTACCCCTCCCCGTTGAACGCGAGACGGTACCTCATTTGAAGCCACCCGGGGATGCGCGAATTGTCCCCCCTCGTGAAGATCACGCCGTGGCGCGCCGCCGCCTCCTCGACGCTCTGCCCCGTTCCCGCCGAGAAGATCGCGGGGTCGGCGACGCCGAATATCTCGCGGCCCCTCAGCCAGCGGTGCTCGCTCTCTATGCGCGCGATCTCGGAGAAAACGCGGTCGGGGTCCCACTTTACTCCCTCGTTGGGCTGCTCGGTGCATCCGTAGAGCTCGAGGATGCGGTAAGCGGTGCCGTCGCCCTCCACCGCCCACCATCCGCACGAAAACGGGCGCGAGTAGCCCCAGTCGAACGAGCGGTAGATCCGCCAGTCCGCGGGGATCTCGAACGGCTCGATCACGTGAGTGAACCGCCTGTCGGAGTAGTGCGCGGGGTCGTCGCGGAACTCCTCGAAGAAAACGCCCTCGAAGATGTCCCAGTCGCCGTCGAGCCACGCCGCGCGGTGCTTCGCGTCGAGCGTCTGCAGCTGCGCGACGTAGTCGGGCTGATACTTCATCAGCGCCTTGTTGTCCCAGACGCGCGACGGGATGAAGGAGTACTCCTCCGGCCGCTCCGCGCCCTCGAAACGGCGGTCGACGAAGAGGCGCTTGACCCATCCGTGGCCCGCGCCGCCGGGGTTGCACGAGAGATATATCCTCTTCGGGAACCCGTTCGCGCCGCGGACGCACGCCTTGAGGACGAGAAACTGCCCCTCGGTGAACTGCGTCGCCTCGTCTATGTACATCACGTCGCACTCGAGCCCCTGAAAGCCGGGCAGATCGCCATCTCCCGCGCAGAACCGGAAGATGATCTGCGAGGAGTTTTTGAACGTCAGTTCCTTGTGGCTGTCGTTGTACGTGTAAAGACCGTCGGGGAGCATCCGCCTCATCGGGCCGACGTGGTTCATCCGCAGCTCGGGGTACGTGCGGCGGATAATGAGTTGTCTTATTCCGGGATACCGGAGCGCCATCAGGATCGCCTTCGTCCTGATCGCCCACGATTTCCCGCCGCCGCGCGCGCCGCCGAACGCGACGTACTTGTGGCGGTCGGTGAGAAACTTTTTCTGCGTCTCGGAGGGCTCCGGCAGGGTCAGGATCATATTCCCCACGCCTCGTCCACCCCCTCGAGCGTGACGGTGAGTTCGCCGCCCTCGTTCTTTTCCGCGTCGCGGCGGAGTTTTTCGAGGCGCGCCTCCCTCTCCTCTCCGTCCTCCTCGCTCACGACGTCGAGCACGTCCTCGAGATCTTTCAGCGCGCCCGTAATGTCGCGCAGTTTATAGTCGGACTCCGCGATCCCGCCCTCGACGACCGCGCCGATCTGGCGGGCGACCTCGAACGCGACCGTGTAAATATAGTCGCGCCGCCTCTCCGCCTCTTTTTTCGCTCTGCTCTTTCCCGGTTTTCTTTTAACGTTCATGCAAACCCTCCGTAACGTCCCGGTATTTGATCTCCGTCAGCGCGCGGGCTATGAGGCACTCTGAGAACTCCCCGCGGCAGAACGCCGAGGCGTATTTCTTTTTCAGCGCGCGCGCCGAGAACGCCACGTGGATCGCGTTGCAACCCTCCGTCCCCTCGCAGAAGACGACGGCTGCCGACTCGCGCCTGTAGAACGGACACTTCGCCGCCCGCGCCTCGTACTTTTTCATCTCCTCTCCTCCCCGCGCAGCGGCGCGGTCACGGCGCGCCACGTATCCGAAAACCAGCGCAGATACCGCTTGCATTTCCGGTACGACTGGCAGACGGTCTCGCCGTCCTCTCCCCTCCACGCGTACGGCGCCGTGCATCCCCCGCACGGGCAGCCCGCCGCAGCGATCGCCGCCGCCTTTTTTTCATTTTTAATTGACCGGCTTGTCTTCATCGTTTTTTCTCCTTGTTAGTTTTATTAGCCAAATCGTCTAATTCCGTTGGACTTGACGACAGTATATCCTAATTTGTTACGCTTGTCAATACTTTTTTTCTAACTTTCTTGATTTTTTTAGAAAAGGATGTTAGAATGGATGCGGAATACCGAAATAAGCCGCACGCTCCGCGGCTGAAACTCCCGGAGGATATAACCATGATCAGGATCAGAGAACTCAGAAAAAGGTCGGGACTCACGCTCGACGAATTCGCCAAGGAGCTCGGCGTCTCACGCGCCACGCTCGGTTTCTGGGAACAGGGCAAATTTCAGCCCAGCCATGAAATGCTCATACGCCTCAGCGACATTTTCGGCGTATCGGTCGATTATCTTCTGGGGAGGGAGACGGTCAAGGAAGACGAATTGAAGGTTGCCCTTTTCGGCGGCGACACCGTAGTCACCGACGAAATGTGGGACGAGGTGAAAAATTTTGCGGAGTACGTCAAAGCTAAAAACAAGTGAAAAACTGCTTGAACTCGCCCAAAAGCGCGGGGTCAGCGTGATCGACTGGTCCCTTCCCGAGACCGGATGCTGCGAGGTCCAGATCGGCTCTACCTGCGCGATCGGGATCGACCCCGGCGTCTCGACGGAAGCGGAGAGGACGGTCATGCTCGCGCACGGACTCGGCCACGTCATAAGAGGAGAGATGTATAATCTGTACTCTCCGTACGACGTGCGCAAAAAGCACGAGCGCCGCGCGGACGAGTGGGCGATAAAAAAGACAGTACCGTTCAACAGAATAAAAAAAGCGGTCCGTCAGGGTATGACGGAGCCGTGGCAGATCGCGGAGGCGTTCGGGATAACCGTCCCCTTCGCCGAAAAAGCGCTCAGGTATTATTACGGGAGGTAAAAAATGAAAGTTCGCATCATATCGCTCGTCATCGCGGCGCTGTTTATTCTGCCGCTGATCCCGACGACGGCGGGCGCCATGGAGATCTTCGTCCGGGTGACGGTCGCGGACGGCGACGGGCGGACGATAACGCTTGCGGTCGAACCGAGCGATACGATCGAAGCCGTCAAGGCGAAGATCCGGGACGCGGAGGGCTACGCTCCGGACAGTCAGCGGCTGTATTTGGGCAGCGCGCTTTTAGATAACGTCCACTCCCTTGCGTATTACGAGATCGGGGAGGAAAGCACGCTGTATCTGGTCGTTCTGCCCGCAGATTCCTTCACCGTTATTATGCTTCCCGGCGAAGGCGAGGGCGAGCCGATCACGTACACCTATCCTTTTGACGAGTATGGGGATCTGCCGACCTGGGCCGGAAACCTGCAGTTTTATAAAGACAAGAACAATCTGGCCAGCTTCAAACTGAACGCCGATTACTGCCCCGACAGCTTCATTCCTCAGAAGAACTATCTGTTTGACGGCTGGGAAGGGCTGAAAAGCCTCCTCCATATCGTAAAAGGCAAGCCGGCGACCGTCACCGCGAAATGGAAGCTCGACCGGCTCAACGCGTACGGTCCGATAGAAGAGATCCCGGCGGCAGACGGCGGGAATATCTATCTCGGCGGGATCCGCTGGCGCGTGATCGGAGAGAAAGATCAGACGCGGCTCCTCGTTTCCTCGGACACGCTGGGAGACCGGCTGACGTGGAGCGAAGCGGAAGCGTACCGCGACAGGATATACGACGGTTTTTCCGCGCTCGAAAAGGCGGCGGTGATCCCGACGACCAAAACGGACGGGGAATATACCGTCGAATACTCGGATCTTCCCGGGCACTATAACCCCAAAACGTTTCAGGCGTCCGAGCTGAACGGCGCGAAGCTGTTCTCTCTGTCCGCCGCGGAGACGGAGTACTACCTTCCGACCTTTGAGGATCGCGCGACAGGCGACTGGTGGTGGCTGCGCTCAAGGTCGGCGGATATACCGAGCAATATGGGACTGATTTTTGACAGGGGAGAGTTCGTGAGCAACTACGTCGATTACCTGATCGATCCGGACAAAGGCGTCGCTCAGGGCGTACGCCCCGCGTTTCAGTTCGACTCGTCCCGCGTTCTCTTTGAATACAGAGCGGGCAGTCCGAAACCCGGGCCGGGCGACGGCTTTTACACGTATTTCGCGCCGAACGAGAGATTCGACGCGGTGCTGACGCTCCGCGATCCCGACCGCTCGGATTTCGGCGTCTTCCGCGAGGGCAGCGTCTGCGCAGGCGGAAAACTCACTCTGCAGTACTGGGGTGCTAAAAATGGACCGAACGAATATATCTCCGCCTTGATCTGCGATACGGACGAAAAGCCGATGTATTACGCCTCCGAGAGATCGCTGGGGAACGGTTTCGCGTCGTTTGACCTTCCGGCTGATCTGCCCGGGGACGAGATCATCCTCAAGGTGTTCAACGAGCAGCGGAACGGACAGTACGAAACGGATTACGCAAGCGAACCGAAGACTTTCCATATCTCCGTGGTACCGGGATTTCGCGCCTCGTTTTACAACTACGACGGCTCACTGCTTGAGAGCGGTCTTTTCCCCGAGGGAACGACCCCGGTCTATTCCGGTCCGACGCCCGTGAAGCCGGGCGATGATCCGAGGCTCGGATACCGCTTCGTCGGCTGGGATCCCGAGCCCGGACCGATCACGGGATCCGCGGATTATACAGCAAAATTCAACCGGGAGCCGGTAAAAACCGTCACCTTCGCCGCGAACGGCGGCTCCGGGACCATGGAGAACGATTCGTATTTCGAATCCGAGGGCAAGTACCGACTGCCGGAATGCGGTTTCACCCCGCCTGCAGGACGTGTGTTCGTGTCCTGGTGTGCCGAATATAACAACGACGACGGATCTGCTACGGTCAAGTATCTCAGCCCGGGCTCGCTTCTGACCGGCCTTACGTCCGACGTCGCCCTCCGGGCGGAGTGGAAGCAGCTCTCGCTGAACGTCAGACCCGCCGGGGCGGGAGCCGCGGAGTTCGACCCCGAGACCGGGGCATTCACGGCGACGGCGAACCCGGGATACACGTTCGATCGCTGGGAATATTCAAACGGCGGCGCCGACGTCGTGCCGGAAGGGATGGACTGGCCTGAGGACAATCCCTTCCGACCCGGCAGTGTCGACTTCAGATATTACACCGCGGTCTTCTCGAGAGACCCGCAGGAGCTCACCGTAAAGGCGAACGTCGCCGCGAGGGGGACCGTTTCGTACAGCGTTCCGGGCGACGCGGTCGAAACGGGGAGAAGGATAACGCTTACCGCTGCGCCAAGCGACGGATATGTATTCAAAGAATGGAGAACTTATCCCGAGGGCATACATATCGACTCACAGAACAGATTCTACATGCCCGCCCGCGACGTGACCGTGACCGCTGTCTTCGAGCCGGAAAACGAGCCGGAGTTCAAGACCGCCTCGCTGCTGTTGACCGGGCAGATCGGCGTTAATTTCTACGCGGATCTGTCGGGACTCGCCGAGACGGAGCGCGAAAACGTCGCCGTTGTGTTCTCCGTGAACGGCAAGACCTTTACCGATACGTTAGACGCGACCCATACCGATCCGGACGGCAACGGATATTACGGCTTCACCTGCTTCGTCAACTCGATCGAGATGGCGGACGAGATCAATGCGACGCTTTGCTACCCCGACGGGGATCCGGTGACGTTCACCTACTCCGTGAAGGACTACGTCGATTACGTTCTTGAAAATACGGACGACTTCCCGGGCAACGCCGTTGCGCTTGTCCGTGCGATCGCCGACTACGGTCATTACTCTCAGCTTTACTTCGAACCGGTCCGCGACTGGACGCTCGGCGTCGATCACGTCGCGATGCCCGCGGAGAACAAACTCGACGCGGACGACGTCGCGGCGGCGAGAGAAGAGACGGCGGACGCGGCCGCGGGATTTGTTCCCGGTGATTCAGAGATCGTGAAAGCGGGCTTCTCGCTCGTTCTCGATTCCGAAACGGCGCTGCGCATCTACCTGACGCCCGCGGACGGCTTTGACGGCGACGTCGGGGCGGTATGCGACGGTAAAGTTCTCGGCTGCACAAGGCAGGAAAGCGGACGGTATCTGATAGAGATCCCCGGGATCACCGCTTTCGACCTCGGAGATACCTTTACCGTCACGGTGACGGCGGCGGAAAAAGACGCCGTGATCAGCCTGTCGCCGCTGGCGTACGTGAGAGCCGTGCTGAACAAAGAGAGCGGCGACGCGGCGCAGTACCTGGCGACCGCGCTGTACAGGTATTACGCCGCGGCGAAAGCGTACTTCGAGAACCCGAACGGGTAAAAATATCCGCCCGCGGTCGGTCTGACCGCGGGCGGTTTTATTGCGCCTGCGGCGCAATAATTAAGGTGCGGACGCCTGAGAGGCGTCCCTACAGACACAATTGTCGTTTCCGGCCTTCTTTTGTGATACGGTTTCTTCTTTCCTGACTGTAGGGAGGGCTCGCAGCCCTCCGCACCATAGATACCGCCTTCCACCCCCTGCGGTGTCTCTGTCATTGTCCGTTGTCCATTGTCAATTGTCCGTTAAAAAAAGGGCGCGGAGCGATATTCGCTCCGCGCCTTTTTTCATTTTATTTTCTTTCAAGATATCTCATCAGTATCGCCGCAACCTGCGCGCGGGTGGCGTTCGCCTTCGGCGCGAGATAATTCTTTGCGCCGTTGCGCACGCCCGAGATCAGCCCTTCCGCGACCGCCCACTTCATATTCGTGACAGCCCAGCCGCTGACCGACTTGTAGTCGGGATAACCGGTGATGTCCGTCGTCTTCGACACGTCGTTCCCTTTGAACGAGGCGTAGCGGTAGATGATCGCCGCTATCTGCTCGCGCGTCAGAGGGTTGTTCGGCGCGAACTTCGTCTCGCTCATGCCGTTGACGATCTCGTTCTCGAAAGCCCAAGCGACGGCTTCGCGGTACCAGTTGCCCGTCAGATCGGCGAACGGGCATTTTACGGTCGACTTCGGCTCACCCTCGATGCGCCACAGAACGGTGACGAGCATCGCGCGGGTCATCGTGCCCTGAGGATCGAATCTCTTCCCCGACACGCCGTTCATCAGGCCGTAAGAGTAAGCGTAATCGACGTAGTTCACGTACCACGCGCCCGCCGATACGTCGTCGAAGATCTCCACGGTGTTCGAGAGCAGCTTCATCATCCTCTCGTCGTACGTGTCGCCGCATCTATTGCAGGTGTGCGTCAGGACGCCCTCGGATTCGAGCGTCGGCTCCTTCGTCACCTTGCCCTCGTCCCAGTCGTGGCCGAGCGCGTCCTTATAGTTGTCTTTGAATTCGTCTTCGCAGCGGGAGCATTTGTGCAGCGTGTAGCCCTGCGCCGTGCACGTCTCGCCGACGACGGTCACTGCGTAATCGTGGCCGAGCTCGCGGATGCCCTCGGTCATCTCCGCATCGCAGCGGGTGCATTTGGTGAACCGGAGACCCGGCTTCGTGCACGTCGGCTCGGTGCGGACGGCCCATTCGCCGCTGTAGTCGTGACCGAGCTTCGGAATGATCTCGACGCCCGACTCCTCGCCGCAGCGGGTGCAGACCTTGCCCTGTCTGCCCGTCTCGGTGCAGGTGGGAGCCTTTATCACGTTCGGTTCGCCCCATGCGTGGCCGAGCGGGCCGACTTCATAGTCGAGACGCGTCCTGCAGCGGACGCAGAAGGTGTGAGCGGTTCCGCCCTCGGTGCAGGTAGGCTCGTCGTCGATGAACTCCTCGCCGGAGGTATCGTGGCCGAGCGGGTCGACCGGAACGTCCGTCTCGACCTCGCCGCAGACCTGACACCTGCGGTTCATCAGACCGTATTCCGTGCAGTTCGGCTCAAGCGTCACGACGATATCCGTCCACGTATGACCGTTAGCGGGAATATTAACGTCCCATCTCTCCTCGCAGATCTCACAGATATAGTGGCCCTTGCCCTCTGCGGTGCAGGTCGGCTCCTCGTCGACGATCAGCTCGCCCCAGACGTGGTCGTGGACTACGGGCACATCCTTGCCCTTGAAAGTCAGAATATTCGAAAAATCCGAATAAAGCGTGTATTCGACCTTGCGGCCCGGCTCGTCGAGTTTGACCTCGACGACGTAACGCGTCTTCAGCTCGAGGGAGGTGTACTCCGTCATCTCGACCGTCCCCGAGAGAGTGACGAGATACCACTTGTTCTCGCCCGAGCGGATCGTCCCGTCGCCCTGGATGGAGATCCACTCGCCGCCCTTTCCGAGCTCGCGGCAGAACGTCTCGACGTATGCGTACCCGCCGTGGCCCGTGACCTCGGAGACGAGCGTGAGGAAATCTTCAGGCACGTCGAGCGTGTAGGCGATAACGGGCCAGTCGTTGAACTCCTCGTCCGTCATACGGAAATTCGAAATAACGGGAGCGGGAACGTCGTCCTCCGTCGGCGGCTCCCACCTGACGGCGTCCTTTCCGTAGGAGGCGGGATCGGACCAGTCGGAATAGTAAAAGTCCTCGAACATTCCTTCGTCGTTCCAATATTGTCCGATGACGACGTATCTCACGCGCACGTACGCGGTGTGCTCGTCCCAGTCGATCACGAGCCCGTCTTCGGTGATCTCGTACTGTCCTTCTTTAAGCTGATCGCGCAGACCGGGCTTGTACGCGCCGTCGCCGGTCCAGCCCTCGCTGTCGCACCAGTCCTCGTACGGGCCTCCGAATCCGCGCAGGACCCACTCCTCGCGCGTCGCCTCGGAGCCTACGAATCCGTCGTCAACGTATTCCCATTCGCCGACCACGTAGCGGTCTTCGTATTCCTCGTCCGTTCCGACCCTGATATGGCCGAAGCCGTATCTGCCGTCCCACGCCTCGGGGTTGGCGTTATACTTCCAGTCGGTCGGGTCGTCGATCGCCCAGTCGATCTGGGTGGTGATGATGATGTCGTCGTAGCCGGTCGCCGCCCAGAACGCCTCTTCGGTCCCCTCGTCGTGCGCGCGGTCCTTCGCGGCGACGAATGCCGTGACGCCCGCGGGCTGCGTGTAGGAGAATCTCGACGTCGTCGGCGAATCGCCGCCCATCAGCCATTGAAGCGTCGCGTTCGTCGGCTTCGTCAGCTCCATAGGGCACGATCTGCCGCCCGCCGCCGTCGAGTAAAGAGGCAGCGCGGTGACGAGCATAACGGCGCAAATGAGAAGCGATACGATCTTTTTCATTTTTCCGTTCCTTTCGTATAATGAAATACGCTTACCGACTGTATTTTATCACATTGTAATAATTCAGTCAACAATGGGGAAAGACCGTATCACCCGCTGAAATCCCGCTCGCGCAGCTCCCAAAGCTCCGCTTTGGCCTTCCAGTTCACGATCGGCTGTCCCCTCTCCCGCCATCCGACCGATTCGTAATAGTCGAAGAACTTCCGCGGGTCGACGTCGACGCACTCCTTTTTGATATAATCCCAAACCTCCCAGAAATCGGGAGGACTTGCGTCTTCCCCGCGCGCGCGGCCGTAAGAGAGAGAGAAAGAATCTTTTTCTTTTTCT
>JAFRQK010000079.1 GCA_017428635.1 Clostridia bacterium | reverse complement strand
TGTCCGGCGGTCCCCGCGGAGTTTGCCTCCTTCTGTTCCGCGGGAACCCCGCCGGGCAAAAAAAGTTGAAAAAAATGAAAGAAAACGGCTGTTTCCGTCGTATTAATCTATAGGGGGAGGTTTAATTATGAAAAAACTGATTACGTTTATCGCGCTTGTTCTGACCGTGGTAATGGCGCTGCCGCTCGCTTCGTTTGCAAGCGCTTTTTATGATTATGAAGATTCCGAAACAGGTATTCAATACGAGAACTATGCCGGTAACATGAGGACCATCGGTTATGCCGGCTCAGGCGGAGACATTGTGATCCCGATGACTATTGAAAACAAATTTGTGATAGGTGTCGGAGGCGGCTCATTTACGGGGTGCAATAATATTAAAAGCGTGGAAATGCCCATGATGGCAACCTGGATTGGAGACGACGCATTCGCATGCTGCGAATCGCTTGAATCGGTAACGTTCAATGATAAACTCGACAGTATCGGAAACGACGCATTTTTTGGTTGTACCTCACTTAAAAACGTGATTCTTTATTACGTTTACGGGATTAGCGAAAGAGCATTCAGCCACTGCACTTCTTTGAGACGGGTTACGTTTCGAGCCGGAATATGTACGATTGACAAATGGGCGTTTGAAGACTGCTGCGCTCTTGAATCCATAACGATCCCGGAAACACTTGAAACAGTCAGCGAAGGCGCCTTTTCAGGGTGCTCTTCGCTGAAAAAGATATATTATATGGGCTCGGAGGAAGACTGGAAGAAAATCTCGATCAAAAAGGACAACGAGGAGCTCCTTTCCGCGCAGATCGTTTACAACTACAGGTCGCCGGGTTTCAAAGACGTCAAGTACAAGTCATATTTCAGCGATCCGGTCCTTTGGGCTGTCGAAAACGGAATAACAAAGGGGACGACCGAAAAAACCTTCTCTCCGTCCGACGTTTGCACGAGGGGACAGATCGTCACGTTCCTGTGGCGCGCCGCGGGCTCGCCCGAACCGAAGAACAAAAAGTGTCCGTTCACCGACGTGAAGCCCTCGGATTATTATTACGACGCCGTTCTGTGGGCTGAAGAAAACGGGATAACCGAGGGGACGAGCAAAACGACGTTTTCACCATCCGACCCGTGCACGAGGGGGCAGATCGTCACGTTCCTGTGGCGCGCCTCCGGGTCGCCTGAACCGAAGAATACAAACTGTCCGTTCGGTGACGTAGCGAAGGACAAGTTCTACCACAGCTCCGTTCTGTGGGCTGTGGGGAACGGCGTCACCGAGGGTACAAGCAAGACAATGTTTTCGCCGGCAGATTTCTGCACGAGAGCACAGGTCGTGACCTTCCTTTACAGGGATCACTTCAGCGGTTACGCCGGAAAACCGACAGACGAACCGCCGGAGGACGATGGCGTTCTCGACGTGGCGTTCTTTGGGAACAGTTTTACACAAAATCCGAGAATAAAGGACCATCTTGAAGCGATCGCAGACGGGAAGCACTTGGTGTCGTCACATGATTATGCGAAGGGAGAAACATCATTAGCATATCATAATAATTTGTGGAAAAAGATGGTTCAGAATGATAACAGAAAAAAAGATATTCAAAAGTGGGACGTGGTCGTTCTGAACGAAGGAGTCAATTCCCAGTGGGTGAACTCGACTTCTTTCAAGTCCATGACGGAGATGTTCGGTAAGGATAAAACGTACTTCAATCTCTGCGAGTCGACCATAGAAAAGGCGGAAGAAGGAACGGAGCTGTGGGAGGCGTCAAACAAGCAGTGCTTCGCCGATCGTGACTGGCTGAAGGAAAACGTCGACGTCAACCGGATCATGCTTAATCTTCCGGGTTTTGACCCGGACAACCCGCTGGATCCGCGTGATTTTGACAATTCACCGGAAGATTTTCATCCGAACCTGATGTACGGGTACTGTTACGCTCTGGCGCTGTACTGTACGATTTTCGACGAGCCGTGTGCAGAGCAGAACAACGGTATCCTTACCGACGACGACATCCCCGGCGACACGCCCGAGGAAAAAGAGGCGTATATAGATATGATCAAGAATTACGTTCAGGAGCAGCTTGATTTTCAGAACGCACATTGACGGAAAGGATAGAAAATGAAAAAACTGATTTCTCTCATCTCGCTTTGCCTGGCGGTCGTGATAGTACTGCCCGTTTGCGCGTTCGCCGCCGACGGCGACGCCGCTCTTCCTTTCCGCGACGTCAGGGCGGGCGAATGGTATTACGAAAACGTCAGGTACGTTTTCGAGAACGGCATCATGAAAGGCACCTCGGATACCGAATTCTCACCCGAGGGCACGCTCACACGCGCGATGTGCGTCACGATCCTCCACCGCGCAGCCGGAGAACCCGAAGCGAACGGCGAGATGAAGTTCAAGGACGTAAAGAGCGGTGAATATTACGAGAAAGCCGTCCTTTGGGCGTCGGAAAACGGTATCGTCAGGGGAAGGACCGAAACCGAATTCGTCCCCGACGGCACGATAACCCGCGCCGAGTTCGCGACGATGCTTTACCGGTATCTCGGATCAGAGGAGAAGTCTCTGCCTGAAACGAGATCGGGGCAGACTTCCGATTACTCAAAAGTTCCCGAATTCGCAAAAGACGCGGTATCCGTGATGTATCATGCGTGCGTTATAAACGGCAGACCGGGCGGAATATTCGACCCCGGCGCATCCGTGACAAGAGCCGAGACCGCGGCAATGATCGAACGTTTTGAAAAACTGGGGTATTCGGGCTCTGACAAAGCGAAGGCGATTGATCTCGCCACCGCGCTTCATCTTACCGACACGGGACCGGCGAGTATTGTTTGGAACGATTACATAATGACTGACCGCCGTTTCCCCGACGCTGACGACGGATATTTCGAGAGCGTTCGGTGGGCGATCGAAAAGGGTTACGTTACCCTGACGCGCAAAGGCGGCGAATACGTGAAACTCGGCTTTACAAAAGATAAAGCCGATATTTCCGATCTCGGAGAACTGACGTTTGAAGCGGACCGTAAACTTATGAAGGGCGACGCGGTGATCGCGTTTTATTATCACGCCCAAAAGAAACTGTACAACTATACCAAGCGGGCGGATATAACGGGCGCCGCCGATTACGCCGAACTGACGGACGAAAAGTGGAATGCCTCGTCGCCTGTCAACGGAACGGGATTTTTCGACGCCGTAACCGGCGAGAACAGCGCGATGTCGATCTCCGACTATATAAGTTGGGCGGTCGCGGTCGGTATTGTCGTTACGGACGAGGCGGGCAGACTGGATCCTTACGAAGAACTGACTCACGCCGAACTTGAGGCGATGATCGAGAGGTATCTGAAGCTCAAAAAGAATTATGATCTCAAAGATACGCTGAAACTGACTTACGAGGCTTCAAGCGGTCAGGTCATCCCATATCGCCTGTACGTTCCCGAAGATTACGACGAGGGCGAAAAATATCCCGTGGTCCTTTACCTCCACGGCTTGGGCTACGTCGGCTCGGGAAACGAAGCGCAGCTCAGCGAGTGCGCCAACGTTTTCGCAAACCCCAACAGTCCCGTTTTCGAAAGCATATTTATTATCCCACAATGCCCGAAGGATTCTATATGGAACGACCTGATAGTGCTTGACGCTGTGTCGGAACTGGTTGAATACGTAAACCGGACTTACAGCACGGACAGGAGCCGTCAGTACGTGACGGGCGTATCTCTCGGAGGAATGGGAACTTGGGCGATGGTGAGATTTCATCCTGAGCAGTTTTCCGCCGCGATACCCGTTGCGTCCCCGGTTGCGTTTTCTATTTCCAGAAACGAGGAAGAGGACTATGATATCACCGTACTCGACCCGAGCTGGTATGATGAAGAGCTTATAAAAGAATACGAAATAGAGTTTGAAGAGTATTTAAAAGAACACGAAAGAGAGTTCCGTGTTTCCCCTGAAATGTTCGAGATCCCGATTCGAAACGTATACGACGCGGACGACGAACTTTTAGGCGATATGAAAGAATACTTTGAAGTCGTTGAGACTATTATGAACAGGCACGGCGCCGTTGATTACGAGAACGTTCGGACGGTCGGATACGGTCACGGCGGTATATGCCATCAGTACGTCGACCGGTTCGATTACTCGCTTATGGAGTGGATGTTTTCTCAAAGACGTGAAACGGGAATAAAACCGTGAAAGAGTCTGAAGTCGGAGGTTTTTTCCGTTCCCCTTCGGGTTTTTACCGATTATTTCACTTCACGGCAGAGAGGTGAGTAAGCGCGTACCGAAAAAAGCAAATAAACGGACGAAAATGTAACTCTCCCGCCTGTTTTTTCGGTATATATTTGTGATAGGGCATTTTACTGTTCATTTCCTCATTTTCCTTAACTTTCCCGGCGGGTCCCGCGGCGTTCTGTGTTCTCCCTCGCCGCGGGTACCCATTGCCGGACACGCCGGACAGTATTATAGTAAATGTTTGAAAACGGCTGTAATAGATGGCCGTTTTTGTTTTGCCTTTTCGTCGCCTTCAACAAAACGGGTGCCTATACTCCGTCCGGTTATTAAGCAGTTGACATAATTCTTCAAATATGTTAATCTCTATACAGCCCGTCTCGCGCGGGCAATACGACAGAAGGAGAGTGCCGCTTATACGGCGGTACCCGAAACGTTATGAAGCGACTGACAAAAAAGCAGATGATCATCTTTGCGATCGGACAGCTCGGATGGTCGATCCTCTCGGGCGTAATCAACGCCTGGTTCGTTACGTTCTACCTTCCCACGCAGGGTGACATCGACTCCGGCGCGACCCAGTTCATCACACCCGGCCTCGTCATCCTCGGATTCCTCACTATCCTCGGCCTCATCACGGCTTTGTCCCGTATCTTCGACGCCGTGACCGACCCGCTCATCGCGTCGCTCAGCGACAGATCGAAAAACAAGCGGGGCAGAAGGATCCCGTTCATGCAGTACGCCGCGGTCCCGCTCGCCGTCGTCGCCGTTCTTTTGTTCTGCGCGCCGGTCAACGCGATCAGCGGTATCAACGTCGCATGGATCTCCGTATTCATAGTTCTGTTCTATCTCTTCATGACGATGTACTGCACGCCGTATAACGCTCTTATCTCCGAGTTCGGCAAGACGCAGGACGACCGTATGTTCATCTCGACCGCGATCTCGCTCACTTTCTTCGCCGGAACGCTCCTCGCTTACACTCCGTTCGTTTTCGCCGGAGTACTCAGGGGAATGAACATAAGCTTCAACTGGAGCTACCGCATCTGCTTCATCGCACTTGCCGTTATCTCATGCGTCTGCATGCTCCTTCCGACTTTCCTTCTCAAAGAAAAGGAATTCGTCGACACGAAGCCCTCGAATTCCAATATGTTCAAATCGCTCGCGGCGACTTTTAAGAACCGCAATTTCCGCGTTTTCGTCGGTTCCGACATCATGTACTGGATCGGTCTCACGCTTTTCCAGACCGGCCTTCCTTTCTTCGTGAAGGTTTCGATGGGTCTCGACGAATCCATGACGATGGTCTTCATGGGCGGAATGACGGTCCTTTCCGCCGTGTTTTATCCGTTCGTTTCAGGCCTTGTCCGTAAGTTCGGCAAGAAGAAACTGACGATAATCGGATTCCTCGGTCTGGCGCTCGCTTACGTAGTCACCGCGCTGATCCGCGTTCTCCCGATCCCGGGAATGGTGATCGGTATCCTGATCTGCGTGATCGCCGCGTTTCCGATGGCTCTGCTCGGTATCATCCCGCAGTCGATCGTCGCAGACGTTGCGGAAGCCGACGGATATACGACGGGTGAAAACCGCGAGGGAATGTTCTTCGCGGCGCGTACGTTCGCGATGAAATGGGGTCAGTCGATCGCGATGCTCGTCTTCACGTCGCTCGCAATTATGGGAACGACGCAGAATCTTAATTCCAACGACATCACAGCGTCGCCTCTCGGCCTTACGATCGTTGCGATCGTCGCTGTCACTTTCTGCGTGCTCGGCGCCGTCATCCTCGCTCTTTATAAAGAAAAAGACGTTATGAAAACGATCGAAGAGGGCAAGCCTAAGGCCGACGACAAGGAAAAGACCGAATGAACTGTAATTTCAAACTGACTTTCATTGCGGGCGGTGAGGAGAGGATCCTCACCGCCCCCTCGGAATGCGAAGATCTGACGCTCACCGTCGCCGATGACGGCGAGCGCCGCCGCGTCGCCGTCCGCGCAAAGCGTCCGGTGACGCTTCTCGGATATTCCGAGAGCGGCCACGACTTTTTCTCAACCGATCATCCCGAGGATCCCGGTCCTCAGGGCGATCTGTATTTCATCAACGGCTACCAGTCTTGGACCGAAACGCGTGAGTTCTACGGCGACGTCAGGGAACGCGACGTTACGCGTCTCCCGGGCCTTCTCAAGAGGAACTTTGCGCTTGACCGATACGGCGACGCCACGTTTTACGAGTACGACAAGAAGGTGTTGCACGGTTACGACGTTTTTTACGTCCGCGGAAAGGTCGGCGGTTTCGCCGCAAGCCTGAATCTCGCGAACGCATATCTCATTTTCGAGGTCGTAAGGCGAACGGGTTCAGTCGCCGTTTTAAGCGACGTCGGCGGCGTGAAGCTCGGCGAAGGCGAAGAGTTCACCGTCTGCGATTATATATACGCCCCTTCGTTTAAAGAAGGAAAAGAACTTCTTCGAAAATACTTCCCGCCGAAGAGAGCGGAGAAAGTTTTCGGCTATACGTCGTGGTATAACTACTATCAGGACATAAACGAAAAGATCCTCCTCCGCGACCTCTCCGCGCTCGACGGACGGTTCAATCTCTTCCAGATCGACGACGGGTACGAAACTTTCGTCGGAGACTGGCTTGAAGTCGACCCGTCGAAATTCCCGAACGGACTCGAACCGGTCGTAAAAGCTATAAAAGAGAAGGGACTCACGGCGGGTATTTGGCTCGCCCCGTTCGTCGCTGAAGAGAAGAGCCGTCTGTTCCGGGAAAAGCCCGACTGGTTCAGGAAAGGACCCGACGGCGCGCCGGTCAAGTGCGGTTCCAACTGGAGCGGCCACTTCGCGCTCGACCTTGACGTACCCGAGGTCAGGGAATATATAAAAAAATGCCTCACGCACTACGCCGATATGGGATTCGACTTCTTCAAACTCGACTTTCTGTACGCGGCGTCGCTCCCCGAATACGAAGGAAAAACGCGAGCGGCTGCGGCGCAGGAGGCGTACTCGTTCCTTCGCGGAGTACTCGGCGACAAAAAGATCCTCGGGTGCGGCTCGACGCTCGGCAACGCAGTCGGCGTATTCGATTACGTACGCGTCGGTCCGGACGTCTCGCTCAAGTTCGACGACGCGTGGTTTATGAAGTATATGCACCGTGAGCGCATTTCGACCAAGGTGACGCTCCAGAACACAGTTTTCCGTTCTTTCATGGACGGCGCGTTCTTCGGGTGCGATCCGGACGTTTTCCTGCTTCGCGACGACAACATTTCTCTCACCCCGGAGCAGAGAAAAGCCCTGATCACGCTCAACGCCCTTTTCGGAAGCGTAATGATGACGTCGGACAACGTGGCGGAGTATGACGAGGAAAAGAAAAAACTGCTTGCGGATTCCCTCGAACTTTTCAAAAAAGATAAAACGCTCTCGTATTCGCGTTACGGCGACGTCATAACCGTCGTATGCCGTACGGACGGCGGCGAGCGTACTTTCAGATACGATACGGAAAGAGGTGTTCTCATTGACTGACAGAACGGGCGTTATATTCGGCAACAGTATCGATGCGAAAACCGTAAAAGCGGCGGAGAAGAGCCGCGCGAAATACCTCAAAAAATACGGCGACGACAGCGGAGCCGACTACAAACTCGGATTTAAAAAGATCGACGCGCTCGGCGATATAAACGTTTCGAATATCGTGTTTTCGGAGGAGAACGAACCGTTCCCGGAAAAACCGCTTATCGTCGGTAACATTCGGATGGGATTCGGACATTACCGCATCAGCATTGCGATGGCGTCTTGCGCCCGCGCGCTCGGGTACGATCCCTTCTGGCTCGACCTCGCCTCGTTCGACGCGACCGGCTCGAAGATGATCAGAGAGCAGAACGATATGTACTCGCTCGCCTCAAGGATCTCTCAGAAGTCCCGCCTCTTCAACAGGATCGTTTGGGAACCGCTCAACAGCGAGGGCTTCAAGAAGATCACGTATAACGCGAAGGATCAGAAAAACTCCGAACTTCTTGTCCCGATCTTCAAAAATATCCCGAAGGATATCCCGTATATCGCCACTCACGTCTGGCCCGCGCAGGGCGCGGTCCACGCGGGGATGGAAAACGTCGTCAACGCAATACCCGACAACTGGCCTATGGCGCTCCATCTCGCCGAGGGATCGATCCACACCGTGCAGACACCGTTCGCTTACCTCGGTTATAAAACTCTCGGCGGATTCGCGAAAACGCCGCTTTCGCCTATGCCTGAAAGTGATATAAAAGAAGTCGGCTGTTACGTCGACCACGAACTGCTCGAGGATCTGGAAAACGACAACAAAAAGCGATCCGAACGCGCGAAGGGAGCGGGTCCTGTCCGCATCCTGATGAACGTCGGCGGAGCCGGAGCGGGCGGCGATATGTTCCGCGCTATGATATCACATCTGCTCCCGTACGTCGATCGCGGCGAAGCCGCGCTTTTCCTCAATACGGGCGACCACACGGCGGTATTCGACTCCATGGCTTCGCTGATAGGGAAGAGAGAAGATCTCCATATCTTCAAAGACGATTACGAAGGGCTCAAAGCGCTGGTCGAAGCGATACGCGACGGCGACGCGCACGGCGTCACCCTCGTCTGCGACGGCGACATATTCCGCGCAGTCTACGCGACGAATCTCCTTATGCCCGTCTGCGACCTCCTTGTGACGAAACCGTCCGAGCTCGCGTACTATCCGATCCCGAAACTCTATATGAAGCACATCGGAGGGCACGAGGTCTACGGCGCGATCCACGGAAGGGAATTCGGCGACTCAACGGACGAGTACCCGACGAGATCCGGCGTCTGCGAAGCGCTCGATACGCTTCTTCACGACCGTGAGATCATCCCTCACCTATGCGAGCAGATCAATAAACTGAAGGCGCAGGGGTATTACGACGGAGCTTACAGATGCGTCCGCCTCGCCGCGGGTGAAAAAGAATAAAAGAAGACGCCGCGGGCATCTCCCGCGGCGTTCCTTTATACCGTGAATATATTGTGAAAATCGGATGAATTTTCGCCCGCGAATATTGACACCACACTCCACACGGTGGTAAAATTACGGATAGAAAAAATAAGCTCAAAAAAGGCGGTGCTATCATGAAAGAATTAAAACCTATCGACCTCGGGATCGCCGGAGAAGGCTTCGTTTACCGTAACCTTTCCGTACCGGAACTCGTCGAGTTCGCGCTTGAAAGAGGAGAGGGCAGACTGTCCGACACCGGCGCTCTCGTCGTAGAGACCGGCAAATACACCGGACGCAGCCCCGACGATAAATTCATAGTCGACGTTCCATCCGTCCACGACGAGATCGCGTGGGGCAAGATCAACGTTCCCATCAGCCGCGAAAAGTTCGAGTCGATCAAGGCGAAAATGCTCGCGTACCTGCAGAATCGCGACGTATTCGTATTCGACGGCTTCGCGGGCGCGGACCCGAAATACACGCAGCGTTTCCGTATCATAAACGAACTCGCAAGCCAGAATATGTTCATCCATCAGCTTCTCATCCGCCCGACTGAGGAGCAGCTCGAAGATTACGAACCCGACTATACTATCATTGCGGCGCCGGGTTTCAAATGCATTCCCGAGCTCGACGGCGTCCACAGTGAGGCCGCGATCATCATCGACTACGAGCAGAGGCAGGTCATCATTGCGGGCAGCGGATATGCCGGCGAGATCAAGAAGAGCGTTTTCTCCGTTATGAACTATGTTCTTCCGAAGATGGGCATCCTCTCGATGCACTGCTCCGCCAACATCGGCGAGGGCGGCGATTCCGCCGTCTTCTTCGGACTTTCAGGAACCGGCAAAACGACGCTTTCCGCCGACCCGTCCCGCCGCCTTATCGGCGACGACGAGCACGGCTGGAGCCCCGACGGCGTGTTCAATATCGAGGGCGGATGCTACGCGAAGTGCATCGGTCTCGACCGCGAGAAAGAGCCGCAGATCTACGACGCGATCAAATTCGGAACGCTTCTCGAGAACGTCATCGTCGACGAGAAGGGCGTACCCGATTACAACGACGCGAAACTCACCGAGAACACACGCGCGGGATATCCTGTCGACTACATCAGCAACGCCGCTATCCCCGGAGTGGGCGGTATTCCGAAAACGGTCATCTTCCTGACCGCCGACGCGTTCGGCGTAATGCCTCCGATCTCGCGCCTCGACGAGAACATGGCGATGTATCATTTCGTTTCCGGTTACACCAGCAAACTCGCGGGAACGGAGCGCGGCATCACCGAACCGACCGCAACGTTCTCGACGCTCTTCGGCGCGCCGTTCTTCCCGCTCAACGCGTCCGTGTACGCTACGATGCTCGGCAAGAAACTTAAAGAGACCGGCGCGAAGGTCTTCCTCGTCAACACCGGATGGTGCGGAGGAGCCGCAGGAGACGTTCCGAGAATGAAACTGAAATACACCCGCGCGATGGTATCGGCCGCGCTTGCCGGAGACCTCGACAGCGTCGAGTACGGCGTCGACCCGGTCTTCCGCGTGAACGTACCGAAGACCTGCCCCGGCGTGCCGGACGAGGTCCTCGATCCGATCAATCTCTGGGGAGACCGCGACAAGTACATGGAATCTGCGAAAAAGCTCGCAGAACTCTTCGAAAAGAACTTCAAGTCGAAGTTCCCGGATATGCCCGAGAATATCGCATCGGCAGGGCCGAAGGCTTAAAACGAAAAAAGAAAGTGCCGCGAAAAATCGCGGCACTCTTTTTATGCCGTTATACGTCACAAGTCCCTACCGTACGCGGGAAGGGGAGCACGTCTCTGATGTTCGGCACTCCGGTGAGGTACATGATGCACCTCTCGAAACCGAGTCCGTATCCCGAGTGACGTGCGGAACCGTATTTACGGAGATCCAGATAGAATCCGTAAGACTCGCGGTCGAGCCCCAGCTCGTCCATACGCGCGGTGAGTTTATCGATATCGTCCTCTCTCTGAGAACCGCCTATGATCTCTCCGATCCCCGGTACGAGGCAGTCCATCGCGGCGACGGTCTTGCCGTCGTCGTTCAGCTTCATGTAAAACGCCTTGATATCCTTCGGATAATCGGTCACGAATACCGGACGCTTAAAGACCTCCTCTGTGAGGAATCTCTCGTGTTCCGTCTGCAGATCGACTCCCCACGATACCTTGTAGTCGAATTTGTCGTTGTGCTCTTCGAGGATCTTCACGGCGTCGGTGTACGTGATCCTTCCGAAATCGGAATCTGCCACGTGACGGAGCCGGTCGATCAGGCCCTTGTCGACGAACTGGTTGAGGAACGCCATTTCTTCGGGCAGCGTTTCGAGAACGTAATTTATGATATATTTGATCATATCCTCCGCGAGTTCCATATCGTCCTCGAGATCGGCGAACGCGATCTCGGGCTCGATCATCCAGAACTCCGCGGCGTGCTTGACCGTGTTCGAGTTCTCAGCGCGGAACGTCGGGCCGAAGGTGTAGATGTTGCTGAACGCCATAGCAAACGTCTCGCCGTTCAGCTGACCGGAGACGGTGAGGTTCGTAGGCTTTCCGAAAAAGTCGCGGCTCATATCGACGCGGCCGTTCTCGCCTCTAGGCGGATCGTCGGGATCGAGCGTCGTAACGCGGAACATCTCGCCCGCGCCCTCGCAGTCCGATCCGGTGATTATCGGAGTGTGAACGTAGATAAAGTCTCTCTCCTGAAAGAATTTGTGGATAGCGTAAGCGGCGACGGAGCGGACTCTGAATACCGCTTGAAAGAGATTCGTGCGCGGTCTCAGATGAGTGATCATACGAAGAAATTCCGGCGAGTGACGCTT
The DNA here is from genome assembly GCA_017428635.1 of Clostridia bacterium. GTDB lineage: Bacteria > Bacillota > Clostridia > Oscillospirales > CAG-272 > RUG11130. Next base: position 67,164 of record JAFRQK010000079.1, on the reverse strand, counting down.
TTTCTGAAGCGGATAGTCGGGGGTGGAAACGCCTTCCACGTCGACGGACTCTGCGCGGATCTCGAACGGCTGCTGCGCCTCGGGGGTAAGAACGATCTTACCCGAGATAATAAGCGCGGAACCGACGTTCAGCTTCGAGATCTCCTCGAAGTTCGGAAGGGTATCGTCGTAGACGACCTGAACGGGTTTGAAATAAGTCCCGTCAGAAATCATAATGAATCCGAACGTTTTGGAATCGCGGATGCTTCTGACCCATCCGCCTACGGTAACGGATCCGACTTTCTCGAATCCGCGGTCTTTGTAAAGTTCTCTGATCTCTGTCCTTTTCATTTTTTACTCCCGGGGATCAGTCAGCCGATTCGCCGGTCAGACCGGACACGTCCATAAACGAGCCCGTTCCGGTGACTGTGGGCAGCTTGCCGTCCCATTTCTGAACTTTAAGATATTCGACGACTTCGGGCGTGATCGACTCGGCAAGGAGTTTGTTCGCGTCCGCCTGCGCCTGCGCGCGCGTCAGCGTCGCTTCCGCCTCGGCGTTCGCGACGACGATCACCTGTTCCTGCTCGGTCTTCGTCTTGATGAGGTTCTGCTCAGCGACCTGCTTTGCTTCGATCGCAGCGTTGAATTCTTCCGAGAAATCGAAGTTTACGATATTGAATTTTTCGATCGAAATGCCGTACTCCGATACTTTACCGACGAGCGTTTCCTTGACTTCCTCACCGACCTGAGCGCGTAGGGAAATGAGCTCCTCGGCAGTGTACTTTGCGGTGACCGACTTCATCGACTCCTGAACGGCGGGCAGAAGAATGATCGATTCGTATTCCTCGCCTATATTTTTGTAGATACTCGCACTGTAATCGCTCAGCGCGCGGTAGTTAACGGCGATAGTCGAGCGGACCGTTTGCAGGTCCTTGCTGACTGCGGGCGCCTCTACTTCCTGTTTCTGGATCTTATTGCTTATGATCACCGTCTGCTGGACGAACGGGATCTTGAAATTCAGCCCTTCTTTCATAACGCGGTCGTTCACCTTTCCGAACGTGAGAACGACGCCGCTTGAACCGGCGGGTACGATCGTGACGGACGCCGCGACGATAAGTATCAGAACGACGGCGATGACGATCGGGAGTATCAGTTTCTTCTTGTTAAAACGCATCTTTTAGTCCTCCTTATGCGTAATTTTAAATATTATACTATATCGATAATAAGTTTTCAATACCCGCCCGCCGTTTTTCACAGTTAAAAGGATAAGGAAACCGAAACGTCGTCAGTTTGCAGATTCTGAAAACGGATCGGATCGCTCCGTGAAACCGCACAAAAAGCAGTTCTGCGATTTGTGCACGTATACGAAAACAAAAATCGGCGTTCGACTATTATCGTCCGCGCTCTTGAAAAAAATAACGAATTACTTTATCATATACTTGTACGCGTGCGCGCGCGGACGCGCGTGTTCGCGGCTGAAAGATTTAACATACGGAGGATCGGAAATGATCGGTGCGAACGACAAAGTAAGGATCGGTATTATCGGATGCGGAGGGATCGCAAACGGAAAACATATGCCCTCGCTCAAAAGACTTGAAGACGTCGAGATGGTCGCTTTTTGCGACATCATCGTCGAGAGAGCGGAACAGGCGAAGAAGGATTACGGTACTCCCGACGCCGCCGTTTACGAAGATTATAAGAAACTGCTCGAGGACAAGTCGATCGACGTCGTCCACGTCTGCACTCCCAACAGAGCGCACAGTTTCATAACCGTCGACGCCCTGAACGCCGGTAAGCACGTTATGTGCGAAAAGCCGATGGCGATCAATTCGGCGGAGGCGAAGAAGATGCTCGACGCGGCGAAGGCGTCCGGCAAACTTCTCACCATCGGATACCAGAACAGACAGACTCCCGAGGCGCAGTACCTGAAGAAAGAGGCTGAGGACGGTACGTTCGGAGACATCTACTACGCGAAGGCGCTCGCTCTTCGCCGCAGAGCGGTCCCGACGTGGGGCGTGTTCCTCAACGAGCACGAGCAGGGCGGCGGTCCGCTGATCGACATCGCGACACACGCGCTTGACCTCACCCTTTGGATGATGAACAACTACAAGCCGAAATGCTGCCTCGGCACTACTTATCACAAGCTGAACAACCAGACCCATACGGCAAACGCATGGGGCGACTGGGATCCCGAAAAGTTCACGGTCGAGGACTGCGGCTTCGGTTTCGTAGTAATGGAGGACGGTGCGACCGTTTCCGTTGAGTCGTCCTGGGCGCTCAATATGCTCGATACCAGAGAGGCGACGACCGTTCTCTGCGGAACGAAGGCGGGCGGCGACCTCATAAACGGCGTCCGTATCAACGGCGTCCGCAACGGCAGAAGATACGAGATGTACCCGAACCTCGAGGCGGGCGGCGTCGCCTTCTACGACGGCGTAGACAACAACGACGCGTCCCTCGTCGAGGCAAGACAGTGGATCAACGCGGTCAAAGGTATGAACTCCCCGTGCGTTCTTCCCGAACAGGCTTACTGCGTGACCCGCATTCTTGAAGGCATTTACGAGTCTTCCCGCACCGGAACGATCTATAATTTCTGATAAATCACTTGAAAAGAGGAACTTTTTATGAAACTTTGCGTTCTTGCCAACCTCTATGCGAAAAAGTCGCTTGAGGAAACCCTCGGCATTATGAAGGATCTCGGAGTCGACGCCGTTGAGATAGGATGCGGCGGATACCCCGGAAAAGATCACTGCGACCCCGAAGTGCTCCTTTCCGACGACGCCAAACTCAAAGAGTGGCTCGGTCTGTTCGACAAATACGGTATCGAACTCGCGGCGTTCGCGTGCCACGGCAACCCCGTTCATCCTGACAAGTCGATCGCCGAGGCGTACGACCGCGATTTCAGAAACGCGTGTCTGCTTGCCGAGAAAGTCGGCGTCGACACGATCATCACGTTCTCCGGCTGCCCCGGAGACCATCCCGGCGCAAAATATCCGAACTGGGTCACCTGCCCGTGGCCCGAGGATTTTCTCGCCATCCTCGATTACCAGTGGAACGATGTCCTCATTCCGTACTGGAAAGAGACGGCGGCGTTCGCAAAATCGCACGGCGTCACCCACGTCGCGCTTGAACTTCATCCCGGGTTCTGCTGCTACAACACCGAGACGCTCCTCAAACTGAGAGCGGCTGTCGGCGACGTCATAGGCGCTAACTTCGATCCCTCCCACCTCGTATGGCAGGGTATGGAGCCCGCCGCGGCTATCCGTATGCTGGGCGACGCCATCTATCACGTCCACGCGAAGGATACCAAGATCGACAAGATCAACACAGCCCGTATCGGCGTGCTCGACACCAAGCACTACGGCGACGAGATAAACCGCGCGTGGGTGTTCCGTTCCGTCGGTTACGGTCACGACGCCGCATGGTGGCGCGACCTTGTCGACAATCTCCGTCTGGTCGGATACGACAGAGTTCTCTCCATCGAGCACGAAGACAGCCTGATGTCTATCGACGAGGGACTCAAAAAAGCGGTCGGTACTCTGAAAGAAGTCATAATGAAGGACCCGAAGCCCTCGACTATGGCGTGGGCGTAAAACAAAAAAATGATGGGCAAGCCCGCGGGCTTGCCCATCTTCCCATCGGAGGAAAACGTGAAAAGAATACTGTCCATTATTCTTGCTTCAGTTATGCTGTTCGCCGTTGTTCCGTTCGTTTCAGCAGCGAATAAAGGTCACTTCAGGATCCTCTTTATCGGGAACAGTTATTCCGAGGACGCAACGGACGGATTCACATATCCGGACGGCAGGGTCTACGAAGGTTACAGCACTTTTTACAATATGATGAAAACGGTTCTCGGCGACGGCGTCGAACTTGAAGTCGCTCTCGCAATGAGCGGGGGGAAGCCGATGTCGTGGCACGCCGCTACCGCCGATGGGGGACTCGAAAACTACGAGTTTCGCGTCGTGGGGGACAAAACGGACGGCTTGTGGCAAAACGTCCCCGACGTTAAAACCACGGCAGGCGCGCTTTCATACGATAGTTGGGACGCCGTAGTGCTCCAGCCTTACGGCCTTGAGATCGAAAAAGGATATTCTTACGGGGAAACGTCAACAAGGAAATTCAACTTGATAGAAGAGTCGACGTCGTTTATGCTCGATTACGTCGGAGAACGCGTTCCCGACGCCCGGATCTATCTGTATCTCATAATATCCAAATCACAGAAAACCGAGTATTTTGCAGGCCTTGAAAAGTTCAATAAGATCAGGTATTTCACCGAGATCGCATCGCATCTGACCGGCGAAAAAACGGGGAAGGGCTTTGCCGCCGTCGTTCCCGTCGGAACGGCGATACAAAACGCCCGTTCAACGTTTCTGTCTCTTCATTACGCCGTCGATCCGTCGGGCGCCGTGAACTTCGATACCGATCCCGTGACTGGTCTTCAGCGTGACGAGCTCCACGTCTCGTATTCGATCGGCAGGTATATCGCCGCTCTGACGTTCGTCGAAACGCTCGTTCCCGAAAACGAAAGGCGAGGCGATCCGCTTGCCGTCGAAATAAGAAGGCCGGAAGGCGCACAACCGCTCCCCGACGAGTACAAAGAGACAGCGCAGGCGGCCGTCACCGAGGCTCTGGAGTCGGTCGGAAACGAATCAGAGGATAAATTCGCTTCGGTCGATCTCACCGCGTATAAGGACGATCCCGCGGATATCGAGGCCGAATCGCTCGCCTCTTCGCCGCGCGACGTTTACCTTCCGTCCGACGGAGATACCGAGAAAGATATCTCGCAAGCGCTTAAAGCGGAATTGCCGGACGGCGCCGTAATCGAAACAGACGTCGGATCGCTGGTCCGCGACGGCGATACCGGAAGCGTGGCCGTCACTTTGACTTACGGTTACAAGTCGGCCGCGGCGACCGTTCCGCTTCGGTTTATCGATCACACGCACGTTTGGGAGCTTGAAACGGACGGATACGTTCACGGCGCCGGGAAATACGGCGAGATCTATAAGTGCACGATATGCGGAAAAGAAAAAGAAAAGATCATTAAAGGGGACCCGTGTCCGTCACGCGATTTCCCGGACGTTCCGGTTTACGGAAACTGGGCGCACGAAGGGATCGACTTTTGTATAAAGTGCAAATTGATGAACGGAGTGTCAGAGGCACGTTTCAATCCGGGCGGAACAACGACGAGAGCTATGCTCGTTACGGTTCTCTGGCGTTACGCCGGTGAACCCGAGTCGAGCGCAAAAGTTCCGTTCAAAGATCTTAAGGCGGACTGGTATCGCGACGCGGTCCGGTGGGCGTTTGAGAATTCCGTAGTAAACGGCACTTCCGGGACGACGTTTTCTCCGGACGATCCGCTCACCAGAGAACAGATCGCAACGATACTGTTCAGATTCACGGGCGGTTTAGACGGGTCGGACGGAGCCGATCTTTCCGGCTTCACCGATGCCGGAAAGATCAGCGGGTATGCAAAAGACGCGATGGCTTGGGCTTTCGCTGCCGGTCTGATCAACGGGGTCGCAACGCCGACGGGAACTGTCCTTGACCCGCGCGGGAACGCAACTCGCGCCCAGGTCGCAGCGATCCTGTTCCGCTATCTTACAAAATAAAAAATTCCGGCTGAAGCGATTCGCTTCAGCCGGATCTTTTTCAGTATCTGGATAATCTTTGACGCGAGAGATTTATAGCGCCCTCCGGTATCACCGAGATGTGGTCGAGCGATTTTCCGGTCCCGACCGCGACGCATGATACCGCTTTGTCGGCGACCATCGTCTTTATGCCTGTAACCCCGGCGATAAGCTTATCGAGACCGTGCAGAAGGCTACCGCCTCCCGTCATAACGATACCGTTGTAAAGGATGTCGCCTATCAGCTCAGGAGGAGTGCGCTCTATGACGGAACAAACGGCTTCAGCTATCGCCGTAAGCGGTTCTTCGAGCGCGTCGGGTATTTCCGTTGACGAGATCCGAACCACGCGGGGAAGGCCCTGTATAAGGCATCGGCCCTTGACCTCGATGACCTTCGCTTCGTCGTGCGGCCATGCGGAACCGACTTTTATTTTGATCTCCTCGGCCGTTCTTTCGCCGATTAGGACCTTGTGTTTCCTTCTCACGTATCTGATTATCGCCTCGTCGAACTTGTCCCCGGCGACCTTGATCGATTCGGAGACGACGACCCCGCCGAGCGAAGTCACGGCTATATCCGTCGTTCCGCCGCCGATATCGACGACCATATGACCTTCGGGACGGGAAATATCGATCCCGGCTCCGATCGCAGCTGCGACAGGTTCCTCTATCAGATACGTTCTCTTTGCACCCGCCTGGGTAGCCGCGTCTACGACGGCTCTCTCTTCGACTTCCGTTATACCGCTCGGAACGCAGATGATGACCCTGGGCTTGAACAAAAAAGGATTTCCGCAGGCGCGCTTTATGAAATACTGGATCATGCGAAGCGTGATCTCGTACTGGCTGATGACGCCGTCCCTGAGCGGACGGATAGCCGTGATGTTACCGGGCGTACGCCCGAGCATCTGCTGCGCTTCACGCCCGACTTTCAGTATTTTGTCGGTATTCTTGTCGATCGCGACGACGGACGGCTCTTTCAGAACGATGCCCTTGCCCTTGACGTAAACAAGGACTGTCGCCGTGCCGAGATCGATGCCTATATCTTTTCCCATTATATACCCCTTGATTTATCGGTCAAAAAAACGCCCATAGGGCTCTCTTTTTTCAAAAAAAGTGCAAACTACCACAAATATATTATACACCATAGCGTATTATTTTGCAACCTGTATGCGAAAAATACCCGGCGGGACGAAAAACGTCCTGCCGGGGTATTACCGCTTTACTGTTTATTTCTTTTTTTGAACTCTTGCTATGCAGACGGGAAAAACGCATTCGGCGCCGGCGTCCGTGAGAAGATCCGACGCCGCTCTGATTGTTGCCCCCGTCGTTATTATATCGTCGAACAGAATGATCTTTCTGCCCCGCAAATCAATTTTTCGCGCAAGCTTCAAAGAACCGGAATTCAGTTCTCTGTCAAACCGTCCGAGTTCTTTCTGCTCATCGCCTCCCGATCTGCGGAGCGCCTTCGCCCACGGGATGCCCGTGTAACGCGAAAGACTTCTGACAGCCGCCTTTCCCTGATCGAACCCGTATTTCCGCTTGTTTTCAGCGGAGCGAGGCGGAAAAGTTATGACCCACTCGCCGGGATCTTCTCCGGAGGATCTCATCAAAAGCAGAAGCTTCCCGGAAATATCGCGCGCGAAAAGATCGGTGAGTGACTTGTCGTAGCGTTTCTTGAATATCCGTATCAACCGTTCCGTAACACGGGTCCCGTCGGTACCGTGCGGATGATAAAACGCAAGAGATACTATCCGCTTTTCACCCAAAAACGTCCTTGACACACCTGCAAGTCCGCATACGCAGTTTCCCGCGGTCTTCATACAGACGGGACACCGTTCTTTTTGCTCGCTTGCGTACTTTGAAAGACATTCGGGGCAAAGACATCCGTCCTTGCCGCTCCCCGCGCCGCAGATCGGACAGTGAGGAGGGAAGAGCAGATCGAGGATGCGGGAAAAGACGCGCCTACTCATATTTTGCCTCCGATCTCAACATCGAAAGCAGTCCAGTACAGCGAACGCCTTTTCTGTCGTTCATTATCATCTCGGCGAGAACTTCGCGCCGCCCGACGAGAATGACCATTTTAGACGCCCTCGTGATCGCCGTATAAAGCAGATTGCGCGTTTTCAGCATCGGAGGACAGTTATATACGGGGATAACCACGATCGGATATTCGCTCCCTTGACTCTTATGTACGGTGATCGCATAAGCGTGGTCGACCTCGTCGAACGAAGACAACTCATATTTACAAGTCCTCTCGTCGAAGGAGACGACGGCTTCCGCGTTCTCCGCGTCAATGGAATAAAGCGACCCGACGTCACCGTTGAAAACTCCGAACCCGGTGTTCTCGAAAGGATCGGTCCACTCGACGGAGTAGTCGTTCTTCGTCTGCATTATCCTGTCGCCCACTCTGAAAACGGTACCGCGATGAACGAATTCTTTTTTATCCTCGGACGGTGGATTGAGAGCGCGCCGCAAGAGCTCGTTGAGCGCCTCAGTCCCCGCGTCTCCCTTTCTCGACGGGGTGATGACCTGAATTTTATCCGTGACCGACTCCCCGTAGGACCTCGGAAGTCTGTTGACTACGAGATCCCTGACGCATTCCGCAATGGCGGCGTCCGTGTCTCTTTTGAGAAAGAAGAAATCGGAACCCTTCGATGAAAGCTCAGGCATCTCCCCGCAATTTATAAGATGAGCGTTCGTCGTTATCGAACTTTCTTCGGACTGACGGAATATCTCCGTCAGCGTAACGACCGGGAAAACGTCGGATCCGATCACGTCCCCGAGCACGTTGCCGCAGCCGACGGACGGCAGCTGATCCGAGTCGCCGATAAGAATGAGGCGCGAACCGGAACGGATCGCTCTTACCAGCGCGTTGATCAGAAGAATATCGATCATCGACGCCTCGTCGATAATGATAACTTTTTCATCGAGCGGGTCGTTCTCGTTCCTTATGAAATTTGCAGTTTCCGTATCGGAAAATTCCATCTCGAGCAGGCGGTGGATCGTTCTTGCCTCGTGGCTCGTCGCTTCGCTCATTCTCTTTGCGGCGCGCCCCGTCGGCGCGGCGAGACAAACTTTCATATCTAGCCGCTCGAAAATGTGAATCAGTCCCTTGATTATCGTAGTCTTTCCCGTCCCGGGACCGCCGGTTATGACCGTTACGCCCGACCTCAGGGCAAGCGCCAGCGCTTCTTTCTGCTGAGAGGCGTATTTTATTCCCGCAACGGTCTCCGAACTCTTTATCAGTGCGCCGATATCCTCCTCGTCGAAGGCGGGACAGGATTTAGAAAGCGAGACAAGTTTTTTTGCCGTTCCCGATTCCGCTGCGAAAACGTACGGAAGATAATAAAGATCCTCTCCGTCGCGCGGGTAAACGACGAGCCTTTTTTCCTCAACCATCCGATCTATCGTTTCTGCTACGGCCGGGGCGTTCCCGTCTTCGCCGTAACCGAAGAGAAGTTCGACCGAACACTTTTTAAGCGTATCGAGCGGCAGACAACTGTGACCGCTCTTCGCCGCTTCCGAGGAAAGAACGAATTTGATTCCTGCTCTCAGCCGTTCCGGGCAGTCCGGGGCCATTCCGAGCGTCGCGGCGATCGAATCTGCCCTCTTGAAACCGATCCCTCCGAATTCTCCGCAAAGAGAGTACGGGTCGCGCCTGATCCTTTCGATCGCGCCGGCGCCCCACGCTCTGTATATCTTCATGGCGGTAGCGGGGGTGAAGAAGTCGCGCGAAAACATCATGAATTCGCGCGAGCCCGAGACCGATCTGAAAGTTTCCGATATCGCCTCCGCGCGCTTCGCCGTTATGCCGGGAATGTCGGCGAGCCACTCGGGGTGTTCCTCAATCACCTCAAATGCATCTTTTCCGAACTTCGAAATGATTTTTTCGGCAGTCTTCGGCCCGATCCCCTTGATCGCTCCGGATGCGAGATACCGGAACATATCGCCTTCTTCGCGCGGGAGTTCACGGTCGTAGTACTCCACCTCGAACTGTCTGCCGTACTTTTTGTGCGTTACCCATCTGCCGATCGCTGATATCGCATCTCCTTCGGCTATATAAGGCATGATACCGGTCGCGGTGACGGGATGACCCGCGTCGTCCTCGATCCTTACGACCGCGTAACCGTTTTCATCGTTCTTGAAAATGACGTCCTCGACGATACCGGAAAGTTTCACCGGTTCGCCGTCCGTGACGGGATCGGAGGGCGGAGCCCACGAAAAGTCGAAAACGTCGCTGTCTTTCATAAGTTCTCCGCCTCCTTTTATTGTTTGATAAAGTATATTATATATATATGATTATACATAAAGTGCCGACGTGTGTCAACCGTTTGAACGACCGCGCCTGCGCGCGTTCAGTTTCCGTAAGAACCGTAAAAAGCGGCCGGTAAGACAGTTAATAACAGGTATAGCGCTGTACAGACCGAATACGGCAAACGCCGATAGGATGATCTCAAAAATGCTCTTCAAATTGAACCGCTCCTGAAAAGAATGCCCTTAACATTCTATGGCTTGCTTTTTATAATGTCATTCGGGGGCAAGTGAGGTGCGGAGTGAGTAATTGTTAACAAAATGTAAAATTGCCGGGTCTTCTGCGCTTTTTTTCGGTCTCTATGTTATGATAAATCTAATATAGATCTTTTTCAGGAGGAATTGTCGGGATGGGTAAAGTTACGGTGACAATTGCGAGACAGTACGGCAGCGACGGGACGGAAATAGGCAGAAAACTCGCCGCCCGTCTCGGTTGCGATTTTTACGACAGGAAACTTATCGAGCTTGCGGCGAAAGAGAGCGGTTTCGACCCGGACGTGATAGAAGACGTCGACGAAAAAGCGACGAACAGTCTTCTGTACTCTCTGTCATACGGCCGTTCGATCGCCGGAGACGCGCTTTCCCATATCAATCTTCCTCTCAACGATAAAGTCTTTGCGATCCAGTCCTCTCTTATCAAGGATATTGCGGACGGCGAGAGATCCGCCGTTATCGTCGGCAGATGCGCCGATTACGTTCTGGCAAAGCACCCGGATACGGTAAGAATATATATATTCTCCGACTTTGACCGCCGCGTCGACAGGGTCGCTAAAAGAAGAGAACTCCCTCAGTCGAAAGCAAAGGACGAAGTCATTAGGATCGATAAGAGACGCGCAGGTTACTATAATTATTATACCGGCAGAAAATGGGGCAGGATCGAGAACTACGATCTCGTCATCAACGTCGACAAGACAGGCGTCGACGGCGCAGTTGAGGTCATTCTTGAATATTTGTCCCGAGCAGTTTGAGAATCGAGGTACCTGAAATGAAAAAACTTTTTACTTCCGAATCAGTAACGGAAGGACATCCCGATAAAATATGCGACCGGATCTCCGATTCCGTTCTCGACGCGCTCCTCTCCGAGGATCCCGATTCGCGCGTTGCCTGCGAGACTTTCGTCACCACCGGAGTCGTTACCGTTATGGGCGAGATCACCACTAAGGCGTACGTCGACATTCCGGGTATCGTTCGCCGCGCAGTCTGCGACATAGGATATAGCGACGCCGCCTTCGGCTTCGACGGCAACACCTGCGGCATTCTCAACGCGATCCACGAGCAGTCGCCCGATATCGCGCTCGGAGTAGACAGGTCCGCAGAATCGAAAGCGGGCGAAAGCAGCGATCCGTTCGAAACGGGCGCGGGCGATCAGGGCCTTATGTTCGGCTTCGCCTGCGACGAAACCCCCGAGCTTATGCCCCTCCCGATCTCTCTTTCTCACCGTCTTGCGAAACGCCTTGCAGAGGTCCGCAAGGACGGAACTCTTCCTTACCTGCGTCCTGACGGAAAGACTCAGGTCACCGTCGAATACGACGGGGACCGACCGGTCCGCGTTGACACGGTCGTAGTCTCTACTCAGCATGCCGCCGACGTTCCGACGGAGCAGATCAGAGCGGACGTCATCAAATACGTTATCAATGAGATCATCGCTCCTTCGATGATCGACGCCGATACGAAGATATTCGTCAATCCGACAGGCCGCTTCGTCGTAGGCGGACCCGCAGGGGATACCGGCCTCACCGGAAGAAAGATAATCGTAGACACGTACGGCGGATACGCTCGTCACGGCGGCGGATGTTTCTCCGGGAAAGACCCGACGAAGGTAGACAGATCCGCGGCGTATATGGCGAGATACCTCGCGAAAAACGTCGTGGCGTCAGGGATCGCGAAACGCTGCGAGGTCCAGATCGCCTACGCGATAGGCGTCGCAAGACCCGTTTCCGTCATGGTGGACACTTCGGGGACCGCGGCAGTCGCCGATACCGATATTGCCGAGTATCTCGTGAATACGGTCGATATGAGACCCGGGTCGATCATCTCGCGCTTCGATCTTAAGCGTCCGATCTACGCCCCGCTCTCGGCATACGGACACATGGGCAGAGAAGATCTTGGCGTCCCGTGGGAAAAGACCGATATCGCGGATGATATCAGGAAACGATTCAAATGAAAACAACGGGCTGTTCATCAGCCCGTTTTTCTTTTTTTTGGCGCCGGTTTCAATGCCGGCTCCTTGCTTTTCTTTATCATTTTCCGGAGCGCCGACAGCGCGTCCGATACGCCGCCCGTCGCGTCGATAAGGCCGCATCTGACTGCTTCGTAACCGTCGATGACCGAGCCGACGTCCGTTGCGATCTGATCGGTACGCGAAAGCATCTCGCGGAACGTCTCCTCCGTAACCGAAGAGTGATCGGTTATAAACCTTATTATCCTGTCCTGCATCCGCTCGAAATAGTAGTAAGTCTGCGGCACTCCGAGCACCGTCCCGCTGATCCTTACCGGGTGTATCGTCATCGTCGCTGACGGAACGATGAACGATCTTTTTGCCGACACCGCGAGAGGGACGCCGATCGAATGACCGCCGCCGAGAACGAGCGAGACGGTCGCTTTCTTCATTGACGAGATCATCTCGGCGATCGCGAGGCCCGCCTCGACGTCGCCTCCCATCGTGTTGAGAACGACGAGCATCCCGTCGATCTCGTTGCTTTCTTCAATAGAAACGAGCAGGGGGATTATATGCTCGTATTTTGTCGCTTTCTGTCCCTCGCCGAGCAGATAATGACCCTCGATCTGGCCTATTATCGTCAGACAGTGGATCGTGTGCTCGTTTCCGCGCGATATCACGCTCCCGCTTTTCAGTATATAATCAAGCTCGTCGCCTTTTTCGGTCTCATTTTTTTCTTTTTGTTCGTTTCTCACGCCATACGGGCTCCTTTTCTCCGTTTTTCGTATTATTCCCGCGACGCGCCGGCCCTTATTCGTTCTTTTGCTGTTGATTTAGTTTCGAAAAAATTGTATAATACTGAGTTAGAAAGGGGGAAGGTCGCGTGCTTTTGGAAAAGAAACTGTTTCCGACGCTGATGGCGTCGTCGTTTCGCGACGTCACCCCGGAACTTGTCAAAGTTATGGGGATCGGGTCGCTCATCTGCGATATCGACAATACTCTAGTCACTTACGACGATCCCGAGCCTACGCCCGAGGTCAGAGGATGGTTCGCCGCAATGGAGGCGGCGGGCGTCAGGATCGCGTTCGTATCCAACAACGAAAAAGAACGCGTCGATCTGTTCAATTCCACGCTCGGATACCCCGCGTACCCTAAAAGCGGAAAGCCGAAAAAGAAATATATACTTGAGGCGATGAAAGACACGGATTCGGACGGCAAAACGGCGGTCCTTCTGGGCGACCAGCTTCTGACCGACGCCGCCGCGGCTAACAACGCCGGGATCAGGTCGATAATCGTTCCGCCGATAAAAGACAAAAAAACGCTCTTTTTCAGAGCAAAGAGGGCGATCGAACGTCCGTACGTCAAAAAATACCTGAAGATCCACGGTATGCTCGGAAAGGAAGAATAAAATGGCGACTTACACGAGAAGATACGAAAAACTGCGCGAATACATGAAGGAGTGCTCGCTCGACGCGATCCTGCTCACCGCCGACGAGAACTACAGATATTTCTCCGGATATCACAATCCCGACGGCTATATGATCGTGACGCCCGACGAGTCCGTCGTTTTCGCCGATTTCAGATATTACGAGGCTGCGAAAAACGAGTGCTTCCCGGTCTGTACCGTTAAGGAACAGAAGGGCGGTTCTTTCGACGAATGGATGAAGTCGTCCGGCGCGTCCCGCATCGGATTCGAAAACGGGGATCTTTCCGTCGCGCGGTACGACAAGATCAAAAAGACGGCGGACGAAGAAAAGATCGAACTGTTTCCCGTCGACGAAACGATAACGGAGATCCGGTCGATAAAGGAAAGGGAAGAAGTCGACCTGATCGTCAAAGCGCAGCGTATAGCCGAAAAAGCGCTGCACGAGCTGCTGTCCGTCATAAAATGCGATATGACGGAACTTGAAGTCGCCGCCGAACTCGAATACAGAATGAAAAAACTCGGATCTCCGGTCCCGTCGTTCGAGACGATCGCAGTCTCCGGCAAAGCGTCGTCGGTCCCGCACGGCGTTCCGCGTCCCGTGAAACTCGAACGCGGTTTCCTGACGATCGACTTCGGAGCGACAGCAGACGGTTATCACTCCGATATGACAAGAACGTTCTGCGTCGGGAAAGCGGACGCGGAACAAAAACGGCTCTACGATACCGTTCTCGCCGCGCAGACCGCGGCGCACGAGGCGCTCGGTCCCGGTGTCACAGGAGACGAAGCGGACGCAGTAGCGCGTAAAATAATCGACTCCGCCAGATACGAAGGCAGATTCGGACACTCGCTCGGTCACGGGGTCGGGCTTCTAATCCACGAACTTCCTAACCTATCCCCGAAGATCGTCGGACGCAAACTCGTCCCGGGGAACGTCGTGACGAACGAGCCCGGCATCTATATTGAGGGTCTATACGGCTGCCGTATTGAGGATATGGTCTTCATAACCGAAAACGGCGCGGAAAACCTTACCGATTTCCCGCGCGAAATGATCGAAATTTAACGGAGGGATCAACTATGTTTGACGCCGTAAAAGTAAAGGACGCGTGCGTCCGGTGGATAAGGGATTTCTTTGAAGAAAACGGCAAGGGCTGCAACGCCGTCGTCGGTATTTCCGGAGGCAAGGATTCATCCGTCACCGCCGCTCTCTGCGTCGAGGCGCTCGGCCGGGATCGCGTTATAGGCGTTCTTATGCCGAACGGTGTTCAGGCGGACATCGACATGGCGCATCTACTCGTCGAGCATCTCGGTATAAGACATTATATCGTCAATATTAAAGACGCCGTCGACGGCGTCACCCGAAATATTCCATTCGAACTTTCGGAGCAGAGCAGACAGAACCTTCCGCCGCGGATAAGAATGTCGACGCTTTACGCCGTCTCGCAGAGCAATAACGGAAGAGTTGCAAACACGTGCAATCTTTCGGAGGACTGGGTCGGTTATTCCACGAGATACGGCGACTGCGCAGGCGATTTCAGCCCGCTGTCGCATCTGACCGTTCAGGAAGTCAAGGCGATAGGAAGAGTTCTCGGCCTTCCCGCGTCTCTGGTCGACAAAGTTCCGACGGACGGCCTCTGCGGCAAAACGGACGAGGACAACCTCGGGTTCACTTATGCCGAACTCGACAGATATATCAGAGAAGGAAAGATCGACGATCCCGCGAAAAAAGAGAACATCGACAGGCGGCATAAGAACAACCTGTTCAAACTGCAGCTTATGCCGTCGTTCGACCCGGGTGATCTGATATGAAAAAACCGTATGAACTCGGGTTCGTCGTCGGACGGTTCCAGGCGTTCCACAACGGCCACGCCGATATGATGAATAAATCGCTCGAGATTTGCGACAAGGTAGCCGTTTTTATCGGTTCTTCTCAGGAATCGGGGACCGAAAAAAACCCGTTTCCGTACAGAATCAGGGAGAATTTCTTCAAACAGGTCTACGGCGACCGCGTCTTTGTCTATCCGCTTCCCGACCTCGGCGTCGGCAACAATTCCACGTGGGGCGAATACGTGATAGGCAACGTCGTTGAGCGATGCGGCAGACTTCCCGACGTCATGATCTCGGGAAAGGAGACCCGACGCGCCGGCTGGCTGGCGGGGAAACCGGGAGAGGGTATCGCCGAGTTGTACGTTCCCAAAACCGTCGTGGTCTCCGCGACCGAAATGAGGGATCACCTGATCGCCGGAGACTTTGACGCATGGCGAAAAAACGTTCCGCGCGAACTCTGGGACGATTTCGACGAACTCCGCGAACTCACTCTCGCGGCTCAGGGCAACGACGTTTCGTCAAGTATATAAAATAAAGGCGCGCTTTTTTCAAAGCGCGCCTATCCTTTATTCTAACGGGATCTGCGATCCGCCGTCGGGCGGATCTTTTCTCTTGTACGGGATCCCCAGATGCTCGTACGCCGAACGCGTCACGCACCGCCCGCGCGGAGTGCGCGACAGATAACCGATCTGCATAAGATACGGTTCGTAAACGTCCTCGAGGGTTATAGCCTCCTCTCCGACCGTCGCCGCGAGCGTTTCGAGCCCGACCGGACCGCCGTCGTAGAAGTTGATTATCGCTTCAAGCATCTTTCTGTCGGTATTGTCAAGACCCAACTCGTCTATCTCAAGCACTGCGAGCGCCTCTCGCGCGAGCGCGAGAGTGATCACGCCGTCGCCCCTCACCTGCGCGAAATCGCGCACTCTCTTAAGAAGGCGGTTGGCGATCCTCGGAGTTCCGCGGGAACGGGACGCGATCTCGAGCGCGCCGTCCTCGTCGATCGGGATATTGAGGATCCCGGCGCTGCGTTTTACGATCGAGCACAGCTCCTCGGGCGTGTAAAGTTCAAGACGGAGCAGAACTCCGAATCTGTCGCGCAGAGGCGTCGTCAACTGACCTGCGCGCGTCGTCGCGCCTATGAGCGTGAAGCGTGAGAGCGGAAGACGGATACTGCGCGCGGCCGGACCTTTTCCGATGATTATATCGAGCGAGAAATCCTCGAGCGCGGGGTAGAGTATCTCTTCCACCTGACGCGAAAGGCGGTGGATCTCGTCAATGAACAGAACGTCGCCCTCGCCGAGGTTGGAGAGAAGCGCGGCAAGGTCGCCCTGCTTTTCGATCGCGGGACCGGACGTTACTCTGATATTAACGCCGAGTTCGTTCGCGATTATCGCCGCGAGCGTCGTCTTTCCGAGTCCCGGGGGTCCGTAAAGCAGAACGTGATCGAGCGTATCGACTCTCTTTTTTGCTGCTTCAATGTAGATCTTGAGAACTTCTTTCGCCTTTTCCTGTCCCGTGTATTCTTCGAGCGAGCGCGGTCTGAGACTCGGCTCGACCTCTGTGTCCTCCCCCGAGTATTCGGACGACATTATCCGGTTTTCAAAATCGAATTCATCCATATCCATACGAATCTCCTCCGGTTACTGTTTCATCAGAACGGCGAGAGCGTCCTTTATTATCGCTTCAGTCGGCTTCGACGGGTCGACCCCCTTGAGCGCGTTCATCACTTCCGTTCTGGAATATCCGAGAACGAGGAGCGCGTCTCTCGCGTCGGCGAGCTTTCCTCCGCCGATCGACGCAGTTTCGCCCGAGGCCTTGGGACCCGGTATCGACGTGAACCCGCCGCCGTACGTTTTGGCGACTTTGTCGCGCAGTTCGAGCACGACGCGCGCCGCAGTTTTTCCGCCTACGCCCGCCGCGCGCGAGATACCCTTTGTGTCCTCCGCGATAATTGCGGAGAAAAGCGCTTCCGGCGTGAACAGGGAAAGGATCGCCATAGCGGCCTTAGGTCCGACGCCCGAGACGGAGATCAGCAGTTTGAACGCCTCAAGCTCCTCTTTCGAGATAAATCCGAAAAGTTCCACGTCGTCCTCGCGAACCGCGAGATGAGTGTAGACTCTGACCGGTTCGGCGTCGCGTCTTACGTCTCCCGCCGGCGTGTACGCCGGGGAGGGAAGAGCCGACAGAGTGTTTGCGCTCACAGTCAGCTTGTATCCGACGCCTCCGCAGTCGATCACCGCGTATCCGCCGAGCTGATCGACCTCAAAAACCGTTCCGTATAGCGTATAGATCACGTGGTCTCCTCCTCGTTATGCTCTTCTTCGGGCGAAACATCGTCCTTGTCCGATATCTTATCGTCCGGGCAGCCCGACGTTTCGTCATCCGTATCGGATAATTGAAATATTTCCGTATCTCCCGATATGATATCCGCGCCCTCGGACGGTATTTCGACAGCCTCGCCGCTCGCGGAAACGACTGCCTTCTTTTTCTTTCTCAACGCCGCAAGTACGCACGCTACGGCGAACAGCAGAACGCCTCCCGCGGAAATCGCCGCGCCGATCTTCACGCACGACGGGGAATACTTCAGCGTGATGTCGTACTCTCCGGCGGGCAGATCGAACGCTATGAGCGCATCGAGCGTCTTTTCATAAGATACTCTCTCTCCGTTTGCAGTAATCACCCAGCCCTCGTCGTACGGGATCGTCGTCATTATGCGCTCTTGTCCTTCCGCAACGGTGAGCGTCCCTTCGATACGGTCCTCCCTGAACGACGAGGTTTCAAAAGAAGTACACTTCAGATCGCCGAGCGCGTCGGTGAAAGCGTCTTCGTCGAAAACGTAGAAGTAATCGACGCCGTAGCCGATGTAGAGTTTATCCTTCTCGCAGCAGAAGCGCACCGATACCTCTTCTCCCTCTTCAAAGGAGCCGAGCTCCGTGATGCAGTGCGTGTCGTTTGTGAAATATTTGCCTTTCATAGCGCCGTTCACGTACAGTTTGCAGTCGCGAGGGTACGTCGAGGGGACGTACATATACATAACGCCGCTCTGCGGGACTTTTACCGTGAACGTGACTGACGGATCGTCGCCTCTCTTTTCGAATCCGTCGTGATCCTTAACGCCGAACTTCGACAGATCGTCCCAGTCCATATTTATAAGCTGCGCCTTGACGTATATCGGGTCTCTGTCCGGTTCGTCGGTCAGCGCCCCGTACAGGCGGTTCATAAGGTCGAACGGGTCAGTCAGCCCTTCGTCGCCGATCTCAAAGTTCCTCATCCCGTCCGGAGCGGCGAAAACGGGCGACAGCGCGTACGGGTTTTCGTAAACGGCGATCCCGTCGTCGGTTTCGGAAAGTTTGTCGTAATAAAACGCCAGGTAGTGCGGAAGGGTCGTCTTTTCAGTATCGGCGTAAACGTACTTGACGCCGAAGAAAATATCCTCAGTTGCAGTCGCGCCGCAGTATTTGGACCAGTGCGACTTCGACGTCAGACCGAACTGACGGAGCAGACGAATTACGTCCTCGTTCAAAGTTGAGGTCGAATTGGACAGACCGTTCAGTCCGAGGGCAAAGTTGTCGTTAGTTTTTCGGTGCTCAAGTTTTTCGGCTCGGTAAAAACCGTCGTCGTCGACCGTTTCGACCGCTTTCGTGTATCTGTCGATAAAATTCCTGTACGAGGATCTGCGCGAGAAAACGACGTCTTCGTCAAGCGCGTACGCGTTCGCGACGCCCGAAAGGATCATTTCCGTCGTGATTATTACGGCGAGAACGATACCGGGTACGGTCAGCCCGGAAGAAGACGCGGATCTCGTAAAATACATTACGGCGCAGTAAAGGGCGATCAGACCGAACGAAGCCCAGACGCACAGAAAGTCCGGCATATTTTCGAGTCCTTGCGCCTGAAGGACGAAAAGGATGAGTGTTACTGCGCCTGCCGCGCCTACGACTTTCCCGTAACCGATACTGTCAAGTCTTATGAACGCGTCGTACGCCATTACGAGTATGAAGAACACGAACATGAACGCGAACCGCGCGTTGAGCCAGTTCGGACGCTGAAATCCGTGCCAGATAATATCGAATACGTTGAAATTGAAGCCCGCGATGAAGAAGAGAATAATGAGGCCCGCGGCGATCTTTTTGCGCGGCTTAATATCCTTCGCGAGAAAAAACAGCGGCAAAAGGAGCGGGACCATCATACCGCAATACAAAAACGGCATTCCCTCCGGCCTCACCGTGTCGTACGAACCGAAGAAAAATTTAGAAAGGAGCGGAAGGAAATTGAAAAGTTGTTTCGGTTCCCAATTGGGCGTCGAGAATTCAAGTTTGCCGAACGAGAGGGAATAGTATGCAGGCAGTATCACGACCGCCGCGATCATGACAGATATGACCGAATACAGCGCAACGCGTCCGAGAGCCCGGAAAAAGTTTTTACCTTCGCTGTCGCCACCGGGATTTCTTTCTTCTTTAGTGAACGAAAAGTACCTCACGAAGAAGTAGAACGCGATGAAGAGGCAGACCATATAACCGATATAGAAGCTCGAAAGGATCGAAAGGGATAGGAATATTACGAAAGTTTTGAATTTCCCCTTCTGAATGATCCGGTCGACGCCTAGAAGGACGAGCGGAAGCCAGACGATGCAGTCCGTCCACATAAGGTTGCTCTGCATAACGACGCAGAACGCCGAGAGAGACCACATGACGGAGAACGCGACGGTCGCCGCGGGCCGTCTGCCCTTGAGATGGTGGATAAAGATCCCGAACGTCAGTCCCGACGTTCCCGCTTTGAGCAGGATCATCGTCAGGATGGCCTCCGTTATCATGGACTTCGGGAAAAGCGCGACGGCGAGGGAGAACGGGCTCGACAGATAATAGGCGAAAATACCCATGAATTCGCCGCCGAGCGCGCGCCCGAACGTATAAAGCAGACTTCCGCCGCCGGTGATAACGGAGCGAAGTTTCTCGAAATAGTAAACGTACTGTGCGTTCAGGTCGAGTACGAGGACCGATCCGTCCGCAAACGGCCACAGTCCCATCGAAATATAGATTATCAGCGTTGCGAAAACCGGAACGATGAAACAGAAACCGAGATATTTCTTTCCGTAAAGCTTTTCAGAAAGCGCTCTCATTGAGCATCCTCCCCGGAGATGATCTTTCTTATGGATTTTTCGAGTTTGATACGCGGTACCGTAACGTCGCGTCCGCATCCGAGACATACGATGCGAATATCTGAACCTACCCGAACGACTTCGAAAGTCGCCTTTCCGCACGGATGCGCTTTTTTCATTTCAAGAACGTCGCCCGGCTTGATTATCGGAATAGGTCTCATACGCGGAACTCCCTATAATATTTCAGTATAAAGTATATCATAGATACAGAGAAAAGTAAATATGAACAAGTTTGATGTAGAATTCGGTGAGCGTTTGTGATACAATTGTTTCGGGCAAAAAGAAAGATTCCGGAAAGGCGTTTTACCGTGAAAAAAATAATTTGTCTGCTCATTGCTTCGATCTTTTTTGCGGCAGTCGTCATACCGCTTCCCGCGGGGGCGGAGAACTTGCCGTTTTCCGACGTTGCACAAACAGACTGGTTTTATGAATACGTTTCTTTCGTCAGCGAACGGGGATTTATGATAGGACTTTCAAATACCCGTTTCGGACCGAAAGAAAAGATGACGAGAGGACAGTTTATAACGATCCTTTCCCGTCTGTCAAATGACGATATATCCGCATACTCCGCGTCGTCCGGTTTTACCGACGTCGATCCCGCCGCATATTACGCCGCGCCAGTTGCATGGGCAAAAGCAAACGGGATCGCAAACGGAACGGGCTCGGGGCGGTTCGGACCGAACTCTCCCGTTCTGCGTCAGGAGTTCGCAGCGTTTTTCGTAAGATATATGAAATACATGGGTATCTCGCTGCCCGAGGATTTTTCAACGTCTCCTTTTACCGAGATATTCCCCGAGTGGGCGAAGAACGATATTGAGACTCTTCATCGGACCGGTCTCGTGCTCGGCGATAATGCAGGCCTCTTCAATCCGGGAAACGGTATGACAAGGGCGGAGATCGCCGCCGTCGTTACCCGATTCGTCAAAACGGTCGAGACCGAACCGGCCCCGCCGTTTGATCCCGGTCCGTACGACCTTGATCCGACGCCCGAAAAAATCGGCATAGCTTATGAAAATGAAGAAACCGGCCTGAAGTTTTCTTATGTGCGTCTGATAGAAGAAAACGGTTCCGCGATCTGCGCCGCGGGCGGCGTAGGGGCGCACGGCGGTCATGAGACCCGTCTTGTACGGACGCCCTACGGCACTTACGCGACGTATATCACCGAAGCGACGGGGAAGGCGTCCGATGATCACCCGCTCTGGCATCAGGGAGTCGCAACGTTTTCGGTGATAAAAATAACCTCGGACGGTTTTCACGTCCTGTTTGAGGACGAATACCCGCAGGCAAACGGAAGCTGTACTCCGAACGTTCTGTACGGAGAAAACGGCAAAGTCTATGCCACGGTCATTTGCGATAACAAGGACAGATATATGGGTTCTATGGGAACTTCCGATTTCAGAAACGGCATATGGCTCGCGGTGTATGAGATCGACGTGTTGACCGACGAAGTAACAAAGCCGTCCGCCCCGACCCTTATCGACCATGAAACGAGTCCTTTCGACGACCACGGTTACGGTTATACCCAGCCTATCCTTGACAATAATAACGGGAAACTTTACGCCATAGCATGCGGCGGGGAAGGCGAGGAGGGTTACCTCGCGTGGTTCATATACGATCTGAAAACGCGCACCTGGGATCCCGAATGCTATACGGTGACCGTCGACACCAGAAGATGCTACATAAACGGTTATCCCGACGGAAAAAACGGTTTTACGTTTGTGATCGAGAGATGTGCGCAGAAAGGGCGTCTTGCAGCTAACCTCGGACTGGAATTCACCGGAGATCCGGATTCCTACGTATGGGATGCGCTGTATCTTTACCATATCGCAGACCCGAGGAAAGAGGAATACGTCGAGGTTCCTATATGCGTCCCCGATTACGTTGCGGAAGGCGCTGTCCAAAACGGGAAATACTACTTCGACGGCGCGTCCCATTACGGCACCGGTGGATGTACGTATCTCGACCTTTCGGGCAGGCTTCACGTTATTTATACCCACACTGTTTCTTCAACGAGAAAAACGACCGTATATCATGCGATCTACGATCTTTCGGGCAACAAACTGTATTGCGAACCGATACCGACGGAGCTCATCCAGAAAAACGGGATGGGTTCGATCTCGTCGAACGGCTTTGTGATGACGCAGGGCACGGACGGGACTTATTACGTCTTTTTCATGAAGGGAGCCAAGACGGCATCGTTTGAAGTGTGGTCGTCGCCGAGCGGTGACGGTATAAACTTTACGAGGATCGAAGAAGCGGTCGAACTCAAAACGCCGGACGGAAAGCCCGTTGCCAAGGGAACCAAACCGATCATTGCAAACTCACGGAACCATTCAGTTCTCGACGGCGTCGCGGCCATAATGTTCCACAGCACGGAACAGAATGATGGAGGAGATCCGTACTACTATTTTTCAGTCGATTTACCGTAAAAAAAGGCCGGAACGCCCAGTGTTCCGGCCTTTTTTTATTTATTTCTGTCAAGCTGTTTTTTGTATTTTTTCGTTCCGAAATAAAACTTCGGCAGCTTCATCATCCGACCGATCCTCTTGGGTTGCCGTATCAGCCTGTAAAGCCACTCGAGACCGAGTTTCCGGAAAAACGCGGGCGCGCGCTTCAGCGTCCCCGAATAGACGTCGAGCGAACCTCCCAGACCGAGCATAACGCGAACGTTCTGAAGCCTTTCACGGTTCTCGATCATCCATTTTTCCTGTGCGGGAACGCCTATGCAGACGAACAGGATACGAGCGCCGCTTTCGTTTATCAAATCGATCACCGCGTCGTTTTCTTCGCCTGTTTTTGCGAAATATCCGTGATGAGTACCCGCGATCTTTGCGTCCGGATACTTTTCTTTCAATTTTTCGGCCGCGATCTCGGCGACTCCGGGTTTTCCGCCCATAAGAAATACGGGCAGATCCTCCTCGCCTGATTGTTTGACGAGGGCTTCGCCTACCTCGACGCCGGGCACGGGAGATTTCAGAGGAGTAGCGAGTATGCGGGCCGCTTTGATCACTCCGACGCCGTCGGGTAGTATGACGTCCGCCCGACGAACGATATCTGCAAATTCCTCTTCCTCAATACATTTCTGCACGATTTCGGCATTCGGTGTGACGACGACGCACGTTCTGCTGCCGTGCGCGAGTTCCGTCAGCATATCGACCGCTTCGGGAAGGGTCACGTTGTCAAAGTCAATACCGCGGATATTTATCTTTTCCATAATAACTCCGGATATCACAATGCACCGACGTTGACGCCGGTGCATTACGCTTTTATTTTGCTTCTTTTTCGAGGTAGTCGACAACGTCGCCGACAGTGATGAAACCGCGAATGTCGTCCTCGTTGATCTCGATATTGAACTTTTCCTCACACATAAGGACAAGATCTGCGAGTTCAAGAGAATTAACTCCGAGGTCTCCGACGAGTTCCGCTTCGGGCGTAACGTCGTCTTCGCTGACCGATAACTCGTCAACGAGCAGTCGCTTTACGTTTTCAAACATTTTTTCTCCTCCGGGGGTCAGATGAGTTCTTTAACCTTGAAACTCTTACCGACTCTGTCGCGCAGGTAATACAGTTTAGCTCTTCTTACCTTACCGCGGCGAATGACGTCGACCGCAACGACGTGGGGAGAGTGGATCGGGAAAGTTTTTTCCACTCCGCAGCCGTACGCGACGCGGCGAACGGTGAAGGTCTCGGAGATACCGCCTCCGTGACGGCCGATGACCGTACCTTCGAACATCTGGATCCTTTCTCTGGATCCCTCTTTGATCCTGTTGTGTACTCTCACGGTGTCGCCGATAGAAAACTTCGGCAATTCTTCCTTGAGCTGCTCATTGACAAAAGCGTCGATTTTTCCCATTTTTCAAAACCTCCTTTTGGTGTCAGAACATTCATGCTGAGCGAGGCAGAGGACTGTTCTTTTTCGCAAACAAAAGTATTCTATCACATATTTTGTTCCTTTGCAATACTTTTTTCGAAAAATATTCTTTACAAATAAATATATTCGTACTCCAGGCCGGGACTCGGACAAGGTGTCATAACGACACAGACCGCAAAATATAAATTAACGACTGAAAGGGGGCGATACGCGTGACGGGAAGGAGTGCAACCGAAAAAGAGGCGATCCTGATGCTTCCTCCGAGACTGTCGGGAGCCGTTTCCCGTACGCTTGCGTTTCATTCGGGCCGCCTTTGTGAGATCAGACTGCGGGTCGGCGGTCCGTTTACCGTGACCGTGGACGGAAACGAATTCAGGACAGGCGCGGTGTGTTCTTCCGACGACGTCGAATACGTTATCCGTTCCCTGACCGGGAACTCCCTTTATTCGCACGCCGAGACGATCAGAGAAGGGTATATCTGCTCCGCGGGAGGTATCCGCGCCGGGATCTGCGGCAAGGCGGTGACACGCGACGGCAGGATCGATACGGTGACTTCGGTCTCCTCGCTCAACGTCCGGATCCCGCACAGGGTGCCCGGCGCCTCCGAACGCGTATTCAAACTCATATCAAAACTTTCGCCGCCGTTCGGAGTTCTGATCTATTCAAAACCCGGAGTCGGCAAAACGACTCTTTTGCGCGAGCTGATCCCGCTTCTTTCGACCGGCGACGGGGCGCGCAGACTTTCCGTCGTCGACACAAGGTTCGAGTTGGCTGCGGGACTTGACTGCGGAGACCTGCTTGCGGATTTTCTCTCCGGATACCCGAGAGAGAAGGGTATAGAGATCGCGACGAGAACGCTTTCGCCCGAATTGATCGTCTGCGATGAAATATCTTCGCGATCAGACGCGGAAGCCATTCTGACCGCGGCGTCTTCCGGCGTTTCCGTCATAGCGTCGTGTCACGGGACGACTCTTTCGGAGATAAAAAGAAAGCAGCCCGTCGCGTCATTGATCTTTGCAGGAGCATTCGATCTTTTCGTCGGTCTTTCGGGGCGCGATCCCGACGGTTCCGGTTATTTACTTGACGTCGACGTTAAGGCGGCGTCGTGACTTTCCCGTTTGCGGCGGGCGTTTCGCTCGTTCTTGTAAGTTCCCTCGCCGTATCGTATTCTTTTATATCCGACAAAAGAAAAACGATCCGTCACACCGAAGCGATCCTTGAACTTATTTCCCACGTCAGGTCGAATATCGACTTTTTTCTCACACCGGTCGAGGGAATATTTGAAGGATTCAAAAACGACGCGCTTGAATCGTGCGGGTTTTCCGACGTTTTGAGAAGGTCGGGGATAGAGAAAGCCGTGGGGATACATGCGGCTTCACTGTCAAAAGTGACCGAAGACGCTCTCGTTAATTTTTCAAGATCGCTCGGAAGAAGTTATAAAGAGGAGCAGATCCGCCTCTGCGATTTTTGCAGCGAAAAGGTCTCTGCGGAGCTTGAGCGGGAAAGGGAAGAACTGAAACGCAACCTCGGGACTTACCGGTTCGCTCCTCTTATCTTCGCTTTTTTTATAATTCTTTGCTTTATATAAGTTTTCCTCAGCCGGAAGGAACGTCTCGATGGATATTTCAGTCGTTTTAAAAGTTGCAGGTGTCGGCCTTCTCGTTGCCGTTATTCATCAGATCCTCTCGAGATCCGGCAGAGAGGAGATGGCGACGCTCGTTTCCGTCGCCGGAATTATCATCGTCCTCTTTCTCATTGTCGACCGCGTCTCCGATCTTTTCGGAACGATAAAAAAGATCTTTGAGTTGTGAACGGACTGTTGAAAACGTGCGGCGCGGCGCTCCTCGCCGTAAGCGCGGGATTATTTTTGAAAGAGCGGCACAGGGATCTCTCCGCGATCGTTTCCGTTTGCGCGGGTGTTCTTATCGTTTCCGGCGCGACAGGCGCCGTCGAACAGATAATCGGGTTTATCAGGGAAGTGTCTTCGGGGTGTTCCGTATCGGAGTACGTTCCGGCCCTTCTGAAAGCGGCAGGTTTCACGATCCTTACCGAGGTTTCGGTCGGTTTATGCAAAGCGACCGGAGAGGAGGGACTGGCGCGCGCCGTGGGATTCGCGGGTCGATGCGAGATCATCCTTATCTCGCTTCCGTACGTCAGAGAACTCGTCGGAATTGCCCTCGGAATGTTGAACAGATGAAAAAACGTTATCTGCTTTTTGTTTTAATTCTTATCGTTCTGCTGCCGATCCCCGTCGGCGCCGAACCGGTTCGCTTTGATTTTGACGGCAAAATCGCGCCGTCGCTCAGCGCCCCCGACCTGTCCGAAGCTGCGGAGTACCTTCCGGAGGGCGCGTCGGATGAACTATCCGATTATCTTGCGTCGGAAGGAGGCTCCGAAAGAGCGGCGGAAATATCGGACAAACTTGATCCGCGCTATTGGGGCAACTTTATCCTCAACGAACTGGAAATCTCGTTTTTGTCCGGCGCGGGGGTCATAACGACCGTTCTCGGACTTATCATCCTGTCGTCGGTCGTTTCTGCGTTTTCGGAGGGGTCGGATGAAGAACACTCACGCGCGCCGCTCAATCTGACGTCGCTTTTCATTGCGCTTGAAGTCGCCCGGACTTCGGCGGCGGTCGTCTCGACGGTTTCCGATTACCTCACGCGTCTGTGTTCGCTTATGAACGTTATGACGCCCGTTATGAGCGCTCTTTACGTTACGTCGGGAAGAGTAACGGAAATGAGCGTCAATTCATCCGCGCTCATGCTTTTCGTTACGCTGACCGAGAACGTGAACACGTACGTCCTGCTCCCGTTTGCAGCCGCCGTTCTCGCGCTGACTACCGCGTCGGCTCTGGGAACGGGAAGCGGAATAGGCCCCCTTTCAAACGCGGCGGGAAAAGTTCTGGTCTGGATCATCGCAACGGTTTCCGCGGTTTTTTCATTCGTTATGGGTGTTCAGACGGCGCTTGCCCGGGGTACGGATTCCCTCGCCGCAAAAGCGGTGAAATTCGCAGTCGGAAGCGGAATACCGATCGTCGGCGGCGCGATGTCGGAGGCGGTCACAACAGTCGGTGCAAGTTTATCTCTCATAAAAAAGACGGCGGGCGGTGCGGCGGTCGTTATGATCCTTCTGATCGTTGTTCCGGTCCTGATCAGGATCGCCGTATCGCTTATATCGCTTTCGTTCTGTAAAGGGGCAGCGGAGTTTGCGGGCGCTGACGCCGCGGTTTCCGTGATCGCCGGGGCGAGGACCGTACTTGCTTCGTTTGCCGCGCTGGCGGCGTCTTCCGGTATCCTCTTCCTGCTTTCCGCCACGCTTTTTATGAATTCTTCCGTAGGATGACCGGGGCTGATGAAAATGGAATACGTCAGGAACCTTATTGTTGTTTGCGCAGTGGGCGCGGTCGTGTCGGCGCTCATACCCCGGCGTATAGGACGCGCCGTCAGAACGCTGGCATTTCTTCTCGTAGCGGTCACGGCGGTATCTCCGCTTGCGGGGTCTGCGTTGCGCGCGGGAGACTTTTTCAATAAAGTGACCGAAAACGCCGCAGCGGACGCGCAGTCTTATGACAGCGCCGTCTTGGAAGAGACTGCCGCGACGGTCGCCTCATACGTCAGGGATACGCTTGAAGAAAAGTACGGAGTCAGGTCCGACGTCAAAATAAGCGTTCTGTTTGATGAAACGCCGGACGCGTTTGTTCTGACGGAGATCCAGATCTTTTCGGGCGTCAGATTCGATTCATACCGCGATCGCGCGATCGAAGAGGAGATATCCGGTTTGCTCGGATGTGACGTTTTCATTTTTTCGGAATAGTACGCGGAGGTGCGAAGTGAAGAATCCTTTCGATTTCTTGAAGGGTAAAAAATGGATGATCATTCTTGCGGGAACCGCGATCGGGATCTTTCTCATCGCATACCGTCCGTCGACGGCGTCGGAGGCTCCTTCCGAAGACGACGGCTCGGAAACGATCGCTTTCTATACCGAAACGCTTGAAAAAAGGATAGAGGATCTATGCCGCGCTTCCGTCGGAATAAACGACGTCTCGGTACTCCTGACGCTTGATTCGGGTTCCGAATACGTTTATGCGGCAAACACCTCCGAAGACGGGGAAAGCGGAACGAAAGAATATCTGTTGGTGACAGGAGAGAACGGAGGCGGACCCGTTCGCGTAACTGAGATCTGTCCGAAAGTAAGGGGCGTTGCCGTAGTCTGTACGAACGGCGACCGGGCGGAAGTAAAGGAAAAGATAACCGATCTTATATCAGCGGCTCTAGGCATTCCTTCAAACAGGATCAGGGTCTGTTCATAAGTAATATCAAAAAGAACGCTTTCATATATTGGGTTGAAGAAAAACGGGCAACGCGTTTCAAAAGGAGGAACGAAATGAAGACAGAGACGAAGGAAAAGATCAAAACGTTGTGGGAAAAGACGGTCGGCGCATTCAAGAAACCGAACAAAAAAATGATAGCTGCTGTCTGCGCCGTCGTACTGATCGGGGCGGCAGTCGCCGTCAACCTTATCTTTTTCGGCGGGGCGGAGGATGAAGCGGCGGCGGAAAAAACGGGTCTTGCCGTCGATCTCACCGCGCTTAAAGACCAGGAGAATGCCGAAAAGAGAGACGCGTCGGTTTCATCCGACGAAGCCGAAGACTATTTTGCTACGGTTTCGCTCGGAAGAAAGCAGGCGCGTGACGAGGCTATGGAGGTCCTGCTCACCGTAAGTCAGAGCGCGGATGCGACGGAAGACGCAAAAGCGGAAGCAATGGAAGATATGAACCGTATTGCGCTCGACATCGAAAGGGAAGCGCAGATAGAGACGCTCGTCGTCTCGCGCGGGTTTAAAAACTGCGTCGCGGTTATAAACGGCGATACGGCAAGCGTTATCATCGACTCCGATCCGCTGACTCCAGGTCAGGCGGCGCAGGTGAGCGAGATCGTTTACGAGGCGTCGGGTATCGTTCCCGCAAATCTCAAGATCATAGAGAAGAGTTCGGGCTGAGAAAAAAGCTGAGAAGCGCCGCTTCTCAGCTTTTTTTATTTGATCTCGACTGTTACTTTGTCGCCGGTTATCTTCGCAGCGGCTCTCATCACCGTTCTGAGTGAATTGGCGATGTTTCCGTGGCGTCCGATTATCATTCCGGTGTCCGACGGCGACACGGTAAGCGTCAGCGTGACGTTCGTACCGTCCCGCTCCTCGGCGACCTGAACGTCGTCGGGATTATCGACTATCGCCTTAACCATATCGGAGAGGATCCGGCTGAAATCGATCTTTTGTGTGCGTGTCTCGTCCATATCGGTCAATTACTCTGCTGCTTTGCTCTTGTTGATGAGACTTCTCACGGTTTCGGTGGGCTGAGCGCCGGTGGCGATCCATTTGTCGACCTTTTCGGTGTCGATCTTGATCGTTGCGGGCTCGGTCATCGGATCGTAGAATCCGACTTCCTCAATGAATCTGCCGTCTCTCGGATATCTGGAATCCGCAACGACGATCCTGTAAGAGGGAGATTTCTTTTTGCCCGTTCTTCTGAGTCTGATTTTTACTGCCATTTCTTTTCTCCTTAAAAATAATTATTGTTTATTTAATTCCTCCGCGCGGGAGGGATCATGCGGTTGTCAGAATCCGAAAGGCATTCTCATTCTGCCTTTTTTGTTCTTTATTTTTTTGCCGGATGCAGTCATCTGACGGAACATTTTGTTCATTTGCTCGTACTGTCTCAGAAGTCTGTTGACCTCTTCGACCGAAGTGCCGGACCCCGCGGCGATCCTCTTCTTTCTTGCGCCGTTTATAATATCGGGCCGCTCTCTTTCTCTTTTTGTCATTGAGAGGATGATAGCCTCGGTGTGCGCCATAGCGTTTTCGTCAATCTGCGCGTTTTTCAGCTGCGATGTATTCGCCCCGGGGATCATGGCGAGGATCTCTTCCATCGAGCCCATCTTTTTGAGCTGTCTGAATTGCTCAAGGAAGTCGTCCAGGGTAAACGTGTTCTCTCTGAGTTTTCTCTCGAGTTCCTCCGCCTGTTTCTGATCGAACGCCTCTTCCGCTTTTTCTATAAGTGAAAGGACGTCTCCCATGCCGAGGATCCGGGACGCCATACGTTCGGGGTGGAATGGCTCGAGCGCGTCGAGTTTCTCACCCGTACCGACGAATTTGATGGGCTTTCCGGTCACGTATCTGACTGATATCGCCGCGCCGCCTCTCGTGTCTCCGTCGAGCTTTGAGAGAAGAACGCCGGTAATATCGAGTTTCTCATTGAACGACTGTGCAACGTTGACGGCGTCCTGACCGGTCATGGCGTCGACGACGAGGATTATTTCCGTTGGGTTGACCGCATTTTTGATCGATTCGAGTTCGTCCATCAGAACTTCGTCAACGTGGAGTCGGCCCGCGGTATCGAGGAAGACCATATCGTATCCGTTTTTAACGGCATATCTGACGCCTTCGGAGGCTATCCTGACCGGATCGTCTTTCCCCATTTCGAAAACGGGAACGCCGATCTTTTCGCCGACGACCTTTAACTGGTCGATCGCTGCGGGGCGGTATACGTCGCAAGCGACGAGCAGAGGGTTCTTACCCTGCTTTTTCTGGAACAGCGCAAGTTTACCGCTGTGCGTCGTCTTACCGGAACCCTGAAGGCCGACCATCATAACGACGGTCGGAGGCTTGGGGGAGATAACAAGCTTTTCGTTTTTCGAGCCCATCAAAGCGATGAGTTCTTCGTTGACGATCTTTATTATCTGCTGTGCGGGAAGAAGGCTTTCAAGTACCTCCGCGCCGACTGCGCGTTCCGTCACGGTTTTTATGAAATCCTTAACGACTTTGAAACTGACGTCCGCTTCGAGAAGAGCAAGTTTGACCTCTCTCATGCCTTCTCTGACGTCGGCTTCAGTCAGTTTCCCTTTGTTGCGGAACCGCTTGAAGGCGTTATTCAGTTTTTCGGATAGATTTGAAAACATAGCGCCAACCTCAGTTTGCGGCCGATACTTCTTTGATTATCTCCAACAACTCCGCCGATCTGTCCGCGGGAAGATCTTTGACTATCCGTTCCGCTTCGGCGAGAAGTTTATCGGTCTTTTCTTTTTTTTCGGCAAATCCGAGTTTCTCTTCAAAACCGGTGAGTTCGTTTTCCGCTTTTTTTACGGCGTCCCTGACCCCCTGACGGGAGAGTCCGGTGTTTTCCGCGATCTCGGAGAGGGAAAGATCTTCGTTGTAATACAGATCGAGCAGTTCGTACTGACGATCCGTAAGGAGCGCGCCGTATACGTCGAGAAGGATCGGAAGCTTCATATTTTTAACGAACATACCGTCCCTGCCCTCTGTAAAGCAAATCACTTTACAGAGTATAGCACATCGAAAATCGCGTGTCAACCGTTTTCAGAAACTTTTCCGAAATTCATTGAAAAAAATATCGCCATAGTATATAATGAAATTCGGCGGACTGACGCTGCCCCGCGCCGCCGTATTGAGGGATAGAGATATGGTAAAAGGACTTGTTTTCAATATACAGAGGTTTTCTCTTCATGACGGCCCCGGAATAAGGACTGCCGTTTTTATGAAGGGTTGCCCCTTGCGCTGCAGGTGGTGCCATAATCCGGAGGGGCTTCTGCCGATCCCGGAACTCGAATACAACGCGGCTAAGTGTATCGGATGCGGCAGATGTTCGGTTTGCCCGAAACTTTGTCACGTCACGGAAAACGGCGTTCATCTGTTCGACAGGACCGAATGCGTAAAATGTTTCAGGTGTACTGACGCTTGTCCTGCCGGAGCGCTTTTACAAGCCGGACGGGAATACACCGTTGACGAGGTTATGAAAACGGTCGATTCGGACCGTGCGTTTTATGAAAACAGCGGAGGCGGGCTGACGCTTTCGGGCGGCGAGCCTCTTCTTCAGCCTGATTTTTCAAAAGCGCTTCTCGAAGCCGCGAAAGGACGCGGTTTGAATACCGCCGTTGAGACGAGCGGATACGCTCCCGAGAAGGTGATAAAAGAAATATCTCCGCTTGTCGACGTTTTTCTCTACGACGTCAAGCTGACGAACGACGAGGATCATAAAAAATATACCGGCGTAGGCAGAGACGTCATATTATCGAATCTTCGTCTTTTGAACGGTGAAAAAAGACAGATCGTTCTGAGATGCCCCATAATACCTGCCGTCAACGACAATGAAGATCATTTCGACGCGATCGCGGAGCTCGCAAACGAGCTTGAGTCAGTCGTTCGCATCGATCTCGAACCGTATCACGACCTCGGAGTTGTCAAATATGCAAAATTCGGAAGGGAAGCGGGTTTTACTGCAGAACCTCCGTCAAAAGAGAGAATGGAAGAGATCAGAGAATACGTGCAGCAAAAAACGCCGAAACGCGTAAAAATATCATAAAAAGAACGAGAAAGGAAACGGGAAATGGAAAAACTCAGAGTAGGTATCATCGGGACCGGCGGTATCAGCAATTTTCACATGGCGGGATATAAGATCCTGCGCGAAAAAGGAGAAGTGGAGATCGTTGCGGGATGTGATATCGACGAGGAAAAGGTAAAAAGATACATAAAAAAATACGACATTCCGCGTTACTACACGGATTGCCGTGAAATGATGGAGAAAGAAGATCTCGATATAGTCAGCGTCTGCACGTGGAACGCGGCGCACAAGGACTGCACGATAACCGCTCTGCGCGGAGGCGCAAACGTTATCTGTGAAAAACCGATGGCTATGAACGCCGCTGAAGCGGAAGAGATGGCGAGAGTTGCGAAAGAGGAGGGTAAACTTCTTCAGATCGGCTTCGTCAGACGTTTCGGAAACGACGCGGAAATCGTTTCCAAATTCCGCGACAACGGCGATCTCGGCGACATTTACTACGCAAAGGCGACGTATCTGAGACGCGACGGCTGTCCCGGCGGCTGGTTCGGGGACAAAAAGTTTTCCGGCGGCGGACCGCTGATCGACCTCGGCGTTCACGTCATAGACCTTGTAAGATATCTCGCCGGAAATCCGAAACCGGTTGCGGCTTTCGGCGTAACGTACGACAATATAGGCTGTTCGCGCGCGGAAGGCGGCGGAGTGGCATGGGATAAACCGGAAGGCGACGATTATGAATTCACCGTAGAGGATTTCGCGTCCGCGATGATCAAGTTCGATTCCGGTCTGACCCTTTCCGTCGAAGCAAGCTTCAACCTGAACATCAAGCAGGACGTCGGAAATATCGAGATATTCGGCACGAAGGCAGGCGTCAACCTCAACCCCGATATCGAGCTTTACACCGATATGGCGGGACAGTACGTCAACGTAAGGCCCGCGGGAGAGACCGCTCTGTCTTTTGACGGCCTGTTTGAGCGCGAGATATTCGGATTCGTGAACGCGGTCCGCGGTATCGAACCGTGCCGCGCGCCTGCGGAGGACGGCGTCGCTCTTATGAAGATCCTCGACGCGATCTACGAATCCGCAAAGGTCGGTCATTCCGTCGAGATCAAATGATCCTTTCAAAAGCAAACGAAACGCGGTCCCGGATCTTCGGGACCGCGTTTTTTATATTTCCGAGATGAGAAAGACGGCATTGCCTCGGACACGGACGTCGCCCGTGCCGGCAGGAAGAAACACACACGATCCGAACGAGAGAGGAACGATCGTGTTTTCGGATTCGAGTTCGGCGTTCGCGTCGGATGAGACGACCGTGAGCGCGGAGAATCGGTCGTTCTTCACTCTGAAAACAGCAGGCGTATCATCCGTCGTCCTGAATCTTTCAACTCTGAATTTGTCGCACGAGCAGAGTTCCGAGGGATCGCTTCGATCCGACCGGGAAAACCGGAGCGCTTCAATATCGTCATTTGAGTAATTTACGACGCAGTCTGCGGCTTTCTGCAAATGCAGCGGACGGGGGACTCCTCCCCATTTTCTGTCGAAGTCGAAGATCCTGTAAGTCAGATCCGAGTTCTGCTGGATCTCGCAAAGCAGGATCCCCGCGCCGATCGAGTGAACGAGTCCCGGAGGTACAAAGACGACGTCTCCGGGGGCAGGGTATATTTTTCTGAAAAACGCCTCGTCCGGTTCTCCGGACGCCAGCTGTTCGACTTTCACTCCGTGTGAGAGTCCCGCGGTGATTACGGAACCGGGTTCGGCGTCTATTATATACCACATTTCGGTTTTGCCCGGTTCTTTTTCGTTTTTTGCGGCATACGCGTCGTCGGGATGTACCTGAACGGACAGTTTGTCCGCTGCGTCGATTATTTTGATAAGAAGCGGGAAAACCTCGTCCGCGCACGCAGCTCCGCGGGCGTCCGGGAAATATTCGAGATATTCCGAAAGGTCGGATCCGGCGAGCGGGCCGTTCAGGATCCGGGATACGGCTCCGTTCCGGACGCTCATGACCCATGCCTCTCCGACGGGTCCGTCCGCACGTGACGTCCCGGCTATCTTTTTGAGCCTGTCTCCTCCCCACGGCATGGGACGCATTAAAGGAGCGAGCAGAACGGGGTAAGGCTTCATGAGTTTATACCCTCCTTTTCAAAAGGGAAGCGCCTCAAAAGAGACAGGACGCGCGACCTCAAAGCTTTCTCGTCTCTGAAAAACGTTTTGATCTCAGGAGCGCGAGGCGTTTTTTCGGAAAGCGATTTTTTTACGTAGTTTCCGAACTTTTCATCAAACCCCGATCCTTTTATTTCGATCAGCACCGTATCCGGAGACATGATCAAAACGGAATTCAAGAGGGCGCTCGACAGCTCTTCGCCCGCTTCTTTTTCGTCGCGGCAAGCGGCGAATACTCTTCCGAATCCGGAACCGTACGACGAGATCAGTTTCGAGAATTCGCCGAATACGATTTGCCCGTTTCGGGTTTTACAGCTTGAAACGGCGACGTCGTCACGACAGACGGAGCAGAAAATTGCGTTGTCAAACCGGGCGCCTGACGCCGTGACTTCCGCTGAAAGCAGGTCGGAGTTGAACGCTTTTACGAAAAGCGGAGAAAGACGCTTCTCTGCATATTGGATGACGTCAGGTTCGACAGAAGGAGAACCCTCCGAAAGAAAAGAAACTGCGAAGAGTTCGTCGCGGCTGAACTCCGGCGATTCAGCAAAACGCCCGATCAGATCGCGTAAGGCGTCGGCCGTATCGGCGCAGGAGCAGAAAGAACGTTCATCAAAAAAGAGGACGCCGCAGGTTTGGTCCAGACAGAAAGCGCGGGCGTTTTCCCCGCGGACGTCTGTAATAAAGACAGATCTGCGAGACGGGAAGAGTATCTCCGCGGGTCTTCCTCCGAGGGACTTTCCCTGATATGCGGAGACCAGACCCTCGTCTATAAGACGGTCGACAGCGTTTCCGACCGACGCGATGCTGAGACCGACCTCCGACGCAACTTTCGCACGAGTTGATCCGGGGGTGATACATATACGCTCAAAGACGGAAAACGCGGCGTTCCCGCGCGCAATTCGTTTACCGGATAACGTCATGATATTTTCCGCCTTTCCGCTTCGTTTACATCTGTTATTTTATATTTCCCGCGGACGAAAGTCAACATTTTTTCGTATCGTGAAGCCGTCTATGCCGGAAAAGGCGACAGTATGCGAAATTATTTTGAGAAATATCGGGAAATTTAGGAAAATTGTATTGACAAACCAATTAGACATATGTATAATAGAACGCACTGACGGCAATTTTCGTATTTGCCGAACAAAACCGGGGAATTCATGATGAATGTCGAAAATATGAATGAATACGTGGCGGGTCTTCTCGAAAAAGCGGGCCCCGTCGATTACTCTATAAGACTTCCCGACGCCGAGTTTGACGTGATGGACGCCGTATGGGAGGGCACTCCGCCGCTCACCACTTCTTATCTTATGCAAAAGATTGGCCATAAGAAAGGGTGGAAGGCTCCGACCCTTATTTCTTTTCTGGTCAGACTTGAGGAACGCGGCTTTATTATCTCTTTCAAAAACGGAAAGGAACGCTATTACGTTCCCGTTGCCGATCGAGACGTGTACGTTCAGACGGTCACCGAAAGCTTTATGGAAAGATATCACCGCTCCTCTTTCGTTTCCGTTCTCAACTCTCTGTACAAAGACCGCGGACTCGGCGAAGAGGATATAGACGAACTTCTCGAGTGGCTCAAGAGCAGATATTGAGGTTGTAAAATTGAAAATAGTACCGGTTGACGCTG
Source organism: Clostridia bacterium (assembly GCA_017428635.1). GTDB lineage: Bacteria > Bacillota > Clostridia > Oscillospirales > CAG-272 > RUG11130. The sequence goes on along the minus strand of JAFRQK010000079.1, from coordinate 30,671 downwards.
CGGCTTTTTCCGACTTGTGCCGTTCCGTTCTCGCAGACCCTCATCTAAGGGACGGGATCGGAACGTACAAGGAGAAAAAGCTGCATTTGATTTTAAAGGAATATTTCGTCAGGTCGGCGGCCGACAGGGAAGTGCCTTTCCGCGGATTCGTATGTGACGGGAAAGAGGGGAACGTCATAACGGAAATCATGACCGGATCGCTTGCGGGAATGGGGGATAAACTCAGAGCGTTTCTCCCCGACCATAAAGTCAATATTATTTTCCCTCTGATCGTTGAAAAAACGCTCGTCTGGATAGAGCCCGACACCGGAGCGACGAGCAGGGGAAGAATCTCTCCTCGCCGCGACGGCCTGCCCCGCCTTCTCTCCGAGACGGTCTATATCCTCGATCATCTCAGTTCGTCCAATCTTACGCTGACGGCTGTTTTCCTCAAAGTGGACGAGTTCAGGCTCCGGAACGGGAGGGGAAAAGAAAAAAAGATCGGCGCGGAAAAAATCGACAGGATCCCGACGGAGCTCGTATCGGTCGCGGAGTACCGCCCGTGTGAGGATATGGCGCTGTTTCTGCCCGACGGCCTGCCCGACAGGTTCACGCGCTACGACGTGTCAAAAGCGACCGGATTTTCCGGGAGACGATTGTCGGGGACTGTAAAGGCGCTTGAGAGGACCGGTGTCATCGTGGACGCCGGGCTCGGGAAAAAACCGCGCTATTTTGAAAGAGCACAAGACCCGAAAACGCAAAAATTATGACGCTTGCACTTGATTTGACACCCGGAGTCGTATATAATATTACAGAATACCAATTTACTTAAAGGAAGGTAAAGAAAATGGAATACGGCATTCAGATGTACTCGCTTCGCGACATTACGGGAGACGATCTCGAGGGAGCTTTCAAAGCGGTAGCCGAAATGGGCTATAAAACGGTCGAGACGGCGGGTTTTTTCGGCCACAGTGCTTCTGAGGTTCTCGGTATGATCGAAAAGTACCGACTCCGCCTCGTCGGCACTCACAGCGGGTGTGAAGGACTTGCCGAGAACTTTGAAGAAACTGTCAGATTCCACAAGGAACTCGGAAACAAAAGATATATAATTCCCGGCGCGGACGTCCAGCCTCGCTCTCATCTTGACAAGTTCATCGATTTCGTGAACTACGTCTCTCCCAAACTGAAGGCGGAGGGCATCGAGCTCGGTTTCCATAACCATTCCGAAGAGTTCATTCTCACCGAAGAGGGTTATCACATCCACCACGAACTCCAGAACAGAACGGACCTCTTCTTTGAGATAGACACGTACTGGGCGTACGTTGCGGGCGTGGATCCCGTCGAGGAACTCAAGCGTCTCGGCGACAGAGTCAAGATGATCCACCTTAAAGACGGCACGCGCGACGGACACGGGCTCGCGCTCGGCGAGGGGACCGCTCCCGTAGCTGCTGTCAGAAAATTTGCCATTGAGACGGGTCTTGACATAGTCGTCGAAAGCGAGGGCTGTCAGCCCACCGGTATCGAAGAAGCGAAAAGGTGCATAGACCACCTCCATTATCTCGATACTCTGGACTAAACGGGGATCGGGAACGATCCGATAATAATTATCACGGGGACTTGACCCAAAGAGAGGGGGAGTAAAATGAACGGAAGACAGTACAGACAGATCCGGATACCGTCATGGTTGATCGTCCTTCTGTTTTTTATAAATATACCGCTTGCGGTTATACTCCTCATCGTCAGATCGATAAAGATCCCCGTCTCATCCTCCTCCGCAGATAATCCGTTTGAAAAGAAGGCGGGCGATTCGGCAGGCGGCGCTCGGAACGCAGCACCGAAAAGCGCTCAGTCGGCGCCCCGTGAATCACACACCGAGCCTCAAAAGACCGATAATAAAGCGAAAATGACTGTCGGCGTAATTATATCGCTTGTTTTGGGCGTCCTGTTCGCAACTGCGACGCTCGGAGCCGCAGTTACGTTTTCGACGTCGTCCTTTATCGCCGATCTGATAAAAATAGCTTCATTGGCGGCTGTGTCCCTCGGCTCGTTCGGCGCGTTTTTCGTATTGAACGGAAGAAGAAAAAGAGAACAGAGATATACCGAGTGGCTCGGGGATCAGGACGTCTACGATCTCAGAACGCTCTCATACGTCACTGGCGTGAAGAGAGCTACGGTCCTTCGCGATATGAAAAGAATGACCGCGGGTGGATCGTTCGGTCCGAAAGCGTTTATCGACGAAGCCGAAATGAAGTTTTTCAGATCGCCCGAGACAGCGGAAAAATACAAGAAAGACAGGGATCGCTTTACAAAGAATACGAGCGCGGCGAAGGACGTTGACGATTACACCAAGATACTGCTCGATATAAGACGTCTCAACGACGAAATAGCCGATCCCGCAGTATCCCGCGAGATCAGCAAAATAGAGGAACAGACCAGATACATCTTCGGATATGTCAGCGATCATCCCGACAAGCGATCGAGTATCAATTCGTTTATGAATTACTATCTACCGACGACGCTCAAACTTCTCGAGAGCTACGCTCAACTCGAGCGGATGGGCGAAGGCGGCGAGAACATGCAGAAATCCAAAGAGGGGATCGAAGGTATCCTTTCAATGCTTTCGGAGGGTTTCGTACGGCAGACGGACCAGTTGTTTGCGAGCGAATCCATTGATATTTCCTCTGACATCGAGGTTCTCGAGACGATGATGAAAAAGGACGGACTGACCGGAACGCGGGATTTCGATCTCGGCGGAGCCGCGGCAGCCGCCCCCGACGGAGAAAGCGAGGAACGGACGAAATGAAAATCAGACATATTATATGCGCCTTGCTGGCGGTACTCACGTTTGCATCGTCTTTGCCGGTTTCCGCCGCGGCCGACCCGTACTGGGCGGCTCAGGCGGAATATAAAGCGGCGATCGGTTCGGGGGACTACAACCGCATCATCAAAGCGGGCAAGGCGATCGAGGCGATCTATCCGAACCTTTCCGATAGAACGCAGCTCGACAGGGTAATGATGCCGGTGCTCGCCGTTGCGGAATCGTACGCTTCTCTCGGTCAGTTCAGGAACGCCGCGGCATACTACCAAAAGTATCTGAAGATCACCAAGCTTTACGCTTCGTACGGAGTGACCGTTACGAAAGGTACCGTCAACTCGATTATGAACATGGTCGAGCACGACAGCGTTAAGCCGACGGTGTACGCAAAGACAGGGGATACGTCAAACATCCCGTATTACGGCGCGAAAAACGAGCCTGTGGCGGGTACGTACAGCGGAATGTGCGACTCGTTCGACGCCGGACGCGATAAAGCGTTTCTTCTTTACGTATTGTTCTCTCAGGAGGAGATCAACAAATACGACTGGGCCGTCCCGAAAGATGATCCGGATCTTATTCTGACGGTGGCGTGGAACGTACCGCACGAGACGCTCGCAGATCTTGAGGAGGTCGCTTCGGGCGTTCACGACGCGTACATACGGAGAAACCTTGAGTACCTCAATTCTCTGAACTGCCGCGTTATGATCCGCTTCGGCGCAGAAGTAAACTGCTGGTCGAGTATGCCGTCCACGCAGGCCGCTTACGACAAAAACGGAGCCAAATTTGCCGACACTTTCAAGAAGGCGTTCCGAAGAGTAGCGGATATTGTCCATAAAGAATGCCCCGGAGCAGCGATGATCTTTTCTCCGAACGAGATTTCCGGATGGTTTTTTGATCACACCGATTTTTACCCGGGCGACGGATACGTCGACTGGGTCGGAATGAGCACGTACGGAAACGCAAAGGCGTCCGAAGGGATATTATCCAGCCTTAACGACGCATATAACTGCGTCGGTTATTACGAAAACCAGCTTACGAGGATCAAATCGATCGTCGAGACGTACGGCAACAGAAAACCGATCATGGTTTCCGAGTGCGGGTTCTGTTACAGGAGCGAATCGGACTGGCTGCAAAACGAGAGCCACGCCGTGGAAGCGATGAGGTTTTTCCTCACGTATCTTACGATGGTCTACCCTCAGGTAAAAGCGATCAATTATTTCAACACCAATTTCAAAAATCCAAGCACCGGTAAAGTGAATTACTACGCGCTCTTCCCCGGAAGAACGAACGATACCGTAAACAGAACGGTTAGTACCAAACTGGCAAATCTGTATACGGAACTTATGGGCGCCAATCCTGCCGTTCAGTATTCTCTGTGTAACGGTAACTATTGCGGTTATACCGAGCTTAAGAATATCGACGAAGTACTCGATTATCTTGAAATGTCGGTTTATGCGTGGTATCCCACGAGCAGTCCGATCAACGTCGAATACGCGCTTGATACCGTGTCGCAGCTCAAAACGACGTCATACCCGTATTCCTGTTCCATAGAAACCGGGACGCTCTCCGTCGGAACTCACCTCGTTTCGGTAGGCGTCAAATGCCTCGCTGAGAACGAGAGATACGTTTATACGGTAAAACGCGGTCAAGACGGAAGGATCACCGTTAAGAGCGCCGATCTTGACGAGATCAAAGACGTCAAAAAGACGGACTGGTTCTACGACTACGTTGCGTTCTGCATGAGCACGGGGCTCCTCAACGGGGTCGGGAGCGGTAAGTTTGAACCGAAAACGAAACTCACCCGCGCGATGTTCGTTACGATCCTCGGCAGAATGGCGGGGGTCGACGTCTCGAAGTATTCATCGACGTCGTTTTCCGACGTGCCCGCGGGGAAGTGGTACACTCCTTACGTCGAATGGGCAAAGGAAACCGGGGTCGTGAACGGCGTCTCGGCGACGCGGTTCGATCCGAACGGGCTTGTCACCCGCGAACAGATCTGCGCCATGCTGGTCAGATACGCGGACAGCAACGGGATCGGTCTTCCCGAAAATGCGGGCGGACAAAAGTTTGCCGACGATTCGAAGATAAGCGGCTGGGCAAAGGAATCCGTCTACAGGGCGCAGGCGGCAGGGATCGTAAACGGAAAGGGCAACAACAAGTTCGATCCGCGCGCATCGGCGACACGTGCTGAGGGCGCGACGATCTTCATGAGACTGGTCCTGATGATCCAGAATCTAACGTGATAAAAAAACGTGACGGTCTTTCGACCGTCACGTTTTGTCGTTGAGAGGGAATCCGTTTTTTGATTTTCCGGACATAAGCGAATAATCAAATCCGTTGACCGTAACGTATTCTTTCAGAACGGAACCGTTTTCATAAAGGACTTTGAAAATCGCTTCGCATTCGTCCGACGCTTCCCGATCGTCCATCAATTGATCGGATCTGCGACCGGCAGCGTAGATCGGACAACAGGTGTCCGCGAATTCCGCGATCCTTTCTTTCGCCGATTTAGGCGTCGTCATCGGTTTTCCGCGAATGATCTTTTCACATAAAACGTTCCCGTCGTTATCAAATCCCGTGAGGATCAGGGCGTCGCGGCTGAGGAGCGGAAGTTTTGACGAGTAATATGTTCCGAGCATAAATCGCGAAACGATAGGTCCCGATGCGATCCCGTCGGCTGCCGCGCGCAAGACGGCGGCGTGGGGAACGGCGGAACGGATCGCTCGCCGTTTTGAAGTTTTATCCATAACAGAGGGAGAAAAGCGTCAAAACTCGACGAGTTCTCCGGTCTCGGACGACTTCATCGCGGCGTCGATGATCTTCATAACGGTCAGAGCTTCTTCGTGCTTGACGAGCATCTCTGCCTTGCCGTCGATGGTGTCGATCATATTTTTGTAGAGCGCAGCCCAGTCCTGCTCAACCTCAAAACCGTCGTCCGGGTATTCGATGCGTTCGAGGTCTTCGTCGAGGATCTCCTGCTTACGGATGGATACCCCTTCTTTTCCGTAAACGAACGCGTCCTCTGCGATCCACTCGGCAGATTTGGCCTCGCGGAGCGTGCCCTTTGCGTTGTAGATCTCGTCCATCCAAAGAATTCCTTTGTCGCCGTAGACGGCAAATCTCGGTTTCGGAACGAGGAAAGTACCGGCTACTTTGACGGTAGCGCGAAGTCCGCTCCGGAACGTGATAATGACCGTCGTTCTGTCGTCGACTTCGGGGTTCTTTTCGCATCTGACCGCTGCGCGGACGGATGCTACGGGTTCTTGTACGAGATAAACGATCTGGTCGATAAGATGGACGCCCCAGTCGAACAGGATCCCGCCGCCGTGGTCGCGGAACGCTCTCCAGCCGAGCAGGGTCCCGCCCGCAAAGTTGCTCTCGATCGATCTGAGTGTTCCGAGCCTCCCGGTTTCGTAGGCGTGCTTGACGGTGAGAAAATCGACGTCGAAGCGCCTGTTCTGGTGAATGAACAGATATTTTCCGGTCTCTTTCGAGACGGCGATCATTTCTTCAAGTTCCGCCGCGTTCATAGCGGCGGGTTTTTCGCATATGACGTGCTTTCCCGCTCTCAGTGAGCGAATAGTCATATCCTTGTGGAAGTTGTTTGAAGTCGCAACGACGACGATATCAAAATCGTCGGAGGCAAGAAACTTGTCAAGATCGTCGTATGCGGTAAGCCCACGCTCGATCGCAACGGCGCGCCTGCTCTCTCTGAGTTCGAATACCGCCGCGGGTTCAAGATCCGGGCAGACGTCTTTTCTGTCTTTCGCTACTTCATAGTGGTAGCCGCCGCCCATTCCGCCGAAACCGATGTAACCTACTCTGTGTCCCATCTGTTTGTCCTCTCTTTCTGTTGTGACCGTCGAAAGACGGGGGATTACGTTATTCTTCTTCTTCTTTTACGACTTTGATTCCGAGTTCTTCAAGCGCTTTACCGTCCGCTCTCGCGGGGCAGCGCGAGAGTATCTCCGAGGCGTTCTGCGCTTTCGGGAAAGCGATTACGTCCCTGATGTCGGACAGACCGAGCGTCAGCGCGACGAGACGGTCCAGACCGTAAGCGAGACCGCCGTGCGGGGGAACGCCGTATTTGAACGCTTCAAGCAGGAATCCGAATTTTTCATTCGCTTCTTCCTCACCGATTCCGAGCGACTTGAACATCATATTCTGCATCTCGGTCGTGTGGATACGGATAGAACCGCCGCCGAGTTCGGTGCCGTTAAGAACGATATCGTACGCTCTCGCCCTGACTGCGCCGGGATCGGTATCGAGAAGCGGTATATCTTCCTCCATAGGCATCGTGAACGGGTGGTGCATCGCGTAGAATCTGCCGTCCTCTTCGTTGTACTCGAGAAGCGGGAATTCCGTGATCCAGAGGAAGTTGAACTGCTTCGGGTCGAGAATGCCGAACTTTTTCGCGACCTGAACGCGCAGCGCGCCGAGAGAATCGAAAACGACCTTGTCTTTCGCTGCGACGAAGAAGGCGATATCGCCGTCCTCTATTCCGCCTCGTTCGACGATCGATGCGATCTCGTCCTCGGTCATGAATTTTGCGAACGACGACGAAACGACTCCGTCGGCGATCTTGTACCATGCGAGTCCCTTCGCCCCGTACGTCTTGACGAATTCGGTCAGGGCGTCGATCTCCTTGCGCGTCATCGACGCTCCGCCCTTTACGTTGATACCGCGGACCGTTCCGCCCGTTTCAACCGTACCGGAAAAGACGGAGAACGCGCAATTCGCGGCGATATCGGAAATATTGAACAGTTCCATTCCGAAACGCGTGTCGGGCTTGTCCGAACCGTAGCGGTCCATAGCTTCGCGCCACGTCATTCTAGGGAAGGGAGTTTCAAGATCAACCCCGAGGAATTCTTTATAAAGGAATTTGAGGAAGCCTTCATTAATGGCGATAATGTCGTCCTCGTCCGAGAAACTCATCTCAAGGTCTATCTGGGTGAACTCCGGCTGTCTGTCTGCTCTCAGGTCCTCGTCGCGCCAGCAGCGGGCGATCTGAAAATATCTGTCGAATCCTGAATACATAAGCAGCTGCTTGTAAAGCTGAGGCGACTGCGGAAGAGCGTAGAACTTCCCGGGGTGAACGCGGCTCGGTACGAGATAGTCTCTCGCGCCCTCCGGCGTCGGTTTTATAAGTGTGGGCGTTTCGATATCGATAAAGCCCTGAGATTCGAAATAGTCTCTCGCGAGTTTCGATATCTTCGAGCGCGCGATCACGTTGCGCTGAAGTTCCGGGCGGCGCAGATCGAGGTATCTGTGCTTCAGCCTGAGTTCCTGATTAACGTTCGAGTCTTCTACGATCTCGAAGGGCGGGGTCTCGGCGACCGACAGGATCTTGAAGCGGTCGACGGCGACCTCTATCTCGCCGGTCTTCATCGTCCGGTTAATCGCTCCCTCACCGCGGGATCTTACGATACCGGAGGCGGCGAGAACGTACTCTGCTCTGACGCCGAACGCCATATCGAAGATCTCTCTGTCCGTCTTTTCGTCGAACGCGAGTTGAAGGATTCCGGTCCTGTCGCGGATGTCTATGAAGATAAGGCTGCCGAGGTCTCTCTGCCTCTGGCACCAGCCGAGAACGTTAACTCTCTTGCCTATATCAGCGGCTGAGAGTTCCGTGCAGTAATGTGTTCTTTTGTCCGTCTTTTCAAAGGATGCCATTTGAGTAAAATCTCCCATTGATAAATAGATATTTTTCTTCAGGATAATTATAGCAAATCCGTCGGAATTAATCAATAACTATCGGGAGAATCCGCTCTCACAGCCCCAACTTCTTTTTGAGCGCTCCTTTGAGCGCGCCGCAAGCTTCTTCGGGACACTTGCACTCCGTACGCACGTCGACGAGGACTGCGTCCTTGCCGATCCTCACGATCCTGTCCCACGGGACTCTGATTCTGTTTTTAGAGAACAGCATTCCCGCGACCGTATCCGGGGACACGATCAGAGCGCAGATGCGCCCGCACGACGGGTCGATCTCAAAATCCGCGACCTGCCCGAGTCTGTTGCCGTCGCAAACGTTTATTACGTCTTTGTCTCTCAAATCACACGTTGAACACGCCATATTATCACCTTGCCTGTATTCGTTTCGGTTTCATTATATTCCGAAACCGGCGGAAGGATGAAAAAAGAGAGGACCGCCTGACGGCGATCCTCTCCGTGTGCTCCATCGGAGAATCGAACTCCGGACACCATGATTAAAAGTCATGTGCTCTACCAGCTGAGCTAATGGGGCAGGTACCTTTTTACCTACGATATTATATCATCGGGTTTTTTGTTTGTCAATGAAAAAATCAAAAAATGTACCGTTTTGAAGTTTTGCCCTAAGAGCGCCGGAAAATGCGATAACTTTTTTACATATTTGAGAGATTTTGCTTGACTTTAAACGCTCCGTGAGATACAATAAACTGTGTGGGGATAGACCGTATCGCCGCGAATAATACAATATATGGGGGTTATTATGGCACTTCCTGTTGCTATCCAGCTTTATTCTCTCAGAGAAGAGATGGATAAGGACTTCAAAGGCACGCTTGAAAAAGTAAAAGAGATGGGTTACGACGGCGTTGAATTCGCCGGTCTTTACGATCACAAACCCGAAGAGATCAAAGCGATGGTCGAAGAACTCGGCCTGATCCCGATTTCCGCGCACGTCACGACGGACGATTATATCTGCTGCGACGGCGGAGTCGACGAGGTCCTTGATACCTATAAAACTATCGGATGCAAATACGTCGCTATTCCTTATCTTGTCGAGGAAAGACGTCCCGACGGTTTCAAATGGCGCGCGTCCGAAAAATATGTCGGCACTTACGAACTCATGAAAGAGATCGCCGCCGGCTGCAAGAAAAGAGGAATGCAGCTCCTTTATCACAACCACGATTTCGAGTTCAAGAACAAGATAGACGGGAAATACATGCTGGAAGTGCTTTACGATTCTTTCACGCCCGAAGAACTGGCGTCGGAACTCGATACCTGCTGGGTCAATATCGGCGGAGAGATCCCTGCGGAGTATATCAAAAAGTTTAAGAACAGAGCGCCGGTCGTTCACCTCAAGGACTTCTATATGACCGGTTCGCTTCCGGCTCACCTCTACGCGCTCATCGGGATAGACGAGGAGGAGAGCGAACAGGCCGAGAGCACGTTCGAATTCCGTCCGGTCGGCCACGGTATGCAGGATATGCCTGCGATCCTCGCCTCTGCGATCGAAGCGGGCGCTGAGTGGGTCGTCGTCGAACAGGACGATCCGAGCGAAGGCACGACACCGCTGGAATGCGCCGCGAAGAGCATCAAGTATCTCAAGGAAGACCTTAAGTGGTAAATAGGTAAATCCTGCCGCAGAGCGGCATCCAATAAAGAATAATTGAAAGGTGGACAAAACAATGTCAGACGCTGTTCTCAGCCAATTCAAGCAGGCGGTTGAAGAGAAGACCGAAGCCGCGACCGACAAGAAATTCAAGGTCGGTATCATCGGGACCGGTTGGATCGCCGAGTCGCACATCGAGAGTTACATGAACCAGCCCGACGTCGAGATCGTCGCCGCAGCCGATATCATTCCCGGCAAAGCGAAGAAAAAGATGGAGCAGTACGGCCTCACCAACGTTCGCTGCTATGAGTCCCATCAGGCGCTCATCGACAACGAGGAACTCGACGGCGTATCCGTCTGCACGTACAACAGACAGCACAAGGATCCTACGATCTACGCTCTCGAGAGAGACATTCCCGTCCTTCTTGAGAAACCCTTCACCGTAACGCTTGACGAGGCAGTCGAGATCTGCCGCGCGGAGAAGAAGAGCAAAGCTTTCGTCTCCGTCGGCTTCCAGCCCAGATTCGACGAAAACATGAAGATGATCAAGAAGATCGTCGATTCCGGCGTTCTCGGCGACATCTACTACATCCAGACCGGCGGCGGAAGAAGAAGAGGTATCCCGGGCTCCACGTTCATCGAAGACAAAACCGGCGGTATCGGCGCTCTCGGCGATATCGGATGCTACTCTCTCGACATGGTCCTCAACGCTATCGGCTATCCGAAGCCTCTGACCGTAACGGGTTACGTCTCCGATTTCTTCGGCAAGAATCCGAAGTACAACGGCGAGGATGCGAAGCGCTTCTCGGTCGACGACTTCGGCGCCGCGTTCGTCCGTCTTGAGGGAGACATAATCCTCGACTTCAGAATTTCGTGGGCTATGCATCCCGACACCCCCGGCGATACGCTCATCCTCGGTAAGGAAGGCGCTCTGCGCATTCCGTCCACCGACTGCTGGAACGGCTCCGTCGGCGGCCCGATGACCCTTTATCACGACATCTGCGGCGAACAGGCCGAGACCGTCGTTCCGCTCGTACACACTCACGGCGGTCTCTTCGACAAGAAGATCCGTTCGTTCGTTGACGCGGCTCGTCTCGGACTTCCCGCTCCCGTTCCGACCTCGCAGATCCTTTACAATCAGGCGATCATCGACGGTATCAACAAGAGCGCAAAGCTCGGCCGCGAGATCGAGGTCGAGATCCCCGAGATCTGATCTTAACTTGCCCCCGCGAGGCGCACGCCGAAAGGCGTGCGTCTCTTTTTTTATTTTTCGGAAATATTACGGCGCTGTTTTTTGCGACCTTTTTCGACGGCGTGCGCGAGTATAATCGAACGTGGAGGTGGGGGCGATGGAGAAAGTCGTTTACGCAGACGTTTTATTCTTTATGAATTTCGGTTGCGACCTGATCACCGTTTGCCTGACTTCACGTCTTTGCCGGACCGGCACGAAAATTCTCAGAGCTTCGGCAGCCGCCGCAGTCGGCGCCCTGACGTCGGTTCCGCTCACTTTACTTTTCAAAGGATTCATATCGCTTGTCGCGGGCGTTCCGATCGCCGCTCTTATGTGCGTTGTCGCGTTCGGATCGACTTCTTTTCCCGAACTGGTGAGACGGACCGCGATTATGTGGTCCTCGGCTTGCCTTTTGTACGGCGCGGCCGTATCGATCTGTTCATTTGTAAATCTCGCATCGGGAATAAAAGGGCGTATCGCAGCGGCTGTTGCCTGCGCGATCTCGGTACCGGCCGTATTTGCCGTTTCAAGAATTAAACGTGATAAAGAAGGAAGACGTTCGGCTTATCTGAGATTTTCCGTCTGCGGGGTAACAGTCGGAGCGCTTTGCCTCATTGACAGCGGAAACCTGTTGACCGAACCGGTTTCGGGCGATCCGGTTGCTTTCGTTGCGTCATCAGCCGCCGCGCGTCTCCCGCCCGACGTAGTCGAGTATTTGTTATGCGGTTCGGGAGACCCGCCGCCTTCGATAGCACCGAGAATTAGGATTATTCCGGCAAAGAGTTTAACGGGCGAGGGATTGTTCCGCGCGATAAGACCTGACGTTCTTTTTGTAAACGGTACGAAACGGAGCGCTTATATTTCTTTGCGCGAGGCCGGGAAGGGGAGCTTTGCAGCGTACGACGGCGTGATCCCGCCCTCTCTTACATAGTCGCATTAATGTTTGTGTGGGAGGTGATGTTGTGAGAAACGCGCTTATTTTCAGACGGGTAGTCGAGAGAGTATTCAGGAGTATTTTCGGGGACGGAGACGACATTTTTTACGTCGGCGGGCCCGACGTCCTCCCCGCGCCGCTTTCGCCGGAGGAAGAGGCGCGCGCCGTCGCGGGGATGAGGGAAGATCCCTCTTTCTGCGATGAACTAATAAGTCATAATCTGCGTCTTGTAGTGTATATCTCGAAGAAATTCGACGGAACGGGTATCGGGATCGAAGACCTTATCTCTATAGGAACGATCGGCCTTATAAAAGCGATCCGAACTTTCCGGCCCGAAAAGAACATAAAGCTTGCCACTTACGCTTCGCGCTGTATCGAAAACGAGATCCTGATGTTTATCAGAAAAAACGCTTCCCACAGAGGTGACGTTTCCATAGACGAGCCGCTTCGCGTCGATTGGGACGGGAACGAACTTCTTCTCTCCGACGTTCTCAGTTCCGACGACAATGCGGTCAGCGCCGGTATCGAAAAAGACGAGGAGAAACGCATCCTCAGGGAAGCGATCGCGTCGCTCGACGAACGCGAACGCGAGATAATAGAGATGAGATACGGGCTTTCCGGGAGACGTGAGATGACGCAGAAAGAAGTCGCGGACAGGCTCGGGATATCGCAGTCGTACATATCCCGTCTCGAAAAACGTATCATCACGAGGCTGAAGGAACAGATATCTGCAAAAGTGTGAAAAAAGGGACCGGCCCGCTGGGCGACGGGCCCTTTTTTCATTGACAAAGGAAGAAACGGTGTGTTAGAATAATTTAATAAAAAACAATTGAATCGAGGGTAAGTCACATATATGAAACTCGGAATAATCGGTCTCCCGAACGTGGGAAAAAGTACGCTGTTCAACGCGCTGACAGGAGCCGGGGCGCAGAGCGCGAACTATCCGTTCTGTACGATCGACCCGAACGTCGGTATGGTGCGCGTTCCCGATAAGCGGCTCGACGTTCTGGCGGAAATGTATTCTCCGGAACTGTACACTCCCGCGGTGATCGAATTCGTCGATATCGCAGGCCTGGTACGCGGCGCCTCGAAGGGCGAGGGACTCGGCAACAAATTCCTGTCCCATATCCGGGACGTCGACGCCGTCATACACGTCCTCCGCTGCTTTGAAGATCCCGATATAGTCCACGTTGACGGCGCCGTCGATCCGAAGCGCGATATGGAGACGATCAATCTCGAACTTATCTTCGCCGATATTGAAGTGCTTGAAAGGCGTATCGCGAAGACGGAAAAACTCGTAAAGGGAGACAAGAGCGCCGCCGCGGCGCTTGAGGTCTACCGTAAACTTATGGCGGAACTCGAAAACGGCAGGACCGCGAGAAGCGTCGACCTCTCGGAAGATGAAAAATCCATTCTCGGCGACGTCGAACTCCTCACAGCAAAGCCGGTCATTTACGCCGTGAACGTCTCGGAAGACGAGGCGGCGGGGGTATCGCCCGATAACGTCTACTATAAACAGATCGAGGAAATAGCCGCCGAAGAGGGCGCGGAAGTGATCCCGATCTGCGCTTCGATCGAGGCGGAGATAGCAGAACTTGACGACGGCGAAAAAGGAGAATTCCTTGAAGAACTCGGGATCAGCGAAAGCGGTCTTGACAGGCTTATCAAAGCGAGTTACTCCCTGCTCGGTTACATCAGTTTCCTCACCGCCGGACCTAAAGAGGTCCGCGCCTGGACGATCGTCAAGGGTACGCGAGCTCCTCAGGCGGCAGGGAAGATCCACACCGATTTCGAACGCGGATTCATCCGCGCCGAGATCGTCGCATACGACGATCTGATCGCTTGCGGTTCGATGGCGGCGGCCAAAGAAAAGGGACTCGTCAGAAGCGAAGGTAAAGACTACGTAATGAAGGACGGAGACGTCACTCTGTTCCGTTTCAACGTTTGAGTTAACGGGGGCGCGTATGAAGATCGTAAGAGTTCTTTCGCTTATTCTCGCGACTGCCTTTATCATCGCGCTTATACCCGCCGCGGCGTCGTCGGAGACCCCGGCAATGGATTTCAAAGACGTATCGAAAGACGAGTGGTTCTACGACAACGTCAAGTACGTCTACGAAAACGGACTGATGGTCGGAACTTCAGCGACGAGATTCGGTCCGAAGAGCCCGCTGACGCGCGCAATGTTCGTCACGATCCTATGCCGTATCGACGGCGGGACGCCCGAAACGACCGATATATTCAAAGACGTTCCTCAGGACAAGTGGTACGCCCCGTACGTCGGCTGGGCGTCGAAAACCGGGCTTGTCAACGGATATCCGGGCGGCCTTTTCAAACCGGATGCGAATCTCTCCCGTCAGGAATTGGCGGCTATCACGGACAGATATATCGCCTACAGAGAAATAAGGATGCCGCGACGTTTCACAGCGCCTTCGGAATTTGCCGACCGGGAAAAGATCGCAAATTGGGCGAAGGATAATATGGAGAACCTGCGCCGCGCGGGTATCTTCAACGGCGACAAAGCCGGGAAATGCAACCCGACGGCAAATATAACCAGGGCGGAGACCGCGACTGTCGTGAAAAACCTGATCGACGCGCAGAACCTCGCGTGGCAGGGATACGATCCCGAAACGGCCGACGGCGCGGTGATCTTCGGCGCGCGTTACCTTTACGACAATGCATCTCAGGTCAGAGGTACGCTGGGTACCGATATTGGTAAGGTCGGCGAAGTTCCCGTTCTTTCTGCGTTCTATGACGTGGTCACGGCGGGCGTCGACTACGACTGGGTCGTTCCCGGATACGGTGGGCGGAACCCTTACAATTCCGTCGGCGTTACCGTCACCGGAATCAATTTCGACGTTATTTCGCTTCCGGTGATAAAGATCGCGTATACCTATACGGGATATGAAGAGCCCGAGGCGATCCGCGGCGCGTACAGACACAACTTTGACGAGGAATACGGAACGGGCCACAAGCACTGCGAGTATTTCGATTTCGTTCCCGGAGAGGGAGACGGCGATTTCAAAACCGCGACGTTTGATCTTTCCGCACTGCTCGCCTCCGATACGTTTGACTGGGATTACGATATTCTGAATCTTCTCGCCGTTCCGTTCGCCTCCGACTACAAGGGGAGCGACGGCAGATTCAATATCGCGTATATCGGTTTTTTCCCCGATCGGGCAGCCGCGGACGCGTTCGCCGTTTCGACGGCAGACGCTGAGATATGCGACTATATATATAACTATTTCCTTTATACCGAACTTGACTGGCGCGAAGCCGACGGAGCGACGCTCGATAAATACGATAAGCTTCTGACACAACGCATAAACGATATCCTTAACTCAAAGAGCGAGGTCACTCCCGCGGATATCGTAAAGAACGGCGGTAAAGTATATTACGTCTCCTCGTTCAGAGGCGACGACGCAAACGACGGTCTGACGCCCGACACTCCGTTCAGGAGCCTCAAATCGCTCTTCCGGTACAGGATCGGGTTCAACGTCGGAAGCAAACTTGAGCCGGGCGACGGGGTGTTCTTCGAGAGAGGTTCGATCTTCTATCCCACTTTCGAAGGCAACTACCAGATCATGACGCTTTATACCTGCAGCGGAGTAACGTACGGCGCTTACGGCGAGGGACCGAAGCCCCAGTTCACTCACGCGCTCGATTTCGGCGCGGTACGCTCCGACGAGGGAGCGACGGGCGTATGGCTTCCCACCGAGTGGGAAAACGTGTGGCTCCTTGACGACGACGTGGGTTACTGGTCTCTTGACGGCGGCGAACGCGGGCAGGAAGGATCGTGCGGGAATCTGGTCGTCAACGGAGGCGAATACGTCGGGATCAGAATGTACTCGAAAGGCTCGAACGACGGCGGATTTTTTTCGGACTCGAAAACATCCGTCTATTTCGGATATATGTGCAACGGCAAAGAGTGGTTTGAGTGCGGCGGCACGCCGATGACGAATCCCGGCACCGTTCTTCTTCACAATCTCGAATATATCCACGATCCGACCGAACACAAACTTTATATGTACTGCGACATGGGGAACCCCGGCGAAGTATTCGACGACATCAAATGTTCTCCGGACGGCTGGACCGTTACCGCATATCCGAACGATAAACATCCTTACGCCAAAGGGACCCGTTTGGATAATATTGCTATCCTTTACAGCGGAACGATGGGTATGATGCTGGCGAACGAACTGACCGTTTCAAACTGCGAGATCGGGTGGTGCGGCGGCTCTCTTTCGTCCGTCGAGTCGGGTAAGGAGTCGAACGGCGGCGCATACAACGAGACTGTTAGGAACTGCTATCTGCACGATATCGGCGACGGACCGCTTTCCACTCAGCACGCAGTCAACTGGGAGCCCGACTCCCCTTCGATGAACTACGTGAATATCGAGTATTACGATAACGTGATCGTATCGTCCGGCAACGCGGTCGAATCTCTCTGCTATAACGAGACCCAGCGCGACGAGACGGGGATCTACGGGAAGAACAAGATGATCAACTTCCACGTTCACGACAATATCTTCGCGTATATCGGCTACGGAATGACGGAACAGCAGGATCCCGGGATCAGGGCGACTTTGGACGTCGTCGGGGAAAAGATCGCAGGCGGTATAACTAAAGGCGGGGAAGTCTTCTGCTCGACCGGCGAAAAAGTAAACTGCATAGTCGAGAACAATATCATTCTTTACCCGTGCGGTACGATCTGGAGCACCGATATCTCCACGGACGCCACGAGACGCGGATGGATCTCAAGAAACAACACGTATATCTGCGACGACAGATACGTGATGTACGTCAAGCACGAATCCAATATGGACCATTACGTTCTGAACGAACCGATAACGAAGTTCAACGGTCAGCACATGCCTTATAACGAAAGATATCTCGCTTACTTCACTTCAAAGGGAATAGACGAGGGATCGACGTTCTATCATTACGCGTGCTCCGACTTCAACTTTGCGTTCCGCGCGCCGTTCATCGACGGTTGGTATATAGAGCGCGGCGTCAAACCCGTAAACCCCTGAATAAAAGAGCCGGAGGGCGCAAACCCTCCGGCTCATCTTACGAAAAGAGGTTTAAGCTGTTCGCCTCTCAACGCCGCTTCGATCGCTTTTTCGGCATATGAAAAATCTGCGACGAGCGAATGCGGCTTCCCGTCCGGATCGTCCTCCGTCATCGGAAGGAAAAACACGTTTTTTCTGTTCATCAGCGTTCCGATATTCGAGAAGTTCGCGCTCATCGCGTCGTTCGAACACAGAGCGATAACCAGCGGACGCGAGCTTCTGAGGTGAGCTTTCGCCGCCATCGTAACGGCGGTATCCGTTATTCCGTGCGCAAGCTTTGAAAGAGTGTTCCCGGTACAGGGAAGGATGATCATCGCGTCGAGCTTTACGGCGGGACCGAGCGGTTCCGCGTCCCTTACCGTGCGGATAACGCGCCTTCCGCACAGGTCTTCTACTTTCGATACCGTATCGGAAGCGAGACCGAACCGCGTATCCGTCGCATACGCGGTCTCGCTCATTACCGGCACGACCTCATAATTACAAGCTATTTTCTCAAGCACATCAAGCGCTTCGCGGTGTGTGCAGAACGAACCGGTCAAACAAAACCCTATCACAGGATCCCCTCCTCGACGAGGATCGCCGCGACGGCCTCGTAAAGGATCTTTCCCGCAGTAACCGGCGAGCACCTGCCCGGAAGAGACGACGCTCTGATCACGCGTATTCCCCGGCCTTTTGCGGCAGCCGCGTCGATCCCGCTCTGTGAGGCGAGTTCGATGAATACGGTATCGGGATCGAGCCTTGCGATGATCTCGGGCGAGAAAATAGTGTGCGGAACGGTATTGAAGATTGCGTCAAAGTCCCGCGGGTCAGATCTGTATTCGTCAAGCGGAAGAGGCCGGCATCCGTCGACCCACGCCCAGGAAAGGTCGCTTCTGCTTCTCGCTATGCACGTCACGTCTGCTCCGAGCGCGATAAGCCGATGCGCGAGCGTTCTTCCGATCCGCCCGTACCCGGTCACCGCGACGCTTGACTGCGAGAGAGTGAAGGGAAGCGAGCTCATAGCGCACCCTATCGCGCCTTCAGCGGTCGGCAGAGCGTTTTTTATCTGAAACTCTTCTGATTCGTAATAGTCTTTTATCCTTTTGCCGTGCTCGGCGGTGAAACGCAGCGCCGATGCCGGTATCTTTCCGGCGAGGATCAGTGCGTCTTTTCCAGCCGCTTCGACGATCTCGGTTATCCTGACGTCGTAATCGACGGCTTTTTCTTCTTCACTGATCGCGCGGCAGTTGAGTCTTACTCCGTCGAACGTGACGGGCAGCGGCAGTATCACGGCGTCTGCGCCGTTCACAGCGCATTCCCATTTTCCGCATTTGACGACCCTTCCCGACAGATCGCCGCGTTTCGGGAAACCCCATACCGCGCATTCAACGTCTTTTTTCGAAAGCAGGGAAGTGAGGATCGCCGACCGACCGTCCCCGCCGAGAATACCTATTTTGCTTTTTCCTTCCGACATAGTGTTCACCTTTGTTTTTCTGACGTCTGATACCATTGTATTCTCCGCCGCCATGATTGCCAACGAAGGTCGGAACATAACGTTTATAATTATTAAGAAAAAAACAAAAAAATAATTGACAAGCAATTCAAGATGTGATAGAATGTGGAATGCCGCGTGGATTCAGGTCTTCAAAAACGCATGCGTTTACCTGATCCGGCGAGTTCACAAAACGAAAGTGAGGGGCTTTTCATGTTTGCGATTATCGAAACAGGCGGAAAGCAGTACAAGGTAAGCGAAGGCGACGTCATTTTCATCGAAAAACTTGACGTTGACGAGGGCGACGAGGTCAAGTTCGACCGCGTTCTCGGTGTATCCGTCGACGACGGATTTGCGGTAGGCGCTCCCTACGTTGAGGGCGCTGTCGTTACGGCTAAGGCAGTCAAGAACGGCAAGGGCAAAAAGATCCACGTTCTGACCTACAAGCCTAAGAAGAACGAAAAGAGAAAGATCGGTCACAGACAGCCTTACACCAAGGTCCAGATCGAGACGATTACGGCGGGCAAGTGATCCGTCTATGACGAAGATAGTTTTTGTAAAGCGCGACGGAGCGTTCTGGGGATTCGACGAGCACGGTCATACCGGGTACGGAGAATCCGGTGACGACGTTCTGTGCGCCGCGCTTTCGGCAATGACGATGCTCATCCTCAACACGCTTGAAATATCGTACGCCGCCGACGTCGATTATAAGATCGACGAGAGCGGAACTGAGATATCGGTAAGATGCAGAGCGGCTCTTCCGGAGACCGGAGAGGATGAAAGCCGTCGATTTGCCGTCGAGGGGCTCATCAAAGGATACTACTATCAGTTGAACGATCTGCTCGAGGAATATTACGACTATCTTGACGTTGACGTGACAGAAGAATAAACGGTTAATAAGAAAGGTTGGTAGATAAAATGATCAGAATAAGCTTACAGTTTTTCGCACATAAAAAGGGCGGCGGTTCCACTAAGAACGGCCGCGACAGCCAGAGCAAACGTCTCGGCGTTAAGAGAGCCGACGGGCAGGATATCCTTGCCGGCGGTATCATCGTCAGACAGCGCGGAACAAAGATCCATCCCGGCAATAACGTCGGACGCGGAAACGACGATACGCTTTTCGCGCTGATCGACGGTACGGTCAAGTTCGAGCACGCTCCGGGCGGAAAGAAGAGAGTCAGCGTTTACGCTGCTGAATAATTGAAAAGCAGAGAGAGTCGACCTCGGTTGGCTCTCTGTTTGTTTTCAGGAGGAACCGAATATGAAACTCGGTTTGATACAGGTCGACAACTTCGCCCCGGACGGCTACTCCGAGCGGCTCGACCGCCTCTACGACATGGCGGACGAGGCGTTCTCACGCGGAGCGGACCTTGTCTTTTTCCCCGAATCGTATCAGTACGTTACGTCCTCGGACATTCTCTCCGTGCCGATGAAACTCCGCGTAATGACGGAGGAATGGCGTGAAAGATGCGCCTCCCTATCGAAAAAGCGCGGAGCTTATCTCGTTCCGTGGGACTATGAGGTCAGCTCTGACGGCAGAGTTTACAACACTTCATATATCCTTGACAGACAGGGAAAAGAGATCGGCAGATACCGCAAAGTACACATACCGTACGACGAGATGAAAAAAGGAATCTCACGGGGCGTAGACTTTCCGGTGTTCGATCTCGATATAGGCCGCGTCGGAATAATGATCTGCTTCGACAACTATTTTCCCGAGTCTGCGCGTATCCTCGGAAACAGAGGCGCCGACCTCATTCTGATGCCTCTTTACGGCGATACTCTGAAGCCGGGCTGGGAGATCAGACTTCGCGCCCGCGCCGTGGACAACACTCTTTATATCGCGTCGTCTCAGATCGACCGTAATTATGACGTCGCTTTCACGGGCGTCGTCGCACCCGACGGGAGCGTCGTCAAAAAGATCACGAAAGCGCCGTCGGTTGAGATCGTCGACTTAGACCTCGGCGGGCGCGTCCTTTCACATACTTCCGGATCCGAAGAGATCACCGAAGATATAAGGGCGTATCTTGAGAGATGCCGAAACGTCGAGGCGTACGGCGGTATCACCGAGCCGGTGAAAAAGACGCCGTGGGTCGATATATTCTGCGGCAAAAAGCCCGAATAACGGAGTTTTTATGACAGACAGAAACAAACTGTTCAATACAGCGAGGTCGGTCTTGATCCCGGCGCTCGGCGTCGCAGCGGAAAAATTCTTCAGGAACACCCGATTTGAGATCACCGATCAGGTCGGATACGACGCCACCGTAATGGAGGCCGTACTCCGTCCCCTCTGGGGTCTCGGACCGATCCTCAAGGACGGGCTGACCGTGACAGTCGGCGGCAGGGAAGAAAGAGCCGAGGACGTAATAAGAGAAATTATGCTTCGCGGAACGGACGAAGACGATTCGCTCTGCTTTTCGAAATACGCGAGACGCGATACCGTCGGCTTCGCCAATCAGGCGGCGACCGAACTCGCCGGCTACGCCGTCGCGCTTAATTTCGCCCGCGATCTCCTCTGGGATCAGTATACCGAGGATCAGAAGCGTCAGGTCGGCGGCTGGCTTTCGGGGTGGGCGTCGCGCGGTCTTCATGTGAGCTGGGATAACAATCACTTTTGGTTTCCGCTGATCGTTCTCGCATCACTTGAAAAACTCGGCGTGCCGACGCCCGACGTAAGCCGCGACGTCGAACGCGCCTTTTCCGTACTCGATTCCATGTATATTTCCGACGGGTGGTATCAGGACGGCGTTTTCGGCAGGTTCGATTATTATCTGCCGTGGTCGCTGCACCTCTATCCTCTCCTTTGGTCAGTTATCGCCGAGGGGACTTCTTATTTCGATCCGTCGAGAGCCGCGGAATATAAAAGGCGTGTCGAAACGTTTATCCCGTTTTATCTCAAGTTTTTTGACCGTGACGGATCCGTTCCCGCGATGGGCAGATCTCTTGCGTACAGATTCGCCGAGAGCGCGATCTTTCCGGCCGCCGCGCTTTCCGGATGTGAGATACCTTACGGCGTTTGCCGCCGCGCGATGCTGAAAAACGTCGCGTATTTCACGGAACTGAAAGGGCGGTCCGAATTCATTCTGAAACCGGGTTACCTCTATCCGTCCTCTCCGTTGACCGACAGCTATACGTCGGAGCTCGGTTCTCTCTGGTGTTCCAAAACTTTCCTCGCTCTCGCGCTCGGCGAAGACAGCCCGTTCTGGCGCGAAGAAGAAAAGCCACTCCCTTCGGAAGAAGGCGCTTACAGAGCGGACGCGGAACCGCGCAGTATCAATATTACCCTCGCGTCGGATGATAAAAGCGGCGTGACGCTCTATAACAACACAAGCAGTTACTATCAGGGAGATTTCGGACACACCTTCAACGACATGGCGTCGTGCTACTGTAAATTCGTATATAATTCACGGTCCGGGTTCGGTATCTCGATCCCGGATAAAGCAGCGGCCGACAATATGATATCTCTCCTCACACTGGAATTCACGATGAGTTCTCACAGGAGAAAATATCTCGACCTCGGACGCGACGGAGATCTTCTTCTCTCGGAACATTCGCCGTTTGAAAACGACCCGGAAACGGTCGTAAGGACCGTTATTCTCCCGCTTTCCGGCGCTCTGCACGTACGCGCGCACAGGGCCGTTTTATCGCGGCCGTATCGCGTCAGAGAGGGCGGTTATTCGATCGGTATCGACGACGATTCATACGAATACGAAAACGGCGTATTGAAATATCGGGACATGGTTTCTATTATCGCCCCGGTGTCCGGGACCGAATACAGACTTCGTCTCGAAACTCATACTCCGGAACGCCATATTCTCGCGCCTCAGAGCAAGTATCCCGTATACGAGACGGGTATTCTTCCTCCGGGCGAATATATATTCGCATCCGCGGTCGCGTTCTCACAAGGAGGGGAATACGAATTACCCGTTCTGTCCCTCAAAAAACGAGTTCTCACCGTCGTCTGGCGCGGCGTGGAAAGGAAGATAAAACTGATATGAAAGTCCTCGTTACCATGAAACAGGGATATCTCCTCGATTCGTTTATTGACGCGGATACCCGTGCGCTTCTTGAAGAGACTTTCGACGTGTCGTTTAACGAACTTGACCGTGAATTCACGGAAAACGATTTAGACGGCGTTCTTGCCGAAGGATACGATATCCTCCTCACCGGGTGGGGAACGCCGTTTTTATCGCCTTATGCGGATCGATTCTCTCTTCTCGCCCATACGGGCGGAAGCGTCGGGGATCTGGTCGACGGAGATGCGTACGCGAAAGGTCTTCGAGTTATCAGCGCAAACAGCATCTACGCCCGTTCCACGGCGGAGGGAGCTCTCTCGTATATTCTCTCCGCTCTCAGAGAGATCCCCGATCTGACGTCGCGTATGCGCGAGTCGGGATATTGGAAAAAGGACGGACAGTACGATACACGCAGTCTGGGCGGCAAAACGGTCGGCGTCATCGGTGTCGGGTCGGTCGCCCGCAACCTTATAGAACTGCTGAAACCTTTCGGCGTCAACCTGAAACTTTACGATGACTACGGGATCGACCCTGATTATCTGAGAAGAGTCGGAGCCGTTGCCGCGACGCTTGACGAAGTCCTCTCGACGTGCGATGTGATAACGTTGCACGCCGCGCTCACAGAAAAGACGTATCACATGATCGGCAAGCGTGAACTGTCCATGATCCGCGACGGCGCTTTGTTCGTCAATACTTCGCGCGGTGCGGTAGTCGATGAGGCGGCGCTTGTTGAAGCGCTTTCCGAGAAGCGTTTTAACGCACATCTGGACGTTTTCGAGCGCGAGCCGCTCGAAGATTCGTCCCCGCTCAGAAAACTCGATAACGTGTATCTGACGCCTCACACGGCGGGTCCGGCGAACGATCTTTACCCTTATATCGGAAAAGAGATCGTTCTCGATATGATCAGGTTCAAAAAAGGCGATCCGCTGTCATATGAGATCTCCCGTGAACAGGCGGATCGTATGACCCGCCATTCCGCGGCGGCGAGGTAAGAAAATGAAAACTGCATTCAGCACGCTTTCGTGTATGGATAAAACTCCCTCGCAGGTCTCGGACCTTGCGAGGCGCCACGGATTCGACGCCGTCGAGATACGGCTCGACGGGAACGGCGCGTTCAACGGACTTTCCGATCCCCGGATTTTTCGCGATTTGTTTTCGGGTATAGGGATACTTTCTTTCAATACCGGGATAACCGTCACACCGGATGCGGACGTTATCGAAGAATTGAAAAAAACCGCTTCGTTCGCCGCTTCGTGCGGCGCGGGAGGCATAAGGATTTTTGCAGATCCGTGCTGCGAAGTCCGCTCGATTGCCGGCGCGATCGCCGAGTCCTCTGCCGTCGCAAATAGGGAAGGTGTTAAACTTCTCATCGAAACTCACGGCGAACTGACTTCAACTCCTGATATGAGAAGCCTTATCGAACTTACGGACGGATCTTTCGGCGTGATATGGGACGTCCTTCACACTCTTGAGACAGGCGAACCTATCGCCGAAAGCGCGACCAACCTTAAAGGCGCGATCGCGCACGTTCATCTCAAGGACGCCGTGAAAACGGGCGGCGGTTACCGCATGACGAAACTAGGAGAGGGCGACGTAGATCCGACCTCAGTTCGTGAATTTATTGACGGCGACGTTCCGCTTTCACTCGAGTGGGAAGAATTCTGGCACGAAGAGCTGAGAGGGATCTACCGCAGTTCCGACGATCTTCTTGATTCTTACCTCGACTGGCTTAAATAAAAAAGCGCCGCGCGCTTCATCCGAAGCGCGCGGATTTTTTTATTTTTTCACGAGCCTTCCGCGGAGCATCCGGCAATCCTTCGGCGGGACGGGGACGAACATTATATCCGAAGCCTCGAACGTGTCGCCGTTCAGAACGTCCGTAAGGGAGAGCTTATAACCCGATTCCTCCGTCAGCCCTATATCATACGGTACGAAACTCATATTGCAAACGTTGTCGTTTACGTTGATAAGCAGTACCGCGATATCGCCTCCGTCGAGCAGACGGCAGAAGACGAGTGAATCGTCGAAACCGACGGGAAAAGGCGAACGGCATTCGGGGTCCTGATTGATCCGTATCAGCTCCTTGTTGCAGAGCAGGTCTCTGTATTTGTCCTTGACCGTTCTGACGTCGCATCCGAGGATAAGAGGGGATCCGAACATACACCAGACGCAGAACTGGATACGGTATACTCCTTCTGAAAGAAGCTCGTTGGTCCCGACGTTCCCTTCGCCGTCCATTCCGACCGTTATCATATCCAGATCGTTGAAACAGCCGGACGCGGACGCGCCGAGTTTGAATACCTGCGAACGGAATATGTCGGTGAAACTCTTGAAATTATCGCATATATCGCCGGTCGAGCGGTAGGTGTGCGCTCCTATCGAACGGATCCACGACCATACGTCGTCGAATCCCCAGTTGCACGCCGCAAAAACGGTATCTCTGCCGCTGTCGCGCAGCGCAAGGGCCATCCTTCTGTAAAGCGTCTCCCCGTTGCTCTTTTCGGGCCGGAGACAATAATCGTGCTTGAGATAGTCGACGCCGATCTCGGAGAACCATTCCGCGTCGGTGAATTCGTACTCGAAACTTCCCATTTTGGCGCCGCACGTGCGTGCGCCGACGCAGGAGTACACGCCGAATTTCAGCCCTTTTCCGTGAACGTAGCTGACGACCGGTTCGATCCCGTTCGGGAACTTCCCGGGACGCGGGATAAGTCTGTGCGTCTCGGGATCTCTGTGTTCCATGACCCAGTGATCGTCGATTATCAGATGGTTATAACCGGCATCTGCAAACCCGCGGTCGACAAGCGCGTCGGCGATCTCGCGGAGTACTTCCTCGTTGTAGCACTCGCCGAATGTGTTCCACGTGTTCCAACCCATAGGAGGTGTCTTTACGATCATTTCACGGCGTCCTCCTTTCTTCTGAGGGTTAGAATAAACAGCGCGGCGTCGTCGTTTTCAAGAGAAACGTTCATATCGTCGCTGAACTCGAAGTGACAGCACCCGTTTACCTTCTCATCAGCGATTATAACCCGTTTTGCATCGCGCGTAAGCCCCATATCGTGCGCATAGAACGGAATGTTTCTTACCTCGTCAGTATCGTTTACGAACGCCGCGGCGTAACGGTTTTCGTCAAGTACCTTCAGCATGACAGCCTCGGGCTCGCCGTTCATCAGTCCGGCGGGACGGCATTCCGCGTCCGTTGCAACTGCGATGATATCGGGATCGGTCAGAAGGGAAACGGTCTGTTCATCGAGCGACGCGATATCCGCTTCGATCGTGATCGGAGAGGACTCCATCGCGGCGATTATGAGCGACCTTTTGAGATCCGTCAAACCGACGCTGTTCCTCACGGCTATCTCGCCGCAGTTGAAGAGAGATCCGGGTACGCTGAAGCCCTGAACTTCGGCAGGCGGGAAGACTACCCCGGACGCGTCGCGCCAGGGGCGCAGATGGTAAAGATGCGCGCCCGTCGAACGGACGTATTTGACAAGGTTTTCAACTCCCGCATACACGGAATACACGATAGAATCACCCGCCGCGCGAAGCGCCAGCGCGGTCCTTCTGATCATTGTGACGGGATCGGTACGTCTCGGCAGGGAGGAGAAGTCCTGAGATATCATTGCCACGCCGTTTTCAGCGAAGAATGAGGCGTCCTCGTATTCGTGCCCGAATGAGCCGGGGAATCCGTTCGGGGTCCTCGTTCCGCCCGACGTGACGATCGCGAGTTTTATCCCGAGTGATCCGAGATCGTCCGAAAGCTCCCTCAGCGATCCGCCGAGTTTATCCGCGTCGCTCAGAAGCAGACCGTTCTGTCTGTCTCTTTCCTTTGCCGACCATCCGTCGCCGATATTGAGATACCGATAACCGGCTTTAACGAAACCGCGATCGACCATAGCGCGCGCGGTCTTCATCACGCGATCTCTGTCTATATCGCCGCCGAACGTCCTCGCGACGCTCACGGCGAGCGGGGGTACTGATATGACCATAATCGCTCCGCCATATTCCGCGGCGGGGCCGCGGTTGATGTCAATTACATTATAAGTTAACCTCACGCGGTTTTCAAGGGCATTTCGCCCTTAAACGTCAGAATGAAGTCTTTTTTTGTTTCTTCCGTATTGCTTTGTCGTCTTTCAAATGGTAAAATATACTGGGGTGACGAAAGTCCCCTTAATATTTGCCGCTAAGCGGCGGAGCGGAGTAGTATATGGCTGATAACGTAGTGTTGACTTTCTGGAATTACAACGCCTTTTCAAACTATAGGCCCGAGATGCTCGAGGACTGGGTGAACTGCGGAATGACCGATCCGGTAACCCCTGTTTTCTCTCTTAAAAACGACGATCACAAAAAGTTCACCGAAATGCTCGATCACGCCGGACGGCTCGGCGTGAAAATGATCCTACAGATCAGCGAGATCTTTCTCGACTGCGCTCTCGAAGAGTGGTATCCGGCGACGGTCGCGTCCGTCGTCAAAGAATTCGGCTCTCACCCCGCTGCGGGCGGTTATTACGTCGGCGAGGAACCGAGCGCGTCCATTTCCGGGAATTATAAAAAGGGTATAAAGATCATACGCGACGCGGATCCCGACGCGCGTATCTATATCAACATGGGCAGCGTCGAGCGCACCGAAAGATGCCTTCTTTCGATCACGGGCGAAACACTTGACGAGTGGTGTTCAGATATCGTGAACGGATCCGGAGGCGATATCATCGGCTACGGAACTTATAATCAGATGCTGAACGGAGAGCCCGCTCTCGACGACCATTTTCTGAATCTCCGCGTCTTCACCGAGATCGGCAAAAAGTACGGCGTCGATATCTGGTCTACGATGCTTTCGAGTGCTCACTACAATTACAGAGTTGCGACGGAGGATGATTTCCGCTGGCAGTTGAATACCTGTATAGCCTGCGGCGCGCGCGCCGTCGTCTGGTTCCGACTGTACGATAAACTGATCGCAGCCGATTATCACGGCTCTCCGATCGATGAATTCGGCGAAAAGACGACGAGGTATTACGATCTCGCCCGCGTACAGAAGAAGTTCAACTACCACTACGGCAAACTGTTCTCGCACCTCGATCACGTCAGCACGGCGGGCGTCGGGATGAGCTACGGCGGATATTTCTACTTCCTGCAGGGAGCAAACGAACTTATCGACCGAGCCGTCTCACGCTCAGCGATGATCAGTTTCTTCAAGGATCGCGACGGGACAGATTACGTAGTCGTCGTGAATACGCTCCAGCGCGAGGCGACTTCGATTACGCTTTCTTACAGCGACAAGGTAGAAAAAGCTTCCCTCGTTTACAGAAACGGGGAACAACTCAATACTGAATTCGAAAGAAACGGGAGAACGGGCTCCGTCATGGGCGGCGAGATCTGGCTCGCTCCCGGACAAATGGAAGTATTGAAGATTGAAACGAAATAAACGAAAAAACCGCGGAACGAAAGGTTCCGCGGCTTTTTTTATGCGAACGTTATTCCTTTACGACCTCGGCGTCGGGGGCGTTCTTCTTTATGCTCTCGATACCGTTGAGGCATCCGGCTTTCGCTTTATAGCCCTCGGAGGTCGCGATGATCTGGCCGTTCTTTGCTTTGAGTCTGAATCTGAACTCGCCGGCCTTGTCGTTGTATACCTCGAATTTCGGGTGCTTCAGGGTCTCGAACCCTTCGACGGTCTGGTCTTCGATAGCCGCTACGCAGTTCTCTCTGACGCTCTCAATGCCGTTCTTGCATGCTCCCTCGGAGGAGTATACTTCCGAAGACGCGATGATCTCGCCGTTGCCGGCTTTAAGGTCAAACTTGAATCCGCTCTTTGTTTCTTTCCATACGAACTTGCCCATGAATGCCTCCTTGAAATCGCCGATAAACGGCGGAATTTGTGGTTCCTGTTGGTATTTTAGCATAAAAAACGGGAGAATTCAAGGGGGAATGTGGTTAAAACGGTGGGAAATCCGGTTTATAATCTTTATCCCGAAACCCGTTCCGTCGGGACCGCTATTTTTTCTTCTTACGCTCCTCGCGCTCTTCGCGCTTTTTACGCCTTTGCTCGCGATTGTTCTTTTCCGATTCGAATATTTCGACCGCGGCGTCGGTCAGCTCGTCCGGCCAGACCTTGCCGGTTGATACGACGTTCGCCCACGGGCAGAGTTTTTCGTAGTCGTCGTCGAAAACGACCGTATAGGGCGGGCCGCACCGGTCGTTGACCGACATATACAGATGGCGCCCCTCGTACATGATCACCGAAGCGTCGCCCTCGGTCAGTGATTCGTCGAGTGAATCGTACTGTTCTTTTGTCAGCTCAAAGAGATTATACGACATACCGCCGCCGTATTCTCCGAAATACCTGTCGTTTTCTTCGTCGTTCCAGGCCTTCCAGCCCATGCCTTCTTTGTGTTTCATTTGTGGTACCTCGTTGGGTGTGGTTGTTGTTTCATAATAAGGGAATTATCGTGCAAACCCGAATGAATCGGGTATGACGTCTGCTCCGAATGTAAGTATCCCCATCCTGTACATCGCTTTGGCATGGATCCTGTCGTGCCAGATGAAACGCCTTAAAACTTTTCTTACCGACCATTGCTCACCGTAACTGCCGGTCGTAACCGCCGAAGACAGAAAGTCCGGAATATTTTCGAGCGTCTCGAAGCCTCTTGCTCTGCAAGATATTATCGTTCCTTCGTTATCTGCGTCAACGCCGATCTCGGAAAAATAGTATGCGTTTACGTTTTTCGTATGCAGGTACATCTCCTCCGCGGTACGGGGAACGTCTCCGTAAAAAGTCCTGCGTTTCGGATTGGCGCTCCTGTTTTTGTCCGGAAAAGCTTCATAGAGCGTTTGAAAATCTTCGGCGGACTTCATAGCTGCGGATTTGAGATACCGGTATTCTTCGGCGCGCAGCGGAGCCGCTTCCGAATCGAACAACACGTCGCTGTCTGCGTCTTTGATCTGCAGATCGGATTCTTTTTCCTGAACTATCTCGATTATCGGATCGTCAGCGAGAGCTTCGCCTTTCCATAACTGAAAGCGTCGTATTTCCTGCGGCATTTTCAGTATAGCTTCTTCAAGCGACGGTCCTCTTGTAAAAGCGCCTATAAAGTTTTCCGCATAAAGAAGACTGTCTTCGCGGTTATGTTCCCAAATGCATCTGACTTTCATAATACCTTCATATACTACGATTTAGCGGGATCGTTGTTTTTTTTCTGCAAACCGGAATTTGTCAAACCAAATCAAAAATTTCCGCAAGCATCCGGATTGTGTATTCCGGCAATTCGTCGCGGGATTGCGGTTCATGATAAGCACCGATCCCACGGAGCAAACGTACAGAGTGGATTCCCATGCGATTCGCCGGGGCTATATCGTTATCGAGTCTGTCTCCAACCATTATCGCATTCTGTGCGATACAGTTCGCTTGTTCCAATGCCCATTGGAAGATAGCGGGATCGGGCTTTGATATCCCTAATTCCGCCGAGGCTGCAATGACATCGAAATATTCGAGCATACCCCATATTTCAAGGCGTTGTGCCGTTCCGGGCGGTTGATTGGCAATTATGCCGAGTTTAATTCCGCGGCGCTTTAGCTCGGTTAACGTAGGGACAGCGTCTTCATACGGCTTTTCATCCTCGCTGTGCCACGGCGTTTTTGTCAGACCGAAAAACTCAATCGCTCCCTGGTCTCCCCCGATACCTTTGCGGATCATCTCAAAACGCTTCTCGTAATATGCTTTTTCCGTAACATCGGTTCCGGCAATCATATCACGGATGCGATGCAGGTCGGCTTCCGTTTCGTCAATCAAAGTCGAACCTATGTCAAAGAATACCCACTCTATCATTTTTGCATTACCTGTCTTCGCTTCG
>JAFRQK010000078.1 GCA_017428635.1 Clostridia bacterium | reverse complement strand
GTTGATACAATAATGGAAATGATAGTTGCACCAATTGAATATCTTCTTGAACTGCTTTCAATTCCTGTTGTCGGCAACTTGACTATTCCCGACCATGCTTTTGACGTTCTTCTTGAAACCTGTTCAGGTCTTGGTTATGTCCTGCCGATACCTTTAATTCTTGGCTGTCTGGCTTTCTCCTTTGCTCTTTACCATTTCCAAATTATTTGGACTTTGTTCTGTCGGTTAAAGTCTTTCAGTTCTTCTTCATTCTGGACGAGGTGAATTAATGCATACTTTCATAAATATAACACTTAAAGTTCTTTATGTTCTGGCTGTTGGTTTATCTCCTTTCTTTACTGCGTGGTTTGTCTGGTGGTTGTACTGGCGTTTCATTGAGAAGTTAAGACCGATACCGAACGAAAAAGGAAAATTCAAACAGCACGGAATTTTAAGACGGTTGTTTATTGATTTCCCGAAGCAGCTTGCATATGACAAACTTACCATTGACCCGAATACTTTCGGCGAGTATGGTATGCATTTGCTTTGCGGGGAACAGAGGAGCGGAAAGACCACTTTAATGGCTTATCTTGTCCGAAAGTACAAAAAAGAATATCCGAAAGTTATAGTCCGTTCTAACTTCTCATGCAGTATGGAAGATTATTCTTTGACAAGCTGGGAAGAGCTTACACTTGACACTAACGGCATATATGGCGAAATCGACTGCATAGACGAGATTCAAAACTGGTTCAGCAGTAACCAAAGCAAGAACTTTCCGCCCGATATGCTTACAATCATAACACAACAGCGAAAAGTCAGACGGTGCATACTGGCAACTTCACAGGTTTTCACGAGAGTTGCAAAGCCTATCCGAAAAAACACTTATCTGATGTATTATCCTTATACGTTCCTCGGCTGTCTGACCTTTGTAATTGTTTACAAACCTGTACTTGACGAACAGGGGACACTTAAAGAGAAAAAGGTTAAAAAGTTCTTTTTCTTCGTCCATTGAAGGTCACGCCGTCAAGGGATGACAGCTGATCCGTTATGAAATCGAGATACGATCGTGACGAAGCCATTATTCATTACCTTGTATAAATATAATATACCATATTAAGTATATCACAATGGGCTCCGTTTGGGAAGAGGGAAATTAACGCTGCCGCATCGCCGTTCCGGCGGCCGTTCTCCTTGTTGACAACCCGCGCGTCCCGCGGTTATAATAGACTTACCGAAAATGATCGGAGGATCGAAAAATGAAAATGAGATTCCGCCTTTTAGCCGCCTTGCTGGCCGCGGTGATGATCATCCTCGCAGTGCCTGCGTACGCTTCGTCGTTCTCCGACGTTGAGGACGGCCGCTGGAGCGCGGCGGACGTCGCTTACGTCGTCGAAAAAGGGTACATGAACGGCACGGGGAACGGAAAGTTCTCTCCCCGTGACCCGATGACGCGCGCCATGATCGTCACGGTCCTGTGGCGGCGCGAGGGTTCCCCGAAGATGGCTTTCGTTCCCGTGTTCACCGACGTGTCCGAGAACGATTACTACGCCTCCGCCGTTATCTGGGCTAAAAACAACGGCATCGTCAACGGAACGTCGGACAAGGAGTTTTCTCCGAAAGCTAACGTGACGCGCGAACAGCTTGCCGCAATGCTTATGAGGTATACGGGTTTCCTTCACTACTCGACGAAGGGACGCGCCGATCTCAAGGGTTATACCGACGCGTCGGGGATATCTTCATACGCGGCCGACGCCGTGGCGTGGGCCGTTAAAGTCGGCATTATCTCGGGGACAACTCCGAAGACCCTTTCGCCGCGGAACCACGCGTCCCGCGAGCAGTTTGCCGCGATCCTCAGACGGTACGACGGCGCGAAATTCGAATACACCAACCTCCGCGGAAAGATCGAACTCATTTATCCGGCGGAAGGCGAGGAGATCTCCGTGCTCAATCCTCTGATGAAGACGTTCGTAAACCGGTTCTACAGCGGGGATTTCGACGATCTCGAAGTCCTTGAAGACGCCTACAACTGGCTTCCGACTGAGGACAGCGAGTTTTTCAAGAGCGGCGCTCACGATCTGACTTATCCCGCCGCCGTGAATTTCAGATGGACCTGCGACAACCCCATCCGGATCATGAAACTTGAGATCTCCGAGAAAGAGGATTTCTCGGAGCCCGCCGAAGTATCCGTCGGCGAGGTGTTCTCCCTGACGGAGGGCATGTACTCGTGCAACGTGACGAATTTCAAGGTCGGGACGACTTACTACTGGCGCGTCAGAGCTGATTTCGCCACAAAGAGCGATACGCGGAGTTTCACCACCGCCGCGGACAGATACCGTCCGATCTATCTCGAGGGAGGCTCGAACGTCCGCGACCTGGGCGGTTGGGTCAACGCCGAGGGCAAGCGGATCAGGCAGGGCGCGATTTATCGCGGAGCGGAGCCGGAATCGTACTCTTTCGAGGACCCGCATCACTTCCTTACGGCGGAAGGCAGACGCAGGCTCGCCGAGGATCTCGGCGTGAAGACGCGCCTCGATCTTCAGGTCGAGTCGCTCGAGGGGCTCCATCATCAGGGAGAATGGTACGGTATCGAGTACTGCCTCAGGCCGAGCAAGAAGTGGGAGGAGTGCTTCGAGGAAGAGGGCCGCGCGTGGATGAAAGAGGTCTTCGAGGCCGCGCTCGACACGACGAAATACCCGCTGTACTTCCACTGCTACGCCGGCGCGGACCGCACCGGGACCGTCGCGGCGGTCCTCGAGTGCCTGCTCGGCATGGATATGAGGGATATCGAGTTCGACTTCAACGTCACGTCCCTGACGATCTGCTCGCCGCGCTTCTGGCCGAGAGACAGGGACGGCAGCCGCGTGAAGTTCGTCGACGGCCTCGCCGAGATGTACCCCGACAAAGCGACGACGCAGGAGCGCGTCGAGGAATTCCTCGTCTCGATCGGCATCGCTCGCGAGAAGATCGAAGCGTTCAGGGAGTATATGATAATAGATTGAACTACCGCTGAAAAGGCGCCCTGAAAGGCGCGCAGGATGAACGCGAAGCGTTCAATTCACGGAGCGGACGGCGCTCTGCGCCGGAACGCGAGAATTCATGAAGGCGGAGCCTTCAATTCACGAGCCCCGCGGCGCTTCGTTCTCCCGCGGGGCTCAATTCATCTTACGATATGCACTTTCAAACGAGGTCAAGTATTTATGATCAGAGAAGTAAAACGCGAGGAAATCCCTCAATGCGCTGAGTTGATAAAAAAGAGTTTTAAGACAGTTGCGGACGAATTCGGTTTCACTCCTGAAAACGCGCCGAGATTTACCGCCTTTGCAACGACGGGAGAAAGACTCCTATGGCATATGGATGAGGAGCAACGGCCGATGTTCTTGTTTGAAAAAAACGGAGTCGTTTGCGGGTACTGTTCTTTGCTGGTGCAGGGAAACGGTGAATGTGAACTGAACAATCTCGCCGTGCTGCCGGAGTTTCGGCACAAAGGAATTGGAAAAGAGTTGCTTGAATACTCTTTTGGTCTGGCACGAGACCTCGGATGTGACGTTATGAATATCGGGATCGTGGAAGAAAACACAGTTTTGAAAA
Organism: Clostridia bacterium; assembly: GCA_017428635.1. Taxonomy (GTDB): domain Bacteria; phylum Bacillota; class Clostridia; order Oscillospirales; family CAG-272; genus RUG11130. The sequence goes on along the minus strand of JAFRQK010000078.1, from coordinate 29,501 downwards.
AATGGTACGAGAAGTTCGGATTCGTTCATATCGGAACTGAAAAATATGATTTCTTTCCGTTCACGTGCGGGTATATGAAGAAGGAACTGTAAAAGTATTATTTTGAAGCGTCGATTTAAGCAAAAAAAGCCTTCCCCTTGAGGGTAGCGGAGCGCGGGACGCGGTAGTGAATGACAGCCCCCCGGGCTGTCAGAGCCGCGTCCTGACCGACCCCACAGGGGAGACAAGGTGTCGCCGAACGGCGACGGATGAGGTGAGAAATAGTCACTGTATTATGGGCATGCCGCGCCTTCGGCGCGGAGGGAATCGTCTGCTTGCTTCGCAAGCAGGATAAAATTCCGCGTGAAATGTCTGTTCGCTATCGCGAACAGGATAAAGTTCTCTTGAAATTGGACCCCACCCATTTCACCCGTCTTCGACGGGACGAGAACTTTACGAAAAACATGGATTGTCCGAACCCGCGGAATTTTACGGTGCTCGAAGTGTCGTGTTGTGATAACTTCAGGAATTTCGCGTTTTTGCGCGAAATTCGGGCGGACAGCGGTGGCGAGCGAATACGGAAGCGACAGTCTGTCCGCACCGGATTGTTTTCTAACACGCCACGGTTCGAATCCCTTTTCAATATTCCGCTAAAAAAGCACGACCGGGCTGATGCCCGCCGTGCTTTTTTCAGCGGAATAGGGATTCGAACCCCAACAAACAGAGTCAGAGTCTGTCGTGCTACCGTTACACAATTCCGCTTTGCAAATGGCATTATATCAAATAAGGTCGGGGTTGTCAATACCAAAAAACAAGTTTTTTCGTTTCCTTCCTGTTTTTGTCTCCTTGCCCCGCCGCGCCGCGGGGAATACTAGATCGGGAACCGATCACCGACAGGAGAAAACAAAATGAAAAAACTGACAGCCGCGCTGTGTGCCGCGATTTTAGCCGCATTTGCGGCGCTTTGCGCCTCCGCGGAAACTTACACGGTCGTAAAAGGCGATTCGCTCTGGAAGATATCGCGACGGTACGAGATCGGCCTTTCCGAGATCATCGACGCGAACCCGCAGATAAAGGATCCTTCCTTAATCTTTCCCGGCGACCGGGTGAATATTCCCGCCCGCTCCTCTTATACGTCGTACGAGGACGAGGTGATCTCGCTCGTCAACGCAGAGAGGACGAAACGCGGTCTTCAGCCGCTATCAAAAAACTGGGAACTCTGCCGCGTCGCACGGTATAAATCGGAGGATATGGTCGCGAACGGTTATTTCGCACACAATTCCCCGACTTACGGCTCGCCGTTCGATATGATGGAAGCGTTCGGGCTCCGGTTCACCGCCGCGGCGGAGAACATCGCCTACGGTCAGCGGTCGCCCGCCGAGGTGATGAACGCGTGGATGAATTCGGCGGGCCACCGGTCGAATATCCTGAGCGGAAACGTGTCCGAGATCGGCGTCGGAGTCGCAGCCAAATCAAACGGAGTGCTGTACTGGACGCAAATGTTTATCAGACCCGCCGGATAACTTTACCGCCGCCTCGCATAACGCGGGGCGGCGGCAAGTTTACATATAACGGTTGCGAAAAAAAGCGAGCGATGATATAATAAATTATCAAATAAAACGGAGGGACCGTGTTTATGAAGATCAAAATTCCGGCTATGATCCTCGCGTGCCTTATGATCTTGCCCTTTGCCGCCTCGTGCAGCAAGAACGAAGGAGCGGGAAGGCAGATCGGCTCGCAGGCGGCCGACACCTCGACCGCGGACGCCGAAACGGATGACGATTCCGTTACCGCGTCTCAGGCGGAGATCAACGAGATCATGGCTTACGTCAACGATCTGGCGTCGAAGATCAGCGTCGAAGGCGTTGATTTCACCTGGTTCGGGCCAAACAACGTCGAGGTCAACGCGCCCGAAAAGGACGAGGAGACCGGGGTGATCGAGAACGACGCCGTTTACTATCGCCAGAGAGATATCGAAGAGATCTACGGCGTAAACTGGCACAACGAATGGGGCGACAACGGCGAAGACGTCGCGAACAAAGCGGAAAACGAAGTCATGGCGGGAGGAGACTCCTACGATCTGGTTTACGGCTCAGTCCGTTCCGCGGGCACGCCGATGCTCAATTCGGGTATCCTCCGCGCGACGAACGACCTTGAGTGCGTCGACCTCGACCAGAGATGGTGGATCGCCAGTCTGCGCGACACTTTCTCGATCAAAGACCGTCTTTACTTCCTGATCGGTCCGATCGTCGTCAACAGTTATACGGATACGAATATCGTCCTCTTCAACAAGGACGTCACCGCGATGTTCGGTATTGACGATTCCGTGATATACGATTCCGTCAAAGAGGGAAAATGGACGATCGACAGGATGTTCGAGGTCGCGTCGGAGATCCCGGAGAACGCCTCCGGCACCGGCGTTTACCGCTATGTCGAGCCGGTCGGATTCCCGTTCCTCTTCTCGTCGGGGCTGACCATCACAAAGTTCGACGAAGAGGACACTCCCTACGTCGAATCTTCTCTTCCGAAAGAGTATTCCGACCTCGCCGACAAGCTCAGCGCCGCGTTCGCCGACGAGAGCCAGTCGATGTTTGCGAACTACGACAAGGAAAAGAAGGATTTCACCGAAAAATACGGCGCCCCCTCGGATGAAGTGTTCGCGGACGGCAGAGGGCTGTTCTATTTCGTCGAGGCCACGGGCGCACTTTACCTGCGCAAATTCGACGTCAGTTTCGGTATCGTTCCGATGCCCAAGGCGACCGAATCCCAGAAAGAGTATTACTCATACGCCAACTCGTGGGCAGGCAGCGCCGTTTACTTCCTGAAGACGGTGAAGAACGTCTCTATGTCCGACTCCGTTGCCGAATCGATGGCGGCGCTTTCGCAGATCTACGTCAAGGACGCATACTACACGAAACTTCTGAAGAGCCAGGCGATCTTCGATCTGGAGTCGCGCGATATGCTCGATATAATCTACTCGACGAAGATCTACGATATGGTCGACCTTTACGCGGGCGGCGACCTTAACAACTGGGGCGAGATCATCAACGTGATCGACAAGGCGATCAAATACGATTCGTCGACGTTCGCGTCGAGTTACCGCTCGAGCGCGAGAGCCGTCTCGTACAATATCAAGGCGCTTCTGAAAACTCTCGAGAACGGTTGATCGGACGCCTCTCATAAAAGAAAACAGCCGGAGCGGAAATATATTCCGCTCCGGTTTTTTCGGCGCCGTCACCCCGGCGTGGTCAGTGTCCGACGGTAATATCATTATATGCCGCTTTTCGCTTTTGTATACGGTCCGCGGATCATTTCTCCGGTTCGTCCTGCGCGGCGAGGGCGGCCCCTATGACCGTCCCGAACCGCGAATATTCCGGGATGACGAAATTCATTCCGAAAAGCTTGTTGAGCCCGTCGAACGTCCTCTTTGCGAGTTCCATTCCGGACAGGTTCCCGGTGAGCACCACGTCGCGCAGACCGTACGTCCTCGCCGCGAAGATCGCGACCATTCCGATCGTTTCAAACACCATGTTCACGATGCCGAGAGCGATATCCGCCTGCGTGGCTATATCGCTGATTTTTCCGAAATTGGACGCGGTCGTGTTTTCGGTGAAACCGGGGATCATATCGTGGTTGACGATATCGCCGATCTTGAGGTCGACCATGTCGAGCGAACCGTCTTTCGCGAGTTTTTCGATGTGCTCGATCGTATCCATCCCGAGCAGTTTCTTCGACAGTCCGACGAGAGTGCCGCCTCCCATGCCCGTGCCGCCGAGGTGTCGGGGCGCTTTCCCCTCCTCCGCGTGAACGAGAGCTGTGCCGGTGCCGAGCGACGCGACGATCGCCGTTTTGTATCCCGAGAGGTAAAGCCCGCCGAGACCGATCGCGCGGAATTCTTCCACTTTGGAACAGGGGAGGTCGTAGATCGGATTCGTGATAAACGACGAACCTGCGCCCGTTATCATTACCCGCTCGACGTCGTCGAGCGTGAGAGAATTGTCGTTCAGGAATTTTCCGAAGGCGCCGAAGGTCGACGTCACGGGGTCCGTGGCGCGCACGAAGATCGGCTCGATGAGGGACGCCCTGTCGAACGAGCCCCTGAATCCGACGATCTTCGTCGTGCTGCCTCCGACGTCGATCCCGATCACCGCTTTTTTCATAACTCTTTACCTCCTTCGGGTGGATGCGTTTATTTTATCATATATCATCGGGCTTTTCAATATGAAAAAAACGAACTCCCCGGCGTACCGGGGAGTTCGGATGTTTTGACTGTTTTAGTGGAGAATGCACTTCTCGGTCTCTTTGTCGAATATATGGATCCTCGACATATCGAACGCGATGTTGCAGACGTCTCCTGCGCGGGTCTTCGATCTCGGCGATACTCTCGCGATGAGGTTGGTGTCCTCGGTGGAGAGGTAAAGGAAGATCTCTGCGCCCATAAGCTCGGTGACTTCGACGTCGGCCTCGATGATCGCGTCGGGCATGATCTTGAAGAATTCCTCGTCGTCGTGGATGCATTCCGGACGGATACCGACGACGACTTCCTTGCCGAAGTATTCCTGAAGTTCGGGAGCGTTCGCTTTTTCCTCGGGAAGTTTCAGCGAGTTGGAACCGAAAGTGATATACGCGCCGCCGTTCTTCTTCTCGAGCGTGCAGGTGATGAAGTTCATCTGCGGCGTGCCGATAAATCCGGCGACGAAGAGGTTGACGGGGTTGTCGTACAGGCTCTGGGGAGTATCGACCTGCTGGATGATACCGTCCTTCATGACGACGATACGCGTAGCCATCGTCATAGCCTCGACCTGGTCGTGGGTAACGTATACGAACGTGACGCCGACTCTCTGGTGGATCTTCGTGAGCTCGGTTCTCATCGTCGCGCGGAGTTTCGCGTCGAGGTTTGAGAGCGGCTCGTCGAGCAGGAACACCTTCGGGTTACGCACGATGGCGCGGCCGAGGGCGACACGCTGTTTCTGACCGCCGGACAGAGCCTTCGGCTTTCTTTCGAGAAGGTGGGAGATGTCGAGGATGCGGGCGGCTTCTTCAACGCGGCGCTTGGTCTCTTCCTTCGGAGTTTTGCGGAGTTTGAGTCCGAACGCCATGTTGTCGTAAACGGTCATATGCGGATAAAGAGCGTAGTTCTGGAACACCATCGCGATATCGCGGTCCTTCGGCGCCACGTCGTTGACGAGTTTGTCGCCGATGAAGAGTTCGCCTTCGGTGATCTCTTCAAGACCCGCGATCATACGGAGGGTAGTCGATTTACCGCATCCGGAAGGACCGACGAGGATCAGAAACTCTTTATCCTTGATATCGAGACAAAAGTCCGACACGGCGGTAACACCGCCGGGATACTTCTTGTAAATGTGCTTCAGTGAAAGGCTTGCCATCTTGAATTCTCCTTATGGAATTTAGAAAATCGCACAAATCGGCACATATAATTTTATCAGATAAACGTTTTTTTGGGAAGAGAACATTTACCCAAAAATGACTGAGGCTTTTTGTATATGTTGCACACTTCGTCAAAAAGCGTCGAAGCGTGTCATCCCTTCATGGTAAGCCCTATCCTGCCCCTTGCGGTATCGACCGATTTGACCGTAACGTCGACCACGTCGCCTACGCTCAGCACCTCCGACGGATGCTTGATGAAACGGTCGGAGATCTCGGAGATGTGGACGAGGCCGTCCTGATGAACGCCGATGTCGACGAACGCGCCGAAGTCGATAACGTTGCGGACGGTACCGCGAAGTTTCATTCCGACTGTCAGATCGTTTATCGTCAGCACCTTGTCGCGAAGGATAGGAGCGGGGGCCTCGTCGCGGACGTCGCGGCCCGGCTTCTCGAGCTCCGACGCGATGTAGAGCAGCGACGGTTCGCCGCACCCGAGTTCCTCGGCGAGTTTCTTTACGCCGTACTCTTTGACTTTCCCGAGCAGTCCCGGGACGGAACCGCCGGCGAGCGTCTCGTCGGTGATACCGAATTTTTCAAGCAGACCGCGCGCCGCGCCGTAGGATTCGGGGTGGACGCCCGTGTTGTCGAGCACGTCGGAGGAGCCGGGAACGCGAAGGAATCCCGCCGCCTGTTCGTACGCTTTTTCGCCGAACCGCGGCACTTTAAGTACGTCGGACCGACACGCGAACCCGCCTTTTTCGTCTCTGTATTTGACTATGTTCTTCGCCGAAGCGGCGTTGATTCCGGATATATACGAAAGCAGAGAGTACGACGCCGTGTTGAGGTCGACGCCGACGGCGTTCACGCAGTCCTCTACGACGCCTGAGAGCGCCTCGTCGAGACGGGCGGGCTTCATATCGTGCTGATACTGGCCGACGCCGATCGACTTCGGGTCGATCTTGACCAGTTCCGCGAGCGGATCCTGGAGCCTCCGCGCGATCGATACGGCGGAACGCTGCGTGACGTCGAAATCGGGGAATTCCTCCGCGCCGAGTTTCGAGGCGGAGTAGACGCTCGCGCCCGCCTCGGAGACGATGACGTATTTCGTCTTGCCGCCGATCTCGCGCAGTGTCTCGGCGATGAACATTTCGCTCTCGCCGGACGCGGTGCCGTTCCCGATCGCGATGACGTCGACGCCGAACCGCTCGATGATACGCTTGACGACTTTCTTCGATTCTTCGATCTTCTCGTGCGGTTTCGTCGGATAGATGACGGCGGTGGCGACGACCTTGCCGGTCTCCGTGACGACGGCGAGTTTACAGCCGGTGCGGTAGCCGGGGTCGTAGCCGAGGACGGTCTTTCCTTTGAGAGGCGCGCCCATCAGCAGATGCTTGAGGTTCGAGGAGAAGACGCCGATCGCCGATTCGCTCGCTTCGTCGAAGATGTCCGAGCGGATCTCGCGCTCGATCGACGGCGCGATGAGGCGGTCGTAACTGTCGCATATCGTTCGGGAGATCAGCGGGAACGCGGGGCTCGAGAAGTCGGTGACGACTTCTCCCGTCAGGTAGTTCAGGACGGCGTCGCGGTCGACCGATACGCTGACTTTCAGCACGCCCTCTTTTTCGCCGCGGTTGATCGCGAGGATCCGGTGAGGCGGGATCTTCGAGATGCGTTCGCTGTACTCGTAATACTGTTCGTAGACGGGACCGTCTTCCGCCTTTTTCGATTCGATGAAGCCGAAATCTGCGGTGATCTTTCTTATCGCTTTGCGGTATTCCGCGCTGTCGGAGATATCCTCGGCAATTATATCGAGCGCCCCGGCGACAGCCGAATCAGCGTCGGGCACGCCGAGTTCCTCGTTGATATACTCCGCTGCGGATTCCGGGATCGAAGGGGAGTACGACGCGCGCTGCTCGAAGATCAGAGCGGCGAGCGGTTCCAGTCCTCTCTCTTTCGCGACGGACGCGCGGGTCTTTCTCTTCGGGCGGAACGGACGGTAAATATCGTCGATCTCCGTCACGGTCTTAGCGTTCGCGAGCGCCTCGCGGATCTCGTCGGTCAGCTTGCCCTGCTCGTTTATGAGATTCAGCACGCTCTCGCGCTTTTCTTCGAGCGAACGCAGATAGTTCAGCCTTTCGGACAGACGGCGGAGCTGCTCGTCGTCGAGACCTCCGGTAACTTCTTTTCTGTATCGGGCTATGAACGGGACGGTGTTTCCCCCGTCGAGCAGTTCGACGGCGGCGTTTACCTGACGGCCGCTTATACCGAGTTCTTCCGATAATCTTTCGTTAACTGTCATGGCTTTATCCCTTCTTTATCCGCGGCGCGCCTCAGCGCCGATATTTCGTCTTCCGTCAGCGGGCGGTATTCTCCCGGGGCGAGATCGGGGTCGAGAGAAAGAGGCCCGAACCGGACGCGCTTCAGGGTCGTGACCTCGCTGCCCGCCCGGGAGAGCATCCTCTTGACCTGATGGTATTTGCCTTCCGTTACGGCGACCGTGCCGGAGAGGCGGTCGCGTGAGGGCGCGATCCGCGCGGGTTTCGCCGTGAAGTCGCCGAGATCGACGCCGTTTTCGATCATCTTTATACCTTCGTCCGTCAGCGCGGGCGAGCAGGTGAAAAAGTACTCTTTTTCAACGTGGCGGCGCGGGGAGAGGAGCAGATGGGAAAGAGGGCCGTCGTCCGTGATGAGAAGAAGTCCCACGGTGTCGATATCGAGCCGTCCGCACGGGAAGAGACCGGGCCGTTTTCCGTCCTCGCCCAGAAGCGCGATCACCGTGTCGCGGCCCTCGGTCGAGCTCACGTATCCCGCGGGTTTGTTGAGCATGTAATATACGTTCGGAGAGTATAAGAACGGTTCCCCGTCGACCGTTATCCGGTCGGCGCCGGGGGTGACCGCCGCGTCCGGCTTTACGGCGGGCTCGCCGTTGACCGCGACGCGTCCGCGCCGGATCGCGTCGGCAGCCTGACGGCGGCTGAACGCTCCGTTTGATGCGATCAGTTTGTCAAGTCTCACGGCGACCGTCTCCTTTCGTCAGTTACCGAACAGAGGCGAGATCAGGATCACCGCCGCGGCGCCGAGCAGGACGGCGACGGCCCCTCCGCAGAGCAGGCCGAAGAGGAACGATCTCACGAATCTTTCGATGAAAAAATGAACTCTCACAGCGGACGCCTCCGACGGTGTTTTTCGGCGTCCTTATTCTATCTTGATTATACCATATTTATTCCGACGGAGCAATAACGGCGGGGCGCGTACGCTTGTTTTTCCGCCCCGAAAAAAAGAAAAAATCGCTATTGACACACCGGGTTATTTATGATATTATATCTCTTGCGCGGGACGGGAAGCCCCGCAAAAACCGAATAAGGCCCGTTGGTCAAGCGGCTAAGACACCGCCCTCTCACGGCGGAAACGGGGGTTCGATTCCCCCACGGGTCAAAAAGAAGAGCGGGAACGCACAGCGTTCCCGCTCTTCTTTTCGGCCCGTATTGAAAGGGGGAATCGAACGGGCGCGTGTAAGAAAACAATCCGGGGGATTGTTTTCCCGCGCCCTGACCGAGCGACCGGCATTTTTCGCATTTTGCGAAAAATGGCTCGCGGGAGCGAGAGCGATTCCCCCTGCGCCGAAGGCGCAGAATTTTGGGCATACAGTGTCTTGGTCCTCACCTCATCCGTCAGCTTCGCTGACACCTTCCACTCAAGGGGAAGGCCCGTCCCTGCGCTGAAGGCACAGCGTGCACAAAATGCGGTAACCGAAATAAGCAAAATGATATAAACCCGCTTCGCGTATTGAACAGGGATGAACGCTCTGCGTTCCTCACCTCTCAAACTCCACCGTTATCTCCGTACCCACGTCGGGTTCGCTTTTCAGCGAGATCCGCGCTCCGTGAAGGGACGCGGCGTGTTTGACGATCGACAGTCCCAGCCCCGTGCCGGGGATCTCGCTCGAGCGCGCGGTGTCTACGCGGTAAAAGCGTTCGAAGATCCGTTCGCGGTATTCGTCGGGTATGCCGATCCCCGTATCTTTGACCGAGAGCGCGACCGCTTTTTCCGTCTTCTCCACGCAGACGGTAACGCTTCCGCCCGGACGGTTGTATTTCACCGCGTTGTCGCAGAGATTGAAAACGATCTCGTCGATATAATTCGGGATGCCCCGTATGATCGCGTGTTCTCCCGTCAGCGAAAGCGTGACGTTTTTCTTTTTCGCCGCGCTCTCAAGACCGTCGAGAACGTCCTCGGCGATCGCCCACAGGTCTACGTCCTCCTTTTCGGGCAGAACGGTCTGTTCGTCGAGGCGCGACAGCTCGATGATGTCGTTTATCAGCGAGATCAACCGCATCGATTCGCGATAGATATCTCCCGCGAACTCACGCGATTTGTCGGGCGGAACGAGATCCTGCATCATAAGTTCCGCAAATCCGGAGATCGACGTGAGGGGCGTTTTCAGCTCGTGCGACACGTTCGCGGAAAACTCGCGGCGGAGTTGTTCTCTCTGTACGGATTCCGTGACGTCGACGACAAGCACGACGGCTCCCGCCGGCTTTTCGTTTGAAACTACCGGATTTGACAGGATCTGATAGCATCTTTCCTTTTGCTCGAAATACGATTCCGCACGCTCGCCTCCGAGCGTTTTTTTGATCGTTTCCGAGACCGTCCGGTTTTCGCTTTCCGCAAGCGATTCGCCGACTTCGCACCCCGAGAGGACCGCCGCGGCGCAGGAATTCGCGCTCAGAACGACGCCGTTTTTATCGGTCAGGACGAATCCCTCGCTCATATTGTCCGTGAGGACCGAGAACTCTTTCTGCCTGCGGGTCAGCTCGTCGATCTGTTCGCGGATCGTGAGGTTCTGTTCCCTTATCCGCTCGACGAGCGGCTCGAGTTCCGGATAAACCTTTACTTTTTCTACGCCGTCCAATTTGATAGCGTTGATCGGTTTCGTTATCTGCCTCGCCGCGCGGAACGCGAAGATCCCCGCGAGGACGAGAACGAGAACGACGACCCACAAAACCGGACTGACCGCAAGAAACGCGCTCCACACCGCGGAGAGCGGCTTCGAGAGACGAAGCACCGTTCCGTCGCCGCATCTTATCGCGTAGTACATCGTATCGTTGCCGCTGCTCTCCGACTTGCGGATGCCGTGTCCCTCGCCGCCCTCGAACGCGTCGACGACCTCGGTATAATCGCTCTGGTTTGCGATCCCCGTTCCGAATTCGCTGTCGTAAAGCACACGGCCGTCTGCGGCGATCCACGTTATTCTGTTTTGCGATTCGAGCGAATCGAGATAGTCCGCACCCGAAAAACCCACTCCGTTCGCGGCGTAGATCGCTTCCTGCTTAAGAGCGGAGTACGTCTCTTCCTTAGTCTGTGAATACTGAAGGCCGACGAACAGAACGGAACAGAGGATGAGCACGAGCAGCCCCATCGCGAACACGTAGCGGAATATCTTACCTGTCATTTTCTTCTCCGATCATCCTGTATCCGATGCCTCGAACCGTTTCGATATACGAACCTGCGTCTCCGAGTTTGCTCCGGAGGGTTCGGATATGAACGTCGAGCGTACGGTTTTCATATTCCGCTTCAAGTCCCCACACCCGATCCATAAGCTGGGCGCGCGTCAGGACGATCCCTCTGTTCTCGCAGAACAGGCACAGAAGCGAAAATTCCTTGTATGTCAGGTCGATCTGCCGATCTCCGACCTTTATCTCGTGACGGTCGGGGCAGAGGTACAGCGCGCCGACGCGGTATTCCTTTATACTTTCCGCTTTCTCGAGGCGGCGCAGTACCGCGCGGATACGCGCAATGAGTTCCATCATACCGAACGGTTTGGATATATAGTCGTCCGCGCCCGAGTCGAGTCCCTCGACGCGGTCGAATTCGGTGTTTTTCGCCGTAAGCATAATCACGGGAAGGGTCTGCGTACGGCTGTCCCGGCGCAGTTTTTTGAGGATCGCTATGCCGTCTTCCCCGGGGAGCATTATGTCGAGCAGAAGAAGGTCCGGGACCGCAGCGCCCATCTTTTCCCAAAACGCTTTCGGTTCGGAGAAGCCGACGGCGGCGAAGCCCTGACTTTCGAGCGCGTAAATGACGAGCTTGCGGATGCTGTCGTCGTCTTCAAGCAAATAGATCATCCCGTTTTTCCTCCCGGATATCCTTTTCTGCCTTAATGATAACATGAATTTTTGAAAAGTAAATAGATTTAACCTCGATTTAACGTTAACGCGATTTTTGATTTAACTTAAACAGGCGACAATATAGGCAAGAACGAAAAAAGAGGTCAAAAAATGAGTTTTCTGACAGTGATAAATCTTCTCGGCGGGATCGCGCTTTTCCTGTTCGGGATGAAACTGATGGGCGACGGGATGAAAAAGGTCGCAGGCAACCGGCTTGAACTTATCCTCTACCGCCTGTCGAACACCACCCCGAAAGGGGTCCTTCTCGGAACGGGAGTGACGGCTGTGATCCAGTCGTCCAGCGCGACGTCCGTTATGGTCGTGGGCTTCGTCAATTCCGGGATGATGAAGCTGCGTCAGGCGGTCAGCGTCATTCTCGGGGCGATACTCGGCACGAGCATCACGGGATGGATCGTCTGTCTCAATTATATCGACGGCGCGTCGGGCGCGGGAAGCGTGTTCTCGTCCGCCGTCCTGACGGGGGTCGTCGCCACGGTCGGGATCATTCTCAGTCTGTTCGTCAAAAAGCAGACGGCAAAGCAGCTCGGCGGGATACTGATGGGGTTCGCCGTTCTCATGTACGGATTGAGCGCAATGAGCTCCGCGGTTTCGTCGTTCGGTGAAGCGGAGGGCTTTCGCGCGGTGCTGACGTCTCTTTCAAACCCTGCCCTCGGCGTTCTCGTCGGGATCGTGTTTACCGCGGTTCTTCAGTCGGCGTCGGCGGCGGTCGGTATCATTCAAGCGCTTTCAGTATCGGGATCGATGAGCGTGGAAACCGTGATCCCGCTGCTGCTCGGCGTAGCGGTAGGCGCCTCCGTTCCGGTGCTTCTTTCGGCGCTCGGCGCGACCGTCAACGGAAAGAGAGCGTCCCTTATCTACCCTATCATCACTTCGCTCAGCGCGGCGGCGTGCGGTGCGGTTTTCTATATTTGTAACGCGATCTTCGATTTCGGTTTTCTGGACATGGCGGCAGATCCGTTCGTCATAGCCCTTTTGAACTCAATAATAAGGTTTGCAATGGTGATCGTTCTGTTCCCGTTCACGGACGTGATCGAGGCGCTTGTAACTTCCCTTGTCAAGCAGAAGAAAGACGACGCGGACGACGCACCGCTTTTGGAGGAGATGTTTATATCCCACCCGGCGCTTGCGGTCGATCAGAGCCGCAGCGCGATAGCCGAGATGGCGGACAGATCGAAGAAAGCCCTTCATTCGGCAACGGGTCTTCTCGACGAGTACTCCTCGGAGACGTTCGATCAGGTTGCCAAGCTCGAGGCGAGCGTTGACAAATACGAGGACGGGCTCGGGACTTATCTCGTGAAACTGACGGGGCGCGATCTGTCGGTCAGGCAGAACAAGGATATTTCGCTGTTTTTACACACGCTGTCCGACTTCGAGCGCATATCCGACCACGCGCTCAACGTCGCCGAGAGCGCCAAGGAGATAAAAGATAAAAAACTCACGTTCTCCGAAGGCGCGCACGAGGAAATGGCGGTGATAAGAGACGCGGTACTCGAGATCGTCGATCTTGCGATCGGAGCGTTTCTCGACGGCGACGTCGAGACGGCGAAGAAAGTCGAGCCGCTCGAAGAGTTGATCGACGAGTTATGCGACAAATCTAAACTTCGTCACATCGAACGCCTTCAGACCGGCGAATGCACGATCGTTCCCGGATTCGTTCTGAACGACCTTCTGACCGATTTCGAGCGCGTTTCGGACCACTGCTCGAACGTTGCGGCGGCGATGATCGAACTTGAGGCGGACGAATTCGACACGCACAGATATCTCGGCGCCGTAAAGCAGAAGAGGTCGGAAGAATTCGAACGCTATTATCAGGCGTACAGAGAAAAATACGATTTTGAATAATATGGTGATTAGAAGAAAACAAAGACGACTGTCCCTATGGGTCGAATGGAACGATACCGACCGATCCGAATCCCTTGTCCGCGCGCTTCTTGCCAAAGGGATACGAGGCGTCGAGATCGACAGGGACGTTGACCTTGAATCTTTTCCTTCTTCGGGGATAAAACGCGAGCACACCGTGCTCAGAGTTAGTCTCAAGCGTGATTATCCCGCGTTTCGGCTTCTTGCGGAAGTTTCGATGCATCCCGGTGTGTTTTCGGTCGGAGAACTGTGAAGATGCGGGCGGCGGTTTATTACCGCCGCCCGTTTTTTACTTGAAAACTCCCCCTCGATATGTTAAAATTTACTTACCAACAAACAGAAACGGAGAACGGACATGAAAATATCAAACGACATTATCTACGTCGGCGTGAACGACAGAAAGATCGATCTTTTCGAGGGCCAGTACGACGTGCCGAACGGGATGGCGTACAACTCCTACCTCATCCTCGACGACAAGATCGCCGTGATGGACACCGTGGACCGCAACTTCACTCACGAATGGCTCAGCAACCTCGACGGGGCGCTCGGCGGGCGCTCGCCCGACTATCTCGTCGTTCAGCATATGGAGCCCGACCACTCCGCGAATATCGTAAACTTCATGAAAAACTATCCCGGAGCGACGGTCGTTTCGTCCGAAAAAGCGTTCCGGATGATGAACAACTTCTTCGGCACGGACTTCGAGGACAGACGGATCGTCGTCGGCGAGGGCTCGACGCTCCCGCTCGGCCGCCACACACTCACTTTCTATACCGCGCCGATGGTCCACTGGCCTGAGGTCATCGTCACTTACGACGACGCGGACCGCGTCCTCTTCTCCGCCGACGGCTTCGGCAAGTTCGGCGCGCTCGACGCCGACGAGGACTGGGCGTGCGAGGCGAGACGGTATTATTTCGGCATCGTAGGCAAGTACGGCGCGCAGGTCGGGGCGCTCCTCAATAAAGCGGCAGGACTCGATATCGCGACGATCTGCCCGCTGCACGGGCCGATCCTCACCGAGAACCTCGGATACTATGTCGACCTTTATAAAACGTGGTCGTCCTACGGCGTCGAGACGGACGGCGTCGTCATCGCCTACACTTCCGTTTACGGCAACACGAAGAAAGCCGTCGACATGCTCGCTGAGGAGCTCCGCGTCAGGGGATGCCCGAAGGTCGCCGTCAACGACCTCGCGAGATGCGACATGGCGGAGGCGGTCGAAGACGCGTTCAGGTACGGCAAGATCGTCCTCGCGACGACGACGTATAACGCGGGCATCTTCCCGTTCATGAGAGAATTCATCGAGCACCTCACCGAGAGGGGCTTCAAGAACAAGACGGTCGGCCTCATCGAGAACGGCTCGTGGGCGCCGCTCGCGATCAAGACGATGAAGGGAATGCTTGAGAGCGGCAAAAATCTCACGTTCTGCGAGAACGCTGTTCATATCACGTCGGCGGTGAACGATAAAAACAAGGAAGAGATAAAGGCGCTCGCCGACGAACTCTGCCGCGACTGGATCGCGCAGCGGGGCGAGACGGTCGACAAGCACGATATGAAGGCGCTCTTCAAGATCGGATACGGCCTGTACGTCGTCACCTCGAACGACGGCCGTCGCGACAACGGCTTCATCTGCAACACCGTGACGCAGGTCACGAGCACGCCGAACCGCGTCGCCGTTACGATCAATAAAGACAACTATTCTTACCACGTCATAAAAGAGACGGGGATCATGAACGTCAACTGCCTGTCGACCGAGGCGCCGTTCTCGGTGTTCGAGTGCTTCGGATTCCGCAGCGGGCGGAACACCGACAAATTCGAGGGATGGGAGAAACTCCGCTCCGACAACGGTCTCTGTTTCCTGCCGAAATACATCAACGCGTTCATGTCGCTCAAGGTCGAGGACTACGTGGATCTCGGGACGCACGGGATGTTCGTCTGCAGCGTGACCGAGGCGCGCGTGATCTGTGACCGCGACACGATGACGTATACTTACTACCAGGATAACGTCAAGCCGAAGCCCGCGACCGAAGGCAAGAAGGGATGGGTCTGCAAGATCTGCGGATACGTCCACGAGGGCGATCTGCCCGACGATTTCGTCTGCCCGCTTTGCAAGCACGGCGCCGCCGACTTCGAGCCGATAGGGTGACCTCATGAAGATCGAGGATTTCGACCGCAATCTGAAAGTCGACTCGTCGATCGACGAGCCGGATATCGTCTGGCTGTCCGTGAGGGACGATCCGTTTTCCCTCCACGGGATATGGTACGAGGAGGAATCCGGCTGCTTCGTCCGAATGCCGAAAGGCGCGGAGAAGATCTCCGAGGGCGTCGGCTGGATGAGAAGATGTCCCACCGGCGGCAGAGTCCGCTTCCGTACCGACTCAAAGTTCATCGGTATCCGCGCGGTGATGGATCTCGAGGGATTCCCGATGCCGCACATGGCGGACGCGGGGCAGGCGGGATTCGACCTGTATGTCAAGCGTGACGGCGACGAAAGAAGCACGCTCATCGGCGCGTTCGAGCCCGACCGCAAGGAAGGAAACGTCACGGCGCATTTCAGATCCGATTTCGGCGCAGAGGCCGAATACACGATCCACTTCCCGCTCTACTCCGAGGTAAAGGACGTTTTCATCGCCCTGAAAAAGGGCTCGTCCCTGTCGGCCGCCGCTCCCTACATGATATCGAAGCCGGTCGTCTACTACGGCTCGTCGATAACGCAGGGCGGATGCGCCCCGCTCCCCGGAAACTCCTACGAATCGATCATCGCCTCGCGTTACGGCGTCGACTTCGTCAATCTCGGCTTCTCGGGCGGATGCCTCGGCGAGGTCGCAATGGCGGAGTATATAAGAGAACTCGACATGAGCGCGCTCGTCATCGACTACGACCACAACGCGCCGGACGCCGAGCATCTGAGACGGACGCACGGGCGGTTCTTCGACCTTATCAGAGAGAAAAAGCCGGATCTGCCGGTGATCTTCATGACCGCGCCGAACATTCTTCCGTGGTACACGTGGTATCAGCCGAGGCGCGACGAGATAAAGGCGACGTACGACCGCGCGGTCGCCGCGGGCGACAAGAACGTTTACTATATCGAGGGAGCCGAACTCTTCGGCGACGTCGACGCGGACCTCTGCACGGTCGACTCGTGCCACCCGAACGCGCTCGGGTTCTACCGCATGGCGATGCGCGTCTGGGAGGAGCTGAAGAAGATATTACCGTGACGAAAACTGCCCGCCGTCATATAATGACAACGGCGGACCGCTCAGAGGAGATATCTTCATCATGATAAAAGTAGTCGTCATAAAGAGCCCGAAAATACTGAGACCCGTTCTCAAAAAGGTATTCAAAGTATAAGAGAAGGCCCGCCGGCATAAGCCGGCGGGATTTTCACTTTTATCCGAACAGCTCTCGCTTTTTGTACGGCTCTTCCGAAACGGATACGAAAAAGTATCCGGTCTCCGTGATCGCGTCTTTCAGCGTTTGCCCGTCGATCGCGCCGTCGTACAGAAACGTCGCCTGCAAATCCGGTCAGTGCGCGCTGAACGCTTCGGCTCAGTTCCTTTCAGTCTTTCAAGCAGGCGGAAACACAGTTCCGCATATCCAGGCTCGAGGGAGGAGTTTTTGAGCGTCAGCGATCCTTTGCCGCACCGCTTGGCGATTTTCGCCTCGGCAAGACGTCTTTTCGTCTCGCGCGCGGTCCCTTTCGCGCCGTCGAAGATCGCGACTCCATCGGCGACCTCTTCGATGACGCCTCTCAGGTGAGCGTAATGGGTGCATCCGAGAACGATAGAATCGGCTCCGTCGAGATAAGGCGACAGGATATCCGAGATCAGTTTTTTGACTTTGTCGCCCTTCACTTCGCCCCGTTCGACCGATTCGACGAGACCGTGGCAGGGAATGAGAACGAAATCAGCCTCTCCTTCGAGTTTTTCGGCGAGCGAATGGAGCTTGTCCTCACGGATCGTCAGCGGCGTCGCCATGACGAGTACCCGCGGGTGCTCTTTCGCTTCCGCGGCGGGTTTCAGCGCCGGCTCCATCCCGATTATCGGAACGTCCTTATATTTTTCTCTCAGAAAAGATGCGGCGGCGCTCGTCGCCGTATTGCAGGCGAGAACGACGGCTTTCGCGCCGTCTTCGATCATCGATCCCACGATCCCGTCGACGATCTTTTTCACTTCGTCGACGGTTTTTTCGCCGTACGGCGCGTTGGCGGCGTCGCCAAAGTAGACGAGATCCTCACGCGGCAGAGCGGCGCGGAGCGCCGGGACGACGGAAAGTCCTCCGACTCCCGAGTCGATCACCGCGACGAACCCGCTTTTTTTCCTTTTATTCGTCACTGCCTTCACCGCCGTCTTGCGAGTTGTCGCCGCCTTGCGAACGGACCATGGTCTTTTTCACCGCGTCAAGGATGACCGACGCGGCGATCGCCGCGATGAAGATGAGCCACGTGAACGCCCATTTTCCCGTGAGGAAACTGACGAGGAAATAGATCCCTATCGTCACCAGCCAGACGATCCCGTTCAGATTGTCCCACTCGTCGACGATCGTGCGCCCTCTGTTCAGGGCGAACACCATATTTATGACGACCGATCCCGCCGCGGCGGACAGGAACATGAGCCACGTAATATTCCAGTGGCCGAATATGAAACTGACCGCGAAATAGGCTGCGACGGTTATAAGCCAGAGAACGGCGTGCGCCGTTGATTCAAGTGCGGAGATCGCTTCCTTTTCGGGATCCTTTTCCGCGTCCTTTTCGTCTTCGCTCGCGGATCCGTCCGCCTCCCCGACGGTCCCATTCAGAAAGACGGCGGATCTGTTGAGCTCGGGCATCACTTTCTCCACGGCTCCGCGGTACGCCTCGAGGTCGGTCTTGCCCGACGCGGCGATGCGGTCGTATTCTTCCTCCGCGGCAGCGGTGAGCCTGTCTACGATCCCGAGGAACTCGCCGGCGTCCTTCGACGCGCCGCGCCTGATAAGATTCCGCTCGATATGGTCTCTCAGTTTATCTTTCATTTCATGGCTCCTTTCAGAAAACGACGCTTTCGGCGCTGATACACCGTCCGCTTTCCGTGTCGATCGCGAAGAGCGCACCGTGCGCCGCTTCGCAGCCCGTCGATCCTTCGAACTTTGCGGGGAGATGCTTCACGAGCCGATCGATAACGCGCTCGGTCTTTACCCCGAGGACTCCGGAGTGCGATCCGGTCATCCCGAGATCCGTGATATACCCGGTCCCGCCGGGCAAGATCTGACAGTCGGCGGTCTGCACGTGCGTGTGCGTTCCGACAATGACGGATACCTTGCCGTCGAACATTCGGGCCAACGCGTACTTTTCGCTCGTCGCTTCGGCGTGGAAGTCGACGGCGGCGATATCGTATTCGCCGCGCTCGCGCTCAAGTATGCGCGAAAGCGTCTCGAACGGGGAGTTCGCGGGGTCCATATACGTTTGCCCGATCAGGTTAACGACGAGGACGCGCGCTCCGTCCGCCGTGACGCAGGCGACTCCGGAACCCGGAAAGTCCCCCGGCAGATTCGAGGGGCGAAGAACGCGGTCGCTGTCCTCGAGATAAGAAAGGATCTCGGCGCGGCGCGCCGTGTGATTCCCGCCGGTCACGACGTCCGCTCCCGCAAACAGAAGCGCTTCCGCGGACGCCGCGGTCATCCCGTTTCCGTCGGCGGAGTTCTCGCCGTTTACCACGGCGAGATGAGCGCCGAGTTTTTTCTTAGTCTCGGAGAGCAGACGGCCCCGCGAGAGGTATTCGACGCCGGGCGTTCCCACGGCGTCGCCGACAAACAGTATTTTCAATATCATAAAACACTCCCGGGAGAAAAGAGGGGAGGGATCGAAAGACGACGTCCCTCCCCGGATATTCGAATCAGTTTCAACCTATTACACCCCTGCGGCGGCGGTTGTAATCCGAGCGGGGGTTGACGATCTCTCTCCAGTCGAGGTCGCCTCTGTCGAGCGCGCAGATCAGCACTTCCGCCGTGGCGATGTTGGTCGCAACGGGGACGTTGTGAACGTCGCAAAGGCGGAGCAGATTGTATTCCGTCTCGCTCCAGCCGTTCTCATCCGGCGTCGTGTTTCTGAAATACAGGAGCACGTCTATTTCGTTGTACGAAATGCGGGAAGCGATCTGCTGTTCCCCTCCGTGCTCGCCCGCGAGCAGTTTTTCTATCTCGAGACCGGTCGCTTCGGAGACGAATTTTCCGGTCGTACTTGTCGCGCATATATGATGTTTGGAGAGGATACCGCAGTATGCGATACAGAACTGAGTCATGAGTTCCTTTTTCGTGTCGTCTGCAATAAGGGCAATATCCATTTGCGTATTTCCTTTCCGTATGTATTTCTCAGAATCTGATCTTTCTTCTCAGATTTCCCACTCCCTTGAAGAGAGGGACGTTTTCGCCCTTGATCCGCCTCGCCGTGTTCTCCGCGGCGGCGGCGACGGGACCGAACGTGGGCAAAATGCCCGAATCGGCGATCAGGGGGATCGAGTCGTCGTGAGGAATGACCCCGACGCACCTGACGGCGGCGTCGTCGATCACCTCGAGCAGACCGGCTCTTGCTTTTTTGTTTGCGAGTTTGACGTCGAAGTCGTTTATCACGAGGCGAACGTCGAGGTTTTCGTTGATCCGCGTGAGTTTTCCCGCCGTTATCTCCGCGGCGCGGATCGACGTTCTGCTTTGTTCGGATACGATCAGTACCGTTTCTGCATAATCACGGCAGAGCACTCCGGGAGTTGCGGACTCCGCGCCCGTATCGAGTATGACGACGTCCGCTTCGACCGCTTTTGCGAGATCCGCTATCGCCGACGGGACGTCGTCGAGAGACGGTCCCTCCTCGCCGCCGAACGCGTCTTCGTCGGGGGCGGGGCAGAACAGAAGCAGTCCGGCTTGAACCGGGACGGTGACGAGAACGGCTCCGGCGTCGCAAACGCCGGTCATCAGATCGCAGAGATTGAACGCGGTCCTTTCTGAGGCGCCGAGCATAAGTTCAAGACTTCTTGCCCGGAAATCGAGATCGCACAGAAGAACGCGCGAGCCGGAACCCGCGAACGCGGCGGCAAGAGCCGCAGACACGGTCGACTTTCCGACGCCCCCCTTCAAGGAGGTCACAAGTATTTTTTCGGTGTGCTTCATACCCGCAACGCACCTCCTCAAGATCGGTCGCCCATAATCGGGTAAATTATACCATCAGAGCCCGTAATTTGTCAATAGAATACAAAAATAAATGTGATATTTTTTGCGGAATTTGTATCTTTTGACCGCAAAATCATTCCATTCAGGTCGAGGACAGCTCGTCGCTCCTTATACGCGCGGCGTTGAAACCGTCGACTACTGCCTCGGAAAAGCCCGCGGCGAGCATAGCGTTAACGCCCGCTTCCGTCGTTCCTTTTTTTGAAGTCACGCGCCGTCTCAACTCCTCGGGGGTCGTATCGCCGCCCGACAGGAGTTTCGCCGTTCCGATCAGCGTCGAAAGAGCGAGCGCGTCCGCCGTTTCGGGTTCCATTCCTTCCGCTTTTGCGGCCTCGGCTAGTTTTTCGGTCAGAAGACAGAAATACGCGGGGCCGCTCCCCGAGAGGGCGGTCACGGAGGAGATCATCTCCTCGCCGACCCTTATTACAGTCCCGAGAACGGAGAAAAGCTCCTCCACCAGCGCGCAGTCGTCTTCCGACGCAAGAGTCCCGGGCGCGTAGGCGGTGGAACTCTTTTTTACCGACAGCGCAAGGTTCGGCATAAGGCGAACGACGGCGGCGCCGGGGATCGCGCTCTCGAGCCGCCCGGTCGTGATCCCCGCCATTATCGAGAGATACAGTTTATCGGGGGTGAGAAATTCGCGGTACATACCGATCGCCTCGTCGAACTGCTGCGGCTTTATCGCAAAAACGACGACGTCGGCTCCCGACAGGTCGCCGATCTCGCCCATCCTGACGCCGTAAAGCGAGCTGACCTCTACCGCGCTGTTGCGGTCGACGGGGTTTACGGTGAAGATATCGGAGGGCGAGCGCACTCCCGCGCCTACGATCCCGCCGATCATGGCGCGCGCCATGAAACCCGTTCCGATAAACGCCGTTCTGTTTCCTCTTTTCATAGCGCTGCCTTCCTATCTTATCTGACCGTTTCCGGTCACTACGTACTTATACGAGGTGAGTTCGCGGAGCCCTACGGGACCTCTCGCGTGGAGTTTCTGCGTCGAAATGCCGATCTCCGCGCCGAATCCGAATTCACCGCCGTCCGTGAAACGGGTCGAGGCGTTCCTGTTGACGCACGAGGCGTCGACTTCGCGCTCGAAGCGGAGAGCCGCCCCGTCGTTTTCCGTGATTATCGCCTCGGTGTGACCCGTGCCGTATTTTCTGATATGCTCTATCGCCTCGCCGACGTCGGATACGACTTTGACGGAGGCGTCGAGGGACAGATATTCGCGGCCGTAGTCGTCCTCCGTCGCGGGGATCGCGTCGGTGAACAGCGCGACCGTCTCGGGACATCCGCGGAGCGTGACCCCCGCGTCGCGCAGCGCCGTGCAGACGCGGACGAGAAGGTCGGGTCTGTCTCTGTGGAACAGAAACGATTCCGCGGCGTTGCAGACGGAGGGACGCGAGATCTTCGCGTTCACGCACACTTTTTCGGCTATATCGCCGTCCGCGTCGCGGTCGACGTAAACGTGGCAGTTGCCGACGCCCGTCTCCAGAACGGGGACGCGCGAGTTCTCTGCGACGCTCTTTATCAGTCCAGCGCCGCCTCTCGGTATGATGAGATCGACGAGCGAGCGCAGACCCATAAGCTGCTCGACGCTGTCGTGGCTGTCGGACGGAAGAAGGATCACGGCGTCCTCGGGGATCGCCGTTCCCGCAAGCGCACCTCTGATTATCTCGGTCAGCGCTTCGTTTGAGCGGCGCGCGCTTCGGCTGCCGCGGAGCAGAACGCAGTTGCCCGATTTGAGCGTCAGCGCGGCGGCGTCGACCGTTACGTTCGGGCGCGCCTCGTAAATCATCCCGATCACTCCGAGCGGGACTTTGACTTTTTTGATCAAAAGACCGTTCGGGCGCTCGAACTCTTCGACCGTCTCGCCCACGGGGTCGGGGAGCGCGGCGACCTGCCGCACGCCTTCCGCCATGCCGTCGATCCGGCGATCGGTCAGCGTCAGTCTGTCGATAAGCGCTTCGCTCATGCCGCCCGCTCTCTCGCGGTCGACGTCCTCACGGTTCGCCTCAAGGATCGCGGCGCGGTTTGCACAGAGCGCGCGGGCTATCGCCTCAAGCGCCGCGTTTTTTTTCTCGGTACTTGCGATACAGAGCGCCGCCTCGGCTTCTTTCGCCGCGAGAGCGGCTGCTTTTACGGATACGTATTCCATTTATCGTTCCTCTCTGCGGATAACGAAGAGTTCGTCGCGGTGGACGGCGATCCCGCCCTCGCCCGATCTCATCGTTTCGCTGTCCGAATATGCGAGCCCGCGTCCTATCTTTTCGCCGTCGGCGTTCAGGATCTCGACGGCTTCTCCCTTTGAAAAATCGCCGTCGACCGAGACGACGCCGGGGAGAAGAAGACTTCCCGTACCGCCCGTGATCGCGCGTTCGGCTCCTCCGTCGATCGTCAGCGCGCCGGCGGCGGGCGCGTAAAACGCCAGCCATTGCGTTTTCGTACGGAGTTTTTCGTCCGCTTTGAAAAGCGTGCCTTTCGCCTCGCCCTTTACCGCGCGGATCACGGCGTCCGGCTCTTTCGAGGAGCAGACGAAAACGGGAACTCCCGCGCGCGTGGCGAGTTTCGCGCCGCGCACTTTCGTCGCCATACCGCCCGTTCCGACGGAGCTTCCCGCTCCGCCCGCGAGCGCCTCCGTCGTCTCGTCCACCGTCTCGACGACGGGGATGAGTTCGGCGTCGGGGTATCGCGACGGGTCTTTCGTGTAAAGGCCGTCGACGTCGGTTAGGAGGACGAGCAGGTCCGCGTGCATCATCGCCGCAAACCTTGCGGCGAGCGTGTCGTTGTCGCCGAGTTTGATCTCGTCGATCGACACGGTGTCGTTTTCGTTTATTATCGGTATCGCGCCGCGCGACAGCAGCATCTCCGCGGCGGAAAAAGCGTTTTTATACCGTCTGTGGTCGGTGAAGTCCTCCGCGGTCAGAAGAAGCTGCGCGGTGACGTATCCCGCCTGCCCGAAGAAACGGGTGTACTCCTCCATGAGGAGCCCCTGTCCGACGGCGGCGGACGCCTGTTTGCCCGCGAGGTCGGCGGGCCGTTTCGGGTAACCGAGCGCGCGAAACCCGGCGGCGATGGCGCCGGACGATACGAGCGCGACGGGATGGCCCTCCTTCTTCAGCGCGGAGAGCTGACGGACGATCTCTTTTATCTTCTCTCTGTCGATGTCGCCCGACGGACCGGTCAGAGACGTGGTCCCTGCCTTGACGATTATGAGTTTTTTCACGGGGATCGCGCCTCCTTCCGTTTATGATGATATATCAGCTGTTTTCTTTTATGTAATCCTCGGATCTGACGAGTTTGCCGCCCGCGAGACGGGACTCTTCCGCCGCCAGAGCGATCACGTGGCTCTCGATCGAGTCGCCGACGCGCGTGAGCGAATAACCGACGTCGTACTTGCCGGTGAGAAGCGCGATCAGATCGCGGACGATCGCGTAGTCGCCGCCGCCGTGGCCGAAGTTATCCTCGACGCCCTCGGTCATGTACGTTACGCTGTGATCGGAGAAACGGTCGATGAAGGGCGAGAATATGATCTTGCTGTCGTCGACAAATCCCTCGAAGTCGCCCTTCGTACCCATGACGACGATCTTTCTGCCGCCCTCGGCGGTGAACGGACACATATTGAAGTTCGCGGTGATCCCGTCCTCGAAGAGCACGTTGACGACCTGATGGTCTACGACGTCGTTGTCGCAATGATAGACGCATCTCCCGTAGGGACCGGTGCGGAGCGCCTCTTCGAGCGCCTCCATCGTCGGCACCTGGCTGACGACGTCGATCGGCCAGGTGAAGACGCCGCGGCGTCCCCATTCGAGGTAGTTCTTATCGACGCTGTACGGACACGTATGATAATGCGGGCATCCCTCGTCGCATCTTTCCGTCGCTCCCTCCGGCGCTTCGGACGCCTTGAAGTGCGAGAGCGATCCGAACGACGAGACGGCGACGCTCTTCTTTCCGACGAGCCAGTAGAGGATATCCATGTCGTGGCAGCACTTCTGGAGGATCATAGGCGAAGATCTCTCCGCGTTGCTCCAGTTGCCTCTGACGAAAGAGTGCGCCTGATGCCAGTAGACGACGCGCTCGTACGCCTCGATGCAGACGATATCTCCGATGATGCCCGAGTCGATGAGTTCTTTGAGTTTGCGGTAGAAGTTGGTATATCTGAGAACGTGGCATACGATGACCTCGAGCCCCTTTTTTGCGGCGAGATCTGCGATCTCGATGCACTCGGAAAGGACCGGAGAGACCGGCTTTTCGAGAAGAAGATGGTATCCGCGGTTCAGCGCCGCCATGGCGTGGCCGTAGTGGAGCCGGTCCATCGTGCAGATGAACGCGACGTCGGCGAGTTTTTCATGCTCGAGCAGTTCTTCGCCGGACGAGAATCTCATATCCTCGGCGACGCCGTATTTGTCTCCGAATCTTTTAACTCTGTCGGGAAGAATATCCGCGCACGCGACGATCTCACAGTCGTCCGGCAGAAGCGCGGCGCTCTCCGCGTACGAATTGCCTCGGGAGCCGAGACCGATCACGGCGATCTTCAGTTTGTTTTCCATAATATATACCTCCGGGGTCGATAAATTACGGAATAATTCTACCACATCCGTCCCGCAGACGCAAGAAAAAACCGCCGAAATATTTGACAGGAGCGTTAATTTTCAAAGGATGATCATTCACGCGGTACAAAAGGCGCTCCAGCGCCGCGTCTAAGGGAAAGAACGGCGTCGTAAAGGGCGGACAGAGCGACGGCGTATCCTCCCCTGTCGCCCGACTTCGCCGCGGCGAGAACGGCAGAGAGCGCGGCGTCCGTCCTGTCCGTTTCCGCGCGGCTGACGAACAGCGCGAGCGGGCCTTTCATCCCGTTCCATTTCTCGCGGACCGCTCCGATCGAGGCGACGGCTCCTTCCGGTTCCTCGGGCAGCGATCCGATCAGGTCGAGCAGCTCACCCGCCGCTTTGTTTGCAAAGACGGCTGAGGCAGTCACCGCCGCGGCGACGGCGAGAAAGACCGCGAGCGACGCTATGAACGCTTTCATTTATATATCGCATCCTCCCGGTTTGAGCCGTCCGGCAGACGAGCTGACCGACCCGTCTTCTTCCTTTATATATACTGTGTAGTTTCCGCCGTCGTCCGCCGTCATCAGAAAGACCGATTTTTGTACGGTCCCGCTTTCCGCTATCGCGTCCCCGATCGCTTCATTCCCGAACCCGGAGGCGCGGAGCGTTTTTTCGTTCAGTTCTCCGTCGACGATCAGAGCGCGGGCGACGCCGCGCTCGGCGACCGCGATCCCCGCGTCTGCCGCCGTCGCGGGGACTTTATCCGCTTTCGGCTTGACGGAGATCCGCCCGTTCTCCTCGAGGATCGCGTACTCCGCGTCGGCGATATCGAAAACGCCGCACAGACGCATCTCGGCGAGCAGTTCCTCGAGCTCGATGCGGTGACGAGCCAGCTCGTCCGCGTCGAGTTTGCCCCGGCGGATCAGAGTAGCGGGTTCCCCTCCGAGCAGCTTTTTGAGTTTGTTCGACTTCGTCTCGAGAAACGAGAGGATTACCTCTGCGGAGAGGAGCGTGAGGATCGGGACGAGCGCGTGCGAGACGGGGACGGCGCGGTCGGCGATGGGAAGCACGGCGAGTTCCGACAGCATGAACGTCACGACGAGTTCGGAGATCTGAAGTTCCCCGACCTGACGCTTGCCCATTATCCGCATTGAAACTATGAGGACGAAAAAGATGAAAACGGTCCTGAGAAACACGGTTACCAAAGAAACCACCCCCGGTTTGACGTTTCGCTCTGATTATTGTATCCCGTTTGAACTTTAATAAGCATAGATGAATTGCGGCTTCGCCGCATGAATTGATCGCTTTGCGATCATGAATCGGCCGCTTCGCAGCCGTGAATTGCGTCCTTCGGACGCATGGTACGCATTGACAGAAAAGCGTTTTTGTGTTATTCTAATGGACGCAATGAAGAGGGAAAGGAGACGGACGCAATGAGCGAAAAGAAAAAACCGGGTCTGCTCGGATACGCCGCCGTAATGAGCGTCATAACGGTCGTGTCGAAACTGCTCGGTCTGCTGCGCGACGTTCTCGTGGCTCGCAGCTACGGGACGAATATGGAATCGGTCGCTTACGTCACGGCGTCCCGTCTTCCCACCTATATATTTGATTTCGTCATCGGCGGCGTCGTAACGGCGGCGTTCATACCGGTGTTCAACTCGATCCTCGTCAAGAAGGGCAAGCAGGAAGCGTTCAAGTTCGCCAATTCCTACGTCAACTTTATTCTGATCGCGACGGCGGTGATCGCCGCGCTCGGGATCGCCCTCGCCGGGCCGCTCGTCAACCTTCTGGCGCCCGACATCGACGCCGAGACCGCGGCGCTCGCCGCGAACCTGTCGCGGATAATGTTCCCGATGATAATTTTCACCGGGCTCGCGTTCTCGTTCGTCGGGATCCTGCAGTCGATGGGCGAGTACAACATTCCCGCGCTGATCAGCCTCGTCTCAAACGTCATCATGGTCGGGTATCTGTTCACGGTGAACAGATTCTTCGGCATCGTCGGGCTCTCCGTCGCGATGGTCATCGGCTGGGCGGCGCAGGCGTTGATTCAGGCGCCGAAGCTTCATAAGTTCGGATACAGGTACCGACCGTGTCTGCCGAAATTCGACGAGTCTCTCAAAAGATCGCTCAAAAACGCCGTTCCGATCCTTATCGGAACGTGGACGACCCCGATCTGCGCCGTCATAAACAGCCGCGTGGCGTCGTCGCTCAACGACGGCCGCGCGATCACTGCGCTCGATTACGCGAACCGTCTTTACATCATAATCGTCGGCGTGTTCTCGTTCGTCGCCACGAACCTTCTGTTTCCGTATATGTCGAGAGCGGAGGCGAGCGGCGACAGGGAGGAGACGACGCGCCTCATCCGAACGTCCAGCAAAGCGCTCAGCTACATAATCGCGCCGATCGCGGTCGGCGTTGCGCTTCTGGCTAAGCCGTTCATCGCAGTCATCTATCAGCGCGGCGAGTTCACCGCGTCCGACACCGGCCTGACGTCCGAAGCGCTCGCCGCGTACTGTATCGGCATGGTGTTCATGGCGATAAACGAAGTCATCGTTAAAAGTCTGTTCGCCGCGAACCGTCCGAAGGCGCCGATGGTTTCGTCCCTGATCTCGATGACGGTCAACGTCGTCGTCATCACCGTGCTCCGTCCTTATCTCGGCGTCGGAGGGATCGCTCTCGTCTCCGGGATCGCAACGGTCGTCAACCTTGCGATCAACCTCATATTCGCCGGCAAGCACAGGATCTGCGTTTTTCCGTGGCGCGATATTTTCGATATGCTGAAATCTGCCGCCGCGGCTGCGGCGATGATACCGTATCTTCTGTTCATAACCTCCCGCGGATGGGGCAGTATCCCCACGCTCGCCGCGGGTGCGGGCGGCGGAGCCGTCATATTCGTACTCGTCAGTCTTCTGTTCTTCTCCGAAGAGCCGCGGACCGTCCTGAAGGCGCTCCGTAAAAAGAAGGCCGCTCCCGAAGAGGAAACAGAAGAACGGGCGGAAGAAAAAGAGGGAGAAGATGAGTAAGATAAAAATATTCCACGTGCTGACCGATACGAACATCGGCGGCGCGGGACGCGTGCTCATTCAGTTTCTGAAAAGCTACAGACGGGACCTCTTCGACGTCACCGTTCTTTTGCCGCGCGGCGCGGAGCTTCTCTCCCTCGTCGAGGCGGAAGGCGTGCCGGTCATCCTGACCGAACACGGCGGGGACAAGTCGTTCGACCGCGGCGCGGTCGCCGAGTACCGGAAGATCTTCCGGCAAGAGCGTCCCGACGTCGTTCACACCCACTCGTCCCTGTCGGCGCGCATCGCGGCGTACACGTCCGGCGTCAAGAGCCGCATCTACACGCGCCACTGCACGTTCGATATGCCGAAGAAACTCACATCTTTCCCCGGCAAACAGATAAACGGATTCGTAAACAACCGTCTGGCGACCCGGATCATCGCCGTCGCGTACTCCGCGGCGGAGAACCTGACCGACACCGGCGTCAGCGAAAAGAAGATCACCGTCATAATGAACGGCGTCTCGCCCCTCCGCGAAGTGACGGAAGACGAAAAGGCGGCGCTGCGCGAGTCGCTCGGTATCAGGACCGGCGATTTCGTCTGCGGCATCTCCGCGCGTCTCGAGCCGTACAAGGGCCACGCGTATCTGCTCGACGCGGCGAAGAAGATCGCCGGCGCCGAGGCAGGCGACAGGATCAGGTTCGTCATCATGGGAACGGGGTCCGAAGAGGAAACGCTCAAAAACAGAGTTCGCGACGAGGGCCTTTCGAACGTCGTTTTCACGGGGCTCGTCAAGGACGTCGCACCCTACTACTTCATAATGGATCTCCAGCTCAACTGCTCGTACGGCACGGAGGCGACTTCGATATCGCTCTGCGAGGGGATGAGCATCGGTCTTCCCGCGCTCGTCACCACGTTCGGAGGCAACCCGTACGTGATAGAGGACGGCGTCAACGGGCTCACCGTTCCGCCCAGAGACGCGGAAGCCATGGCGGAGAAGATACTGAAAGCGGCGTCCGATCCCGGCTTGATGAGAGAATTGCGTGAGGGCGCGAACAGGATCTACTCCGAAAAGTTCACCGCCCGCTCCATGACGGAGCAGATGGAAAAGATCTACATTGAAGAAGCAAAACGAATAGGAAAAGAGCCGTAAAAAACGGCTTTTTTCTTTTTGCGAAAAATCCCGAAAAAATTTTTTAAAAAATCGAAAAAAAGGTATTGACAACCGATATATCGCTGTGATATTATAGTTAGGCTGCCCCTTGAGGGGTGATCTCCTCTCGGCGCAGCGCCGCTCATTGAAAATTGAACAACAAGACGAAGTGTATCAAGGTAATTGGTATACG
>JAFRQK010000077.1 GCA_017428635.1 Clostridia bacterium | reverse complement strand
GTTCGGACTTAAGCTGCGCAAGACTCCGAAGGAGGAGATCAAGCGCCGCGTTGAGGAAGCTGCGCGCATACTCGACATCACGCACCTTCTCGACAGAAAACCGAAGGCTCTGTCCGGCGGTCAGAAGCAGAGAGTTGCGCTCGGACGCGCTATTGTCCGTAAGCCCATGGTATTCCTCCTTGACGAACCGCTCTCCAACCTCGACGCGAAGCTCCGTGCGACGATGAGAACCGAGCTCACGAAGATCCATCAGAGAGTCGGAACAACATTCGTATACGTCACGCACGACCAGATCGAGGCTATGACGATGGCTTCCCGTATAGTCGTCATGAAGGACGGTCTGATCCAGCAGGTCGACACTCCTCAGAATCTCTATGACTATCCCGTCAACCACTTTGTTGCGGAATTCATCGGAACGCCTCAGATGAACTTCATCGACTGCGTTCTCGAAAAGAAAGGCGAGGACGTCTTCCTCAAGTTCGGCGAGAACTCGATAAAGCTTCCCGCAGACAAGGCGAACGAGCCTATCCTCAAAGACTATATCGGAAAGGAAGTCATCGCGGGCATCCGTCCCGAGAACATCCACGACGACGAAGCGTCTCTCAAGCTGTTCGCGGATTCCGTCATTGAAACAGACGTTGAGGTTTCCGAGCTCATGGGCTCCGAGATCCATCTGTATCTCGCATGCGGCGAGCAGAATTTCACCGCGAGAGTATCAGCCCGTTCAACCGCGCGTCCCGGCGACGTAGTCAAGATCGCGCTCGACACCTCTAAGATCCACCTGTTCGACAAGGATACGGAACGTTTCATCCTCCACTGATAACAAAAAATGCAGACCGCTTTCGGCACACGCCGAAAGCGGTCTTTTGCTTTTGACTAATGAGTTGCCGCGATTATTATTATAAGTATGAATATATATAGGATTTTATTTACAAAAAATAAGATAATTTCTATTGACTTTTATATTTGATTATTATATAATACACTCAGATAATTATTTTAGGAGGAATTCTAAATGAAAAAACTTTTATCATTCGTAATAGTTACGTTGATGATGGTTTCTTCGATCGTTCCTGCGTTCGCATATTCCAATGCAGCCGATGTTCCGGTTCCGGAAGATGTGAACACGTTCAGCGTTTGGGCTGAAGATACGACGTTCGATCCCGAAACACAAACAAACCTCGACGTCTATGTAAGTATTGCGAACAACAGAGCAGGACTTCAGTATCTGAAGTTCTTCGTGATCTATCCCGAGTGTCTCACACTCAAGAGCATGTCACCTACCGGGTTGACAAAATCGAAGGATCTCACGAGCAGTACGGAACATACGACTCCCGATTCGTTCTTCACAAAGTCTCTTTGCAAAGAGTACGGTTATACCACCGACGAGCAGATAGAGGCGCGTACACACGAGCTTCTTGACGGCAAGAAGTGGACGTCTCCTCTCTTCGATATGGAGAGAACGGAAGAGGTCTATGATCCCGGGGAAGACGAAAATGTTGAAGTTCCCGTGGATATGACGGATAACGGTCGTATCCTCAGACTGAGATTTACATACGACGCTTCCCTCAATCCTACGGGCAAGGATCTCGAGATCAG
>JAFRQK010000076.1 GCA_017428635.1 Clostridia bacterium | reverse complement strand
GGCGCACAGCCCGTTCCCCCGTCGCTGATAAAGAGATGGAAGAGCGTCTTCCCGGATCACGATTACGACACGAACTACGGACTTTCCGAATCGATAGGTCCCGGATGCGTACACCTCGGAGTCGAGAACATCGACAAGGTCGGAGCGATCGGCAAAGCCGGATATCTTTGGGAAACGAAGATAATCGACGAGGACGGCAGACCCGTGGCGCGCGGTGAGGTCGGCGAACTCGCGGTCAAGGGGCGCGGGGTCATGAAGTGCTACTATAAGAACCCGGAGGCGACCGCCGAGGTCAAACGCGGAGGCTGGCTCCTCACGGGCGACATGGCGAAGGAGGACGAGGACGGATTCATTTACCTCGTCGACCGCAAAAAAGACGTTATCATCACCGGAGGAGAGAATCTTTATCCGGTCCAGATAGAAGACTTCCTTCGTTCGAACGATAAGATCAAGGACGTTGCGGTGTTCGGGCTTCCCGACAAGAGGCTCGGAGAGATCGCCGCGGCGATCATAGAACTGAAGGAAGGCGCGG
The DNA here is from genome assembly GCA_017428635.1 of Clostridia bacterium. Classification (GTDB taxonomy): domain Bacteria; phylum Bacillota; class Clostridia; order Oscillospirales; family CAG-272; genus RUG11130. The sequence continues at coordinate 1,669 of JAFRQK010000076.1, read as the reverse complement.
CTGCAACTGAAGACGAGATCAACGAATTCTGTCTCGCTCTCCCGAAGTATAAACGTCCGCGCAAAATAATCTTTGCCGATGTTCCCCGCAACCCCACGGGGAAGATCGAGAAACCTAAGCTCCGCGAGATCTACTGCAAGGGCAGACTCGTCGAAGTTCAGACAATGGGTTGAAAGGAGAATTTGTCATGACAGCACAAGTGCTAACAGGCATTCTGATCGTCATATTTTTCGCGCTTATGATAGGCGTCGGAATCTATTCAAGACGTCATGCCACAAATGTTGACGGCTTCGTTCTCGGAGGCAGGACGGTCGGCCCGTGGCTCACCGCTTTCGCCTTCGGTACTTCATACTTTTCCGCAGTTATCTTCGTCGGATATGCCGGACAGTTCGGATGGAATTTCGGCGTCGCTTCAACATGGATAGGACTCGGAAACGCGTTTATCGGCTCGCTCCTCGCATGGAATATCCTCGGAAGACGCACGAGAGTCATGACTCAGCATCTGAATTCCAAAACGATGCCGGACTTCTTCGAGAAGAGATATGGCTCGTCCGCTCTCAAGATCGTCGCGTCGTTTATCGTATTCGTGTTCCTTATCCCGTATACGGCGTCTCTCTATAACGGACTTTCAAGTCTCTTCAGCATCGCGTTCGACATCCCTTACTGGGTATGCATTGTTGCGATGGCGGTGCTGACGGGAATATACGTCGTTTTCGGCGGCTACATGGCTACCGCGATCAACGACTTTATCCAGGGAATCATCATGCTCGGAGGTATCGCGGCGGTGGTCGTTGCGGTGCTCCGCGTGAACGGCGGGCTCATGGGCTCGTTTGAAGCGCTGGCGAACAAAGCGGGCTGGGAGTACACGTCGTTTTTCGGAACGAATCCCGTCTTTCTGCTCTTCGTCGTTCTGCTCACATCCCTCGGCACATGGGGACTTCCCCAGATGGTCGGCAAATTCTATGCGATCAAAAATGAGGCGGCGATCAGAAAGGGAACGATCATTTCCACTGTTTTTGCGATCGTCGTCGCGGGCGGATGCTATTTTCTCGGTGGATTCGGCAGAGCTTTCGATATCCCAGTGAACGCCGAGACCGGAGTTCCCGCAGGCGGATTCGACTCCGTCATACCTTCTATGCTCAAGGGACTCTCTCCCGCGATCATCGCTATCGTCATAGTTCTCGTCCTTGCGGCTTCGATGTCGACGCTTTCCTCTCTCGTTCTGACGTCCTCGTCGACTCTCGCGCTCGACGTTATCGTACCCGTATCGAAGAAAGAGGTCAGCGAAAAGAAAAAGCTTCTGATGATGAGACTTCTCATCGTGTTCTTCATCGCGCTCTCCGCCCTCATCGCGATCCTCAAGGACTCGGTCTGGAAAGACTTTGTATTTATCGCTCAGATGATGGGCGTTTCGTGGGGCGCGCTCGCAGGCGCATTCCTTGCTCCGTTCCTCTACGGACTGTACTCCAAGAAAACGACACGCGCCGGAGTCTGGGCGTCCTTCGCATGGGGCGTCGGGCTCATGCTCGTTCAGCTTCTCGTTTCTATGAAGGTGTTTGCGTTTGACGGAGGAGTTCTCGGATTTGTATTTAAGAACTCGCTTTATTCCGGCGTTTTCGCCATGGTCGGCGGACTTGTGATCGTTCCGGTCGTCAGCGCTCTCTCGAAG
>JAFRQK010000075.1 GCA_017428635.1 Clostridia bacterium | reverse complement strand
GTACCAGGAATTCGCCGCCGTATCCTTGAAAGGCGAGGGAGCGTCGCTCCCGCCTCCGACAAGACGTCCGATGATCGTTATGAACATCGCGCGGGTGAGGGTGTCCCTCGGAGAAAAGGTCTTCCCGCCCGTTCCGTTCATCAGACCGTTCTCATACACGTAAGAAACGTAAGGGTAGAACCAGTCTCCCTCTTTTACGTCCTTGAAGGGAAGGGCGCCTTCCGAAAAAACGGTTACCGGAAACGCCCCGATGAGGAAGATCGCGGCGATCAGGATCGCTAGCATTTTCGTGAGTTTTTTCATGCGTTCGTCGCCTTTCTCGCGCAAAATAGAAATATTATATATATAATAACATACAATATAGGCCGTGTCAACGAAACTTTCGTTGTGCAAAGTGCGAAAATATGCGGAAAACACGGGTTTTTCACGCTTTTTTTGTGATTGACACGGAGACGGGAATGAGTTAAAATAAAGGATAATATATTTTTAGAAGATAAATTACGCGTTCCGAGGTGTTTTGAATGGCTTCCGGAAGCCGTGAAAAAAGGATCATAAAGGTCGGTATCGCGGGGATCGCGGCGAATCTCGCCGTATCCGCGCTGAAGCTGACGTTCGGCCTTCTCGCTCACTCGATCTCGATCGTTCTGGACGGTGTGAACAACGCGGGGGACGTTCTTTCGTCCGCCGTCACCGTGGCGGGGACGAAGATCGCCGGACGGCCCGCAGACAAAAAGCACCCGCTCGGTCACGGAAGAGTGGAGTATATCAGCGCCGCTATAATCGCCGCCGTCATTCTTTACGCCGGCGTTACCGCGCTCGTAGAGGCGATAAAAAGGATCGTCTCCCCGGAGATACCGGAGTACACCGTTTTCACGTTCATCGTGGTCTCGCTCTCCGTAGCCGTCAAGATCGTCCTCGGGACGGTCACCGTCAGAGAGGGAAAGAAACTCTCATCCGAGGCGCTCGTTAACTCAGGAAGAGACGCGCTGCTCGACGCCGTGATCTCGACGTCCGTTCTGGTCGCAGCAGTGATCTTTCGCTTTTTCGGGATCAACCTTGAGGCGTATCTCGCCGTCGTGATCTCAGCCGTCATCATCCGGGCCGGTATCGGTATGTTCGTCGGAACGATCAGCAAGATCATGGGCGAGCGCGTTTCAGGCGACCTCTCCCGCTCGATCAAGGAAACGGTCTGCGAGGAAGAGGGAGTATGCGGCGCGTACGATCTGATCCTCAACAGTTACGGGCCCGATCTTCTGATCGGTTCGGTCAATATCGAGGTCCCCGACTCGTGGCGCGCCGACCGGATCGACGTCGTCAGCCGAAGGATCGCGGACAGAGTAGAGCGCGAATACGGCGTCGTCCTCACGGCGATCGGCGTCTATTCGCTTAACGTTTCTGACGACGGGACGGCGCTCGTGCGCGAACCTATCGTCACCGCCGTGCGCGGGATAGAGCACGTTTTGAGCATCCACGGCTTTTACTGCGACGAATCCGAAAAGACCGTCCGTTTCGACGTCGTCGTCGATTTCGGAGTAAAAGACGAGGAAAAACTGAGAGAAGAAGTGAAAAACGCCGCGTTGAACGCGGCTCCGGGATATTCTGTTTCGGTCCACGTGGATTACGACTATTCGGACTGAGAAGGGAAAAAGGATGATAAGATCGAACCTGCATACGCACACCACGCTCTCCGACGGCAGGGGGACGGTAAAAGAAAATATAGAAGCGGCTCTGCGCGCCGGTTTCGTATCGCTCGGCATCTCCGACCACAGTTATCTTGAGGGCGACGACGGTTGTATCGGTCCGGACGAGTTGAAGTACGTCTCCGCTGTCCGCGAAGCGGCTGAAGAGTACAAGGGTAAGATCGAAGTTTTCTGCGGACTCGAGCTCGACGCGCTCTCGGAGTGCCGCCGCGAGCTTTACGATTACGTCATCGCGTCCGTCCACATTTTAGAGTTCGGCGAAAGAAGATATCAGATCGACTGCGGACATCTCATTTGCAACGAGGTCAAAGACAGCTATCTCGGCGGCAGCTCGAACCGCCTCGCCGAGGAATACTTCAAAGCGCTCCTCGACCACGCGAAACGGACCCGCCCCGATATAATCGGTCACTTCGACCTGATCGAGCTTCACGGAGGCGTCGATATAGAAGATCCCGAGTACGTGGAGATGGCGGTGTATTACGCCGAGCAGACGGCGAAGTGGTGTCCGCGGTTCGAGATCAACACCGGAGCGATGGGACGCGGACAGAGGCCCTGGCCGTATCCGATACGTCCCGTTCTCGAGAAACTCAAAAGTATCGGCGCGGCGGTGATCCCGTCTTCCGACTGTCACAACGTTGAATGTATAAAATTCGGCTTTGATTTCGTCGCGTCGCTTTTGAAGGACGTCGGCTTCAAGTCGGTCGACCGGCTGACGAAGGACGGATTCGTCAGCGACCCGCTCTGATTCGGAGGAATATGAAATGAACGGTAATATGAAAAGACCCGGGCAGGGCAGACCCGCAGGCGGCGTAAGACCCGCGGCGGGACGCAGCGCGCCGTCGGTCTCAGGCAGACGTCCGACGGCCGGAAACGGCGGAGGCGGCAGACAGCCCGGACGCCGCGGGTCGGGCAAGTGGCTGATAGTCGGCGCGATCGCTGTCCTCGTTATTGTGATAATCGTTATCGCCGTCGTCGCGGGAAGCGGCAGAAAGGGCGGAAACAAACCGGTGATCCTTCCGTACGATACCGGAGGGACCGGCTCCCCGGCCGAGACGGCTTCGCCGGGCGGCCTGCCTCTTACGTACACGGAGATCACGCTCCTGTCCGCGGGCGACGTCATGTATCACAACCCTCAGCTTTACGAGGCGTATAACGACGCGACGGGAGAGTACGATTTCTCCCCGACGTATCAATACGTCAAAAATCTCGTCAGCTCCGCCGATTATGCGGTCGTCAATTTCGAGTGCACTACAGCCGGAGACGCGCTTGAGTATTCCGGCTATCCCGCTTTCAATACTCCCGACTCCGGTATGTCCGTTCTGAAGGACACCGGGTTCGATATGCTTCTTTTCGCGAACAATCACTGTTACGACACGGGACATCTCGGTCTGATCCGTACGCAGGAGAACTTCGGGAATTTCGGATTCGATTACGTCGGCGCGCGTCTTGACCCGACCGGTAAGACGTACCGGACGGTCGACGTTAAAGGCGTCCGTCTCGGCATTCTCAACTCGACGGACGATATCTCGTACGGAGCCGCCCCCGGGACCATCAACGGCATCACGATAGCGGCGGGCGACGGCGAACTGATGGATATCTTCGATCTCGGCGAACTCGACGCGTTTTACGCCCGGGTCTCGGCTGCCGTCGCGGACCTGAAGTCGCAGGGCGCCGACCTGATCGTTTATTATATCCATTGGGGAGAGGAATACCACCTGACTCACAACGAAGCGCAGGAGGCGATTGCGCAGAAACTCTGCGACCTCGGCGTGGACGTCATAATCGGTGGTCATCCTCACGTGGTCGAGGACGCCGAGGTGCTCACCTCAACGGTCGACCCGAAGAGGAAGACGCTTTGCTTCTATTCGCTCGGCAATTACGTGTCCAATCAGAACAGACTCACGATGGATTCCGGATGGGAGAGCGAATATACCGAAAACGGCCTTACCGTCATCCTGACGATAAGGAAGTATTCGGACGGACAGACGATGGTGACGAACGTCGAGATCGTCCCCACCTGGGTGCACAGATATACCGACTCGGCCACCTGGAAGAACTATCACATTATCGTTCCGCTTCCCGCCGCGGTGAACTCACCGGGCGAGTACGGGCTGTACGCGAGCGATTTCGGCGTCGCGCACGCAGAGGAGTCGTACAGACAGACGACCGAGCAGATGAGCGGAGTCGTCGAGGCGTTCGCGCAGACGGTTATCCTCCCGACGGACGATTGAAAGGAGAACGGAAATGGCAAACGATGAAAAGAAACCGCGCGGCAGTAAGAACCAGATCGGCGTCGCCAACGGACGGTTTGAGATAGAGTATTCGGACAAGAGCAACCTGCTCGAGCACGCGAATTACAGATACCAGCTTCAGGAGAGGGAAGACCCGAACCTGTACAGATATCTTTTCGACTACGAGAGCGTACCGAAGGTCGTCTTCAACCACAGACACGTGCCGGTCAGCATGCCGAAGGAGATCTGGATCACCGACACGACGTTCCGCGACGGCCAGCAGTCGACTTCTCCCTTCACGACGAAGCAGATAGTCGATCTCTACAAGTATCTGTACAAACTCGGCGGGCCGAAGGGACTGATCCGCCAAAGCGAGTTTTTCGTCTACACGAAAAAGGACCGCGACGCCCTTGAAAAGTGTATGGAACTCGGATATGAGTTTCCCGAGGTCACGACGTGGATCCGCGCGTCGGACAAGGATTTTGAACTCGTAAAGGAACTCGGCGTAAAAGAGACGGGCGTGCTCGTCTCCTGCTCCGACTATCACATTTACAAGAAGATGGGGCTCACGCGCAAGTCGGCGATGGACAAGTATCTCGGCATCGTCAAGTCGATCCTCGACCGCGGGATCCGCCCGCGCTGCCACTTCGAAGACATCACGAGAGCCGATTTCTACGGATTCGTCGTTCCGTTCGCTTCCGCGCTCCGCGAACTTTCGCTCGAGAGCGGCATCCCGATAAAGATCAGGGCGTGCGACACGATGGGATACGGCGTCAACTACCCCGGCTCCGCGCTCCCGCGCTCGGTGCAGGGTATCGTTTACGGTCTTCTGCACTACGCCGACATCCCGTCCGCTCTGCTCGAGTGGCACGGCCACAACGACTTTTACAAGGTCGTCACCAACGCGGCGACCGCGTGGCTTTACGGCGCTTCGTCCGTCAACTGTTCGATGCTCGGTATCGGCGAGAGAACGGGCAACTGTCCGCTCGAGGCGATGGTCATCGAGTACTGCTCGCTGCGCGGCACGGACGACGGAATGGACCTCTCCGTCATCACCGAGATCGCTAAATATTTCGAGAGAGAGATCGGTTACGAGATCCCGCCTCACACTCCTTTCGTCGGAAGAAGTTTCAATATGACCCGCGCGGGCATCCACGCGGACGGAATGCTCAAGGACGAGGAGATCTACAACATATTCAATACCGGCAAGATCCTCAACCGTCCGCCGCTCGTCGCGGTCGGACACTCGAGCGGCGCCGCCGGTATCGCCCACTGGCTCAACGGCTATTTCTCTCTCAGCGGAGCCGACGCGATCGACAAGCGTTCTCCGCTCGTCGCGAAGATCAAGGAGGCGGTCGACGCCGAATACGCCGACGGCAGAACGACGGTCATGGGCGACGACGAACTCGACAATATCCTCCGCGCAGTCGATTTCGACGAGTACGAGCGTCTTTCGCACGTCAATATAAAACATACGATTCAATAAAATAAAGGAGAAGGATATGGATAACAAAACGATCTACAAAAAGACTCTGGTATTCTCTTTGAGACGCGTTCTCTGGGACGTGATCTGCATCGCCGTGATCCTCGGATTTGCGACGCTCGGGTACTTTATCCTTAACAAGATGGGGCAGAACGGTTATATCGGTCTTGCGATCGGCGCGATCGTCGGACTCATCCCCGTGATCATAATCCTGCGATTCGTGTCGTACTCGCTGAAAGCCGGACAGATCGCGATGATCACCCGCGGAGTCACCGAGGGCGAACTTCCCGACAACGTCGTCAAAGAGGGCAAAAAGGTCGTCCGCGAGCGTTTCGCGACGGTCGCTCTTTACTTCGCCGCGACCAAAGTCATCAAGGGCATTTTCAACCAGATAGGTCAGGGCATCTCGAAAGTCGGTCAGGCGGTCGGCGGAAACGCCGGCGGAGCCGTCGGAGACGCCGTGGGATCGGCGATCAGCACGCTCGTCAACTACCTCTGCGACTGCTGCCTCGGTTGGGTCTTCTACCGCAAGGAAGTGAACGCGGGCAAGGCGACTTGCGAAGGCGCGGTCCTCTTCTTCAAGCACGGTAAGACGCTCGCCAAGAATATGGGACGCGTTTTCGGTATCGGTCTTCTCACCCTTCTTCTTATAGGCGGGATCTTTACCGGTATCTTCTATCTAATTATATCGAGTTTCTCCACGAACCTGTCCGTCTTCTTCGATAAAGTCGCCGAGGCGATGCAGAACTCCTCCAATCCCAACTGGCTCACCGCCATCCTTCAGAACAGAGCGACTCTCCCCATCGCGTTCGCCGCGATCGGCGGTATCATCGTCTGGAGCATCATCCACTCCACGCTCATCAAGCCGTTCGTTCTCACCGGAGTTCTCCGCAACTACCTCGAATCCGGTATGGACGAGGTCCCCTCCGAGGATTCCTTCAAACTCCTCGACTCCAAATCGCCGAAGTTCAAAAAACTGCACGAATCGCTTTGATTTCAAAATTAAAAACCGCTTCCGGAAAACGGAAGCGGTTTTTTTATTGATGATCTTTATTCCCATTCGATCGTCCCGGTCGGTTTCGGGGTCACGTCGTAAAGCACGCGGTTGACGCCCCTGACCTCTTTCGTGATCCTGCCGGTGATCCGGGCGAGAAGCGGGTAGGGGATCTGTTCGATCTCCGCGGTCATCGCGTCGCGCGTGTTCACAGCGCGGATGACGACGGGCCACTCGAAGGAGCGCAGTCCTTCCTTCACGCCGACCGTCTTGAAGTCGGGAATGATCGTGAAATACTGCCAGACTTTGCCGGCGAGGCCGGCGGCGGCGAATTCCTCACGCAGGATGGCGTCCGCCTCGCGGAGCGCTTCAAGCCTGTCGCACGTGATCGCGCCGGTGCATCTGACGCCGAGTCCCGGGCCCGGGAACGGCTGACGGTATACCATCGAGTCGGGCAGGCCGAGCGCCTTGCCGACGACTCTGACCTCGTCCTTGAAGAGGAGTTTCACGGGTTCTACGAGTTCGAATTGCAGGTCGTCGGGCAGACCGCCGACGTTGTGGTGCGCCTTGACCGGACCGCTCTCGAGAATGTCGGGATAGATCGTTCCCTGTGCGAGGAAACCGATCCCGTCGAGCTTTCTCGCCTCTTCCTCGAACACGCGGATGAACTCCGCGCCGATAATCTTTCTCTTCTTTTCCGGCTCCGCGACGCCCGCGAGTTTGTCGAGGAATCTGTCGACGGCGTCGACGTAAACGAGGTTCGCGCCGAGTTGATTACGGAAAACTTCGATGACCTGTTCCGGCTCACCCTTGCGGAGCAGACCGTGGTTGACGTGTACGCAGACGAGACGCTCGCCGATCGCGCGGATGAGGAGCGCCGCCACGACGGACGAGTCGACGCCGCCCGAGAGGGCGAGAAGCACCTTGCCGTCCTTCACCTGCTCGCGGATCGCCGCGATCTGTTCCTCGATAAACGCCTCCGCGAGCTCGGGAGTCGTGATCCTTATCATATCGTCGGGTCTTTTGTTGCTCATTTTATCCTTCCTCTCAATCCGTATAATTGTCGAAATAGCCCTGAACGAGCACGACGGGCGTGCCCTTGTCGCCAGAACCGGACGTCAGGTCGCACAGCGAGCCGAGCAGATCGGTGTACTGCCTCGGAGTCGTGCCCTGCGCCGCCATGTTGCCGACGAGCGATCCGCTCTTCGCGCGGATCTTGCTCTCGATCGCAGATTTAAGTTCGTCGCCGGACAGGTCTTTGAAATCGTTGTCGGCGAGATATTTCAGTTTCAGTTCGTTAGGCGTGCCGATAAGTCCGTCGGTGTATCCGGGCGAGACGACCGGATCGGCGAGTTCCCAGATCTTGCCCTGCGGATCCTTGAACGCGCCGTCGCCGTAGACCATGACCTCGACCTTTTTGGCCGTAGCGTCGAAGATCTTCTTCTGAATATCGGCGACGAGTTCGCGGCAGTTTCTCGGGAAGAGCTTTATCTTCTCTTCGGTCGACTTGTTCGATCCGAGCAGGCCGAACTTTTCGTTGAAACCGCTTCCGTTCACGGACTCGTTGAGAATTCCGTCAAGAGACACGACGGTCTTCGCGCCCGAGGCGAGAAGGATCCGTTTCGTCCTCGCTCTTGTATGTATGTCGCAGTTCAGCACGACGTCGGAGTATCTGAGGATCGCGCGCGGATCGTTCGCGAAAACGATCTCGACGTCCGCTCCGCATTCCCTGATGAGGTCGCCGTAATATTCTACGTAGTCAACTCCGGTGAACGGATGGCGTACGACGCCGAACAGTTCGCGGTATTTTTCAAGGGAGAGAACGTCGGAGAACGGGTTGACGCCCGCCTCGTCTACCGCGTCGAGGGAAACGAGTTCGTTTCCGACCTCGTCGGAAGGGTAGGAGAGCATCAGGACGATCTTCTTTACCGCCCGGGCGATACCGCGCAGACAGATCGCGAATCTGTTTCGTGAGAGGATCGGGAAAATGACGCCGATCGTCCCGTCGCCGAGTTTGCGCTTTACGTCGTAAGAGATATCGTCGACCGTCGCATAGTTGCCCTGCGAACGCGCCGCGACCGACTCGGTCACGGCGATCACGTCGCGGTCGTTGATGGAAAAGCCCTCAGACCCCGCGGCTTCGAGGACGGAGTTCGCGACGATCGCGGCGAGGTCGTCGCCCTCGCGGATGATCGGGCAGCGGATACCGCGCGAGACGGTACCGACTCTTCTGTTGTCGCTCATTTTTATTTTATCCTTTCGGTTCAGTTCAGAAATTTCACCGCGGTGCCGTAAACGATGACTTCCGCAGCGCCCTGAGTTATCGAGGAGGTCGCGTATCTGACGCAGACGACGGCGTCCGCTTCAAGCACCTGCGCCTCGAGGATCATTCTGTCCGTCGCAATGGCGCGCGCCTCGTTCATCATCTCGGTATAACCCGCCAGTTCTCCGCCCACGAGGTTCTTGAGACTCGCTGCGATGTCGCGTCCGATGTTCTTCGTCTGGACCGTGCTGCCCTTGACGATACCGAGCGTTTCGAGCTCTTTTCCCGTAATGAAATCGGTCGTTGTGATGATCATTTTATTTCCTCCGTGCGTTTATTATTCTCGGGAATATTTTAACACAGAACGCGCCCCTGTTTCAAGCGGGAAAAGAAATAAAAACGGAATATTTCGCAGCTTACGTCCGCCGGAATATCCCGTTTATTTTTTGCCTGTTTTTCCCTTTGCGTCCCCGGAGTTCCCGCCGCCTCGGGCGGCTTTCCCGCAGTCGCGGCAGATACCGCTGATGACGGTCTTCGAGCGGTCGACCTCGAATCCCGCGGAAGACGCGATACTGTCCGCCACGAGGTCGGTCGTCGGCACGTCGACGTGATACGTTTTGCCGCATCCCGTGCAGTAGAGATGGATGTGCTTTCGGCACTCGTCCGAGCCCGAGAAACGATAGAACGCACGTCTCTCGCCGCTCTTGGTGACTTTTTGTATCTGGCCCTCGGCCTCAAGCGTGGCGAGGTTGCGGTAGACCGCGCTGACGCTGATCCCCTCGTCCGAAAGGTCGCGTGAGATCCGGTCGGCGGGAAGTTCCTCGTCCGCGTGCGCGGCCAGATAAGAGAGCAGTATCTTTCTCTGCTTCGTCGAATACGCCGGCATGACCTCACCTCCCTTTTTTACTGCACATATTGTATCACAAACCGACTTTTCCCGTCAATTGTCAATTCTCAAATATCCCTCGATCTGTTCGAACGAATCGACGACCGGCACGCCCGCCGTCATCAGCCGTTCCTTGCTTTGGTGGCCGAAAGAGCAGAGGACGCAGTCCGTTCCCATCGTCCGCGCCGCGTCGAAATCGTGGAGCGTGTCACCGACCGTCACTGCGCGTTCGGGTGCTATCCCGCTTTTTTTGAGCCATGCGACGCCCCGGTCGATCTTACTTCCGGCGAGAAGGTCGGAGGAAGAGGATACCGCGTCGAAGCAGTCTTCTATCCCCGCCTCGCGCAGCGTCTCGCCGATCAGCCTCGGATGAGCGGACGTCAGGATCATCTGAACGATCCCCGCGCGGCGAAGTTTGCGCACAAGTTCCGCCGCGCCGTCCGAGAGGCCGCGGAAATACCGGGGGTAAGCCTTGTAGTATTCCTCGCCTATCTTTGCCATCGGGAACTCGTCGAGGTTGAAAATATGTTCCCAGAACCGACTGATCGGATAATCGACGTATTCGTAATACTGATCCATCGTTATCGGTTCTTTTCCGTGGCGGACGATGATCTCGTTGGACGCGAGAAGCGACGCGCCGACGTCGTCCGCGAGCGTCCCGTTGTAGTCCCATATCACCGCATGGTATTTGTATCCGTTCATCTTCCGCCGCCTCTTTTCAAAATCAGTAATAGAGCGATATCAGTGAGTAAAACTCCGGCGCGTCGGGATCGACCGAAGACGACTTCCATACCGCCATGATCTCATCCATCGTCAGATCCGCCTTGTCGGACAGAAAATAGCCAACGTAGTTTTTGCTTGCGGAGCCCTCGGGCATTGCCTTTTCCACGCGGACCAGATACGGCAGTTCGCGTTCGCTTTCGATCTCTTTCTCAGTGCTGACCCGTTCCGACGCACTGAACGTCTCGCCGTCGTATTCGAGGAGGATGAAGATCATCTGATGATCCGGGTCGTCGACGTCCGGAGGAGGATACGACTCGATATCCGTCCGATCGGCGATCAGAACGGTCGACGGTATCCCCTCGCCCGCGGCCTCGAGGAATTCCTCCCACAGATCTTCGCCCGAAACGACACCCGAGCCCTCACTGAGTACGACCGGGAAACTCTTCGCCGCCTCGTACGCTTCGCCCGGCTCGTGTACTTCGTAAAACAGCGTTCCGATCTCGAGTGTTTCGTAGGTTTTTCCCTCTTCGATCCACTCGGAGCAGGGCTGTCCCTCTGCGCCCGTAACGGAGACCGCGCGGACTCTCCTGTTCGTCTCGATCTCAAAAACGACCGTAAACCCGTCCTCGCCGTCGTCGGACGCCGTCACCGTTTTTCCGTCCGTCGCGTACGATCCACCGACGGAATAAGAGACGCCGATCCCCGCTCCGATCCTCCAGGTTTTCTCCGCCGTGTCGAAAAACACGTACGGTCCGGTCGAGCCGCCGTGTTCCGTATATATCCCGCCGCTCAGTTCCGGAGCTTTCGCGTTTTCGGCCTTCCCGCAGCATAAAAGCGGCAGAACGAGAAGAACGGCGGCCGCTGCCGTTAATATTCTCTTAGCGTTCACCGTAGGATACCCCCTTATTCAAGTTTGCTTTCGTAGTACGGACGTCCGACCCGATTGATGCTTCACTCGCCCGAGATCGCGTCGAAATCTTCCATTTCGTCGACCCACGACGGGTCGTACTTAACGCCTCTCTCCGCCGCTCCGCACCGCGGGCACTTCGGCGACGGTTTTTTCGCGCGGTATCCGCACGCGGAGCACTCGTATTCGTCCCTGCGGAACAAATGCGTTTTTCTTATCCATCGCGCCTTTTTCACCATATCGTGTCACCGCGCCTTTTTCGGTCTTTTTTCAATTATATCATATTTTCCGGCATAATCAATATGTGGATTTTGACCATTGAAATCAGGTCGAATATATAATATACTCTATATAAATCTTAACTTAGTCAATGAGAGAAAAAATGTTTACCGGAAACTATAATTTCTTTGCTTACAAATACAACATTCCCGGATACTCAGGTCAGGATTACGGCGGGATCGCTCAGTATCTGTACCTTGCGATCTCGGCTGTACTTCTCGTCGCGCTGCTCATCGCTCTGAGAAAGACGTCGCACGAGAGGATGAGACGGATCATCGGCTTTATCGGTGTTTTCATGACTGTTTTTTATATCGGAAAAACGTCGTGGGAGTCATATTACGATATAACTCAAAACGGCGGATTCAATTTCTGGCTTCTTCCGTTCGATTCGTGCTCGCTTATAATGCCCGCCGCAATCATCGCGGGGTTCGCAAAAGGCAAGGTCAGGGAAGTCGCGGAGGCGTGGATCGCCACGGGAGGGATCGTCGGCGGATTTGCAACGATGCTTTTCCTCAAAGCGTTTAACTTTTATCCCTTCCTGTCATTCGGCGCGTTTTACTCGATGATCTGGCATTTTCTTATGGTTTTCATGGGTCTGCTCGTCCTCGTCGTCACCCCGCGAAATATTCCGTTTTCCATCGTCACGAAGGGATTTCTTTTCCATCTCGCCGCCTCGGCGATCGTGATTCCGATCAACTATATCTGGAACTTTGATTTTATGATGTACAAGGATCTCGGCGGCGTACCGTTTTTCGAAGGCGTCGCGTCGGATCTCACGGAGCGCGGTCTCGGTTTTTTGAACCCCTTGCTGATGCTGATTCTTTATTTCGCCGCTTTTTCCTTGATCTGGCTCATAGCAGCGGGGATCAAAAACCGAAAAAAGAGTTGACGGATTCTATTGCGGTTGATTTACTACGGGAATTATGGTACGATTTATAAAGTGAGATTAACGCGCAAGGAGATATATATGGGCGAAAAATACATTTTCGATAAAACGAAACTGCCGAGGCCGATACTGGAGGGACACGACGACTGGATCGACCTTTACTACAAGGCGTGGGAACTCGCGTTCGAGAACGTCGAGTATCTCGACAAGCCGGGATGGCTTGACATTATGACCTGTATGCCGGGCGTCGGGATAACGTGGCAGTGGGACTCCTGCATCATGACGTTCATCACGAACTACTCGAACTGTACGCTCAACGCTTTCAACAACCTCGACAATCTCTATATGCTGAGGCGCGAATCGGACGGATTCATGGCGATGGCGTACGTAATCGAAACGGGAGAACCGGCGTACGGCGAGCGGATCAACCCGCCGCTGATGGCATGGGCGGAGTGGCAGCATTATCTCGTCTCGGGCGACTCCTCGCGCTTTGAGAAAGTTCTCCCCGCGCTCGAGGGGATCTATTCCTTCATCGAGAACAAGCGCAGAAGGGACGACTGCGATCTCTACTGGTTCGAGGACCCGGGTTCTTCCGGTATGGACAACTCGCCGCGCGGCGGTTATTTCGCGAAGCATCTCGACGGCAGCGACGTCTGCCATATCGACCTTGCGTGCCAGCAGGCGCTGAGCGCCGACCGCCTCGCAAAAATGTGCGAAGTCCTCGGGCAGACCGATAAAGCCGCGTTTTACAGAAGCGAAAAAGAGAGGATAAACGCTCTTATCAACGCCCGCCACTGGAGCGGGAGAGCGGGATGGTACTTCGATTTCTTCTCCCGCGACGTGAGAGGGCAGAAGATAAAATTCATCAACTCGAAAACGGCTGCGGCGTTCTGGGCGCTCATCTGCGGAGCGGCGACGGGCGAGCGGCGCGAGGCGATGAAGGATCACATGTTCTCCGAGGACGAGTTCTTCACGAAGATCCCGTTCGCGTCGCTGTCAAGAGACGACCCGAACTACGACAAGACCGGCGGTTACTGGCTCGGCGGCGTCTGGCCGCCGACGAACTACGCGGCTGTCCGCGGACTGTGCGAGACCGGTTACAGGGAACTCGCCCGGACGGCGGCAGTCAGAATGATCGAAGGCATGGCGAAGGTCGCGACAGACCCCGCGTACGGATCGATCTGGGAGTGCTACGCGCCCGAGGATTCGAGACCCGCGACGACCGAGGACGGAGGACTCGTCAGGTCGGAATTCGTCGGCTGGGGCGGTCTCGCGCCGATCACGATGCTTATCGAAAATATCATCGGGCTCGAGTTCGACGCTCCGTCGAATACCGTCACGTTCAACCTCGACGGCAGGGAAAAGTGCGGCCTCGAGAATATGATATTCAACGGAAACAATATATCCGTCAAATGTACGGAGTATCAGTCGTTCAGGGATAAGACGGTGATCGAGACCGAAGCGGAAAAACCGTTCCGCCTCGTCGTGGGCACCAAATATCTCTGGGATCCCGTCTCCATCGACGTCCCCGCGGGACGATCCGTTTTCCGCGTCTGAAAACGGTATGAAAAGTCGACAGGGCTCACCCTTCCGGGGCGAGCCCTGTTTTTCTTGTTGAATTGTACGGATTACGCCGAAGATAGCGGTCACATTTTGTTGACTTTTCAGTAATAATATGGTATCATCAAAACAGAACGACCCCCGGGGCGGACGCCCCGTCCTATATTATCACAGGTACCGAAAGGAGAAAAAGAAATGACAAGAACCAAAAAGATCCTGTCCCTCCTGATGACGCTCGCCATGCTCACCGGCTTGCTCGCCGCCTTTGCGGCGACCGTTTCGGCGGATGACAACTGGGTGAACGTTTCCAGAATAATCGAAAAGGGGAAGGTCGCCGCGATCGATTCCGATATCGACAGAGGCGGGATCATCGTCAAAAGTTGTACGGTCAGAAGCGGCGAACTTCCATCCGGAATGAACTGGCACTGGGCGTCCGCTACCAGCCCGTGGCTCGACGGAACGCCGACCGAAGCGGGTTGGTTCTCATTCTCGCTCACTGCAACTCTTTTAAACGGGAGAGAAATTGTCATCAACTTCTATCTTATGGTGACCAATCCGTCCGTTAAGACGAGAAGCGAGACGATATATCTCGACGCGATGAAGAATCAGACGGTCTATCTTCTTCACAGAGAAGGAATTGATGATTCCGTCTTTACAGAATCTTTTTACCGAGCAGAAATCGTCGAGGGATATCTTCCCAGAGGTATGAACTGGGGTTACGGCGAAGTGGAATCGCCCCGCGTCTACGGCACTCCCGAATGCGCCGAGCAGGAGGTCGTGAAATTCCGTATTATTCAGTACGACGGAAACGTTGTTGAGGACACGGTCAAATTCATCGTCAACCCGGTGAAGACCGTCAAGTCCGACGAGAAACTCGTCTTTGAACCGGGTAAGCATTACAATTGCTACCTCAAGGACAAAAACACCGATCAGACCCGTTCCGCGTGGGTAACCTCGGGCTCCGTTCCCGACGGAATGACGTGGAGCTTCAGCGAGGTCGACGGACCTCACGTTTACGGGACTCCCACGAAAGCGGGCATGTATAAGGCGACGTTCCACGTCGTCAACTTCATCGGCGAGGTCATGGATCACACCGTGACGTTCGTCGTCAGCGGCAAGAATCCGTTTACCGACGTGTCGGGAAGCGAGTACTACGCAGACTCCGTCGGATGGGCTGTCAATCACGATCCCGTCGTGACAAAGGGAACGTCCGAAACTACTTTCTCTCCGAAAGCGACCTGCACCAGAGGCCATATCGTTACGTTCCTGTGGAGAGCGCTCGGCGAACCCGAACCGGCCTCAACGACCAATCCTTTCGTCGACGTTCCGTCCGACCAGTACTACTATAAAGCGGTGCTTTGGGCAGTTGAGAACGGCGTTACCAACGGCGTTGACGCAACTCATTTCGGGCCGGGCAAGGGCTGCACCAGAGGTCAGGTCGTCACGTTTATGTGGAGAGCGTTCGGCCAGCCGGAACCCACTGTGGCGACCAACGTTTTCACCGACGTCGAAGCGGGTCAGTATTACTATAAAGCCGTTCTCTGGGCGGTCGAAAACGGCATCACCAACGGTATGTCCGACACGATCTTCGCTCCGAACGCGACCTGCACGAGAGGCCAGATCGTGACGTTCCTCTGCAGAGGAATGGTTCCCGAACCGACCGAGTTCCCGGTCAACTCCCTCGGCGACGAGTTCCTGCTCTATGCAGAAGAAGTCGTTAGAATCACCGGACGTGGTACCGCTGTTTACGGTGAGGTCACCAACGGCAGTATCAAAACGGGCGATAACCTCGTCATTTACTGCTGTGACTCCGACGGTAAATCTGTCGCAATCGATGCGAAAGCTATCGCTTTAGCGAAGAATTCGAAAACGATCGACATTGCCGTAAAAGGCGACAAGATCGGTATCCTTGTAGGCGACGTTTCGCTGAAAGATAAGATCGTGCGCGGCGACGCCATAGTCAAAGCGGGCAGCCGCCTGAAACCGTATACGGGCAAGTTCGTCGGTACGGTTTATTCCGATCCGAAGGTCAGATCGACCCCGATGACGAAGGATAACAAGTTCCAGTATTACGTGGCGACGACTGACGTCACCGGCAGTTTCATCGACATGAACTATCCCATCTCCAATGCCGAAGTCAATATCTTCCCGGGTGAGATCCGCGAAGGCGTCGTAATTGAACTGATCCGTCCTATGCTGGTCTATCAGGGAATGCAGATCGCGATCCGCGGCGGCGGTATGACGTACGGCACGTTCACCGTAACCGGAAAACTGAGATAACTTTATATGAAAAACCGCGCTCCAATACGGGAGCGCGGTTTTTTTTATTACAAACGAGTGAATCACTTTCTCAAATATTCCGACGAGACGGGGAAGGAGAAAAAGCAGGACAGGGGACGGTTCTGTGTCTTTGACCGTGTTTAAGGTTCAAAAGCGGTCTCGATCCAGATCACGTCGACTTTGCCGTATTCGTTGTTCAGGTCTCTGAACATTGGATAAAACGGCTTGCCGGGAGCCGAGGGGTCAAACCCTACCGGGATGAACTCAAAGGCGTCTTTATCGGTCAGTCCGGTCAGCTTGCGGAAGAACGCCTCGATCTCGGCGGCATTGTATCCTCCCGTGTAACCTTTGTATATTTTTCCGTCGGTCGTCGCGACCTTGTTGAACGCGTCGTACGCGTCTCTCATTTCCTCGTTTGACGCTTCCGGACAGGGACCGGCGACGCCGTTTTTGTACTCTTCGATCTCGCCCAGCGGCAGGACCTTGCGGAGAGAGAAGTCAAACCCCACCGTGTATTTTTCCCTCGTGGATGGGTCGGAAAACGTGACTTTGATGCCCTCATACCACGTCCACCCGTTTCCGGGAGCTCCCGCACCGTCCCCGATATCCCGATAACGGTCGAGAAGCTCGTTGAAATCTGCGAATTCCACAGCTACTCCGTCGTCAAGACCGATCAGATCCCGCAAAAGCGCGGCCATATTTTCCTCGGTCAGGGAAGTGTCGGTATAGTTGAAGAAAAGGTCAATCTTGCCGTGGGCGAAACAGGTATAGTCGTCGATAAAGTTTTCGACCAGGCATTCAAGAGGTACCTGCTCGACCGTACCCTCGAGCGCGGTCTTGATCCAAATCATGTCAAGGCGTCCATCCGTCCTCTTTCGATCTCTGAACGTGGGGTAAAAAGGCTGGCCGGGCTTTTTGGGATCGAATCCCGCGAGGATAAACTCGTATTCGTTTTTATCGGTCAGGCCGGTGAGTTTGCGGAAAAACGTTTCAATATCTTTCGCGCTGTAGCGCCCGTTGTAACCCGCGTATATCTCCCCGTCCGTCGCCGCCTCGTTGACCTTTGCATATGCGTTTTTCATTTTTTCGTTAGCTCTTTCGGGGCAGATTCCGAGCGCGCCGTTTTTATACTCGTCAAGTTCGCTCGTCGGGATGACCGTGCGAAGTGAGAAGTCGATATTTGCCGTGTACGTCTCTTGCGTCTTGGGATCGGTGAAAGTGATTTTGACCCCGTCGATCCGTGACCATCCGGCGCCCGGATCTCCTGCGCCGTCTTTTGCCGAATAACCGTTGACGAGCGCCCCGAAATCGTCGAATTCCACGGTGGCAGCACCGTCAAGACCGATCAGACCCCTCAAAAGAAACGCCACGTTTTCCTCCGTGAGAGAAGAGTCGGCGTAGTTGAAGAACAGTTCGAGCGTGCCGTGCTCCTCGCAAAGATATTTATCGAGAAATTCCGTCACTTTTTCCTCGAGAGTTTTCTTTTCGGCCATCGCCTCGAGAAAACGGGCGATGACTTGAGCGATCTCCGCTCTCGTCATATTATTCTGGGGGTTAAAGTTCCCCGCGCTGTCGCCTTTAACTAGTCCGGTTTTGCGCAGCGTCTCGATTGATCCCTTTGCATACTCGGGAAAAGAAGACATGTCGCGGAAGCCGGGCGAGACGTCCTCGCCTGTTATTTCGATTTTTCCGTAAGAGAGATACCGGGCAAAGACGGCGGCGAATTCCTGACGCAGGATCGGTGCTCCGGGCTTGAACGTGTTGTCTGGGTATCCGTTGATCAGCTCGTTTTTTACAGCCCATCCGAGCGCATCGTTGTAATAACCGTTTTTTTCGGTGTCCTTGAAATTCGCTTCGTTGGCGAATCCGACGTAATTTTCGCCCGACACGCGGGCGATAATAGTGACGAACTGCGCTCTTGTCATGGGTTTATTCGGTCCGAAAACGTCGCTCGAGATCCCATTCATCGCGCCCCTGTCGTACACCGTTTTTACCGCGTCGAAGAACCAACTCGTTCGCGGTACGTCTCGAAACGGCAGATCGCCGCCCGTTTCACCGGCGGAGGCGGCAAGAGGCAGGATCAAAACGATAGCAAGACAAACCGAAATTATCGTTATTATTTTTTTCATTTTCAATTCCTCACGATCTCATCAGTGCGCCTTCTGAAAGTCGAGTTGTTCCTGAACGTGGTTTTTCAGCATTATCATAAACGCCTCTTTTTCCGCGGGCGTATTGCCGGGGATCTCGTCGCTTTTAAGTATTCCGTTGTTCTGTTCTATACACGGTTCGTTAAAGATCGTACAGTACAGCGCAAGAGCGTGACAGTAACCGTACAGACGGTTGGGATGAAAATCCTCAGGCAAGTAATCAAAGTACCGAGGATCAAGCGGATTATCCGGATCAAACCAAGCGAGGTTCAGCATGATCCTGTTTACGTTACAGTTTTCTTTTAACCAGTCTCGTTTTTCAAAGCACCATTTGTTTGAATATTCAAGTTTTTGGTAGTACGGTGAATTTCCATCATCACCTATTATGGTGGTTCGCATCATCTTGTTATCGGAAAGTTTCATTTTGCTTTCGTCTTTCAGTAAAGTCGATCCGCAAAGGTTATAATATTCTTTGTCTTCTCCGAACATCTTCGTAAGTTGTTTGTAGTATAATCCGCTTGACTGCAGCATGGACGAATCGGCTGTCTCGTTCAGAACTATAACGTCCCACTTGCTTACGATATATGCGATCGCCGCCTTTGATCTTTTGCCCCAGTATTCATAGAAATCCTTGAGACTCCACCCGCTTCGGGTGCGGTTGTAGACTTTGACATCATGTTTCCCTTCGGCGATGGCTTTAAAATGATTGGGCGTTTCCGGGACCCACACGTAGCTGTTCCCGAAAAACGCGATGTCCAGCTCGTCGCCGTTCGGAACGGTAGGAGTGTACGGGTCCGGATCGGGATTGGACCCCGTGTCTGCGGGTTTGCTTTCCGCGGCTTTGATAAACCTCTCGATCATCGCTGCGGTCTCAGCACGCGTTACCGAAGCGTAGGGATCGAATGCGCCGCTTCCTCTTCCGTTTATCACCCCTGCGCGGAAAAGAGCGATCACCGCATCGGAGGCGAACGCCGGGATAACGGAGGCGTCGGCCGGTTTGCCGTCCCGGGTCACCGGAAGAACGAGATCCGCGGCGAAGAGAAATCTGTACAGCATCGTCGCGAATTCCGCCCGGGTGATAAGACCGTTCGGATCGAATACCGTCGCAGTCCTACCGTTGACTATCCCCTTGCCGTATGCCCATGCGACGGCTTTCGAGTAATATTCGCTCGGCTTAACGTCGGCAAACTTGTTTGTAGTCCCGTTATCGGGACTGCCTGCCATTCGGTAAATGATCGCCGCGCACATGCCGCGGGTCAACGTTCCGTACGGATCAAACTTCGTCGCGGACGCGCCGTTCATGATTCCGTTTTCAAAAACGTATTTGACGTTGTCAAAAAACCAATCCCCCGCCTTTACGTCCGAAAACGCCATATTTCCCGCCGCCGTCGCGAAGATGGGAATAACGATAACGATCGCCAAAAAAAGCGAGATGAGAGACAGCAGTTTTTTCATTCTTTTTCTCCTGTTTATTCAAGAAAAGAGTCGTGACAAATAATCCGAAAAAACGCGTGAAAGACTTCCCGACGATGAATACGTCGTCGGGAAGTCTTCACTGTCGGGTTCGTGCGCGCTTTTTTATGCGCGTGGCAAATCGGAACAAACAAGTCACAGAGATTTATATCCGGTCAAAATGCGCGGTCACTTTACCCGACTGAAAGGGAGATTCTTTCGATAATCATTCGACGGGAATTACCGTCAAACTTTCGGCAATCTTTAAAACGTCTTCTCCGCTGACGTTTATACCCTGCATGTAGACCGTGAAGTTCTTGTCGCCGAACTCGAGTCTTGTGCATTCGTACTGTTCGCCCTCGCTTTCAAAGAAGAAGTCGAACATCAAGGCGGCCATTCCGTTGACCGTGATCTCTTCGGAGATCGCGAGCGCTTCGTCGGAATATCCGGCTTCCCGGTCGCCCTCCTGAACGTGGATTATAACGAACGGAGGATGTGTTTTACCAGGCGCGGTTGTATCCGCGGGATCGCAGATGATGAAGGTTCTTGTACTGTATCCCAGTTCAGGCCAATAGTTTACTTCCGCAGTACCGCACAGAATCAGTCCGTCCGGAATATATCCGACGGAGAGGTCGGCTAAATCAGCGTCCTTGTAGAATCCGCCGTCCGGACTCTGATCGAAGGTGACCCAGGCGTAGTAATCCATGGTATCGTTAAACGCCCTGTAGAACTCGGTCCATCTAACGGTAACTCTTTCGAAGAAACGGTCCAGAACAGCCGCTGTCTCGGCGCGGGTGATATCCGCGTCGGGGTCGAACTCTCCGTTTTCTCTGCCGTTGATGACTTCCGCACCGTACAGCGCGTCGACCGCCTCTGCGGCGTAATCGGGGATATCTTCGGCGTCCGCGGGTTTACCGTCGCGAGTCTCGGGAAGTTCGAGCCCCTCGGCGTCAAGATATCTGTACATCATCGTCGAGAATTCGGCGCGGTTGATGTTTCCGTCGGGATCGAACTCGGTCGCCGTCCTGCCCGTCACGATTTTTGCGCTCTGCGCCCAGGCGACGGCGTCTGCGTAGTATGCGCCGGCGTCGACGTCGGAAAACGTTGCCGCCGCTTTGACGGCGGGTTCTTTCGCCGCGCGGTAAAGGATCGTGGCGCACATACCGCGGGTCAGCGTCCCTTTGGGATTAAACGTGGTAGCGGACGTGCCCTTCATGAGTTTTGACTCGTAGACGCTTTTGACGTCGTCGTAGTACCATTCTCCGCTCTTGACGTCGGAAAAGGGCAGGGAGTCGCCGTTCTTCGATGCGAACGCGGAAAGCGGGAGCAGCATTAGCGCCGCCAGCGCGACCGCAGTCAACATAACGACTTTTTTCATTCTTTTGTCTCCTTTCTTCTGTGACGAATGCCACGCAACCGGATAATACCGTGGGTCGTCGCCCTCGGTAACGAATTAACGTGCGCGGTCGGCGGCGTGAGCCTTCCGATCCGCGCGGGAGAACGTCCGAAAACTGTTTACTTCATCGCGGATTTTTGGTAAAATATGAATGGAAACCCCACTTACAGATTCAAATAATGCCTTATTCCGCGAAGAAAACGGCGGCGGACGTCTTCTGTTTATTAATACGGAACGGGGAAACCGTTTCTTTCAAAAAAATTTCAATTATTTGAAAAAAAACGACGGCTATCGTCGTACTAACAAATGAAAAGACTCTTCGGGGTGGCTCTATGATCGCTTTTTTTACCCTGACCGCCGGCGATCGGTCGGATAAAGAACTAATCGAATATATCTACCGTCAATACTATCCGATTATGCGATACGTCGCAGGTCGGGCGCTTTGCCGGGACAGTCAGGGAGCGGAGGACGCGGTCCATGACGCGATGCTGAAGATCATCAAAAACGTCGGGATCATTGATGCTTCCGATAAAAAGAAACTAAAAAACCTCTGCTGTATCGTCGCCCGTAACTGCGCGCTCGACCGATTACGTAAGAGGGATGAAAGAAGCGTCCCGCTCTCCGAAGTGCCGGAAGACGCTTCGTCCGCGGAACCCTTCACGGAGCAGTCGGTTGTCGGCGGAGATATTCTCGATGCGATAAAGTCGCTGCCGGAACTCTACCGTGACGCGTGCGTGCTGAAATACGTGCACGGATATAAAGAAAAGGAAGTCGCCGAGCTTCTCGGTCTTCCCGAGAGAACGGCGAGCACGAGGATCCACAGAGGAAAGATGCTGCTCAGAGAAGTGCTGAGAAAGGAGGGATATCATGAATAGAAAAAAGAAAAAAGATGAAGAACTTGATATCCTTCTCGAGAAGGCGTTCGGGGAGTACGTTCTCAGTGAAGATGAAACTTTTCCTTCGGATGAGGAACTGCGTGAGGCGTTCCCTCCGAACGAAGAAGACTGTCTGAAGTACGTTCGTTTAATGAAGAAAAAGAAACGCGTCTCTGCTGTGTTCAAGGTTTTAAGGCGTGTGGCGGTTATAGTTCTGATCTTGATTTCCGCCAGTTCCGCAGCTCTGATGCTTAACAAAAACGTGAGAGCGGCGGTGACCGGAACGGTCTACAGATTCGTCGACGACTACGTCTGGGTCAGGTTTTCCCCGGGTTCGGGTAATTCTGTATTTGACGGAAAAACGATCTCCGACCTCTCCGTTGGGTATGTTCCGGAAGGACTTATTCTGTGCGATTCTGCAGACGCCGAGTATGATGAAACTCTGGGATATCAGTTCCGTTTTTTCGTAATATGCGATCCTGCCGACGTTACCGCGCCGGGCGAGCCGGGTTATACGCGCCCTCCGTTTGTTATTATATATGTTCGGGAGGGTAACCAGGAAACCGGTTATTCCGATGAAGCGCTCGCGATTTCTAAAGAGACCACAGTCAACGGAATGGCCGCTCTGATGTTCGACTTCTTCTTTGAAAGCGAGGGTGAACAGTACGAAAGCACCAGACTCGAGTTCGGCGACAAGAACTTTACGGTCTACATGCAGGGCATGAACGTCAGCGGCGAAGACATTTTAAAAATTGCTGAGAGTCTCGGATGAAAAAAGGCGATCGCAAATTGCGATCGCCTTTTTCAACTTCAAGCCATTTGTAACGGCGTTTTTTATTTTCTCAAATACTCCGACGAGACGGGGAAGGAGAAATAAGTGTCCGGGTACGGTTCGTTCTCAAGCGAGAAATGCCACCATTCGCACTCGAGCGGCTTGAATCCGCTGCGGACCATAAGGCGCTGCAGTAGCATCCTGTTGTCGTACTGTTCGTCCGTGACGTCCCGGCAGTCGGGATGGGATATCGGGCTGAACAGATCGAACGGGGAACCCATATCGACCTCCTTGCCCGTCTTCATGTCGAGAAGCGTCAGATCGACCGCGCTGCCTCGGCTGTGGCTCGACTGCTTTGCGATATATCCCCCCGCGAACAGCTCCTGCTTTTCGAGGTCGGGGTAGAAATACTGCTTCATTCTGACGTCCTGATCCTCGATGCCCCAAAGGACGAACTGCTTTACCGCGCACGACGGGCGGTAGGCGTCGAAGATCTTTAGGCGGTAACCCTGAACGAACGCCTCGCCCGCGACCGTCTTGAGCGCGCGCGCCGCTTCGATAGTCAGAAGAGCGCACGGTTCCTCGTATCCGTTGATCCTCTCGCCTATGAAATTATAGGTGGAATAATAGCGGATCTCCTGCACGATCTGCGGTACGAAGTCCGCCAGCAGTACGAAACCGGAGGGGTCCGCCGTAACGTCGTTTTTGTATTCTGTCCTCATCTTTTGCTCCTGATCATTCCTGCCCGATCCTTTTACCCGTTTATTATCGTCACGTCGGACAGAAATCTTCGCAGTCCGTCGGGCGCGTCGGATACGTCTGCCGGACCGATATCGCCCGGCGCGATCATCTTGTTTTTCCCGTGATAGTCGCTTCCCGCGGTGACGTACAGACCGAACCGCTCCGCGAACGACGTCATCTCCGCGCACAGCCGGGGCGTAAAGCCCGAATAGAAGGCCTCCACGCCTTTCAGACCGAAACCGGTGAGGCGTCGTAGCCGCTTTTCCATATCCTCGCCGAGTATCAGCTGATCGCCGTCTCCGTAGCAGGGATGCGCAAGAACGGGGATGCCTCCGCTTTCGGCGATCCCGCTGATCGCGTCTTCCGGGCTGATGTATTCGTAGTTGAGACTCAGCCGGTTCAGATAATCGTTGAACGCCTGCTCCTTGCTCTCCGCGTAACCGTGGCGGACCATCAGAGCCGCTATATGCGGTTTTCCGGGATTGTCGAGAACAAACAGTTCTTCCGTGTCTTCCCGGGGAAACGTAAAACCGAACTTTTCTCTGAGAAGCTCCAGCCGCGCTTTGAATTTACTTATGCGCAGACGGTGGCCGCGTTCGACGATCTGCCGGATCGGCAGGGCGTCGGGATCGTACCCGTAACCGAGTACGTGATACTTGCCCTCGGCGTCACGGCATGAAAACTCAACGCCGGTGATAAACGCGGGGTCGTCTCCCGAGAGCAGGGGAGGGATGATCGAAGCGGCCTTGATCCCGTCGTGATCCGTCACCGAAAAAAGCCCGATCCCGGATTCCCGTACGCGCGCGATTATTTCCTCCGGCGTATCAGTTCCGTCGGAGCACGTCGTGTGCATATGCAGATCGATCATTTCGGTGTGATTCATGGCGGGGCCCCCGTTAGTTCCTTGATTTACAGATTCTTTTTCAGCGTAAGGATATTCTGACCGTCACGGTACTCGTACGCGACGTCGTCCATTATCTGTTTGGTCATAAAGATGCCGAGACCGCCTATCTCCCTCTTTTCCGCGGGGAGGGTGACGTCCGGATCCTCTTTTGCGAGCGGATCGTAGGGCACGCCGTGATCTACGAACGTGACCGTCACCGTGACCGGATCCTCGGTGACCTCTACGCGCACGGTCGCCTTTCCCTTGTCGGGCGCGTAGGCGTAGCTTGCGATATTCACGAATATCTCTTCCACCGCGACGCCGATCTGCATCTGCGCTTTCGGAGGGCAGTCGACCTCAGCCAGCCGTTCGTCGACGAAAAGCTGTACCTCGTCGAGATTTCCCGTCGCCGCCTCCAGTTCGAGTTCGTTGCGGCTGAAAAGCAGAGTGTCCGTTTTATCCAGCAGTCCGAGAAGCTCCTCCGTCCACATTTTCACCTTTTCGCGGCCTTCCTCGGTCTCCGTCTCGCCGCGTACGATCGTTCGGCGTATCAGGCGCGTATAGCCGATGATCCGCGCCTTGTCCTCGACCTCGCGTATCTTGGTCTCGCAGCGCGTTCCGAGATATGCCGAAAGGGTCTTGTGCCAGAAGGTCGAACCGGTCTCGAAATCGAATCCCTGGAATCTCTTGATGTTCTCGTGATCGTATTCCGAGAAGCCGATGAACGCGTTGAACATGGAGGCGAGTTCGAAGATCGGATGACCGACCGCCAGCGTGTCCATGTCGATGAGCAGAACTTCGTCGTTCTGCAGTTCCACGTTCTTCGTGTGATAATCCCCGTGGATCATATGGTCGTCGTGAGGGATCGATCCGATCAGAGCGAGAAGCTTGTTTCCCGCTTCGGCGGGAAGATGGTCCTGCATGAAACGCGCCCATGCGAGCGCCGTGTCTTTCATATCCGGAAGTTTCCCCTCGGGAACGACCGTGGAGTGGATCTTGCCGAGCAGTTCCACGTATTCTTTGACGCACCAGTCCATCCGCTCCGGCTCGTTTGCAAGGATCTTGGAGAACGATCTCGCGTTCAGCAGTTCGAATACCGAACCGTAACTTTCTCCGACCTTTACGACGTCGTAGGAGATCGCCGTGGGGATGCCGAGGATCAGCGCCAGCTTGGCGACCTCTCTCTCGTGCTGAATGTCGGCGAGCGCGTCGGCGTTGTTGTATACCTTCACTACGTTGTCGCGGTCGATGCGGTAGATCGTGCCGTTTGCGCCGCGGCCTATCTCTTCGGCTCCCTCTATCGAGACGACGCGGTACGCTTTTTCGACCGGGATCATCTCGGTAAAACCGGTCATGTCCAGTATTTCCCATACCTCGGAATTGACGCCGGTGATACGCATATCGGGATGGTTCTTTCTGATGCGGAGAAGTACCCGGAGCCCCGCGGAAGAGATGTATTCGAGCCCGGAAGCGTCGATCTCCACGGGCGCGCCTTCCTGCCCGGAAAGCTGAGCGAGGATATCGTTTTCGATCTCTGCGGCGTTGTTTGAATCTATCCTGCCGTTCAGTTTAATGGTCATTTTTTTCTTCTCCTTGTCCTTTGTATTCGATGCAGAGCATCGTCAGATCGTCGAATTGTTCAGCGTCTTTAACGAACGCGTCGACTTCGCGCCGCACGTTGTTCAGTATCTGCTCGGGCGTTTCGTCCGCGGCGCCGTTGAGCGCGTCGAGCATTCTCTGCTGTCCGAACAAGTTGTTCTCGGCGTCGGTCGCTTCGGGCACTCCGTCCGTATAAACGAAGATCTTGTCGCCCGGGGAAAGCGTCAGTTCGTAGTCCTTATATTTTGATTCCGCAAGGCCGCCGATGACGAATCCGTGTTTGTCGCGGAGTATCTCAAAGGAGCCGTCCGCGCGTTTGATCACCGGGTATTCGTGACCGGCGTTTGACGCGGTCAGTTTTCCGGTGGAAAGTTCGAGTATCCCGAGCCACACGGTAACGAACATCTCCGCCTTGTTGTGCGCGCAGATGTTTACGTTGACGAATTCCAAAATCTCCGCGGGAGTCCCGCCCATATACGTTCTGTCCGAGACCAGGATGTTCGTGACCATCATGAACAGAGCCGCCGGGACGCCTTTTCCGGATACGTCTCCGATCATCATGGCGATCCGGTCGTCGTCGATCATAAAGAAGTTGTAGAAATCGCCCCCGACCTCTCTGGCGGGATCCATCGAGGCGAAAATATCGAAATCACGCCGTTCCGGGAAAGCGGGGAAAACGTTCGGAATGGAATTCATCTGGATCTCGCTCGCGAGGGTCATTTCCGCGCCGATACGTTCTTTTTCCGCCGTGACCTCGGTCAGGTTTTCAATGTACGATACCATATCCGTTTCCATGGTGTCGATCGATTCGGCAAGGGCGGCGAGTTCCCGGTATCTGCTGATCCCGCGGAGCGGCTCCCCCTTGGTATTTTCCTTTGCGAAACGCGCCGTCTCGTTCGCCACTTTCCTGATGGGCTTGACGAACTGCCTGCGGATAAACAGAGCGGCGAAAACTGAAGCGACGACGGCGAGCAGGACCGTCGATACGGCGACTCTGCGCAGATACGGTCTCTGCGCGTCGTGTATCTCGCGCATCGGACGCTGCATGCAGAGGATGCCGACGACCTCGCCCGACGAGTTTTTCACGGGGACCATCGTCGTGACGTGCGGGTGGACGCCGCCCGAGACTTTGGTGCGGTAGACCGTCTCGTACGCCGATTCGCCGGCGTACAGGGCCTCGTATTTCTGCCTGTATTCGTCGTTCGTCGTGTCGCGCTCGTGGCCCAGCTCCCACGGCGTGTACGTGCTGTCGTCGACCGAGTTGTCGACCGAATTGAATATGGAAACGAAGCGTCCGTAGTCGCTTCTGTCCACCTGAATGAGGTAGATCAGCGAGACGCTGATTTTTTTACAGTAGACGTCCAGATAATTCTGCGTTCTTTCGTACTCTTCCGCTTCATCACCCGCGAGATACGCGTCGAGATGGTCGCCGTTGATCAGGGTGGTCGCCGTGTCGGCCATGTGATATGTCGAGACGGCGTACTCCTCCTTGAATGCGGTCGTGAAACTCGCGTAACCGATGAAACTGACCACGACTCCGAAGACCGCGAGCAGTATCACTATCGCGCCGATTATGTTGACAGCAACTCCGGCGCGGATCTTACCGTTTTTCTTCTCGTTCGTCATTCGATCGTCAGGATCTCGGAAAAACCGGTGACTTCGAAAATGTCCATGATGCTGCCGTTCACGTTCGTGACGGTCATGCTGCCGCGCCCCTTCATTTTCTTCTGCGCGGCGAGCAGTACGCGGAGCCCCGCGGAGGAGATGTAATCGAGGCCCGCGAAATCGAGCGTCAGCTCGTTCACGTCCTCGATCGAGCCCATTACCTCGTTTTCAAGATCCGGAGCCGTGACGGTATCGAGCCTTCCTTCCAGCGCGAAGACCGCCTTTCCGTTTTCAACGGTTTTGTTAATGTTCAGCATTTTTTCTCTCCTGTTATTTCGTTCGTATGTTTATCTGAGGTTTATTCCCATTCTATCGTTGCCGGCGGCTTGCTCGTGACGTCGTAAACGACGCGGTTGACGCCCTTCACCTCGCCCGTTATCCTCGCGGACGCTTTTGACAGTACGTCCCACGGCAGCCGCGCGAACTCGCACGTCATGAAATCGGACGTACGGACGGCGCGTAGCACAAGCGTGTACTCGTACGTGCGGAAGTCGCCCATGACGCCGACGCTCTTCGTGTCGGTCAGCACCGCGAAATACTGGTCGGCGCGGTCGGTCAGTCCTTCCTTCGCCGCCCGGTCGAGTTCTTCTCTGAATATCAGGTCGGCGTCGCGCAGGATATCGCACTTCTCGCGCGTCACCTCGCCGATCACCCGGATCGCGAGTCCTGGTCCCGGGAACGGCTGACGTTCGACGAGAGCGGAGGGAAGGCCGAGCATCCGCCCGATCTCTCTGACCTCGTCCTTGAACAGGCCGCGGAGCGGTTCGACCACTCCCTTGAAGCCGAGATCCTTCGGCAGACCGCCTACGTTGTGATGGCTCTTTATGACGGCGGATTTGTTCGCGCCCGATTCCACCACGTCGGGGTATATCGTCCCCTGCGCGAGGAATTCGGGGTTCCCGCACTTTTTCGATTCGTCCTCGAACGTTCTGACGAACTGCTCTCCGATGATCTTTCTTTTCTTTTCGGGATCGGTGACGCCCTTCAAAGCCGAGAAAAACCGTTCCGACGCGTCCACGGGGACGAAGTTGAGCCGCCGTCCCTCAAACGCCGCCTTGACGGCGTCCGTTTCGTTCTTTCTCATAAAGCCGTGGTCTATGTAGATGCACGTGAGCCGGTCGCCGACCGCCTCGGAAAGGAGCGCCGCGCAAACGGACGAGTCGACGCCGCCCGACAGACCGAGCAGTATCTTTCCGTCGCCCACGCGCTCTCTCACCGCCGCTATCTGCTCTTTAAGATAGTCGCCCGTCGACCAGTCGCCCGCCGCGCCGCATACGGAGAAGAGAAAATTCCTTATGATCTCCGTTCCGCGCGGGGTCGTTTCGACCTCGGGGTGGAACTGCAGGCCGTAATACCTCCGCGCCGCGTCCTCACACGCCGCCGCGGGGCAGTTTTTCGTTTTTGCCGTGATCTTGAATCCGTCGGGAAGACGGGATACGAAATCGGTATGGCTCATCAGCACGTCGGTCAGGGGATCGATCCCCTCGAATAGCGGGGAAGACGCGTCGAGCGACGCCTCCCGCTTGCCGTACTCGCTCACCTCGCACGGAGTGACTTCGCCGCCCGTCATGTGGCAGAGAAGCTGCATCCCGTAACATATCCCGAGAACCGGGACGCCGAGCGACAGAACGGCGGGATCGCACGAAGGCGCGTCTTTTTCATAAACGCTGTCGGGTCCTCCGGTGAATATGATCCCGATCGGATCGAGCCTTCTCAACTCGTCGATCCCGACGGTGGAGGGAAGGATGACGGAGTATACGCCGCACTCCCTGACTCTGCGAGCGATCAGCTCCTTATACTGACCCCCGAAATCGAGGATCGCCACGGTTTGATAGCCCATACGGATCTCCTGTTGGATATACTTTTTCAATATAATATTTTATAATAACCGACGCCCCCGTGTCAATAGAAACCTGCGTTTCCCGGCGATTTCCGTTGCCGGTCGCAGGACTGATCGATGACGAATTGTCACTCTGCTTGTTAATGTGATCAAATTAACAATAATTTAACAAATAAAACGCCGTTTTTTATTGACTAACGGGCTCAAAGGTGGTAAATTATACTGGTAGTTAGCACTCAGGCATTTCAAGTGCTAAAATATTCCGGATAACGTCCCTCAAAAGGTCTGGAACAAGGAGGCGGGAGGAATGGGATCGGAAAACAGCGGTTCTAAAAGAGAACTGAGCGAACGAAAAAAACAAATACTTAAGGCGATAATCGAAGCTCACATCGAACTCGGCGAGCCCGTCGGGAGCAAATACCTCACATCGAATAAGCACATAGCCTGCTCGTCTGCTACCATACGCAACGAGATGGCGGAGCTCGAGAACATGGGGTATCTCGAACAGCCGCATACATCCGCCGGGCGAGTTCCGTCCGAGGCGGGGTACCGGCTCTACGTCGACTCGCTGATCGACAGTTACCGTCTTACCGAGCGCGAGATCGAGGAACTCAGAACAAGTCTGCGCAAAAAGCAGGCTGAACTCGACTCGATCCTCGATACGGCGATCCGTCTGGCTTCGTCGATGACGGATTACACCGCGCTTGCCGCGAAACCGAGAAAGGTGCGCGTCACCGTTTCGCACTTTGAGATAATCAGGACCGACGAACGCTCGATGATCCTCGTGTTGCTTATCGGCGGGATCGTCAAAACGCGCGCGATCCGCTCCCGCGTCCCGATCGGCGACGAAGCGTCGGGACGGCTCGAGGCGATCCTCAACAAAAAACTCACCGGTCTCACGGCGGCGGAGATCACAATGCCGCTGATGATGGAGATGGAGAGAGAGATGGGCGCGGACGAATACCTCGTCGAGCCGGTCGTAAAGGGGATCTGCGAGACGATATCGGCTTTCGACGGCGGCGAGCTGAGGTTCGACGGCATCGACAGGCTCCTGTCGTACCCCGAGGTCTACGGCGGCGAGCGGCTGCGCGATATGCTCACCCTTTTCGAGCGCAAGCAGGATCTGCTCGACGTCTTCTCCGAGACGGAGATGCAGACCGGCGACGACGGCTCGGTCAAGATCTACATCGGCAGGGAAAACCTCGTCAAGACGATGGATAATTCGACACTTGTCTATAAACCGATCAAGAGGGGCGGCATCCTCGTCGGAGCGATCGGCGTCATCGGACCCACGAGAATGAATTACTCGCGAGTCATCGCGATGATCGATCACCTGTCGAGCGGCGTTTCCAACCTCATCGAGGAGGGCGACGAAAGGAGTGATTGACTTGGAAGAAGAAAAAAAGGAAGAAATGATCCCCGAAGAAGAGCCTAACGAAAAAAAAGAAGAAGATAATGGCGCGGAGCACGAAAAGAAGGCTCCGAAAAAGAACGAGGAATCGAAAAAGCTGCGCAGCAAACTTGACGCCGCGGAAAAGAAGATAAAGGAACTCGAGGGCGCCGCGGCGGAGAACGACGACCGGTATAAAAGGGTCCTCGCGGAATATGATAATTTCAGAAAGCGGTCTCAGAAAGAAAAAGAGACCGTCTACTCCGACGGCGTGTCAGACGCCGTAATGGGTCTGGTCCCGGTGTTCGACAATCTGATGTACGCCGAGAAATACACGGGCGCCGATCCCGACAAGTTCGCCGAGGGAGTGAAACTCATAATCGATTCGTTCCCGGCGGCGCTTGAAAAGATGGGCGTTACCGCGTTCGGCGAGCCGGGCGACACGTTCGATCCCGAGATCCACAACGCCGTTATGCACGTCGAAGACGACGCTCTCGGCGAAGGCGAGATCGTCGAGATCCTCCAAAAAGGCTACAAATACCGCGACCGCGTGATAAGACACGCGATGGTCAAGGTAGCAAATTGAATACGATGATAATTGAAAGGAGATAAACATCATGGGAAAGATCATAGGAATAGATCTCGGAACAACTAACTCTTGCGTGGCGGTCTACGAGGGCGGCGAGCCCACCGTCATCCCCAATCCGGAAGGTTCGAGAACGACCCCGTCCGTCGTGGCGTTCTCAAAGACGGGCGAGCGTATGGTCGGCCAGGTCGCTAAAAGACAGTCGATCACCAACCCCGAAAGAACCGTTATGAGCATCAAGCGCGAGATGGGCAAAGACTACAAGGTCACCATCGACGGCAAACAGTACACTCCTCAGGAGATCTCCGCGATGATCCTCCAGAAGATGAAGGCGGACGCGGAGGCATACCTCGGCACTACGGTCACTCAGGCGGTCATCACCGTCCCTGCTTACTTCTCCGACGCGCAGCGTCAGGCGACGAAGGACGCGGGCAAGATCGCGGGCCTCGAGGTCATGCGTATAATCAACGAACCGACCGCCGCGGCTCTCGCGTACGGTATGGATAAGGAAGTCGACCAGAAGATCATGATCTACGACCTCGGCGGCGGCACGTTCGACGTATCGCTGCTTGAGATCTCCGACGGCGTGTTCGAGGTCCTCGCGACCGCGGGCAACAACCGTCTCGGCGGCGACGACTTCGACAACAAGATCATCGACTGGATCGCGGAGCAGTTCATGCGTGACAACGGCGGCATCGACCTCCGTAAGGACAAGATGGCGCTCCAGCGTCTGAAAGAGGCGGCGGAGAAGGCGAAGATCGAACTGTCCGGCATGGCGTCTGCGAACATCAACCTGCCGTTCATCACGGCGGACGCTACGGGTCCGAAGCACTTTGACGCAACGCTGACCCGCGCTACGTTCAACGAACTCACCAAATCGCTCGTCGACGCGACGATCGAACCGACCAAGCAGGTCCTGCGCGACGCGGGTCTGCAGCCCTCGCAGATCGACCGCGTTCTCCTCGTCGGCGGTTCCACCAGGATCCCCGCCGTTCAGGAAGCGATCAAGAACTTCATCGGCAAAGAGCCCTTCAAGGGCATCAACCCGGACGAGTGCGTCGCCATCGGCGCGGCTATCCAGGGCGGCGTCCTCGGCGGCGACGTCAAGGATCTGCTCCTGCTCGACGTCACTCCCTTGTCTCTCGGTATCGAGACGATGGGCGGCGTCTTCAACAGGATCATCGACAGAAACACCACCATCCCGGTCAAGAAGAGCCAGATCTACTCCACCGCGGCGGACGGACAGACCTCCGTTGAGATCCACGTCCTCCAGGGCGAGCGCGATATGGCCGCGGGCAACACGACGCTCGGCAGATTCATTCTCGACGGCATCACTCCCGCGCCGCGCGGAGTTCCGCAGATCGAGGTCACGTT
>JAFRQK010000074.1 GCA_017428635.1 Clostridia bacterium | reverse complement strand
GCCTGTGCCTGTGCCTGTCGATACAGACTCACCAGTAAGGTTATAAACAACGTGGTTTTTCATCAACTTACTATCGACGCCATAACCAAAGTCACCAAGGGCTACAGCGTAGGAGTCTTCCTTATCGTGTTCTCCAAATGGTGTAGTAGCGGTACCTGCAGTTGCGGATATTGTACCCTCGAGTGTACTTCCTTCGCCTCCGCCATTCACAAAGAAGTTGTTGAGCGGTATTGACCATTCAATTGTAACGTAGCCATCGTCTCCATAAGTGATGATATAGTCAATATCAGCTTCGGGATTATAGTTGTGAGTTGCGCCAAGTTGATTCCACTTGGTAGTCGTGTAGTATCCTTCGAGATACTGATTATTATCTGTTCTCTTTGCGAGGGCATAGAACAAGCATGTGTCACCGTCATCGGTTTTGAAATTGATAACATATGCAGTATTGCGCGCAAAATCATCTTGTGGACAATCGCCGGAAGCCATCTCAAGGATTTGCTGAACAACGACAGGCTTGTTTCTGACCGCAAAGTTGAAACCGTGTGTCTCATCCCAAGAGAAATAGTATTCCATTGTCGGGAGCATAGCAAAAGGGTTATCATAAGAAATAGCGGTGAAGGCAACAAGCATTAAAGGGCTTGTCTTTGCGTCAAGGTCCACATTGAGTTTCTCATATTCGTCTATCCCTATGATGCCATCTTTGATAACGTTCTTAGGATCTGCTTTCTTGACATGGATGATGTTGTTCGGATTATCACCCCAACCCGTACCATTGGGGGCAATCGAAATCCCAGCAAATGCTGGGACGGCAAGCGTGACGGCAATAATAACCGTCAACAATGCCACGAGTACTTTAGTGAGTTTTTTCATCTTAACCTCCTCATATTTGGATCGCTTTTAACTCTCCATTTTAAAATTTGACTCGTTAAATAGAATCTTTTCTTCTTCACTCTGTTGACTCAAAGCCAAAAGTATCGTTTACCTGATTGTTTTTGAGAGCACCTTCACACCTTTCTTCGTCTGACACAAACGTACGACAGCACAAAGCACACGGCTGCGATCGAACAAAGAACGCATATACAGAGGATCATTTCTCCGTCGGAAAAGGAGTTGTGATAAAGCTTTTCCGTAAACCATTCGGTATCGTAATACGCCCAATACTGATATAAATATCGTGGGGTGGGTGTCAGGTAATTATGGTAAAACTGCGGCAGTCTGAAATTGAGTACTGTTTTTGTCAAATAATTGAATATCACGTAAACCGTCCCGCCGATCATTCCAGCAGTCCCGCTTTTTGTGAGATTGCCGAAAAGGTATGTGATCCCGGAAAAAACGAGAATCGCAGGAGGCGCCGTAATGAAGAAGAGCCGCAGAAGCCGGACGTTTGAATCCAGAACGTACACCCACGGGGAAAGTTCCGGCACGCCTCCGCGGGAGATCACGTAAGCATGAAACGACAACAGATAAGTCATCAGCGCGGCGGATGTCAGAACGGTAAAGATCGCCGTATACCGTCCGAGAAAATATGTTAGGGGACGGCCCCCCCCCGCACGCTCGATCTCGAAGAAATAGTCGCTCCAATCGCGCCGCAGAACGATACCCGAAACAATAACGCAAAAAAGAGGTATCCCGAAAAACATGACCTCCCGCGCCATCGAGTTATGAAAATGCTGGATATATGTACTGTATTCCAAGACAAATTTCGGATTGGTATCCCAGATCGTCTCGAACGTTGCCATGTCGACGGTGCCATACCCGCCCCGAATGACGTAAAACGCCGCCGCTCCGAGCATAAGAGCCGCCGCCGCCCACATAAGAGGCGAACGGAAGAGCGTTTTTATCGTCGCCTTGTAAGTTTTTGAAAACATACTGTCACCTCTTTACCCCGCCGAGGGCGTTGATGTATGCGTCTTCAAGCGATGGCTCCGTCGGGCGCGACGTTTCGAGGACGGGCGCGTCCGCGACGTATTTGATGTGGGCGACGCCTTCAACGTAAGAGACGGAAGTCACGACGGCGGACTGACGAAGCTTCGCCTCGTCGTCGGATGTCCCCTCGTGTTCGAACATCCTTCCTTCAAGCACGTTGATGAAGTTCTCCTTGTCACCGAGATACTTCACCTGACCGAGTTCAAGGATGCAGATGTTCTTGCATAGTAGTTCAATATCCGAAATGATGTGCGTCGAAAAGATGATCGTCCTGTCCTGCGCTATGCGCGAGAGCAGGTTGAGAAAATAGATCCTCTCTTCGGGGTCGAGACCCGTCGTCGGCTCGTCGATGATGAGCGTCTTCGGGTCGCCGATCATCGCCTGGGCGATCCCTGCGCGGCGGAGCATTCCGCCGGAGTATTTCCCAAGTTGTTTTTTCTCCTCGCCCACGAGACCGACTGTCTCGATGATGGAAGCAATAAGCTCCCTCCGCTTCGCTTTGTCCTTGATACCCCTCATAACGCAGATATAGTCGAGAAATTCGACGATATTGAGGCGGGGCATCAGTTTTGTCGACTGGGGCAGATATCCGAGCGATTTGCGGAAATCGCTTTTGCACTTCTTGAGGTCTACGCCGTCGATAAAGATCACACCGTCGGTCTGATCCATAACGGTGGCGACGATTCGCATCAGCGTCGTTTTGCCCGCGCCGTTCCGCCCGATAAGTCCAAATATCCCGTTCGGTATGGCGATATTCACCCCGTCGAGCGCTTTCTTTTTACCGCGTGGGTAAACTTTCGTAAGGTTTTTAATTTCGATCATATAAGCGACTCCTGTTATTTTTATTCTCCGAATCCCCGGTGGAGCTTCTCGCGGCGAAGGAGAACAATTGTCGCCGCGAGGAACGCCACGGAAAGGGTAAGGAAAAAGAGGCGATTGAAAGTCCACGCGTTCCGTAAAAGATTCATTTCCGGATATTTGTTCGCTATCTCGTTCGGAACGGCGTTGCCGACAAAATACGAGGTGATGAACGGGTCGAGCAAACACATTCTGATATCGGCGATCCCCTTCAAGATTTTTTCGTTGAGTCCCCCAAACACCGTGACTATGAGCAGATCGGGAATGATCGGAAGAAAGCAATTTCTCAAAATCACTCTTATCAAGAAGTAAAGCGACGAAAAGAAAATCACCGTCACGAACGCGGAGATCAGCATATAGATCCTGTAATCGTCGGGCACGTATATCGGTATCCTTATATTCGATATCGCCCCCGTGTCAAACGGTTCGTACCGGTACGCCAGGATTGCAGCAAGCGTCACCGCGGCTGAGCAGACGAAAACCGGGAGCGCTTTTATGAGCGCGAGTTTGAGTGTGCCGTAACCGTTCACGAGACCGAGCTCGATCTCATATTTGTTCGTCAGAATAAAAGAGTAAAAAGCGATAAGCAACACGGCGAGCGCGCTTTCAAGCTGGAAAACGAAGCCCGTATAAGGGGGCGGCGCTATCAGCCACGACGGGGACCAGAGATAAGTCGAAAACAGGATCACCGCTAACGCCGCGGGGATGACGTACAGAGATGATTTGAATGATTTTTTCAGCATTTTTCAGTTAAACCTTTCTTCTTCTGACGCAGAAGTACGACATGGCGATACAAACCGCTGAAATCAGATACAGGCAGAAAAGGCATAAAAGCATCTGTTGATCTGTACTCTGCCTTTTGGTGAAATCCGTTCTGCCGTGCTTAACTGATTATCCTGTAATCAACTTTTCCCACTGTTCCTGATTCATCGCCTTTACGATTGAAACGACGCAGCCGAGTTCCCCCTTCATATTATCAGGTAATACATATTTGCCGTTCTGCTCAACACAAACGTCAGGAGAAATAGTTGCCAGTACCCCTTTACTTTCTCCCGTGCGAGATGAAATACAGATCGGATTTCCCTTGTTATCAAAATACAGCATTTCAGTCGATGCATATTTTTTCCGTTGATGAACAATCCATTGAACTTGATAGATTTGCAGCATGGCCAAACAGTTCCAATTCAAACGTGTCACGCTCATCCAATTTATGTGGTTCCGCAGTTGTAACAGTTCCGAATGTAAAGTACCCGGACCTTCCCGGCGTATCATCTTCAAGTGTTCTGATTTCATACGTTATATCGTCGAAATCCACTTCGGGTTGGAAAAAGAAATAATTGCTGTCGTCTTTTGAAAACCCCAGAAACTCTTTTTCACTTTTTCCGACCTCTGATCCGTCGGATCTCACGTACGTTACCGTAATCCCGATCGAGCAATCTCTTCCGATGTTATTGTCGACCTTTATTACAGCGAGCCTACCTTTATTTACCCAACCTCCACGGCCGAGATCAAAAAACGGAATATTGTCGCTGTCCGAAACGTAAAGCTTCTTGCTGACGGTAAAGGATCCCCATTCTCCCTCTGTGCGGACTTTCTCAACAGAATCATAATTCCGGATCGGATCGGTTTCTGATATTGATACGCTTTCCTGATTCCGGGAGCATCCGAATAACAAAAGGGAGCACAAACAAAGTAAAGACATTATTATCTTTTTAATCATTTTCATTTCATTTCTCTTAAAAGAAAGCATTTTGCATATTTTCTCATTTTTTTGCACCCTTCGGTCTACTAATACCGTAAATCCCACAGAAAATGTCCGTGTAGAACGAAAAGAATCAATCCATGCCAAGCCGTTTTCCCAATGATTCTTTTGATAAAAGTCCTTTGCATTTTGCTGTCGGGTTTGTTTATCCGCTCTATCTTTATGAAATCATTTCTATCAAACTTAATAGATAATGAATCACAACATATTGAATCATCCTATCGTCCCGTCCCAGACTTCGACGGAATAGATCGACACAACGTATTTATAATCTCCGCGGAACTTTTCCGGGATCTGATATCCGTCCCCTGTCTTTTCTACTTCCACGGGAAGGGACGCTTCGAAATAATCCTCGCCTTGCTGTACTCCTCCAAATTTGTAACTGCATATAAACTCACCTGTGTCACGGAACAAACCGACGCAGCCCTCAACAAGCAATTTTTTGCCGACGGTATCTTTGACCCAGACGTTACAGGTTACGTTCATATTTCTATATTCATCCGGCACCTCAACCCATATTTCATACGGCCAATGCGACGTCGTTTGAAAACCGGAACTGAAATAATTTAGATATGATTCTCCTTCGGTCGGACTTGCTTCAAGCGAACAAATCATCTTCTCATAAGCCGCCCCGGGCTCAAAAATGCAGAAATTACGCGCCTTTGCTGAAAAGCCCGAAAAATCCGCGGTTTTTTTCGCAACTACTTCTCCCTCTGAACCGTAAAAAGTACCAGTCACGGTCAAATCATAATCGGTATCCGTGTTGTTTACGATCCGAAGGATCGCAGCATCAGCCTCGCCCTGCTTCATCTTCTTCTCAGATACTGAAAAAGCGTTTTTTTCGCTTCCGACCGGATAATTCTCAGTCAGGTCGTATTCTGTTATCGGGTCGGCAAGACCGGCGTCTTCTCCCTGCTCTTGTTTTGAACATCCAAAGGCTGACGCCAATAACATAAAGATCAGAATAAACGAAAAAATTCTTTTCATCGTTCAACTCCTATAATTATTATTAATCTGATATGGTATTGTTTTGTGTGTCACCACGCCATATTCTCTGCTATTTTGATAATTTCGTCTAAACTGAAACCGGTCCCAATCATATCGACCGTGATTTTTCCGTCGCCGAACATAATACTGAATTGCGGATATCTATAGTAAATAAAGGCGTCCTTTTCGTTGATCTTTGATACGAGAACTTTATCGAACGATCCGGGACCGTAACCCAGGTCGAAATCTGAAGATTTATAGATATTGATAAAAATAATATCGTCGGGAGTGTTTGCAAGTTCTATTTCCGGTAAATCCCGATACACCGCGCGAATAATACGCAAACTGCGCGTGTTCAGTTCTGATTGCTCCGGGTCTTCCTGTATCTCGTGCAGGATATAGCCCTCGGGAATATATCCGAACGAAACGTCGTTGACGTCAACAGCTTTATCCAAATCGGTCGCATTAAAGTGGACTTTCGTGTACCCCTCATCGTCCTGCTGTATAAAGAATCCGAGCACCGCAGCCCTGACTTCCGCGTTGAACATAAGAGCGCTGAAAAGGACGAGGACAACTGCCGCGGCGATGACGACGGCGCGGCCGAGTTTTTTCACTCTGCGGGAAGAGCGGCGGACGCTGCTCGCCGGAAGTCC
Source organism: Clostridia bacterium (assembly GCA_017428635.1). Taxonomy (GTDB): domain Bacteria; phylum Bacillota; class Clostridia; order Oscillospirales; family CAG-272; genus RUG11130. Next base: position 5,453 of record JAFRQK010000074.1, on the reverse strand, counting down.
GGGGGCGTCTTCCTCTGCGTTTTCGATCAGTTCCGGGTCGATCTCATCTATGATTTTTACCCAGTTGAGTTCGTTATTCATAATAGCCCTCCTTTCTCAAGCAGGAGATAAGATCTTTTCTCATCCGTGACAAGATCATATTTACTTTGCTTTTTGAAAACCCGAAGCGCAGGCTTATCTCCTCAATGGTATCGTAATACCAGTACCGTCTGACAAAAACGATTTGCTGATCGCGAGGGCGTTTTTTAAGAAAAGCCGTGATCACCCCGCCCAGTTCCTTTGCAAGGGCGGCGTCTTCCGCGCCGATAGAATCGGACGGCAGGCATTCAGCCATCTCTTTGGTCAGTTCACATAGAATCGCGCTTCGTTTGCCGCTGCTTTGTTTCCGTATCTTATCGACGGCGATACCGTGCGTTATTTTGCTGAGGAAAGCAAACAAATAAGTCCTCGGTTCGTTCGGAGGAATCCGCCGCCATGCGGCGAGGTATGTGTCGTTTTCGCACTCCTCCGCGGCGAAGGGATCGTCAAGCATCCGGTTCGCAATGACGCGGAGTTTTGCGCCGTATTTGCTCGCAGTATGTGAAATTGCGGACTCGTCACGGGACAAATAGAGATCTACAATCATTGAATCGTCCAACTCCTGAGTCCTCCTTTCCTTATTACGCCGCGTCACCTTATATATCGTAAAAAACACGGCGCGGCTCACATCTTTTTATATTTTAACTCATTTTCGTAAAGATTGACCAAAACAGGCGTCCCTAAATTGTGCAATAATAATGCCGCGGTCCCGAGACGTTCATTCAAAAATGCCCGGTCAAACAGTACCCGAACAAAAAAAAGAGTCTTTCACACGTCATATACGTAAAATAAAAAAAGAATGTAAAAAACCCGGAAGCGTGTCATTCCGGGATGAGACGCAGTGCGGCGCGTCAAAGAATCTATAAAACATCGTAGATCCTTCGACTTCACTCACTTCGTTCCGCTCAGGATGACAGCATTTGTTTTTTACAATCCTTTTTTTATTGTTCGAGTAAAATCTCCCTGATTTTCTCTGCTTCTTCTTCAGTTACGCCGAGGGAGAAAAGGCGCAGGACGAGGGCTTCCGCGAAAGGCACGTCCCGGAAGTCTTTCGCGAGTTCCGCGGCGTGCCCTTTTACGTTGGAACTCGTTCCCCAGTATCTTTGATCAATCGCGGAAAGAGAACTGATATTGAAGTCCAGAACAATATCGTCGATTGCGACGCCGAGCAACGCTTTGAGATAATATATCACGGTACCGGTGCGGTCGGCGCCCGCCTGACAGTTAATATAGACGGGATAGACCGAGGGATCGGATAGGAGTCCGAATATCTCTCGCGTGAGTCCGGCGCACTCTTTTTCAGAATGCCTGTAGGAATCGTACGGGATCTTAATAACGTTCACTGGATCGTCCGGGGCGAATTCGGAGGGACCTACGTCTCCGCGCAAATCGAGCTGTGTTTTGATCCCGAGATCGTAAAGGAAGATCCTCTTTCCTTCTCCGGTGATGAGATACCGTTCCTCCTCGTGCGGATCGGTAGCGCATCCCCTATAAACGAGTCCCTGACGGATCCGCACTCCGTCGGCGTTTCTGCAGCCGCCGATATCCCGGACGTTGGAGCATCCCGGGATCTCAATCGTGCGGACCCCCTCCTCAGTCGTGAAGGAAAAGACCTCGTCAGAGCCCCCCGGACCCGTCACGCGCCAAAAATAGCGCGCGCCCGTTTTGAGATTGCAGACGTCGGAGAAGAAAACGTCTTCCTCGGTCGCCAATCCGCAGATACGGCCTTTGGTAAGCCGGGAAGGAAAGGAAAAATCGGGGTACTCGGAAATCTCGAGCGCGGCGGGTGCCGCGGGGTCGGTGCATCTCCACTTGAAAAGAACGTGAGCGGGAGCGGTAAGATCCTTCATCGGATCACGCTCCTCGGGGATCCAGGAATATATCTGATCCCAGCCGCGGTCGTCAAGACCGTCGGCAAGCGTCCCGTCGCGGGTCTTTTTTATGAATTCGCGAATCGCGCCCGACATGATCTGAACGCGCGCGCCGTTTTTCGGAGATAAGAGTTCGGTCATTTCTTTTCCTCCGTAATGATCTCTCTTACTTTTTCGATCGTTTCGGGTTTAACGCCTGCTTTTATCAGGTGGCGTCTCATCTTGTCGGCGTACGATCCGCCGGGATAGCGCGCGTCGAGTTCGGAAAGGAACTCGCGGACCTCCGGGTTGCCGGTGAAACTGCGCTTTTCGGTTATCGTCATCGAGTTGACCGAGTAGTCGAAATCGATCGCTCTGTCGGACGCGCGGAGCGCGGCGAGAACGAACATTGCGAGCGTTCCCGTTCTGTCCGAACCGATCTGACAGTGGAAATATACCGGGTATTTCGACTCGTCGGCGAGGATATTGAATATCTGCCTGAAGGACACCTCGTTATAATCGAGGAACACTCTAACGTAACTTTCGAGAGGGATAAGGTCGTACTCGATATCGTCGCTGAGGACGCACCGGCGGATGATCTCGCGCGCTTCCTCGCGCAGATCGATCTCCGTTTTTATCCCGATCTCACTGACGAGGGCTTTTTTGCCCCTCTCGCTCATCTCGTAAGGCGGGTCGATTATCGCGTCGAGCGCGGGGCCGCGGAAGATCATTCCCTCTTTTATATACCGCCCGTCCTCCGTCGGTTTGCCGCCGAGGTCGCGGACGTCGGATAAGCCCTCGACCCACACGAAACGAACCGCTCCGCGTTCCGTAGTGAACGAGAAGGACTCCGACTTTTTTTCACCGTCGGAAATACGCCAGAAGTACCGGGCACCGCCCTGAAGGTTGGTAACGACGGCGAAATACGAGTCTTCCCTCTCGCCGTCCTCCCTGATCCCGAGAACGCTGACCGGCGCGGGAACTCTGAAATCCGGGTCGGTCGATATCTCGAAGAACATAGCCGTCGCCGCCGCGTCGCTCTCCCATCTGAATACGACGAACGGAGGCGCGGCGAGATCCCTGCCCGCGCCCCTTTTCGGAGGCAGCCAGTCGTACGCTCCTTTTCCGTCGGGCGGAAACAGAGCGCCGTCGAGTTCTCCCCCGTTGAAAAGACGAACGAACTTTTTCTGACCCGGGGTCATCGCGGATAATACCGCGCCGTTTTCAGGGCTGATAAGTTTTATCATTCCGCTTTTTCCTTTTTATACGATTCGAGTTTATTGAGGATATCCGTTATGAATTCGGCGATCTCGGCGCCCTTCGTGAGCCGGCACGTGAAGAAAGGCGGGTTGCCCGGAAGGATCTTTACGTATCCGCGCGGCATCGTCCCGGCAAGGCGCATGACCGCCTCCGGATCGATCTCTTCGGGGAAGAAGCGCACCGAGCCCTCTCTCTCTTCGATCTTCGTGATACCGAGATTCGAGCCCTTCGCGCGGATGAGCGCGATCCTGACGAGGTTCATCGCGATCCGGCCCGGCTCGCCGAAGCGGTCGCAGATCTCGTCGATCATATCCTCCGCGTCCTCGTCGCACGAGATGCGCGCGAGTTTTTTGTATATCTCCATCCTCTGCGGAGCGGACGGAATATAGCTCTTCGAGAGATACGCGTCGAGGTTGACGCTGACGGCGCACTCCTTTTTCACGGGTATCATCTCGCCCTTTTCCTCGATGACCGCCTCGCTCAGAAGTTTCATATACAGGTCGTAGCCGATCGCCTCCATGTGGCCGTGCTGTTCCGCGCCGAGCAGGTTGCCCGCGCCGCGGATCTCCATATCGCGCAGTGCTATCTTGTAGCCCGCGCCGAACTCGGCGTACTCCTTGATCGCGGAAAGCCGCTTTTCGGCGATATCGGTGATGCTCTTGTTCCTGCGGTACGTGAAATACGCGTAGGCGCGTCTTCCCGACCGCCCGACGCGCCCCCTGAGCTGGTGAAGCTGCGACAGACCGTAAAGGTCGGCGTTTTCGATTATGAGAGTGTTGGCGTTCGGAATATCGACGCCCGTTTCGATTATCGTCGTGCAGACGAGTACGTCGATCTCGCCCTTGATGATAGACTCCCAGATCTCCTCGAGCTCGTCGCGGTCCATCTTTCCGTGAGCGACGGCGACCGACGCCTCTGGGATCGCCTCTGCGATCCTGCGTGCGACGCCGTAGATGCCCTCGACTCTGTTGTAGAGATAGAACACCTGACCCTGACGGCGGAGTTCCCTTCTTATCGCTTCGTAGATGATGACCTCGTCGTATTCGAGAACGTACGTCTGAACGGGCAGACGCTGACCGGGCGCCTCGTCGAGCAGACTCATGTCTACGATGCCGCCCATCGCCATGTTGAGCGTGCGCGGGATCGGGGTGGCGGTGAGCGTCAGGACGTCCGCGCCGACCGAGATCTTTTTGAGTTTTTCCTTCTGCGCGACGCCGAAACGCTGTTCCTCGTCGACGACGACGAGACCGAGATCGTGAAATTCGACGTCCTTGGATATCAGCCTGTGCGTGCCGATGATTATATCGAGGTCGCCGCGCCTCAGCCGGCGGAGCGTCGACTGCTGTTCCGAGCGCGTCCTGAAGCGCGAGATCATATCGACGCTGACCGGGAACGAGCGCAGGCGCGAGGCGAAACTGTTGTAGTGCTGATACGCGAGGAGGGTCGTCGGAACGAGGACGGCGACCTGTTTGCCGCTCATTACAGCCTTGAACGCGGCGCGCAGCGCGACCTCCGTCTTTCCGTAGCCGACGTCGCCGCAAATCAGGCGGTCCATCGGATACGGCTGTTCCATATCGCGGCGGACGTCCTCGATAGCGGAGAGCTGGCCGTCCGTCTCCTCGTATTCGAACGTGGAGGCGAATTCCCTGCTCATCTCGTCGTCCGGCTCGAACGCCGTGCCCTTCGTCCTCCTTCTCTCGGCGTAAAGAGCGATGAGTTCCTTAGCCATCTCGCGTGTAGCGGCCTTAGCGCGCGTGCGCGCTCTGTTCCAGTCTGCCCCGCCCATCTTCGAGAGTTTGACCGTACCGTCGTCGGAACCCGCTCCGATGTACTTCGATACGAGGTCGAGCTGGTCGACGGGAAGGAACAGGTTGTCCCCGCCCGCGTAGTCGATCTTGACGTAGTCGCGCGAAACGCCGCCGACGGTGAGGTTTTCGATACCGCGGAACTGTCCTATTCCGTACGCGGCGTGAACGACGAAATCGCCGACTTCAAGATCGGCGTACGACATGATCGCCTCGGCCGAGCCCTTCGCTATCTTCTTGTTGAGTTTCCGCTTCATGGCGACGCGTCTGTCCCCGAAGCCGGAAAAATCGAGAAATACGTGTTTTGACGCGACGAGTTCGAAACCGCCCTGCGCCGCCGTCTTCGCGGTGACGACGATCCCGCGCTTTCCTTGCGGTTCAGGCAGTTTTTCCCCGTCGAACGGTGCGACCGATATACCGTCGGATACGAGTTTCCCCGTCACTTCGCGCCGTTCGTTTT
>JAFRQK010000073.1 GCA_017428635.1 Clostridia bacterium | reverse complement strand
CGCGCAGTACGGGAACGAGATCCAGCTCAAGATCCTGCAGCACGAAACGACGATCAACTTCGGCTCCATTTACGAAAACGTCGCCGCCGAGGAACTGACAGCGCACGGATATACGCTCTATTACTACAACAGCAAAAAATTCGGTGAGCTTGACTTCGTGATCGAAGAGGATGGAAAAATCCTGCCGATCGAGATCAAATCCGGCAAGGACTATTACCGCCACAACGCGATGGATAACGTGCTGAATCTGACGGACTACGGCATCGAAGAGGGCTACGTTTTCTGCAACGGCAACATCGAAACAGACGGCAAGATCACCTACTTCCCGATCTATATGCTGATGTTCCTGCAGAAGCAGGAACTGCCGAAAGAGATCCTGTTCAACACCGATTTTTCGGACCTGAACGACAAGATATAAAACCGCTTCGATTCGAACCCCCGCAGGTTGGTCATGATGCCCGACGCTCGAAATTATAGCCGGCGTGATACCCTGTGGGTTCGAATTGAGTGATTGAAAGGAAAAAAGAATTATGACGGAATACGAAAACTTAAAGAGAAGTTATATTGCAACCATCCAATTTGGATTAAGCGCAAATGTCAAATACGATGAAGTCAAACACGGGAACGATCTCCTTCACAAGTTCTGTGAGCAGCTCATCGAAAACAGCAACTACTCTGATATGGATAAGCAGAGAATGAAACACGATTTGGAAATCGCCAAAGAAGCGCTTTCTCAAGAAATCGAGACGTATTGGAGAAATATATAATGAAGTTAGATTATTTGCTTTTAGATGCTAAAGATAAGGCTTCACTGCAAAAATATAAGCAGCCGCAAATAGTGAATAAATGTTTTCTCATCATTGGAGATAGCGGATTTTTTTGTGTTCAATTCAACATAGAAGGTGAAAACGAGGATTCTGCAAAAAAGCTCTCCGATATTGACGAACATATTCGCCAAAACTATAGTGTTACAGTTTTGGAAAATGGGTGTTCTACATATTTTAATCGAAGACTGTACCCGATAATTGCCACCTTCGAACTAAAACTAAGAAAATTATTATACTTATCCGCCTCTGTTGCTTCTGACAACAAATTAGCCGGTAATATTATGGACTTGGAATCAAAAGATTTCGGGCAAATCTTTACTATGCTTTTTATAGACGATTCTTTTATGAACAACATAAAAGATAAGATTAAAGCACGTAATAAAGAAACTTTTTCCAAAGCAGATATTTTAGCGCTTATAGAGTCAGTGAATGAAAAACCACTTTGGGACGTCCTTTTAGCAAAAGATATTGTCCCCACTTTGAGAACACGGTTTTGTGAAGTCAGATTGTACCGTAACGATGTGATGCATTCTCACTATATTAATTGGGCGAAATATAAAGAAATACAAAAACTATTTAACAACATAAATTCCGAGTTGGATGAAGCTCTCCACGGTATTGAGATTAAGGAAATCGTTGATCAGATCAACCCTTCGTTCAATGAGACTTTGCAAAGAGCATTGGCTATGCAAGAAACGATTGCAGAACTTTCTAAAACTTTACGTCCCGCGATTGAAGAAGCTAAACGCATATCTGAACTTTACACAACGAGCCCTGCAATTTCTGAACTACAGAAACAACTTCAAGCATTGTCCTCTGTGAAATTAGAAATAACACCGGCGATAAAAAGAATGCAGGAAATATCCAAACAATTCAGTTCTTTCAAGGTTGACATTCCTCCCGAATTGTTCAAACTTCAAGAGAGTCTATCACAACTTAATGAAACGAGAGAAACGCAAAACTTGATAGAAAAGAATAATGACAATAATCCAAAGCAATAGTAACAGTAAAAATTGCAAGTTTTATTATGTTCTATGAGAGTTCTAATTGAAAACATTGATAAACTAAACAATCATCATTTCTGGAGGTAAATATGGCAACAGTTAGAGTATTAACTGAAGATGAAGTTAGAGATGGCTATACAGATAATAAAGGATTTCATTTTGGCGCAAAACAAATTCTCGAATTTGATAAACCGGTTGAAGGTGTACAACAAGGAACTGGTCAGATAACTACTTTTAAAAGTCTTGGTTTTGTCGGTAAAGGAAATAATCATAAGCCGGATGGGTGGTATCTGCCAAGTACTTTCACAAAAGTTGCTATTATCTTGGAAACAAAATCTTCTGACAAGGACATTGATTCAAAGGATATTACAGAAGAATTGTTACAGAATGTCAGAATAGCTAACAGTAAATATTCTAAAGTCGTAGGCATACTGTACAATGGTGACAGAACGAGAGTTTTCTTAAATGAAAACGAAAAATGCAATATTGCAAACGACCTTCAATCAAAGAATTATTATTTGGAACTCTTTGATGATTTTGAGATTGATACTAAGCAAATTTACCTGACTACAATGAAGATAAACAACTTACTTCACTTTAAATTTGGCGTAAATGATTACTATGACAGGATGGTGTTTACCGCTTGCGCTTTAGTTGCCAAAAGATACGGCGCACCATTAGTAAAAGGGATGTCGTATTCGCTGTTTCATTTTACAATATTAGATACGCTTTCTAAATCGCTAGAAGAAGCAAAAAAGCAAAATGAAAAACTTGATATTCTTCTTGATTCATATTCGAAAATTCAAATGAATATCACTAACAATCAAGCAGCAATAGATGACTTTATCGATAGTGTTGAAGTTATTTCCAATCTGATTAACTCGAAGAATTGGAACGGCGAAGATGTTATGGGAATCTTTTTTAACGAATTCAATCGTTATAAGGGAAAATCAGAAAATGGACAAGTGTTTACACCCGATCACATAACATCTTTGATGTATCGATTAATAAATGTAGATGTAAATAATGATAGGATTTTAGATGCTGCTTGTGGAAGTGGTGCTTTCTTAACAAAGGCTATGTCGAATATGATACGAGAAGTTGGAGGTTACTCGTCAAGGAAAGCGACAGAGATAATGTCCTCGCAATTGTATGGCATAGAAATTGACAAACGCGTGTTTTCGTTAGCGTGTGCAAACATGTTGATCCATAAAGACGGAAAAACAAATTTGGAACAAATGGATTCAACATCTCAAGAAGCCTGTCAATGGATCAAAAGTAAAGGCATTTCGAAAGTTTTAATGAATCCCCCATACGAGAGAAAATGCCATCCGGAAATCATTGTTAAAAATGTTTTAGACAATGTCAAACCTCATTCTGTCTGTGCGTTTTTATTACCAGACAAAAAGTTGGAGAAGGTATCAAAAAGCACAGTGAAAAGCATTCTTTCTAAGCATCGTTTGCTTAAGATTATAAAACTTCCTGAAAAAACCTTTGACGAGGGAATTACAACATCAATTTTCATATTTGAAAGTGCAATTCCTCAAAATAATGAAGAAATTTTTACTTGTTATATTAAGGAAGATGGACTTGAAAGAGTGAAAAATCAAGGTCGTCAGGATATTAGACATAGGTGGAAAAGCATTGAGGATAAGTGGGTTGATATCATAAAAAAGCAAAGCGGCGATGAAAGCATTAAATGGATAAACCCAAATAATCATTTGAGTTATCAAAAAGATGAAATACCATTTGAAGTTTCTGAAGAAGATTTTGTAAAAACAATGATTGATTATTTGATGTTTAAGGAAGAAATTGATGTTAAATCTTTAAAAGAGAGCATTGTAAATAAAGTAATATATTTAAGCAATATTTCTTCAGAAGATTCTCATAATACAATCGATATTTGTATTGAAAGGGGAAAAGAACATGAATAAAATCGACGTCCATGAATGGCAAGAGTTTGTTGTTTCAAAATTGTTTTCCATTAGTTCTCCAGCGCCAAGAACCATAAAAACTTATAATGATGGAGATATTCCTTATGTTTCATCCGGAGCTACTAATAACGGTATTATTTCATATTTGGAAAAGAAAGATAATGAACAGCTTGAAAAAGGTAATTGTATAACTGTTAGCCCTTTAGACGGAGCATCATTCTATCAGGAGGACGACTTTTTAGGAAGAGGTGGCGCTGGATCTGCGATTTCTCTACTTTACAATAATAACCTTTCTAAATATAACGCACTTTTTATTTGTACTGTCATTAAGATTTCTGCGCAAAAGTATGACTATAGCGATGCTTTGACAAGCGACAATCTGAAATTTTTAGCAATAAAATTGCCTGTTATACATAATGCTGACGGATCTTTATTCGTAGACAACGAAAAAAAGTATTCTGACGAAGGATATTTACCTGATTGGGAGTACATGGGCAATTATATGAGGTCAATTGAATCAAAAGCCCAGAATAGAATTGATTTGTTAAAGTCAATATGAACAGTAGCGATATGGTTACGGTTTATGTTAAGGTTATTGGATTATTTGCCAAAATCTCATAAAATACTTAAGCCGCAGGCACGAAAAATGCTTGCGGCTTCATTTTGTTCTGTCATAGCTAATAAGTAAAGCGGAGCCGATGTTGGCCCCGCTTTTTTGGCGTTATGCGTAGATCAGATCGTTCAGCACAGTTTCCTCCGCGCGTTCACGGATGGAGTTCATCGCGCCGACCCAGGCGAGTTGGTCACGGCGTTTGAGTTCCTCAGTGACGCCCTCGTCCTTCGCCATTTGCTTGACCAGCCGATAGCACATCTCGTCCGCTTGCTCGTTGACCTGCTGAAGGTAGGCGTTCAGGCTGCCGTTCAGCCGCATCACGCCGATCACGCTCGGTTTGCATTCTTTCAGGTACAGATAGTGCCTCTGTCCCCAGATCCCTACGTCTTTCAGATTATCCTTCATATCAAAAATCCTCCTTTACGGACACATTGTACCGCAGAGGAGGACCTTTGTAAATTATGCGATTTTCAGCCTTTGTCCTCTGTCAGATCCGCGTAGGGCGCGGATGACTTAAGGAAGGTTTCATTCTATTATATTTTGTGTTTCAGCTTAATCTGTATTTCATAAAATGGTCGCTGAGCAGATAATCAATCACGTACTGCTTGGGTATGTAAAAGGTGCAACGGATATAAAAGTGCTTGACGTGATTCTGATTGATCAGTTTTCTCGCAGTGCATTCAGATATACCTCCGAGCATGGCGCGGAACTCATTGAGCGTTACCACGTCGGGGAACGATCTGAACTTCTTTTCGTAATCGCTTCTTGTCATAATATCCTCCAAATTCGTTATTGTGTCGATGGCAGATTATACGGATTTGGTTGATGTTTGTTACGTCTGACTTTGCCTGCTTCGACCTCCAATCGACCTCCGATTTCAGCCTCATTCGGAGGTCGATTTCAGAAAAATCAAAACAGGCGCAAATGATTTTACCACAAGGGCTTTCGACGATTTTCGACGTTTTTTCCTTGTCGGGACTGGCTTTTCCGGCGGGAAGTACCGTCCTCCAAAACGACCTTGCGTCCGTTATGGTCCGATGCGATCGGAAAACTCAAAATCTGTTGTCCGAAAGGACGTGCGGGTTCAAGTACCGCCACCGGCATAAATAAAGGGATCGCTTTTGCGATCCCTTTTGTCTATTCAAAAACGTCATTCCGTTCTCAGCAAATTGATCTTTCTCTTTTTCAAAAGATATACGTACGCGGCGAGCGAAACGAGGGCGTCGAACGCGTTGCCGATACCGAACAGAAGCGCGATACCGGTCAGCGAAGGCGTCCACACGCCGCACAGATAAAGGACGAAAGCGGCGCCGTAATAGACCGCGTTCGTGACGACGGATTCAAAGAGCATATAGTTCGTCTTTCCGAGTCCGTAAAACGTCGCGTCGAAAACGTTCTGAAAAGCGAACAGAACGTAAAAGCCGAGAAGGATCATCACAAGGCCGAAGAGTTTGTCGACGTCGGAAAACTGTAAAACGCGCATCATGAACGGCTTCCAGAGCGGGATCGTCGCGCACCAGAGCAGGCACGTAACAAGCGTGATCCCGAAGTATCCGAGCGTCTTTTTGCGCACGTTGTTCTCGTCCTCGGCGACCTCCTCCTTGATGAGTTCTCCGAGCTGCAGGATCGGGAGGAGCAGCCATCCCCAAATAAAGTTGTTGGCGACCCAGTAGGTCCCCTGCTCGCCGACGACGTTGACCATCCGCGCTATCATGACCGTATACGCGAGATTGCGAACGAGAGATTCAAGCCCCGATATCCCGCCGATTTTGAGAAAACCGCCCATCCATTTGAAATCAAGCTTTTCCCGGCTGAAGATCCTGACGCCCTCCCGCCTCAGAAGCAGAAGCGATACGGCGAGAAGAACGGCGTTTACGATCACGTTCGAATATCCGATCCCGTTCACGCCGAGGTTCAGCGAGACAGGCAAAGAGGAGACGAAAAACGTATCGAAAACGAGCGAAAGCGCGAGACGCGCGCCCATTAGAACGTACAGATACCTGCTTTTGTTGACAGAAACAAGCGCGACGAGCGCAAACTGCGCAAGGATCGAGAAAACGTTCGCCACGCTCTCGATCCGCACGTACGACGCAGACGCCGCGAGGATGCTTTCGTCCGCCGCCATCAGTTTCAAAAGCGGCTCAGCGAAAAAGAATACGGCCGTCGAGAGAACGGCGTAAACGCAAAGCGTAACGACCATCCCCGTCCGCACGCGGTTGGAAAACGCCTTTCTGTCCGATTTGACCTTGCCGATGAAGAAGAAAAGCGGAAGAATGATCGCCTCGTTCAGCACCTCGTAGAGCAGATTCACCCACGAGAGCTGACCCGCGATCGAAAACGACCAGTCGCCCGGCAGCTGACCGAGGAAAAACACCCGAACGGTCGTGTAGACCGTCGGACAGAGCCCGAGGACGAGAAGGGCGAAAAACAGTTTGTAATTGATATTGAGAATGGATCTTTTCAGCGATTTGAGCATAGCCGCCCCTCCGTTTTCGGGATGACTAATTGTACCACAATCGCTTATAAGATTCAATTATCCGAAGCGGAGAACGCCGACTACGGAAAAATCCCGGAGGGGAGACCCTCCGGGATTATTTTCATGACTCCAGCTGTCTGCCGAGGAAGCCCGCGGCCGTCTGGATCAGTTTCATCTCGAGCTCCGTCACCGCGGGGCGATCGGAATCAGGCGACGCGAGCGACGCGACGCAGCCCGTCACGTCTCCCTCGGTGATGATCGGCATCATGCAGCTCACCGTGTGCGAGCCGCCGTCCGTTATCTTCACCGGGGTCTCCGACCGGTCGGTGAAGAGGGAGCGGCGCTCCATCAGCTCCTCGAGTTCCGGCGTCAACGGCTTGTCCGCGTATTCACGGCGCGGCACGCCCGACACCGCGATCACCGCGTCGCGGTCGCAGATCGCCACCGCCAGCCCGCACGTCTTGTGGAGCGTCTCGGCGTACTGCGCGGCGAACTCCGACATCTCGCCCATCGGGGAGTACTTCTTGAAGATGACTTCCCCTTCCCTGTCCGTGTATATCTCGAGGGGGTCTCCCTCTCTTATCCTCATCGTGCGGCGGATCTCTTTCGGGATCACCACGCGCCCGAGGTCGTCTATTCTGCGAACGATTCCCGTTGCTTTCATTTATGATCTCCTTTTCTGTTGATACGTTTCTATTATCTGTTTTTTATGAGAGAATTATACCGAAAGAGAAATAAAAGCGACCGGATGAAGATATCAGCCGGTCGCTTGACTATTCTCGTCAAATGTGGTATAATTGACGAGAATAACGAAGAGGTGATGAAAATGCGGAGATTTGATTATTCATCATTAAAGAATAAAACGTGGGATAACGAGATCATCAATTACCTGTCCCTGATCCATGAGGAAAAGGGCAAACAGGCGGTTTATCTGCGCCAAAGGACGGAAGACGTCAAAAAGCTCGTCGAGATCGCGAAGATCCAAAGCACGGTATCTTCAAACGCGATCGAGGGGATCCGCACAACGGACACGCGCCTGCGCCAACTGATGGGAGAGAAGACAGCGCCGCGCAGCCGCGACGAAAAAGAGATCGCCGGATATCGTGACGCGCTGAATACCGTCCACGAGAATTTCGAATATATTCCGCTGACCCCGAACTATATTCTTCAGCTTCACAAGATAATGTTCAGCCATACCGACAGCGCGTTCGGCGGATCGTTCAAGAACGTGCAGAACTATATCAGCGCGACAGGCGCGGACGGAAAGGCGTACGCTCTGTTTACGCCGACCGCGCCGTATGAAACGCCCGGCGCGATGCGGGATATCTGCGACGCGTTCAATTTCGCCGTCGGTGAAGGAAAGGTCGACCCGCTGTTGATCATCCCGGTTTTTATACACGACTTTCTCTGTATTCACCCGTTTATCGACGGCAACGGCAGAATGTCGCGGCTGTTGACTACCCTCCTGCTGTATCGGAGCGGATATGAGATCGGACGGTATATTTCGCTCGAGAGCAAGATCGAAAAAACGAAAGAGAGTTATTACGACGCGCTTGAGGAATCGCAGAACGGATGGCACGAGGGCGAGGACGATCCGACGCCGTTTATAAAGTATCTGCTGGGAACGATCATCGCCGCCTACCGCGATTTTGAGGAGCGGATGGAACTCGTTGCGGACTCTCCGCTCGAAACCGTGAGAAACGCGGTCAGAACGCAGATCGGGAAGTTCACCAAATCCGATATTGCCGACCTCTGTACCTCAATGAGCGCGTCGTCGGTGGAACGCCGTTTGCGTGAACTCTGCGCCCTCGGCGAGATCGAAAAACTCGGCGGCGGAAGAACGACGTGCTATGTGAGGAAAGATTAAAGCGTATAAAGCGCTGACTATCGTAAATAAGGGGAATTAACATGAACAACGAAAAAGGAAAAAACGATAAAGTTTCGATCGCAAAAGATATTCGTGAACGAGAAGAGATTATAAATAAATATTATTCGACCGGTATACTCGATCGCCAATCGGCAATTGAAAAAATCCAAAAGTTACGCTTGACGGATGAACAAGTTGCTGCTGCAACAACTGTTAGATTGGCAGCGGGTTCGCTGCCATTTGATCAAGTTCCGAACGAGGGAATAGTGTCTGAATTGATAATGCAAGTTAATATTCTAAAAGCAAAGTTGTTGAATTGATTGTTAAGAAAACGCTTAATAAACACGCCGCCGTATTAGAGCATTGCTCCGGTACGGCGGCAGTTTTTTATTATCAGCTTTCTTTTACTTTATTTCCTGTTCCAGATCGTCAAACAACGGAGAATCGAAAAATTCACGGAGGCTGATCTCCCAACCGTCGCAGAGTTTCTTGAGCGAAACGACACCCGGGTTCTGGCTCTTTTCGTTCAGCATGCTGTAAATCGTGGACGGCGAAACGCCGGAAATATTGGCAAGCGCATTTATCGCCATATTACGTTCCTTGCAGATTTGGATTATTCTCTCGGCGACAGCCTCTTTGGTGTTCATATAATATCTCCCATTCACGATATATCGCTAAGATTTTACCCAAATCTGCGATAAATCGTGTGGGACATATCGCAAAGCTGATAAAAGCGTGTTATAATTGCGATATATCCCACAAAGGAGACCTTTTTATGACCTGCACGTTTTTCGGACACCGTTACGTACCGCAAAAGATAGAGCCGACCTTACGGTCGACTCTGATCGATTTGATAGAACATCACGAAGTGGATCTTTTTTACGTCGGCAATCACGGGGACTTCGACGCGATGGTCCGCAGGGTCCTGCGCGAGCTTTCAGCCAAGTATCCGATTCGGTATCACGTCGTTCTCGCGTATATGCCGGAGAAGCAGGACGAATACCGGCTGACGGACTACTCCGATACCATCCTTCCGGAGGGTATCGAGACTGTCATCAAACGCTTCGCCATCAACTACCGGAACAAATGGATGATTGAGCAATCGGATTTCGTGGTTACCTATGTAGTCCATGATTCCGGCTCCCGCGCCGCACAGTTCAAGAAACTGGCCGGTCGGAAAGGGAAAACGATAATTAATCTTTATATAAAATAAGGTATGATCCTATTTCGTTATTCTGGAATTACTGTCATATACACAAATGACTGTGGAGCACGAGTTATATCGTAATCCGACAATTCCAAAGGTTTTTCATATCTTTTAGCTTTTCCTACAACGTAAGCGTAGGCCAAGTTACATCCTTGAAAATATTGCCTATACTCATCACGTGTGATTCCAGATTCTTTTTTTGTCTTTTCCCATAAGGGACTTTTTTTCATAGAAATAGTATCAACGACTTCAAGTTCTCCAATGATTTTCTTCTCAGGAAAAGAGGAATAGACCACGATTTTACTTACCTTGCAAAGTGGCAAACGTTTCCTATACTCATATTTTTTAGCCCCGTCGATTAATTTGTGAGCAAAACGTGGTTTAACAGACAATAATATTGTTGACATCTTTCCCGCCCATCTTCAATATATGTTTCATTTGATCCAATGAATATGTAATATTGTACGGATACTCTTCAAAGAGTCCTCTGTTTTTTAAATTCCAATAGGTGACGTTATGGCCTTTGTTGAAAAAACCGTTATATGTCATTTCTATCATTACAACATTCGCGTTTTCATAAACGCTTTTAAGTTCTTCCGGAGTGAATACGGTTTTGTTGCCTGCTTCTTTGAGAAATTGTTCATAGGGGATCATAATTCGATTGTCACGCTTAACAACGGTTATTTTTGTAATAATGCAAAAAGAAGTGACTGCGGATTTATTTCCCTTGGAACCTTCTCCGGTATATTTTCTATAAATAACCACGATGTCACCCTCTGAATAATGAGTGACTGTAAAAGGACTGCCGATATAAACTTTTGTTATTCCATTTCCGGCTGTTACCTCTTCTACCTCATAAGAAGTATAGACGGTTTCTGAATATGGAAATAACCGATCGTGGAAATAATCGTTGATCGGAATAAGCCCTGCTTTTTTTGTTTTTGGTGAGATAAATGGGAAAGAAGTATATGCGTTTGAATAATCGATATCCAAACGGCTTCTCCCAAGTACTAATTCACCATTTTCCTTTCTCCCCAGTAATCTAAATCCAAATTTCGTTAGTAATCCTATCAACTTTTCTTGCTTTTCAAATACTGTAACATAGATTTCTTCCGCTTTGGATTCCTGCCATTTCCAAAGGGATACCCCAACTAAGCCTTCGCCAAGTCTTTGATTACTAATTGTATCGTCAAGTTTAAATGTTCCAATTTTAATTCTTTCTTTGGCGGGAATTACATATGTAATTGTTTTAATAGATTCAAATTCTTCTTTCAAATAAAGAAACGCATGAATTCCAGTTGAATTTTCAAGAATCAATGCTCGTTCTTTTTTTCTCTGCTTTTCTGAAAACCATTTGTTAAATCCCACATAGTCTGCCTTTAATGAATCAAAAAATCTATCACTGATATCAATATCTGCAAACGATTTCCACACAAGTTTATCTAACATTTTTTCTCCTTAAACAAGATGCTTGGGGGTTTCAGAAATGGAAGAACGCAGTTTCTCGCGTTCTTCATTTCTGATTCTATCAGCAAATTCCTTAATCTTACCCGTAATCCACATATAAGCAGTTGTGCCCTCAGAATAATCTGCTTCTGCATACATGTTTATTCTTCCGTCTTTTCTAAGTTGCTCAACTTGTTTAAATGCTTCTTCATCATTGTGCGGATAAATTGCAAATGTTGCACCACCACTTTTATTTAAGGTCGAAAACGCAGGAACATCACTCGGGCCATCTGCGATATAAATCATATTTTTAAAATGGACTCTACGAATTTCTTCTGGCATTTTTGTGTTTACATTAACATTCTCCAGTTTTCCAACACCTTTATTAATTTCAAACAAAGCACGCGTTTTTGTGGTATTATCAATTGTATATCCAATCTCGCCAATTATCATGTTCCCGTTTTCATCAGGGACTTCTATCAGTTCGCATCCCCAAATATCGGATACATAAGGTGCAACTGCTGAACCTCTTATCATTTCTGTAAAACCAGTACTAACGATATAGTGTTCGATTTTAATGTCATATTCAGAATACTTTGAGTCACTCTCAATCATATCTTTGGTAGTTGCCATAAGTTGGGGGAGACCATTATAAAACACCAATTCTGATCCAAGAGCTCTAAGAACACTGTTATTTAGCCCAGGGAAACGTCCTTGTCTTGCATAGTTTATAAAATGATTCAAATATATGGTGTCCACGTTTACACGTACCCCTTGCTCCTTTTTATACTTTTCGGGCAAAGAATTGACTTCCTCCCAGAAAGCTTTACCATCAACATTATATTTTTTGAAAATTGGTTCTTGCATGTAGTCCCCAATAAGTGTTTTATCAAAATCCCAAACGACAGCAATTATGTTTGACATTGACGGATCTCCTCGTTTTGATTATTGGTTTTCAAGTTTATTGATTACCTGCGCGATATTCAACTGCCAGTTTTCATTATGAATTAGTTTATCTATAACTATTTTATCGTCGAATAACTCTTTCTTTGTCATCTGACTGTAAGTTTCCCAGTTTTTCTTGGGAATAATGTATGTAGCGTTTCCATATTTAGCAGATTCAAGGACGCAATGCTTTTTGAAAACATATGCATAATATCCTGCAAAACCGTTTATTCCTTCGACTATTTGTTCAACCAAATATTTATCAAGTGTTTGTAAACGAACAAGGTCAAATGAATCGGTTTTTCCACCATCTCTAAGTTGTTCGTAAAGGTGTGTGCTCGGTTTTTCGCCAGGAGGCAAGATCTCCCAATTACATTTGCGTCGTTTTGTTTTTGCATCAATTCTTATTTCATCCGAAAAAACATAACACTCATGAAATATTTCGAGAAAAAGATTGATTGCATCTTTTAGATAATTATCCCGTATTTCTGTGGTTAAATCAGCAATTATATACGTTTCGTTATTATCATTCTCATACAGTACAAGTTCAATATCGGTAGGAGGAACATTGATCTTTGGATAACATTTTCTATAGATATCACTTGCAACAGGTGAGGCATGTTCATTGCCATAAGGCTTGATCCAAACTGTAGAAACATATCGCTCTTCTTTTTGTTTAGTTTTATCTGAATAGCTGTACCCGTACGCATTCTTTTTGCAGATTGGGCCATAATCTGCAGAAGGCAATACCATATCGCCGATGGATTTTAGTCCTACTTTTACAGCTCTCTCGTCTGTATTGGGGACACCAATTTGTATAACTGATTTAACGTATCCTTTGGGAAGTTCCAACTTGGTGATTCTTGTTTGTCTAATGCAATAATGTGACATTTTTTCTCCTTTCTTTTTTAAACCAACATGACATTCACCCTTTGTGAATGTTTATAAATGATTATTCTGACATTTTCGTCATTACAAGTAAACAAAATGAATTGCTCATTTGTTTATATGCTACCTTCATACTCATCTCGATTGGAAACGCGGATTCTTTCGGGAATTCCGTCAAATCTCCTCGATCCCCACCGATTTCAAATATTCGTATGTACTATCATACAATTCCGGCGCTGTTGTTACGTCCTCCGCATTTCCCTCGGGGACGTAGATCACCATACCTTGACGAGAACGAGTTAGAAGGACACGGTAAGCGTTTTTCATATATCTGCGGCGTTCTTCCTTATTGACGTTACACCACATATTACGGGTAAACCGGCGGTAGGTAAATTCTCCGTCAAAGTACCTGACGTCTCCGTCCCATGCGACTATACCGTAATCGATTTCAAGACCTTGAATGTCAAACTCTGTTGCCGTTATTTCGAGATGATATGATGAATCGACATTGTCTTTACCTTCGAGGAACCACTTCTCCGGCTTAATCTCATTCGATGCCCAGATTCCGCGCGCCCGCAGGCGTTCTGCTGCAGAAGTCGCCATCATTCCATACCTTTCGCTTCCTCGCGATTTGGAACGTACCCATTGCTTTGCAACAGTCAAATCTCTTGTCAGAACTATAGGATATTTATCCTTTAATTCATTGTAAAGAAACGCGGCTTCTCCAACATTACAATCGAGAAGTGCCTTTACAAACGCTGATTGTTTTTCACTTCTGAAGGAGCGCATTGAAACGCTCAAATGTAATTCCGGAATCACGTGATAATCACGGCCGAGCAGATCATCTATTGACGAATCTCCGACATATTCCGAATCGGTCATTTTGTCGGAAAGGTAGATCTCCCACTCGGAGAAATTATCTCTTAGAGCGTCAAACCAGTCGACGATACCGCCCTCTCCCGTGTTTATTTCCTGACCGCCGCCGACCAAACAAACGATAGTCGCCCAGTCGTCGTGGCGGTTCATAAATTCAATAAGGGACTCTGGCTCAGACTTGTTGAAATCGGGAACCCCCTTCTTTTGCGCCATGAATTTCGTCAGCTGTTCCATGTCCCAGGCGCGTTGAGCCTCATCGAAAATAGCAACCTTTTCAATAGGAGCGTCATCACTCAATACGGCAGCGTCTCGAAAGCGATGGACGATCTGTATAAATGCTTTTGTTTTCGTCTTTGCCTTGCTCTTGCTTATAGAATTTCGCTTTGAGTCGTCTCGCGCCAACGCTTCTTGTAGCACTTGGACGAGAGGACCATTACCGGAAAGAAAAACAGCGTGGTCGTTTTCTTCAAACTGATGCCTTGTATTTGCAATATTCAATCCGGCAAGTGTTTTTCCCGCTCCGGGTACACCCGTAATAAAGCAGATGGCTTTTTTATGATTAGTCTTGCAATCTTCAATGACGTAGTTTATTGCAGCGTTTGTTTTTTCAAGATTCTCGGCGCCTGCATCGTTGCGAGAAATCTCTTTCACATCGTGTTTTTGATAAAGAGCTTGCGCGGCTTCAATTATCGTAGGCGTAGGTCTGTATTTTGAATTAATCCAAGCATTTGCGGTTATCTCGTCGTCAGACGGAATAACTCTCAGAACTGCATTTATCTTTTCAGCAATATTTGTTTCATTGCAGAGAATTGTATCAACAACTTTATCATCAAAAATTGTTACCGTTGTTCCAAAATGTGGCGCTTTTGTAGCTACAAGGATTGGCACAATATGACGGTGTTCACTTTCCTCGTGAAAATACTTGAGGTCAAGACAATAATCAACAACTTGTTCCTCGTCATATGGTAAATACTCTTCTTGATTGACCTTGAACTCGAGAACAAATACAATACCGCGAATAAGGCATACGACATCGATACGATCACCGATTCGCGGAATTGTATATTCAAAAACTATCGAACCGTCTGGAACGCTTGATAACTGTTTTTTCAGAATACAAATCTCATCTCTCCATGCGTTCTTTTGCTCTGTCGTTGTTCTGAACTCATCACTTATCAAAAGTCGTCCGAGTATCGTTTCGTCTGATGTATTGAGAAAACCCGATATTGAATTGTCATAATATGCTTTAGGCATTCGAACACCTCATATTTTTTAAATTAAATCCCCTCAAACAACTCGCTGAGGGAAACGCCGAGACCGTCGGAGATTCTTTTGATATTTACTATGGATATGTTTCGCTTCCCGGATTCTACGGAAGCGAAATAACTGCGATCCATATCGATTTGTAACGCAAATTTTTCCTGAGAAAGCCCGGTTTTCTCTTTCCTGAGTTCTTGAATACGCTTTCCCAATTCTTCTGTGATCATATGACCTCCGACACGTTTCTACAATTATCCATTTTCATTGTAATTGTTCGTGGATTATGAGTCAACGGGATATAAGCAACATAGTTGTGCTCTTTACTCTGCCCTTGTTTCAATGCTATAAATAAAAAGCAGATCCTTTGTTACAAGAATCCGCTTTCTGATCGTTTTTTAGAATAAAACATCAGGTTCAAATCTACCGATAATATGGACAGTCTTCGCACAGTATTTCGCAATCCTGCATTTCAAACCTTCCCGGGTTTCTTTTTACACCGATATATGGTATTCCTCTTTCCTTACAAATGGCGATTATCTCTTTTCTTTTTTCTTTAGGCATTCTATTACCCAAATAAACTTTTGTTATCGGGAAAAACTTCACGTTAAAGTCAGTATCTTTTATTCCAAAGGGAAGCAAAAGTCGCCATTCGTTTTGAAAAGCCCAATCTATACTTTTCCTAAGAGCACCGTGAAAGAACAAATCCCAAAGCTTTTCCTCATCATACATTTGATCTCGTGATGCGGAAATGCGACCAGTTATATTCGGTCTTGATCTGCAGTATATCACGGGGAATAAGTTGTAAAAAATGTCTTTATACTTATTATCGTTAGGCAATACGGTATATTCAACGCAAAATCCTCTGTGATTATCCGCATATACCCCGCCCCACATTAGTTGCGAGTATGGCGATGTTGCGAAGCAAAATGCCCGAAAAGTATTCTTTAACCTTTTCGAATACTCATTATACTCTTTTTGAATCGTTTTAGTAACCGCAGCGCCAAAATCGTGAGTATTGTTATATTCAACTAATACTTGAAGACAGAATTCATTGTTGGCCAGTTCCTGAATCATCGAAGTCGGTGGCTCTACAAATACACCATCTAAAGATCCGTTTTTCAAATAATAATTCCAAAGCGCCTTTACAATAGCATCGCCAATCTCTTGGGTCTTTTCATCTTCCTTAATCTCAACGTTGCAACGGCGGCAATACTCCAAAAGCCTGTATCTTTCATATTCGGAAAAATCAATAGAAATCTCCGAATCGTAAACGTCGTCAAATTCAATTGGAGACTGCATATAAACCGTATTATTTTTGAGTGCGATTTGAGAATAATTAAACTCTTCGCCCGAAATTGTTTTAATCGTATTGGGATAATAATGGTATAGTTTTAGAGGAATATTAAGTTTAGCTCGAAAACTAAACTCTTGAAACCCCATTGCTTCCACTTCACTGAGTTTTAATATACTTCCGTTAATCACACAATAATTCGAAAAAGACTCCGCAGGTGACTTTAAAAAATCAGTAACAAAATCATTATTCAACATAAAAGGACACCCCGCATATTTTTTTACTCAATTAATGATATCATAAAAGTGTGAAAAATCAAGAGTACAGGAATTCGGAAACCTATAGAACGAATCGAAAACCGCATTAAACCGATAAACCTTGATTTCCCCTTCATATTGTGATATCCTTATTTTGTAAAGTCCGCGAGATACGGGCGGGAGCCCGGGAACGGAGGATAATTATGGGATTTCTTGACAAATTGATAAAGAGCGTAACGAACGAAGCCGAGAGGGACGCGCGAAACGCGACGAATCAGGCGGTCGGGAACGCGGTGAACGACGCGATAAACGGTCTGTTCGGCACGAACCGTCCCGCGGGGACGCAGAACAACGCGCCTGCGAATCAGGGTCAGCCGTATTCCGCGCCGTCGGCGGCGCCGGCGTACGCCGAGGAGACGGTCGATCCGATGTATTTCGACGACGGGCGACCCGTCGCGGCGAAGCTGCGCGAGGTGCTCGCGTCCGATTTCGCCGCCTTCTCCGTTCGCGAGAACGTATCGCCGACGGAGATCGGCGGGACGGGCAAGTTCCTGAACTACACCTACGGCGTCTATTCGGGCGGCGCGCCGCGCCTCTTCATCGTCGTCGGCGGCAAGTCGGAATTCGGCAGACGCACGTACCGTTGGTCGAAACAGCAGGCAGCGGCGGCTGGCATTCCGCTCATAAACTTCTGGGTCGCCGAGCCGAACAGCGTGCCGTACATAACGCAGCGTCTGCACAAATACCTCGGGTAATACCTGAAGCGATCAGTTTTCAGCCGACAAAGAAGAAAGGGAAACGCGATCTTTCGCGCCTGCGAAGGACGAAGCGCCGCCTACCTTGTGCCTTGCAGGCGGCCTGACGGCGTTCAGTCTTGTATCATGGCATACCTATGCCATTTCAAAACGTTTTCCCTTTCTTCTTTTGTTTTTTTATTATGGGAATTCTTGATAAACTCTCCGACCCCGCCGTTTGGCGGCGATTCAGGGAGTATAAAACGGAACACGGCCATATCTCGGACCGCGATCTTGCGCGGCTTGACGCATATATCGCAGGGGAGAGGTATCTTTCCGTCACGGATCGGATCTCAAAGCCGGATCACGGCTTTTCCCTGCCCTCGCGCCGCGTCATAAACAAGATCGGAAGCTCGAAAAAGCGGATCGTTTACACTTTCCCCGCGGACGAGGTCCCGGTCCTGAAGCTGCTCTCATATCTTCTTTACCGGTACGACGGGTATCTTTCCCCGTCGTGCTACTCGTTCAGGAGAAATCTCTCCGCGAAGGACGCGCTTGACGGCATCGTCCGGGGCGCGGATCCGGGGCGGTCGTACGTTCTCAAAGCGGACGTCCATGACTATTTCAACTCGATCCCGGCGGACCGGCTCGTTCAGATCTTCCGCGACGTGATCGGCGACGATCCCGACCTGCTCGCGTTCCTGACCGATTTCTTTACCGCGGACCTCGCGTGGGACGGCGACCGGCTCGTCCGCGGGAACCGCGGAGCGATGGCGGGAGTGCCGCTGTCGGCTTTTTCGGCAAACGTCTATTTAACGTCGCTCGACCGTCTTTTCGACGGGAAGGGAGTTCCTTACTTCCGCTATTCCGACGATATTCTGATCTTCGCCCCGAGCGCGGAGTCGCTTGAAGAGTATCGGCATATCCTGACCGATCATCTGGCCGAAAAGGGGCTGTCGCTCAACCCGGACAAGGTGACGGTCACGGGGCCCGGAGAGCCGTGGGAGTTTCTCGGCTTCAAGTACGCGGACGGACGGTTCGACCTCTCCGACGCCGCGGTGAAGAAGATGAAGGACAAGATGAGGCGCAAATGCCGCGCGCTGTACCGCTGGCGGACGAGGAAGGACGTCGATTTCGACCGCGCGGCGAAAGTCGTCATCCGCATCTTCAACCGGAAGTTCTACGACGACGGGGAGGAGCGCGATTTCAACTGGAGCCGCTGGTTCTTTCCCGTCCTCACGACGGACAGGGGCCTGCGCGAGCTGGACCGGTATTTCGCGGAATGCCTGAGGTATATAAAGAGCGGGCGGCACTACAAGGGAAACTACTCGGTCACGTACGAAAAACTGAAATCGCTCGGGTACAGATCGCTCGTCAACGAATATTATAAGTTTAAGAAACACGATTAAGAAAGGCATTTTTGATTTGACTGTCTTGCGCCGTATTTGGGGATTCATAAAAAAAGAGCCGATGCTTCCCGTCGCCGTCCTGGCGGCAGTGATCTCGCTCTTCATAACGCCGCCGTCGGCGCGGCTGCTCGCCGATATCGACTGGCGGACTCTGGCGACGCTTTTTCTGATGCTGACCGTGCTCGAGGGCTTCAAGAAAGAGGACGTTTTCGTCCCGCTTCTCCGCATGACGGCGCGGATGAGGTCGCCCGCCGCGCTCGGCCTTTTTCTCGTCTTCTCCGTCTTTTTCACGTCGATGTTCGTGACGAACGACGTATCGCTGATCATCTTCGTGCCGATAACGATCATCCTTTTCAGGGCGGCAGGCCGGGAGAAATTCATTCTTCCGCTTCTCGCGCTTGAGAATATCGCGGCGGTGAGGGGATCGATGCTCACGCCGTTCGGAAGTCCGCAGAACCTGTATATTTTCGGTAAGTCGGGCGTGAGCGCGGGGCGGTTCATTCTCTATATGCTCCCGCTGTGCGCGATCTCCGGCGCGCTTCTCGTCCTTTTCGTTCTGTTCGTCTTCCGGCGCGATCTGCGCTCGCGCTCGGAGATCCCCGCGGAGACGTTCCCCGAGCGGCTCCCGAAGGAGCGGACGCCGCACAGGATAACGTATCTATGCCTTTTCGCGGTCGTGATCTTCATGATCGTGAGCCGGACTGCGTGGTGGCCGTATATCACGGCGGCGGTCGCGGCCGTTATACTGATCTTCGACCGGCGGGTCCTGCTGAGGTGCGATTACGTTCTGCTCGTGACGTTCTTTTGCTTTTTCGTCTTTTCGTCGTCGATCGCGGCGAACGAGGCGATCGCGGGATTTCTGTCCCGCGTCGTCGCGGGGAACGAGTACGTCGTGAGCATCGCGGTCAGTCAGGTGATATCGAACGTGCCCGCGGCGATCGTTCTGTTCCCGTTTGCGGAAAACAGGGGCGCGCTGCTGTACGGGCTCGATTCCGCGGGGCTGGTGACGCTGATCGGGTCGCTGGCGTCGGTGATAAACTACCGGCTGTACGTGAGAGAGTATCCGGGGCGGGGGAAGAAGTTCATCGGCACGTTCACGGCGATATCGATAATATTCTTCCTGTTCGTGGCGGTGCCGGGGTATTTTATAAGCAAGGCGGCATTATAAAAATTTAATTGAATGCGCCTGCAAGCGCCGGATTTCTGATGTGCGGACGCCTGTGAGGCGTCCCTACAGATGTATTTGTAATCCTTAATCCCTATCTGTAGGGAGGGCTCGTAGCCCTCCGCACATTATTGCGCGGCGGAGCCGCATACAAAAGCGGGACGGGGGGCCGTCCCTTTTTTATTTGAGAGAAGAGATAAGGTTTGCGGCTTTGACGCCGGCAAGGGCGGCGTTGGGGAGGCCGCCGGGGGCGCGCTGCCACTGCGTAGCGAGAACGACGTTGTCGAGTCCTTTTACCCTGCCGTTCATGAACGACGGTACCGTTTTCGACGAGAACGCGAACGCCATATACGTTCCCGCCTCGGACGAGGTAAAGCCGTTGTACGTGGCGGGCGTCCAGACGTCGAGCCGCTCGAGCGACGGAGACAACTCAGGGAAGCGCGATACGACGACGTTTTCCATCCGTTCGCCGATCCGCCTCTTTTCCTCCGCGTATTTCACGGGATCGCGCCCGAGCGAGACGAGGCGCTCGCTCTCGTCCTCGTCGCAGAAGAACATCGTCTGGATGATCCCCCGCCCCGCAGGGGCGAAGCTTTTCTCGCGGGAGTACTCGCGCAGAACGACCGTTTTCGCCTTCATCCCGCCTCGGTTCCCCTCCGGCAGATCGAGGATCAGGTCGCCCCTGAACGGGACGCGCCCCTCGAACGAGAACGCGGCGTGACAGGATGAAAACCTGAAATACGAGGGCGACTCAAACCTCCTTTTGAGGGTCGCGGGCATATATTTTTCGTTTATCATTTTCCCGAATACCGCGGCGGGATCGCACGCGGGAACGACGTAGTCGGCGCGGAGCTCGCGCCCGTCCTTCATCACGACGGAGACGGCGCGGCGGCCGCGCGTTTTTATCCCGGCGACTTCCGCGCCCGTGAAGAGCCGACCGCCGAGCGAAGTGAACCTCGCCGCCATACGCCCCGCCATGTCGCGGGAGGAGCCGCGCGGCAGACCGCCGTTTTTTGACGTGAACGTGGCGAAGACGAAGATCACCCCGAGCGCGCCGAATCGCTCCGTCAGAAATTCGCCGATGAAGCCGCGAAGGAGCGGATCGCGGAAACGCTCCGCCGCTTCGCCCGCGGTCATGAAATAGTACGGCGCGAGCGCGGGGCAGCGCATGATCCCGCGGTGAAGAGCGCACCTTTTGCCGTCGTCCTTCGGGTCGACCCCGCAGAGCGACGAGGCGGCGCGAACGGCGCGGATAAATCGGTTCGTCTCCTTCTCGTCGGCGGGAGAGAGCGAGATCATACGGCGGCGGAGCCGCTCGGAATCGGAATAAAGCGAGACGCTTCTGCCGTCCTTTTCGTACGTGTAGAGCGTCTCGGGGTACCGGATCCCGCGCCGGTCGATCGCGCCGAGCGTCTCCCACATTTCGTAAGTCTTCGTGAGAGGATTGGTACCGGTGAGCCAGTGGATGCAGTTGTCGACGTGGTACCCGCCGCGGTCCCATCCTGTGAGATTGCCGCCGGGCGTCGTGTGCTTTTCGAGAACGACGGCGTCGTCGCCGTTGAGGCGCGCGGTGATCCCCGCGGACAGACCTGCGACGCCTGAGCCGATGATAACGATTTTGGACATAAAAACCCCCCTAAGTCTTTTTGCACATTATTGACTCGGGGGGGGATTGATATTCAGTTTTTCTTCGGTTTTCGCAAACTCCTGAGGATGCGGTGCAGACCTCGGAGCCGTTTGCCGTTCAGGACCATGACGATCCCGTCGACGGTGTCGCGGTTGAGGCGCGGGTGCGCCATCGTCAGCGCGCGGAGCGGCGAGCCGTACACGAGCGTTCTCGTCCGGTCCGCGTCGATCGGGCTCATCTTTTTCATCTTTCCGTCCGCGATGCGGAGGAACAGTCTGCCGAGAAATCTCGTCCTTATATCCTCGACGGGGCTGTCCGGAGTGATGACGACTTTCCCGCCGGCCTCGATCTCGCGCCTTCTCACGCGTTCTTCGACGTCGTATTCCTCGGGCTCGGGCTCGATCCCGTCGAGTTCGAGCGCGCCGCAGATCTCAAGGCCCGTGCCGGGCATACCGAGAAAGACGGCGTATTCTCCCTTTTCGACCTGCCAGCCGTGCGTTCTGACGTCGTAATACGCGAACGCCTCGCGGGGGAGAGAAAATTCAAGCTCGGCGCTCTCGCCGGGAGCGAGGGAGACCTTTTTGAAATCTCTCAGTTCGCGGACGGGGCGCATGATCCTCGAGTTTTCGAGGCCTACCCAGACGCCTACCGTCTCCGATCCGGCGACTTTTCCCGCGTTCGTCACGCGGCACCTCGCAACGGCGGGATCGCTCTTTTCAAGTTCGAGTTCGGAGAGCG
This sequence comes from Clostridia bacterium, assembly GCA_017428635.1. GTDB lineage: Bacteria > Bacillota > Clostridia > Oscillospirales > CAG-272 > RUG11130. Next base: position 32,724 of record JAFRQK010000073.1, on the reverse strand, counting down.
AAAATCGGGTATACGACAGACCGTAGCCGAACGGGAAGCGTACTTCCCTGCCCGCCGCGTCGTAATAGCGGTAGCCGGTGAAGATACCCTCTGGATGCTCGACGCGTTTCATCGAAACGGTGAAATTGCTGTACGACGGATCGTCTTCCGACCTCATCGGCCACGTCTCGGCGAGACGGCCCGACGGGACGGCTCTGCCGGTGAGCAGATCGGCGCACGCCGCGCCGCCGCGGCAACCGGAGAGATACATCAGAAGCAGCGCGCTCACGCGGTCGGCCCACGGAGTGAGGACCGGCGCGCCGCACTGCAAAACGACGGTGACGTCGGCTCCCGCGTCGGCGAGCGCCTCGATCAGCGCGTCGTGGGACGCGGGCATCGAGAGGTCGACCCTGTCGTAGCCCTCCGACTCGTATTCGTCGGGGAGACCCGCGACGACGACGACGCGGTCGGCGTTTTTCGATAGAGCGACCGCCTCGTCGCGGAGGATCTTTTCATCCTTCTTGCCGTCGAGGGAATAGCCCGGCGCGTAAAGCAGGTCGGGGTACGATCTCTTCAGTTCGTCGTATATCGAGTCGAGCGCCACGGGATCGATCCGGCTGCTGCCGGAGCCCTGATACCTCGGTTTGCCGGCGAGTTCGCCGACAAGTAGGATCTTATCACTCTTGCCGAGCGGGAGAGAGCCTGAGTTTTTGAGTAAGACGGCGGACTCCGCCGAAGCCCTGCGCGCGAGTTCAAGATGTGCGTCGAGATCGAACGGCTTGCCGAATTCCGGCTTCTGCGCCCTCTCGATGAACCGCTTGACGTTTTCGACACGCTTTTTTATCCTCTCGCCGTGCTCGCCGCCCGCCTCGAGCGCGCGGCGCAGGCGTTCGGTGCTCGCCCTGTCGGGTCCGGGCATCTCGACGTCGAGCCCGGCGACCGCCGACCTGACGGGGTCGCTGACCGCTCCCCAGTCGGAGAGGAACACGCCGTCGAAGCCCCACTTTTCGCGGGCGACTCCGTTCATGAGCCATTCGTTTTCCGAGCAGTAAACGCCGCCGAGTTTGTTGTACGCGGTCATCATCGCGGCGGGGCGCGCCTTTTTGACGACGATCTCGAACTGGCGCAGATAGATCTCGAAAAGCGCCCTCTCGTCGACGACGGAATCGGTGACCATCCTTCCCCACTCGCGCGAGTTGGCGGCGAAGTGCTTTACGCACGCGCCGACGCCGCGGGACTGGATCCCCCGGACCATCGCCGCCGCGAGCTCGCCCGTGAGGACGGGATCCTCCGAAAAATATTCGAAATTGCGCCCGCACCGCGGGCTTCTCTTGTGGTTGACGCCGGGGCCCAGAAGAACGGAGATGCCCTCCGAGATACATTCGTCGCCGAGCGCCTCGCCGATCAGATAGAGCAGTTCCTTGTCGAACGAGCAGGCGAGCGCGGACGCGGTGGGATAACAAACGGCGGGCTTTGAGGGCAGCCCGCCCAGAAAGTCCGCGTCTTTTTCCTGTTTTCTCAAACCGTGGGGTCCGTCGGACACCATTACGGGTCCGACGAACCAATAGCCCTCTCCCGTGAGGAGAGCGACGTCTTTTTTATCCATGGATATCTCCCGTCAAAAGTCGAGTTTTGAGAGTTCGTCTTCGTTTTTCTTCGGCTCCCTCAGCATGACGATCCGTGCGCCGGGGAACGAGTTTTTCAGGCGCGCTTCCGCTTTCGGCGCTGAACCGCCGCCGGACGTGAGGATGAAAGCGACCTCTTTGCCCGCGAGGTCGACCGTGTCGAGCACGGTATTGATCGCGGGGGCGATACGCCCGTTCCAGATGGGCGAACCGATCACGACTTTGTCGTAGCCCGAGACGTCGGCGTTGAATCCGTCGAGTTTCGCCCGGTTTTGGATACCCGCGAGGAAGCCGCCCTTCATCATCGCGAAGAAGAAGCCCTTGGGCATCGGCTTTACGAGTTTCACGGGGCGGACGTCGATTCCCTTTTCAGATAGTTTCGACGCGACGAGATCTTCGTTGCCGGTGAGGGAGTAGTAAATGAAAACGGTACTCATTGGGCTGTCTCCTTTTCCGTTTTTATTTCAGCGGGGAAGCCCCCGCGGTCATGCGAGACGGTCGATGAAATACGGGAGTACGGACTCGAATTTGACTCCGTACCAGTGGTCGGGATCGCCGACCGTGTTCTCAATGCACTTCAGAGTGTAGTCCGCGGCGATCGATGCGGCTTCGAAGGCGCCTTTGCCGCGGGTGAGCGCGCCGACGAACGCGGACGCGTAAACGTCGCCCGTTCCGTGGCTGCCCTTCGGGTTGCGCCTGTGCTCGTAGTACTCGGGTTCGTCTCCCTCGAGGACCATGACGCCGGTTTTGTCCTCGGCGAAGCCGACCCCGGTGAGGATCACCGTCTTCGCGCCGACCGCGCGCAGAGCGGCGAGAAGGTCGTCGATATACGCTCTGTCGTACGTTTCGCGGTATTCGACGCCCGTGATGAAGCACGCCTCGGTGATGTTCGGGAGGATGATGTCCGCCTCCGCGCAGAGAGACTTCATCTCCTCGACGAAAGCGAGGTCGAATCCGGGATAGAGTTTGCCGCCGTCCGCCATAGCGGGGTCGACGATCTTCACGCCGCCCTCGGCGAGAAGGTCGCGGAAGATCTGTTTGACGTAAGCGATCTGCTTCGCGCTGCCGAGGTAGCCGGTGTAGACGGCGTCGAATCTGATCCCTTCGCTCTTCCAGTGCGCGGCGATCGCGGGGATATCCTCGGTCAGATCTCGGAACGTGTAGCCCTTGAAGCCCGCGGTATGGGTGGAAAGGACGGCGGACGGGAGGATCGCGGTCTCGATCCCCGCAGCGGAAAGTATCGGGAGCGCGACGGTCAGAGAGCACTGACCGACGCACGAGACGTCTTGGATAGTCAGGATCCTTTTGTCTTTTGCCATGGTTTTGCCTCCGGTTTTCGCGATAAGTATACTTCGCTTTATTCAGTATTATATAATAAATCGGGGCGCGGAAATTGTCAATAATAATGAGCGGAATTCAAATATTGTTTACACCCGCGATGCGGCGGCCTCACTTTTTCCCGCGTCGGACTTGAATAAAAAGGCGTTTTTTGATATAATAGCAAGAGTATTATTCAATGAGGTGAAACAAATGAAAAAAATTATTGCGATCATTTTAACGGCGCTTCTTCTGGCGGCGCTCGTCATCCCCGTTCTCGCCGAGGCGGAATCCTCCGCGGATACCGAACAGATCACGGCGTCCGAAGGCGTCGGCGACGCCGCGGAAGACGAAGGAGCCGAAGAGAAAACGGAGGACGAAGCCGAGGCGGAGGGCGAAGTCCTCACGACCGGCGAAGTCGTAACGACCGGTGAAGAAGAAGAAGAAGAAGAAGAGTCTCCCACGGCGAACATGTACGAAGGCACGGTCATCTCCGCCGAAGGCGCTCCGGATTACGTCGTAAAGTCGGACGATTACTACGTTAACTACGATTTTGATTCCGTATTCGACGAGAACGGCCATTTCAGGGATATCCGCGCTCTCGATTACGTTGAACTCAAAAACTATGAAAATCTTTCCGTTCCGGAATCCGCTATCGACGCGAAAGTCGACGAGCAGATCAAAGGCTTGCTCGAAAGCTACGCCGCTCCCGAGCATCTGACCGAGGGGACCGTCAAGGACGGCGACACGCTCAACATCGATTACACGGGATACGTTGACGGAGAGGCGTTTGAAAGCGGCTCGACGAACGGAAACGGCACGACCGTTACGATCGGCGTTACTTCGTATATCGAGGGCTTCCTCGAGCAGCTCGTCGGCCACGAAGTAGGCGAGACGTTCGACATCGACGTCACGTTCCCGGATGATTATTCCAACGAGGACCTTGCGGGCAAACCCGCCACGTTCACCGTCACGATAAACTACGTCGAGGGCGATGACGTGATACCCGAACTTACCGACGAATTCGTCGCGGAGAACATCACTCCGCAGGCGGAAGATATCAAAACCGCGCAGGACGTGATAGATTACTTCAAAGAAAACGAAAGCCTCAAGCAGGAACTCATCATCGAACAGCTCCTCGCAAACAACGAGGTCCGTGAGATTCCGGAGGCGGCTTACAACTTTGCCGTCGATCTCGCGATAATCCCGTACGCAAGTTACGCGTCTCAGTACGGAGTCGATCTCGGAACGTTCCTCTCCGCATACGGCATCTCGCTTGAGGAGATGGTCGGCGACTATGCCGAGGAGAACGTCAAGGTCGCGAAGAGGATGCTCATCGTTCAGGCGATCGACGAGTCGCGCGACGATATTACGATCACCGAGGACGATATGAAAGCGTTCGCGACGGAGAACTTTGAATCCGAGGATTACAGCGAAGCGGTCGATTCCTACGGCATCGGACTGCTCAAGATGTACGTTCTTCAGGACGTCGTGATGGATCACGTATCCGAGCACACCGCATACGGCACCGCGGGCGGCGGCGGGATAGGCACGAAGTCGATCATTATCGCCGCGTGCGTCGCGGGCGGAGCGGTCCTCGTCATCGCTCTTATCCTGATAATCAAGGGCGCGACGAAGAAGAAAGAAGATATCGGCGCGGCGGACGCTGCTGTCAACGGCGCGGCCGAGGACGGCGGGGACGAAGCCGCTTCGTCCGGTCTGATCGACGTAGGCGAGCTTCTCGGAGTTGAAAAAGCTGCAGACGCAGCCGAGAAAGCTGCCGAAGCGGTTGAAGACGCTGCGGAAGAAGCGACCGAAGCCGTCGAAGAAGCCGCAGAGGAAGCGACCGAGACCGTCGAAGAAATCGCGGAAGAAGCGACCGAGACGGTAGAGGAAGCCGCGGAAGAAGCGACCGAGACGGTAGAGGAAGCCGCGGAAGAAGCGACCGAGACCGTTGAAGACTCGACCGAAGAATAAGAATACCGACGTTAAAACGGCGGCCCTTTCGGGTCGCCGTTTTTTTGCGCTCAGTCCGTATGATGTTTCCGGTAATACTCCGCTATGCGCAGATCGCCGAGAGAGCCGGAAAGCTTTTCCGAGGGCTCCGTCGTGATCTTGCCGTCTTCGAGGTAGAAGCCCGTCGTGTTGACGACCGGACATTCCTTCATGAAATCCGTCGTAAACTGCATATAGGCGGGCCCGCGCCCGAGACCGCACTCGTCGAAGAGCACGTTCATGAGGAAGCACGCGCTGACCGTGGGACCCTTGCCCTTCGGGTCTATACCGAGCGCGTCCTTCGCCGCGTCGTTCGCCCAGATCAGATATTCGGTCGAGAAATAATTGTAAAAGCCCTGTTCTTCCGATACGTCGAGATCAACGCCGAGTTCGATATAAACGCTGTTTCCGTTGCCGAGCCACGGGTTGTGATCGCCGTACATAACGACGACGACGGGATCGGGATCATCGCGCAGTTCGTCGACGAACCACGATATACGCTCGGACGTGTCGGCGATCGATCCGAAATAGTTGTTGAGGATCATATAAGACGCATCGGAGCAGCCGTCTCCTTCCCAGAAACCGTCGCCCCAGGCGAAGAGGTTATCGTCCGCATACGGACCGTGACCCTGATACGTGACGGAGAAGTTGAAATACGGGACCGACTTGTCGCGGCTCCGGAACAGCTCTAAGATATCGGGGATCATGACGTCGTCCATTCCGACGATTCCCGTGATAAACTCGTCGTATCTGTTTTCTTTGAACCAATACTCGTCGAATCCAATATAGGAATTTATAACTTTCCTGTTATAAAACCAGTCGTACGACGCGTGCGCGCCCTCCGTGAAGTAGCCCTGAGACGTGAAATAGCGGACGTAACTCCCGACGGGCGCCCTGAAGTTGTCGAGTTCAGACAAACCGGTCAGGAAGCAGCGCTCCGTGTCGATCGTTCCTCCCGCGAAAATGTTCGTGACAAGCGTACCGGTCAGGCTTTCCTTTTCGAGTTCATGCCATTTCTCGTATACTTTTTCGTCGATGCCCTCCACGCCGAGCCGTTCGAAATCGTTGAACGCCTCGAGCTGAATACCGATGATATTCACTTTTTTGTCTTCGGGGATATCCTCGTTCTCATACGGCGAGAGGATCTCCCGCGCGCGGGCGTCCGAATATCCGGCGGGCTTCTGCGGTATCGCGTCCGGGATACTGTGTATGAACGGATAGACGAAGCCGCGCGTTATCTGTTTCTGCGTGTCGGACCAGCGGTTGGCGCCGGAATAGTTGAAATTCTCGAGGGAGTCGAACGTTCCGCCGTCAAGACACCAGAGAGCGACCGGCCACGCGGCGAGCAGGGCGGCGACGATGCCTATCGTCCTGAACCTGAAACGGATGCGTCCGCGCACGAAAAACGCGAGGAAAAGCGTTGAGAGCAAAACGAACGCGAACGCGGCGACAACTCTGACTCCGACCGTTATCTCGTAGTTTCCCGAGACCTTGAGACCCGTCGTTATCGCGGGGATGTCTGCGGCGATGAACGGATCGTCGCGGAAGCGGAGTTTATAGTAGTCTCCGACGGACGCCGCCGTGACGATACCGGAGACGATGAGGTGCGCGATCCACGATCTGCCCGTAATGAAGTACAGAAGATACGTGAGAACGAGGACCGGAAGAATATTCAGCACGGCGATCAGCGGGACTTTGAAGTAGCCCTTGAAGATACCGAACGGATAGTTGCCGTACGCAAGCATCAGGGAGACGGCGCCGGTCAGAACGGCTGCCGCAGTGATGCATAAAAAGTTCCATATCCAGAAGAGGACGGGTTTCTTATCGGGCGTTTTCCGGAACAGGAAAAAGGAGAAAAGTCCCCTCTTTTCCGCCTTTTCTTCGCTCATTTTTCTAAACCTCCCCGTTTGTTTTTCGCCAATATTATACTCCATCCCGCCCGAAATGACAAGTCCCCGGGTTGACAACGACCGCACGGAATGGTACAATTTTTGTGGCAAAAAAGCGCCGTAAAGGACCTTCTGCGGAGGTTGGATCTTGAAAGAAGAAATCAAAGCGATCCTGAGATCGGATAAGAACTTAAAAGAAAAACTACGAGACCTTCTGAATTACGCCGAGAGCGGTAAACTCGCGCCGTTCGTCCAGTTCGTGAAATTCGGTCTCGTGGGCGTGAGCAACACCGCCATCCAGTGGGGCGGAAATCAGCTCGGATATTACGTTTTGTTCAAATCATTGCCGGAACAGCCGAGGATCATCCTCGGGGTGTCTTTCGGTTTTATCCTCAGTATAATCAACTCTTATTTCTGGAACAACAGATTCGTTTTCAAGAGCGAAGGAAAGAAGACCTTCGGCGAACACGCGAAGGCGTTCCTCAAGATGACCGCAAGTTACGCTCTTTCTTCCCTTCTGCTCACGTATCTCATTACGAGCTGGCTCAGCGGTATGGGCGTGCCGTACTGGCTCGCAAGTCTTCTGCCGCTCGTCGTGACCGTCCCGCTCAATTTCTTCATGAATAAACTCTGGGTCTTCAGAAAGAAGAAGCATGCCCCCGAAGAAAACGACGCGACCGGATCCGAAGGAGAAGAAAAATGACGACGCTGAAAGATATCAAGCCCGGAGAGTCCGCCGTCGTTCGGAAACTGAACGGCGGAGGCGCTCTCCGTCAGCATTTTCTGGATATGGGAGTCATTCCCGGAACGCCTGTCTCCGTCGTCAAATACGCCCCGATGGGAGACCCCGTCGAACTCCTCATACACGGGTACAAGCTGACGCTCCGTCTCGCTGACGCCGAAAAGATCGAGGTCGAAAAAACGGAAGAGGCCGCCTCCGAGCGCGAGCGGAAAAGCCGCGAGAAAACGGCGCACCACCCGGGTTTCGGCGAGGGAGGCAAATACCACCCGAAGGGGAGCGGCGATCCGCTGCCTGACGGGGAGAAACTGACGTTCGCTCTCATAGGAAACCAGAACTGCGGCAAGACGACGCTCTTCAATCAGATCACCGGAGCGAATCAGCACGTCGGGAACTTTCCCGGCGTCACCGTCGACCGCAAGGACGGCGTTATAAAAGGATACCCCGACACTCTCGTCACCGACCTGCCCGGGATCTACTCGATGAGCCCGTACAGCAGCGAGGAGATCGTGTCGCGTAATTTCGTCCTTAACGACAAGCCGAGGGCGATAATCAACATAGTCGACGCGACGAATATCGAGAGAAATCTGTATCTTACGATGCAGGTGCTCGAGATGAACATTCCGACGGTCGTCGCTCTGAATATGATGGACGAGGTCACCGCGAACGGCGGGACCGTCGACGTCAACGAAATGGAGGCGGCGCTCGGCGTGCCGGTCGTTCCGATCTCCGCTGCGAAAAATCAGGGCATCCACGAGCTGATCGAGCACGCGGTCCACGTCGCGCACTATCAGGAGAGACCGCAAAGACAGGATTTTTGCGACGAGAACGACCGCGGAGGCGCGATACACAGGGCCCTGCACAGTATATGCCACCTGATAGAGGACCACGCGGTCGCGGCGGGTCTGCCGATACGGTTCGCCGCGAGCAAGGTCGTCGAGGGAGATTCGCTCATAACCGAGCAGCTGAAACTTGACAAAAACGAACTTGAAACGATCGAGCACATCGTCCTTCAGATGGAGACGGAGTGCGGGCTCGACAGAGCCGCCGCGATCGCCGATATGCGCTTCTCGTTCATTATGAAGGTCACGGACGCGTGCGTCACGAAGCCGAAGGTGAGCCGTGAAAGCGTGAGGAGCGACAAGATCGACCGTATCCTCACCGGAAAATGGACGGCGATACCTATCTTCGTCCTGATCATGGCGGCCGTCTTCTTCCTCACGTTCGAGGTCATCGGCGGGTCGCTGCAGAAACTGCTCGATCTCGGCATCACGGAACTGACCGGGGTCGTCGACCGCGCGATGACGTCCGCGGGGGTGAACGAGGTCGTCCACGGGCTCGTCATCGACGGCATTTTTACCGGGGTCGGCTCGGTTCTGAGTTTCCTGCCGATCATCGTCACTCTGTTCTTCTTCCTTTCCCTGCTCGAGGACAGCGGATATATCGCGCGCGTCGCGTTCTTTATGGATAAACTGCTCCGGAAGATCGGTCTGTCCGGGCGAAGCATCGTCCCGCTGCTGATCGGATTCGGGTGCACCGTTCCCGCCGTTATGTCGACGCGGACCCTGCCCAGCGAACGCGACAGAAAAATGACTATCCTCTTGACGCCGTTCATGAGCTGCACGGCTAAACTGCCGATCTACGCGTTTTTCGTCGACGCTTTCTTCCCCGGCCGCAAGGCGCTGATCATGACCGGGCTATACTTTCTCGGGATCGTCGTCGGAATACTTATAGCCCTTCTTTTCAAGGGAACCCTGTTCCGCGGCGAGGCGGTCCCGTTCGTCATGGAGCTGCCGAACTACCGTCTGCCGGGTCCCAAAAACGTGTTTCGCCTTCTGTGGGAGAAAGCGAAGGACTTTCTGTCCCGCGCGTTCTCCGTCATCCTCATCGCGACGATCGTCATCTGGTTTCTCGGAAGCATCGATCCGCATTTCAGGTTCACCGAAAACCAGTCGGAAAGCATACTCGCCCTGATCGCTGGATGGATCGCCCCGATAATGAGGCCGCTCGGTCTCGGCGACTGGCGGATCTGCACTTCGCTTATCAGCGGGTTCATGGCTAAGGAAAGCGTCGTCTCGACGCTCAAAGTCCTCTTCGAGGGCAACGTGACCGGGTTCATGACGGCTGCGTCCGCCGCGTCGCTCCTCGTCTTCTCGCTTCTGTACACTCCCTGCGTCGCCTCGATCGCTTCGGTGCGGCGGGAACTCGGGCGCAAATGGGCGCTCGGCGTCGCGGTGTGGCAATGCGCGATCGCCTGGGTCGCCGCGTCCGTCGTCCACCTGATCGCGTCTTTGGTGTAGACTATGAACGGATGGGATTATCTGATAATAGGCGTTATCGCCGTGATCGCCGCCGCCGCGATTTTCGCGATCGTGAAACGCAAAAAGCGCGGCGGTTGTTCCGCCGGATGCGATTGCTGCCCGAAAAAAGAAGGGTGCGAAAAGAAATAAGCGCGAGCCCGCTTCGGATGAAGCGGGCCCGTTTTTTGCCGTGTTGCATACGGTCCGTTTTTTTGATATAATTCAAAATAGAAATAGGGTGAAGGAGTCTCGAAATATGAAAAGGATACTCTCTTTGATCCTCGCTTTGGTTTTCGCGTCCGCGGCGATCCCCGCGGCGGCGGTGAGCGCGTTTTCGGACGTCGGAGCGGACAGATGGAGCGCGGCGAGCATCGCTTACGCCGTTGAAAAGGGATATATGCAGGGCGTCGGAGCGGGAAAATTCGATCCCGCGGGCGCGCTGACGCGCGCGATGGTCGTCACCGTCCTGTGGCGGATGAGCGGGTCGCCGGACGTCGAATACAAAAACGGTTTCAAAGACGTCCCCGAAGGCCGGTGGTACTCCTCGCCTGTGATTTGGGCAAAAGAAAACGGGATCGTCAACGGGATCACCGCATCGACTTTCGATCCCGCCGGTCCGATCACGCGGGAACAGCTCGCGGCAATGATCTCGCGCTACGCCGCGTTTCTGAAATATAAAGTCGAACCCACGGGGTCGATCGAAAACTATCCCGACGCAGCGTCGGTCAGCGGATGGGCGAAAGACGCGCTCCTATGGGCGGTCGGCGAAGGGCTTATCACCGGGAGCCGCGAAGGCGGTAAAACTCTTCTGATCCCGCGCGGTCACGCCACGCGCGAACAGTTCGCCGCGATCCTCGAGAGGTTTGATCGCGCGAAGGAAAAATTCACTTATATCCTCGAATATAACCATCCGGTCCTTATGACGTCGTTTACCGAGAAGGAATACCCTCTCGTCGATGACGCGGATTTCTACGTGTCGCCCGAAGGCGACGACGGCGGCTCCGGAACGAAGTCCGATCCGTTCGCCACTTTCGCGCGCGCCGCCGATGCGGCGAGATCCGTTCCGAAAAAGGCGGAAAAAGGTTCCGTTACCGTTGCGTTCTTTGCCGGCGACTACCCGCAGTCCGTGTTCGAGCTGACCGCCGAAGACGCGGGAACGGAAGAATGTCCCGTCGTATTCTGCGCGTACGGAGACGGCGACGTTCGCTTCGTCGGCGGCGTTACGGTACGCCCCGACGAGTTCGTGCCGCTCGAAGAGAGCGACCTTGCGTATATCCGCGAGAAGAACTTCGATAAAGTTAAAAAAGCCGACCTCTCAGGCAAACCGCTGAGCGACGGACTGAGCTATTCGAGCGAAACGTTCAACGGATCGTACGGACGGCTCGACGCGGGCAGATACCCGAACCGGACTCCCGACGGAGATGAGAGATACTTGGAAGGAGCGCTTAAGAGCCCCTCGCTCGGAAAGCTCGAGGTCGGATTCCTCAAGTCCCGTTTTTTGAATTATCACACCGTCGAGGGCATACAGCTGGTCGGATGCTTCGGTCACGAATACTGGAAGACCGTCTTCCCTGCGACCGGGTTCGACGGCGAGACGGGCGTGCTCACTTACAAAATCGTCGGTCCGCAGTACGGTCTTGACGAATACGTGCCCGGCGTTTACTTCCTCAACGTGTCCGAAGAAGTCGACTTTGACAACGAGAGCTGGGTCGACCCCGTGAACAAAACGCTCTACGTCTACGATCCGTCGGACGAAGAATACCTCGTGTCGGCCACGGAGTCGTTCGGAGTGATAAACGGCGCCGACCATATAAAATTCGTCGGGCTCACGTTCGAGGGGTGCACCGGCGACGGATTCAATATCTCGGCGAACGACGTCGCGTTCGACCGCTGTACGATCCGCGGGATAGGCGGCAGAGCGGGCATACGGTGCTACGGGGTCGATTTCCGCATGCAGGACTGCGAATTCGCCTACACAGCGGGATGCGGGATGTGGTTCGACTGCGACAAACCGGTCGAGGATCTGGTCCCAACCGGTCCGTACATCGACAACTGTCTGATCCACGATATGGGGCAGAAGTGGAAGAATCTGCAAAACCCCGGCATCCGCGTCAAATGCGCCGTCGGAGCTGCCGTTTCGCACTGCGAGATATACAACACTCCGTGCTCCGCCATCACTTTCGGATACTGCGCCGAGGGCGGATCGGAGCGCGCGATCGACTGCGTGTTCGAGTACAACTACATTCACGACGTCGATCAGGACGTCGTGGATATCGGCTGCATCTACTGCGGGCGGTCATTCGTCAACCGTGACAACGTCATCAGATACAATCTGATCTCCGATATTCCCGGAGCGGGAGGGCGTTTCGCGATCTACCTCGACGACGGTCTCGCCGCGCAGACCATTTACGGCAACATCTTCTACAATTTCACCGATTACGCGGTCGTGCACTCGGGCGGTCAATATATGGATATCCACGACAACGCGTATATAATCACGGGAGACGAAGAACATCTCGGTCTGTTCTCCACCGCGAAATACTACAATTTCCGTTACTATGACGACGAGTATCCGACCGCGTGGAATTCGGGCAACTTCAGGATCCTTTACGGAACGCTCGCGCAAAGACCGATGAAGGACGGCTACGCCTCGGATCACTACGAACTCTGGCGTTCGCGCTGGCCGGAACTGTACGAGATCATCGACGACTACGACGACGTCGAAAACCCGAACTGCCCCGCGTCTCCCGGCTTCTGCAAGCTCTACAACAACTACGCGATCGGTAACAGCAACAACTTCGTCGAGGAACCGGTAGAACGGTTCGCTCTGAGGTGTGAGAACAACCTCGTGTTCTCGCTCGAGGAAAATCCGCTTTTCGTAAACCCCACGGTAGGCGACTACCGGACGAGGGACGATATCGGGGATTTTATGAAGATACCGTTTGAAGAAATCGGTCGATATTGATCGGAAAGAAAGTGAATATGAAAAAGAACTCTTACCTGACGGACGTTGCTCTGATGTCCGTAACGACGACAGAATTCAAAGCCGTGACTCATTTTCACGACTGGAGAGCGAAGACTTTTACTGGCGACGATCAGATCTACGACGTGGCTGAATTTGAACGCGACGGGACAAAACGTTCGATCGTTCACGCGAAAACCAGCGAGATGGGAATGACCGCGGCGGCGGCGACCGCCATGAAGTTGATATTCCTGTTCCGTCCGCGGTATCTCATTATGGTCGGCATAGCGGCGGGCGTAGTCAAAGAGGAACTGGAGGATCAGCGGTACGGCGACGTTATCGTCCCCGACGTTATATGGAATTACTCGGCGGGAAAATTCGTCAGTCCCGAGCTCGCCGAAATAACGTACGGAAATATGGGGTTTCTCCCCCGCTCCACCTCGGAAAATATCCCCGAGGATATCCTACCGTATTTGAGAAAAGCGGTCAAATCTGAAGAAAACCCGTGCCACGTATATATCGGACCGATGGCGTGCGGAAGTACCGTCGTTGCCAACCGGGAACTGCTCGAAAAACAGATTTATACGCAGTACCGTCACACCGCCGGCCTCGACATGGAGTCGTACGCCGTGGTCTATGCTGCGAATCACGCCAACGATCCTCGTCCGACCCCGATCATCGTCAAAAGCGTATGCGATTTCGCAGACGCCGAAAAATCAGACGATTATCAACGGTTCGCGGCGTATTCGAGCTGCGAGTTCGCAAAGTTCCTTTACGAAAAGATCCTGCCTATGGATTAAAAGGAAAATGCGGCTGTCGCTTCATCTTGCGACAGCCGCATTTTTATATCTTCTTTTCAAGTTCCGCAATTTGCTTCTCAACGAACGCCACGGCGTCTTTTACCGTCTCCGGCTTGAGGGGATTCGGCAGCCCCGATTTTTCGAGCGTTTCGAAGTACCCGTACTTACCGCCCATCGAACAGAGCTTCAGATAGTCGCCCCAGGCGTCGCCGCCCTCCTCCGCCTTGCGGTACAGGTAAAACGCGTCGATCTGCGCCAGGGCGTATTCGATATAGTAAAACGGACATGCGAACACGTGCAGGGTGCGCGTCCAGAAGCCGCCGCTCTCAAAAAATCCGTTTCCGCCGTAGTCACGCCACGGCATATACTTCTTTTCGATCTGCCGCCAGAATTTTCTCCAGTCGGACGGAGTCGAATCGGGATTTTCATAGACCCGGTGCTGGAACTCGTCGACCGCAACGGTATCCGCAAGCGACGCCAGCGCTTCGCACAGGTGAGAAAAACGGAATCTGTCGGCGCTGTCCCCGAAAAAGTACTCCATATACGGGTACGTGAACAGTTCCATCGCCATCGAGTGGATCTCTCCGATCTCGTTCGTCGAGCGAGTGAGATCCGAGTGCGGAAGGCAGCGGGAAGCATGATACAACTCGAACGCATGGCCCGCCTCGTGCGTCAGCACGAGGACGTCGCCCGCCGTTTTGTTGAAACTCGAGAAGATGAAAGGCGCCTTATACTCGGGCATCATATCGGTAAATGCGCCGGCGATCTTGTTCTTCCTCGCGGACAGATCGAAAAGGCCGTACTTCGTCATGAAATTGAAGAATTCTCCGGTCTCGGGGGACAGGTCCTCATACATAAGGCGCGCCTTTTCGCACAGGTCCTCCGGCGTGCCCTCCGGGACGGCGTTGCCGTCCGGAAACGCGATATACTCGTCGTAAAAACGGATCTTGTCTATCCCGAGCCTCTCAGCCTGCTCGCGGTAAAGGCGATCGCAGACCGGTACGACGGTGTCTCTCACCGTCTCGCGGAATCGGGCGACGTCGTCGGGACCGTAGTCGTATCTTTGCAGATTCCGGTACGCGAAGTCGATATAGCTCTTAAAACCGAGCTTTTTCGCGAGCCCCGTACGGACTTTGAGAAGTTTTCCGTAAATCTCTTCAAGTTTCGGGGAGACCTCTTCGCTCAGTTTCGCGTACGCCCCGTACGCTTCCCGCCGTTCTTCCCTGTCGGTCGACTGCATATGTCTGTTCAACTCGCGCGCGGTACATGCCTCGCCCCTGAACTCGACGGAACACTGCGCGGTGACCTTGAAATACTCGTTCACCAGTCTGTTTTCGGCGATCATAGGGAGAACTGCCGACGGCTTGAGGAACTTTAACTGAGACTCGGCGTTTTTGAACATCAGAGTTCCGTATTTTTCCTCGAGTTCCTTGCGGAAACGGCAATTCAGCAACGCCTCCGTCCCTTTTTTGAGGAGCATCGCCTGTCTCGGAACGAAGCGGTCGAAAAACCTTTTTTCCGCGGCGTAGAACGTGTCCTTCGTATTCATACCGTGCCGTATCGACGCTATGGCGAGCAGCGTGGAGATACGGTCAACGACGCGCTCCATCCCACCGACGGCGGCGTCGGCCTCCTCAAACGAACCCGCGTTTTTGAGTTTTTCGATACAGGCGCGGTATTCTTTTCTGAGTTTCGGAACGTCCGGCCTTTCGTATTTGATATCTGCGAATTTTTCCATGCGTTCTCGCTCCTTTTTCAGAGTATCCCCTGTTACCCTAAGTCAGATCTTCTCCGCGAGTTCTCCTATCCGCTTTTCGACGAACCCGACGGCTTCCCTGACCGTTTCGGGTTTCAGAGGATTCGGGATACCCGCTCTGTCGAGCGTCTCGAAATATCCGTACATTCCGCCCATCGAGCAGAGTTTCAGGTAGTCGCCCCAGGCGTCGCCGCCCTCCGTCGCCTTGCGGTAGAGGGAGAACGCCCCCATCTGCGCCATAGCGTAATCGACGTAGTAGAACGGATAGAGGAATATGTGCTGCTTCTGCATCCAGAAACCGCCGCCCTCGAGGAATTCGTTACCGTCGTAGTCGCGCCACGGCATATACTTCTTTTCTATCTCCCGCCAGAATCTTCTCCAGTCGGACGGAGTCGAATCGGGATTCTCGTAAACACGGTGCTGGAACTCGTCGACCGAGACGAGATAAGGGATCGTTTTGAGCGCCTCGGACAGATGAGCGAAACGGTACTTGTCGGCGCGGTCGCCGAAGAAGTTCTCCATATAAGGATACGTGAACAGTTCCATCGTCATCGAATGGATCTCGTTGATCTCGCTCGTCGAGAACGTGAGGTCAGTGTGCGGCAGACGGCGGGAGGCGTAATACGACTCGAACGCGTGGCCCGCTTCGTGCGTCAGCACGTCGATGTCTGCGGACGTTCCGTTGAAATTGGAGAAAATGAACGGCGCTTTGAACTCGGAAAGTTCCGTGCAGTACCCGCCGAGGTGCTTGTTTTCCCTCGTGACGAGGTCGTAAAGACCGTACTCGGTCATGAAATCGAAGAATTCTCCGGTCTCGGGGGAGAGATCCTCGTACATCAGCCGCGCTTTCTCGGTCAGTTCCTCGGGCGTTCCCTGCGGGACGGCGTTGCCGTCGGGGAAAACGAGGTTCTCGTCATACATACGGAGTTTATCTATCCCGAGGCGTTCCGCCTGCTCGCGGTAAAGACGGTCGCAAACCGGAGTGACCGTCGTTCTCACCGCCTCGCGGAAGCGGGCGACGTCGTCCGGCCCGTAATCGTATCTCTGTCTCGCCCGGTACGCGTAATCGATATAGTTTTTGAATCCGAGTTTTTTCGCTATCTTACAGCGGGTCTTTATGAGTTTGCCGTATATTTCGTCGAGTTTAGGAGAAGCTTCCTCGTAAAGTTTCGCCCACGCCTCGAACGCCGCTTTGCGCTCTTCCCTGTCCGTCGACTGCATGTGCTTCAGAAGACCGTAGAAGTTGCACTTTTCGCCCATGAACTCGACGGAGCATCCAGCGGCAACCTTTGAATACTCGCTCGTGAGTTTGTTTTCCGCGATCGACGGGATGATGATCGACGGCTTGATCAGTTTCGCCTGGATCTCGGCGTTCTCAAACATATACGAACCGTATTTTCCCTCGAGTTCCTTCCGGTACGGGCTCTTGAGCATCGCTTCGGTCCCTTTTTTGAGAAGCATCATATTTTTCGGGATCTCGCGCTCAAAAAACTTGTTCTCTCCGTCGTAGAACTCGTCCTTCATATTCATATTGTGGCGGATCATCGCGACCACGTACGCCGTGAACACGTGATTCATAAGGCGTTCCATTTCAACGACCGCCGCGTCCGCCTCTTCGTATGAGCCGGCGCCCTTGAGTTTTTTGATAAGGGCGAGGTATTCTTTCTTGAACCCGGCAAGATCGGGTCTTTCGTATTTGATATCAACAAATTTTTCCATTTGTCAGCCTCCGTTGCTTTATTTGAGAGCGGTATAAAAGTCGCCCCGCGGCCATCTGTACCGCGGGGCGAAGTAGATATTATTTATATCTGATTTCCTCGAACAAGTCGCGGAGCTGATCCTCGCTCGAGCCTTCCACGTTAGCGAGAGAGAAGGAAACGCCGTTCCTTTTCCATTCAACCTTGAAGTAAGTTTTTTCACCGTCGGCGATCTCGGTCAGAGTTCCGCCTCCGGAAAGTTCCTTTTCGGATACAGTGTCTCCGTATAGGCCGGAGATATCGTCTTCAGTTTTCGCCGCGCGCAAGCAATACTCGACGCCGTAGTACGCAAAGTCTATTTGAGCGATCTTGTCGTCGATAATGCTGTATTTTACGTTTTCAGCACTGTCGGGCGTATGAAGGTTGGTAATGCCTATCGCTTCGAAATCCTCAGCGGATCCGACCTCTTCGATCGGGTTCGGAACTCCGTCGATACCGGTATCGGAAGCGGTCTCGGTCGCCTCGTCGCTCTCGACGGGTTCTGCGCTCTCGGTCGCGGGTACCGTTGCGCTTTCGGTCTCTCCGCCCGTGGCTTTTCCGGTCTCTGCGTTGCCCTGATTACCGGTGCACGCGACCAGAGCGAAGATCATGATCGCAGCGATAATAATTGCCGTAAGTTTTTTCATTTTGTTTTTCCTCTTTTCTATTTATCGAACCGTTCAGGTTCGTATTTAATCGTTATTGAAATCGGGAACGAGAAGACCGTTTTCTTCTCTGATCCGCATGAAGCACGGAACGGAACCCCTGTCGCCCATCTTTTCGTTAGGCGCGTGATAAGAGAGATACATATTACCGTCGAGAGCACGGAAGATCATTCCGTGACCTCCCTCCCAGGTGCCGAACATTCCGTAAGAATAAAGCCTGTCTTCGATCTGTACCCACGGTCCGGTCACTTCGCCGCTTTCGCTCTTCGCCATCGCGACGCAGTATCCGAAAACGTCGTAGTTCGACCAGATCATCAGAAGCGAGCCGTCCTCGCACGTATATATGAACGGTCCGTCCGTGATCGCGCCGTTCGACCACGCGGGATCGTGCGCCGTGAACAACTCGACCGGCTCTGAGATGAATCCCTTCAGTTCTGAGTCGAGTCTCGCCGCGTCCATCCTTCCGACGCGGTCGTCGGTCGATACGTGTTCGTGGACGAAGACCATCCACGGGTCGCCGTTAGGATCTATATACAGCGTTCCGTCGATCGAATCCCAGTCGGCGGGCGTCACGATACCGTCCGACCAGATCGTGAACGGGCCCTCGGGGGAGTCGGCGCGGAATATCGCGCAGCCGTGCTTGCCGGTCTCTTTCGACGTGTACGTGGTAAACATATAGTATTTGCCGCCGTACTTATATACCTCGGGCGCCCATCTGTCTTTTGAGAAATCGTCGGGCGAGGTCACAACGTTATACGGACCTTCCCACGGACCCGCGAGATCGCCGGACGTGTTTTTGTACATTCTCCAGCCGGTTCCGTAAACGTAGTAAACGCCTTCTTCCAGAAGAACGTACGGGTCGCGGAGCTGTGAAATATCGCTCTCGGTCACGACTTCTTCATACCTTCCCTCGTACGGGAAATCTACCCTGCCCGTAGTATCAAGGTCTTTGGGCATTCTGAGTTCTCCTCCGGAGTAATAGTCGTTAAGGATCACGGAAACGACCTCTTGGAGGACGAAGAATCTGTTGTAACCGATCGCAACGGTCACGTATCCGTCTTTTTCAGTGACGCGAATGCGGTAATCGGTCTCGCCGAGGGATTCGATTATCCCCTCGGATTCGGGCCGGCTCGTGAGATGAAGAACGATCTCTATCTTCTGTTTCCCGGACGTATCGTCGAACGATAAGACGTTTTTACCCGTTGCCTCCCTGATCCGTTCCGCTACGTATTCTCTGTCGCGGGTGTCGCCTTTGACGGAGATGACAGCCGGTCTCAGATTCTTATAACTCGACGCGATGAGGACGGTATTCTCGGCTATCTTTGCCGACGCGGTAAATCTGACCGCAAGCGCCGCGACCTCCGCCCGGGTGGCGTTGGAACCCGGATTGAACCTTCTCGCAGAGTCGCCTCCGAAGATCCCCGCCAGGCGAAGCGTTTCCGCCTCAGCCGAGTACCAGCTTTTGAACGAACCCGCGTCGCTGAACGCGTCGGTCCTGGGAGACGCAGGAAGCGTAAGTTCTCTCAGCGACGCGTATCTCGCCAGCATCACCGCTATCTCGGCGCGTGTTACGGGAGCGTTCGGTCTTGCCGTCCCGTCGGGATATCCTTTGATGATCCCCTTCGACGCCGCCCACGCGAGATACGGAACGTACCATCCGCCCGCCTTGACGTCGGGATAAGATACGGTCGCGTTCGGATCGACCTCTGCGCCGTCTACGCGCGAGAGGAGCGTTGCGATCTCCGCTCTCGTTACGTTTGCCTTCGGAGCGAAGACCGTCGCCGATCTTCCGTTAACGAGCCCCATGTTATAAGCTCCGGCCACGTCGGAGTAGTACCACGCGGATTCCGAAACGTCTGTGAACGGTATCCGATCCGTGTTTGCGGAAACTGCGATAATGGCCGTCAGCGCGATCAGCGCGGCAAAAGCAGCAGTCACAAAAGAGAAAACCGTTTTTCTCATTATGCATTCTCCTTGAAGCGATCCGTGTTTTCGCTCCGTATATTATACTACATTTAACCCGATATGTAAAGGATAAAGTTTATACAAAACAGGAGAAACCGTCTCTGACGAACGCGCATACTCTATCGGCCTTTTTAAAAAGAACGCCGAGCGTCTGTATGCACGTTTTGGTTCTGTCAGCGCATATTTGATTGAAGAAATGAAAAAGCGCCCCGGACGGGGCGCTTTTCGTGATTATATGTATCAGTCGGGTCGGACTTCATCCCACTCGGGTTTCAGCGGAACGCCGTTTATGATAACGGTGACCCCGCCGGGAAGCGTGATCTCGAGGGTGAGGCCGGGATCGTGTCCTTCGTACGCCTCGAACCACTCGCATCCGTCTTTACACGAGAGGTGTGTCTTGTTTTCCTCGGGGATCAGCTCGAGATCGAACTCGAGTTCTTTTCCGTCACAGAACAGCTTATACCCGATCCGGTCGTCGCACATGCCGACGAAGACGGACGGGTTATCGCCGAGACCGAATACGTGAGGCGTGATGAAGAACCACTCGTCGTCCGCTAAGACGTTGAAGTTGTTGCCGCGCATTCCGTCTTCGAGTTGTTCGAGGACCATACCGTTTACGGTGACGGTCGCCCCTTCGCCCGCGATGACGCTCGCGCCGCCGTTCGGATCGCCCGAGAAGTTGACCGTGGAGTCGCCTTCGAAAACGGTATTCCGTTCGTCGAATCCGACGTATTCGCCTCCGACGTTGATCACGACGCCGTCGGGAAGAATGATCCCGCCGATACGTCCTTCGGGTCTCCAGCCGTTCTTGACGGCGACCCTTACGGGAGCTCCTTCGCACATGATATGACCCGCGTCTTCGAGGATCACCTCTCCGGTCCCGTAAACTACGACGGAAGTGCGGGCCCACGTCTCGAGGCTGCCGTTTCCTCTGACGACGATATGCGCCTCTTCAGAGCCGGTAACGGCTCCGACCTCGATATTCCTCTCTGACCAGAAAGATCCTTCGACGATGAGGTCGCCCCATACGGTGACGTCGCCGTGATTGTCGACGTACGCGCCGGGAGATACGGTAAAGGTCGCACCGTATTCCACGTTCATGCCGCTGTTGCCCTCGATCGAGAGCTGGGCGCCCTCGCGAAGCGTCAGGTCGTCTCTGACGGTAACGCACGAATCGTATCTCGGGCAGATCCTCAGGAATACGGGGTCTTCCCACGTTAGCGCCTGAGCGAAGCCCTCGCTCGTGCGCACCTCGGCGCACGGGATATAGTTGTCGGGCAAGCCGGACAGAACGGTCTCTTCGGGGCGGAAGAAACCGCCTTCGTTGATATATACGTCGCCGTCGCGGCGGCATCTCTCGTGATAACGGACTTCGAAGTATCCGTTATTTACGATCTCGCCTGCGCTCGCGTCTACGGAGCCGTCCATCCAGACCTCGACTCTGCCCTCTCCGAACCAGTCGGAGATACGCTCGCCTTCTTCGTTAATTATTTCTTCGATCGCTTTCGCGACGACGAACGTGCCGTCGACCTTGAGCGTACCGGGGAACGTGATCCGCCACTCGTCCCAATCGTCGCCGTTGACGATGAGAGTCGTATCGTTGCCCACGGTGACCGTCGCGCCTTCCGCGACCGTTACCGTCACGCCCTTATTGTAGCTTCTCCATTCGGAGTTTTCCGTCGGCTCGTCCACGAGGACGTCGCCGTCGTCCGTTCGTTCGAACCAGCCGAACGCCGCGGCCGATTCGATCCAGTAGTTGTCAAAGTCGTCGAGGACCTCGTCCTCAGTAAACGTGATATCGCCGCGGAAGTCGAGGCGGTTGTATTTGTATCTTCCGTCTCTCTCTGACTGCTCGGCCACGGCTGCTTCGTATCCCGTCATATCGTAAACGTTGACGGAATAGTCGAGCCATCTGGACTCGTTCGACTCGTCGACCCAGTCGGTGAAGAAATTCTCGAAACCCGACAGATCGCACTTGCCGAACTCCGCGTTCTCGCCGAACTCGTCGGTGATACGCAGATACCCTTCGTTGAGGAACTCGGAATCCGCGGGAACGATGATTGAGCCGCCCGTGATCTCAAGCCCGGAGGAGTTGTAAGTCACGAGTTTCGACCCCGCCGCCTGAGAGTAATCGGCGCCTCTCAGTTCGAATCTGCCGTTGTTCACGATCTCGCCGGAGTTTTCAAAGGTCGATCTGTTGAGCTCGACGTATCCGTCGGAACCGTCCCAGCCCTCGCCGACGCCGGTCGTCGTGCCGTTGACGAATCTGCCGGAGTTGAATACTTCGGAGATCGGGAACTCGATGGACTCGGGGAACCTTATGTGCTCGTAGTCGTTATCGTAATTCTCCATCGACATCTCGCGGAAAACGATCCGGTCGGAGCTTCCGATGCTGCCCGTATTGCTGACGGAAGCGCCGGAGAACTCGGTATCCGAGAAATTCATGAACGTACCGCTGTTGGTAAATACGGAGCGGTCGATCTCGTCCGCCTCGTAACGCCAGTCGACGCTCCTGAACCAGCCGTCCCTCTCATGGTCCCAGCCCCAGAAGTTATCCCAGTCTTCGCCGTTTTCGGGTTGTCCGGGAACTCTCTCGATCGTCTCGACCTGGGTGAACGCACCCTGCGAATGGACGTAGAAGCGGCCGCCGTCGTTTTCGAATCTGCCCCCGTTGACAAGCGAGGAACCTGAGACGTTGAAGAATCCGCGGTTTATGACCGTGCCGTTATTGACCGATTCAAGGTATCCGGGATTTTCTTCTGTCCCTCCGCCGTCCTCACCTGCTATCACGGTGATGCGCGCCATGCCGGAACGGAGCTGGAATTCGTTATCGGTTATGATAAGCCCGTCGTTGACGAACGATCCGCCCTCGACGCAGAACGAACCGGAGTTTTCGATCCGTCCGCCCTCTTCGTTGAGCGCCTCGCCATCCACCACGCTGAATTCGCTGAATCGGTATCCGTCTTCGGTATCAAATCCGCCTATGATGAACCGGCCGCGGTTGACGAACGAGGAGCCGCCCCGGAATTCGATCTCCGAGATGACGTAATGTCCGTCGTCGGACAGGACGGGAGTCGTTTCGAACGTACCGTTGTTTTCAAAGACGCCGTCGACGCCGAGATAGCACCGCAAAGCGGTAAAGTTTCCGTCGTTGACGAACCTTACGCCCTCGTTCAGGATCACCTCTCCGCCGAGCGTGACGTCGGCTTCCTCGCCTACCGTGACGAGGAACTCGTCTTCGCTGTCGCGCGGAGGCGCAAAGTCAAGTCTGCCGTCGAAATCAAAGTCGCCGTTGAAGCGGGCTTCCCTGCCGGTAAAGTGGACGCTGCCGTCTCCCTCGACGGACGCCCAGATCTCCGCTCCGCCGTCGTCGATCATCTGGAACGAGGCGTCAGACGACGTGCCGATATATTTCACCCCGCCGACCGTGAACGACGCGTTCTCTCCGCAGAAGTCGAGCGGAGTATCCCACGTCTCGATATTATCGACGGCGAGAGCGCCCGCCAGACGCACTTCGTCAAAATTGTCCTCGATCACGAAACCGTCGGTCCACGAAGTGAAGTCTGCGTCGCCGATGATCTCAACGGAGTCGTAATCGGCCGGGTTGCCTTCAAGGCAGAGGAACGGTTTCTCATACACCGTCGCGTCGTCGGGATCTTCACGTTTTTCGATCTCGCGGTATCCGGTGATCGTGAGACGTCCCGAACCCTCGGTGTTGTCGGACAGCATTCTGAACGAACCGTTCTCCGGCGCGTCGCCGTCGAACACAATCCTGCCTCCGACGGAGAAGAACACGCCTTCCTCCATGGAGACGATCAGACGCGCGGCGCCCGCTCCGGGACAGTGCGCGTAATCGGACGCGCCGAGAGTGATCTCCCCTTCGACCTCGAGACGGCCGTAGACGATAAGATTGTAACCGCTCTCAAGAACAAGGTTTTCGCGCTTGTCCGGGCCGAGGAGCAAGATAGAATACTCCGTCCACTCGTCCTCGCCGGGATCGTTGTGATAAGGATGTTTCGACGCCTCTGCGATCGCCTCCTCGAGCGTATCGAAGAGGAGCGGCTCCGTTTCCGCGAAGACCGCGTACGGCGGAAGAACGGGAATCTCTTCCTTCCTCGTCGCGCCGCAGCCCTGACACGTATACGTGATCTCGCCGGGCTCGAAGAAGGTCGCCTCCTTCGTTTCGACGCCTTCGTCCCAAACGTGCTCGTGACCGATCACGGGGACGACTTCGTCCCTCGTCTCTTTACAGCGGGAGCAAGTGTAGCGGATCAGTCCTTCGGCCTCGTATGTCGCCTCTATCACGGTGACACCGTCGTCCCAGTCGTGGCCGAGCGCGTCGGTCGTATTGGTCTTACGGCTTAGCTCCGCAGAGCAGACCGAGCAGTATACGACCTCATCGTATTTACCGGTCTCCGTACAGGTTGGAGCCGCCTCGTTTTCTCTGACTGCCGCCGCCGGTGAGTGTCCCTTCGCAGGGATCGCCTCAGTCTTGGTTTCGCCGCACTTGCAGGTGAAGGTCCTCACGCCGTCCTCGGTGCAGGTCGCCTCTTTCGTCACGGCGCCATCGCCCCAATCGTGCACGTGATCTTCCATACCGGTAATGACCGTTTCACCGCCCGCGACGGGTTTGCCGCATTCGACGACGCCGGTCGTGCCGTCCGCTAGGGTGAGCGTCGTCCCGACGACGTCATATTTCGTGCCGTTGCCCGAGACGGTCGCAAGTTCGATCTTGCCGTCGCCCTTGATATCTGCGCCTTCCGCCTCGCTCTTCAGATAATCGATCCCTGCGGTCTCATCGACGGAAAGCACGGCACCGTCCGCCCCGCCGGAGATCGTCGCGCTCATGACGCTGACCCCGGAGCCGACCGTGACGTTCGCGTTCTCCGCCGCTACGGTAAGACCGACGACGTCGCCGTTCCTGATGATGACGGGAGTGTCGGTGTTGATCACGATCTGGTTCATCCCGCCCTCGAGGATGATCTCGTCGCGGCCGTCGTCAACGACGACCGCTTCGACACGGCATCCCTCTTCGGTGCGAACGCGGACTCCTCCGTCGCCCGTCTTGCCGATCAGGACAGAGCCGACCGTTGAGTTGTTTGTGATAATGACGGAGTTCTCGCCTCCGCCTCTGACGAGCAGTCTGCCCGTCACTTCCACGCCGGACAGCGTGACTTCTCCGTTATCGACGCCCTCGCCGACGATGAGGTCGCCCGTTACTTTCATGTTTTTCAGCGTCACGCCGGGAACGTTGACGATCAGGTTGCCCGTGACGTCTTCGGAGAACTCGCCCGCCGTCTTTACGTATTTTTTGATCACGTTGTAAAAGACCTGGGCGAACTCCTGACGGGTGATCGTTGCCCGCGGATTGAGCTTTCCGCCGCTTCCGTTGACGTAACCCGCCGCAACCATAGCGGCGACCGGTCCCTTCGCCCAGCCGGAGATCTTTCCGGCGTCGGAGAATTTGCCCAGAACGGAAGGATCGCCGTCCTCAAGTTTGAGAGCGCGCGCCACTACCGTAAACGCCTGCTCGCGGAGGATCGGGTCTCTCGGGTTCATCTTTCCGCCTCCGCTGCCGACGAACGTCCCCATTCTCAGCGCTTTGGCGATGTCGTTGTAGAACCAGTCGCTCTCTTTTACGTCTTTGAATCCGCTGACGTCGTCTGTCGCTATCGCGCCGAACGCGCGGTTCACTATCGCCGCCATCTCGGCGCGCGTGAGTTTGGATCCGGGAAGAAGCTTTCCGCCCGAACCGTTCAGCAGGCCGTTCTCGATCGCCGCGCAGAGCGCGTCGTACGACCAGAATCCCTTTTTCGGCATATCGGGAAAATCGGTCGGTTTCGCCGCGAATACCGCGGGAACGAGTGAGACGACCATCATCACCGCTATGACGACGCTAATCAGTTTCTTGAACATTTGCGTGTCCTCCGTTCTTATTTACAAATCCGCAGGGATCGGTTTCACTGTTCGGATGCGAGCCGCTCCATTTCCGTCACAAGATCTCCGAAAAGGCTGAGCGCGGAATTCACCGGCTCGGGCGTCGACATATCGACGCCTGCGATCTTCAGAAGGGAGACGGGGTCGGCGGAAAAACCGCCGGAGAGGAATTTCTTATAATCGTCGACTGCGGGCTTGCCCTCTTTCAGGATACGCTCCGCTATCGCCGCCGCCGCGGAGAAGCCCGTGGCGTACTGGAATACGTAGTAATTGTAGAAGAAGTGCGGGATGCGCGCCCACTCGAGCGCGATCTCGGGATCAGATATCATATCGGGTCCGAAGTACAGTTTGTTGAGTTCGAGATATTTTTCGTCCAGCAGATCGGCGGTCAGCGCTTCGCCCGCCTCCGCTTTCTCTCCCATGAAGAGTTCGAACTCCGCGAACATCGTCTGACGGAAGACCGTTCCCTTGAAGGAGTCGAGGAAGTGGTTGACGAGCGCCATCCGCTCTTTCTTGTCCTCCGTCTTTCCGAGCAGGTACCTCATCAGGAGGATCTCGTTGCACGTGGAAGCGACCTCCGCTACGAAGATGACGTAATCGTTCGTGCAGGTCGGCTGATTCTTCAGCGAGAGATAACTGTGCAGCGCGTGGCCCATCTCGTGAGCGAGGGTAAACATGCTCTCGAGGTCGTCCGTATGGTTGAGAAGTACGTACGGATGGGGGTACGGAGAACCGGACGAATACGCGCCGCCGCGTTTTCCGACGTTCTCGTAAACGTCGATCCAGCGGTTCGCGAACCCCTCTTTCAGCATATCGGTATAGTCCTCGCCGAGAACGGCGAGCGCGTCGAGGACGGTCGATTTCGCCTCGTCGAACGTGATCACCTTCGACGAACCCGCAACGACGGGAACGTATACGTCGTACATATGGAGTTCGTCGACTCCGAGCATTTTTTTGCGGAGCGCGACGTAGCGGTACATCTTGTTGAGATTTGCGCGAACAGCGGCGATCAGATTGCGGTAGACCTCAGCCGGGACCTCGGTGCGCGAGAGCGCGGCGTCGAGCGTCGTTCCGAACTTTCTCGCTCTCGAGAAGAAGACGAGAGACTTGAAGTTCGCGTCGAGCGTCGACGCGACGGTGTTCCTGAACCCGCGGTAGATTTTGTAGAACTCACAAAAAGCGTTCTTCCGGAGGACGCGGTCCTCGTTCTGCAGAAGCGGGACGAGCGTCTCGCCGGTCAGTTCGTGTTCCTCGCCGTTTCCGTCTTTGACGGCGGGGAAACGGATATCGGCGTTGCGGAAGACCGACGCGATATTCTCGGGTCCGCGCGCCATCTCGCCCGCGGCGGCGAGGATACCCTCGCACTCCGCGGAGAGCGTGTGCTCGCTCATTTTGCGTTCGTACTCAATGAGCCTTCTGTACGTTTCGAGTTCGGGTTCTTCCCTGAAGAAGCGGTCGAGCGTGTCCTGCGGGATCGCAGTGATCTCCGGCGCCGCGAACGAACGCGCGGCGTTCATCGCAACGTAGACGCTCATTCCCTTCGAGGACATATTCTGATAAAAACCGTTCGCCGTGTCGCCGTCGGACGAACAGGAAGCGTATCCGTATATCTTCGATACGCGGACGCTCAGATCGTCGGAAAGTTTGAAAAAGCCGAGCAGCGACGCGGGGTCTTCGCCGAGTTTTCCCTTGAAGGCGGAGTACTTTTCAAGATCGCGGCGAACCGCCTCGCATTCCTTTTCCCACGCTTCGTCGGACGGGAAGATCGCCGACAGATCCCATTTGAACTCTTCCGGGATCTCTTCTCTTTTTCTTGTCTTTTCTGCCATCGTTATTTTCTTTTCTCCTTTATGTAAGTCGCGCTCTCGTCGGCAACGTGGAGAAGCCACGCGAGCGGAAACTGTTCGTAAGAACGGCCGACGTCGGGGTCGCCTTTATCCCACGGACCCATGTGACAGTTGATCGCGACCGCTTCCTCCGCGGTAAGCGTCATGAACTGCTGAACGAGGAAGACCGACTTGGATCCGTGACCGCCGAACGGAAATTTTTCCCTGACGGTATATGCGTCGTAACTCTCCCACTGTCCTTCTTCGTTCTTGCGATTTCTCTTTTCGACGCCGTAGTAGTTGACTTTGCAGAGATCGTGGAAGAGTGAGACGACGACCGTGCTCTCCTCGTTCGCCTCGATCTCGGGGTACGCGGCGAGCAGTCTTTTCATCTCGTCGTAAACGTTGAGCGAGTGTTCGAGCAGTCCTCCCCGGTACGCGCCGTGATATTTCGTACTGGCGGGACACGTGAAGAAATCGGACCCCTCGAGCCAGCCGAGAAGCCTGTCGAGCCCGTCGCGGTTTATTATTTCGCAAAGCGACATGAATCTTTCTTTGTTGTCCATTCGTATCTCCTTATTTTGACACGTCCTCGCGCACGCGCGCGATTAAACATATTTAACAATATGATTATAACAAAAGAGCATTCGTGTGTCAATAATGAATAAATGAAACGCGTCCTTGCGCGCGAAGAACGTATGTGGTAAAATTAAGAAAAAGGAGGTCGGAAAAATGAAAGAAGTATGTGAATTCCTGAAAAAGTGCGGGGCGTATTATCTTGCGACGGCGGACGGAGATCAGCCGCGCGTCCGTCCGTTCGGTACGGCTCATATCATCGGCGGCAAACTCTGCCTCCAGACCGGAAAATCGAAAAAAGTCTTCCGTGAGATCGCGGCGAACCCGAAGGTCGAGATCTGCGCGTTCGACGGCGGCAAGTGGCTGAGACTGTCGGGCGAGCTTTACGAGGACGACAGAAGAGAGGCGCGCGCCGAGATGCTCGACGCCTATCCCGAACTGCGCACGATGTACAACGAAGACGACGGCAATACCGCAGTCCTCGCGTTCAGGTCGGCGACAGCCGTTTTCTCATCGTTCACGGAGCCGCCGAAGACGGTCGAATTTTGATTTTTTGTCCGCCGTCACTTGAAATCGGACCCGTTTTCTGTTATACTGTTTGTTTGGAAAAACTACGCCGCGTGGCAGCTTTCCGCGGCGACTTCGAGTTTTAATTCAGGAGGCAATTCGCTATGACCTATTCCAAGGAAATCAAAGAAATGTGCCCGGTCAAGCAGGGCGTGCACCACGGCGCCGCTCCGATACCGGAAGAGGCTAAGTGGGTCAAGTCCCGCGAAGTCAAGGACGTTTCCGGCTACACGCACGGCGTGGGCTGGTGCGCACCTCAGCAGGGCGCGTGCAAACTCTCACTCAACGTCAAGGACGGCGTGATCCAGGAAGCGCTCGTCGAAACGCTCGGCTGCTCGGGTATGACTCACTCGGCGGCTATGGCGGCTGAGATCCTCCCGGGTCTGACGATCCTCGAGGCGCTCAACACCGACCTCGTCTGCGACGCCATCAACACCGCGATGAGAGAACTGTTCTTACAGATCGTCTACGGAAGATCGCAGAGCGCGTTCTCCGAGGACGGACTCCAGATCGGAGCGGGCCTCGAAGACCTCGGCAAAGGCACGAGATCAATGGTCGGCACGACCTACGGCACGCTTGAAAAGGGACCGAGATACCTCGAACTGACCGAGGGCTACATCACCGAGCTCGCGCTCGACGAGGACGACGAGATCATCGGTTACAAGTACGTCAATTTCGGCAAGATGATGGACTTCATCAAAGCGGGCGACGACCCGGCTGAAGCGCTCAAGAAGGCGTCCGGCCAGTACGGACGCGTCAACGACGCGGCGAAGATCATCGACCCGAGGAAGGCCTGAGGAAAGGGAGGAAAATGCTGTGATTACGTTTGAATCATACGACAGAAGAATAAAGCAGATAAACGAAAAGCTCGCAGAATACGGCATCTCCTCGATCGAGGAAGCCGAACAGATCACGAAGGACGCCGGTCTCGACGTTTATCACATGATCGAGAAGATCCAGCCCATCTGCTTTGAAAACGCGAAATACTCCTACACCGTGGGCGCGGCGATCGCCATAAAGAAAAACTGCAGACGAGCCGCGGACGCCGCCGCCGCTATCGGCGAGGGCCTGCAGGCGTTCTGCATTCCCGGTTCCGTCGCCGACAGACGCAAGGTCGGTCTCGGTCACGGCAACCTCGGCAAGATGCTCCTTGAAGAGGACACCGAGTGCTTCGCGTTCCTCGCGGGCCACGAGTCGTTTGCCGCCGCGGAGGGCGCGATAGGTATCGCCGAGAAGGCGAACAAGGTCAGGACCAAACCCCTGCGCGTCATCCTGAACGGTCTCGGCAAGGACGCAGCTCAGATCATCTCCCGCATCAACGGCTTCACGTTCGTCGAGACCGAGTACGACTACTTCACCGGCGAACTCAAAGAAGTCTTCCGCAAGTGCTACTCGAAGGATCCGAACTCCTCCCGCGCCAAGGTCAACTGCTACGGCGCGAACGACGTTCAGGAAGGCGTCGCGATCATGTGGCACGAGAACGTGGACGTGTCGATCACCGGCAACTCCACGAACCCGACGAGATTCCAGCATCCCGTCGCCGGCACGTACAAGAAAGAGCGCGTCGAGGCGGGCAAGAAATACTTCTCCGTCGCATCGGGCGGCGGTACCGGCAGAACGCTGCACCCGGACAACATGGCGGCCGGCCCCGCTTCCTACGGTATGACCGACACGATGGGCAGAATGCATTCCGACGCGCAGTTCGCGGGCTCTTCGTCCGTTCCCGCTCACGTCGAGATGATGGGTCTGATCGGCGCGGGCAACAACCCGATGGTCGGTATGACCGTTTCGACTGCGGTTTCGATCGAAGAAGCGGCGAAAGCGGGTAAGTTCTGAGATGTGACCGAAAACCGGCGGTGCGAATGCCGCCGGTTTTTTTACGGAGGAAATGATGAGCGAAAGAGGAGAAAAAGCCGAAAAACTGTTCCGCGAAGGGTACAACTGCACGCAGGCGGTCTTCTGCGCGTTCTGCGACGTGACCGGATATGAGCTTGACGAAGCGGCGAAGCTCGCGTCGCCGTTCGGCGGCGGGATGGGACGGCTCCGCGAAGTGTGCGGAGCGGTCAGCGGCGCGCTGCTCGTCCTCGGCGCGATCGAGGGGTACTCTACCCCCGGCGACCCCGAGGCGAAGAAAAAACACTACGAAAGAGTGAGGGAATTCGCGCGGCGGTTCTCGGAGAAAAACGGCTCGATCGTCTGCCGCGAACTGCTCGCCGGCGTCGGCGCGACGGTCGGCGGAGACCCCGAACCCCGCACGGAGGAGTTTTACAAAAAAAGACCTTGTCCGAACCTGATCCGCGACGCGGCGGATATAGTAAGCGAAATGATAGAATAGAAAAAGCCTGCCTCGCCGGCAGGCTTTTTCCTTTATATCGCGCAAAGTCGCGGTCTGTCGGCGAACTCGGCGGGAACGTCGAGGCGGATCGGCTCCGCCCAGTAGATGACCTTCCACGTGTCGTCGCTCTGCCACCACGCCCCGTCGATCAGGTCGACGGTGACGTCGATGCTTATCGTCCCCTTGCCGGCGAACGGAACGTCGCGCTGAAGTTCCGTGATCGTGTAGTACACGCCGTCCTTTTCCGGCATCCTTTCCTTGACGCTTATCCATTTCGGCTGAGTCGACAGCCGTCCCTCGGCAAATCCGCGTGCAAATTCCGTGCTCACTTTAATATCCTCCTTACTCGTTTACAGATCCTTTATCACTTTTACCGCAATTCCCTGTACCGCGCATCCGTCGACGTAGATGTCTTCAAGTTCCGGATTCTCCGGGTGAAGCCTTACGCGTCTTTTTTCGGGTTCGGGATAAAACCTTTTCAGCGTCGCCTCGTCGTCGACGAGCGCGACCGCTATCTGACCCGGCCTCGCCGTGTCCTGACGGCGGACGAGAACGAGGTCGCCGTCGTCGATCCCCGCGCCGATCATGCTGTCGCCCTTGGCGCGCAGGAAGTAAAATTCTCCGTCGCCGAACAGAGAAGAGGGGAGACGAACGTACTCCTCGATATTCTCCTCGGCGAACTTCGGCAGACCGCACGAGACGGCGCCGAGCACCGGGACCCTGACGGACGACGCGCCCGTGTCCGAGAACGCGAGCGTTCTGTGACCGGACAGGTTCACCCTGCCCTCCGCACGCATGTCGGAGAGGTAGCGGTGGACCGTCGTCTTCGGGATACCAGTCCCCTCGGCGATCTCGGTCATCGTCGGGGAGTACCCGTACCGGTCGGCGTACGAGTCGATAAAGCGCGCGATGATCCCACCGTTTTCGGGGTTTTTCTTCCTCATTCCCGCCTCCCGGATCTTTTCGGAACAATTGTTCCGTTTTGTGAAACCTATTATATACCCCCTTTTCTTCCCTGTCAAGAGTTTTTTGAAAATATTTTTGAAAAATGTCAAAAATAAGAAATTATCCCATCGAGGGGCTCATTTTGAAGCGCATAAACTCCGCTCGATTTGCGAAGAGTGTCGTCTCGGGTTCTGCGCGCTATTGAACCCTTTTTTCTCTAGAGAAAAAATGCTTCACCGAAAAAAGAGTCGTCCGGGTGAGGGAGGGACCATTCGCCGGGGATAAAGGGCAGATGCGTTTTATAGAAAAGAAACCCGGCTCATAACCTCCCTCCCCAAGGACCTTCCCCTCCCACCTCGCGACAAAGTTACATTTTCTTGGTAATCAGCGTCGCGAAGTGGGATATATTTGTTTCTTCGTTTTTTACGTTCAGTGTTATTTGTAGTCAAATAAAGACATACAGCGAGACGAGGTGATGTTGGCGATTCGTGCTGATGTTTTAAGCGCACTTTGCAGATACCGAAAGTTTTGTCGGTCGCTTAAACTTTTCGCCTGCGAACGATTTTGGCAAATGAAACTGCGCGGAAGTGTCTTCAAAAAAAGGATCTCTCCCGCGTCGGGAGGGAGGGGGAGGTTTCGGGGGAGGGAGGGTTTGAGCTGGGCTGCCCCGCAGCCCTACGCGAAACCTCCTCCCGCCCCCGAGCGACTCTTTTTTTCAGCGCAGGCTTTTTTTCTCTAGAGAAAAAAAGAGTGCAAACAAGTAAAACGCGGTTTGTTCACGGTGACCGCGGTAAAATTCTGCGTTTCCGG
>JAFRQK010000072.1 GCA_017428635.1 Clostridia bacterium | reverse complement strand
TGTGGAGTAAGACATGAGATTTGACAACGCGTATTTTATTACTGGTACGGCCTATGCAGGCAAATCAACCATGGTAAAACTGCTTGCAGAGAAATATAACGGTATCCTGTGTGAAGAGAACTATCATGACCAGCTGTTGCCAGCGCTTGACAGTATAGAGTTTCCTTTTCTGACTTATACCCGTGATCTAGAGGACTGGCGTGACTTCATCAGAAGGACCCCAGAGGAATACAAGGCATGGATGGACGGCGTGTCTCACGAGTGCGAGATACTGGAGCTCAGACTTTTGGATGAGCTTAAGGAACAGAGGAAACCAGTGTTTGTAGATACGAATATTTCGATAGAGACGCTGAAGGATACTACTCCAGCAGATCATGTGCTGGTCATGCTGGCGGATCCTCAAACCTCTGTACGGCGTTTTTTTGAAAGGCCAGATCGTGAAAAACAGTTCTTATATCGGCTGATAATGGATGAACCTGATCCTGAGAAGGCGATGGATAATTATCGGAAAGGCCTCATGCTGATCAATTCACAGGAAAACTATGACCGCTATTTACACTCTGGATTCCAAGTGATAATCAGGGATGAAAGCCGAAGCATTGAGCATACCCTGGAAATGGTAGAAGAGGCATTCGGACTGGGTTAAAGAATCATGCTCCTGGTAGTACAATCGGAATCCCGTTGAATCAGTCGTATTGATGTCTCGAGCCGGGGCAGAGGCTACAAAACAGATGAATTAATTTAATCCGTATGTGCGGAGAAAGAAATGGAATACATAATTGAGAATCTGACACAAGAAGAAGCCGAATATATCGGCGAAAAGATCAAAGAGATCGTGCCGAGTGAAGTGGATGCGGAAGAAGAAGAATTCGTGCTCAAAATCGAGAATGAAACCGGCGAGATCATTGGCGGATGTGTTGCCACCGCTTACGAATACCGCTGGTCGAGAGTGCTGCTTGACGACCTCTGGGTGGATGAACGCTATCGCCATCACGGGATCGGCTCAATGATCCTTCACGAAGTTGAGCGTATTGCAAGGGGAAAGGGCTGCAGGGTCGTGACGCTCGGCACCGCAAGTTATATGGCAAGACCGTTCTATGAAAAACACGGCTACACGGTCTTTACCACTCTAAAGAAGCCGAACGGCTATATCAGTTATTCGCTTGTAAAATACCTTGATAAAGATACACCGGAATATGTACCGACTGATAACAGCGGTTCGCGCTTCAAGGTTTCGCTCGGCAGTGATAACGATGCGGAAGTGATACTGAAAGGCCTTGACGCATACAGCGAAGCCTATGAACAGGAATGTGAAAACGTAGGCTTTTATAAGAAGCTTGCGGACAAGGACGGCAGCTTTGCGGCAGGCGTGATTGCGGACGTGGACAAAGGCGAGACCGGCTTTGTAGATGCGCTGCTTGTGGAAGAGGCGTTGAGGTATCAAGGATTGGGCACGTATCTTTTGAAGGAAGCGGAGAAGTTCGCAAAGGAAAACGGTGCTTCGATTGTTATGACAAATGCAGGCGAGTGGAACGTCGAGTTCTTCAAAAAGAACGGCTATTTGCTCAGAGGCGAGCTCAAGGACGTTCCCAAAGGACACAACTGCTACGAGCTTTACAAGACGATTTGAAGCAATGGAAACGGACTGTCTAAGCTGTTGTCTCGACCGTTTAAGCAAATGGGAACCGCTCCGCGAGGACGGTCGTGACAATAGCGTAGATACGTGCCATTTTATTCACGCTATTGTCCCAAGGCATATTGAATCGGTTATTCTGATGACAAGGTGGAAAGCATGATTATCAAAATCGGGCGGTTTGATATTTCCGAGTGCTGGGACGGTGTATTTTACAAAAAGTTGTCCCGTTATCCGTATATTACTGCTTGGGAAATACAGACGGTTCTCGACTTCATCAAATACGAAAAACAAAACGGGAGATCATGTCATATCGAAGCGGAGGACTGCATCGTTCGGGCGATCCGGGAATACCGTGCGTCGTATGATAAAGGCGTGCGCATCCCGCCTCCGGACAAAATCACGGAGTGTACCGCATGCCCGAAGTATCGTGGCTGTATGACGGATCTTGTATGTCACACCTCGCCGCCCGAGAATGCTGTCAAAATTCTGGACTGCGGAAAACTTCTCTCCCCTGTTCTTGCGCGCGGTGTACCATCCGAAGAATTACGTAACGAGTCCCGAAACGCCGCGCATGATCCGAAGGATTACTTTGATTACGTAATGTTCGCCTGGGGAAACTGTCAGGCGGGCGACAGACTTGTTATGGAAAGAAAACTCGGACGCTTTCCGAACGAGTATGATCTCAGCCGGGGTTTTACTCCCGGCGTGCGGTTTTTCTTCCGTTATAACGAGCTGATCCGTCACCCGAACGCGACTTTCGAGGGTGTTCTGCCGCTGAAGGTAAAAGATGAAGTCAAGCTTTCAGATTGGGTATTCGCCATTATTTCTCCGGAAAACCATCGAAGTATTATAAAGGACCACGTTCCGAGCGAACTCAAATCAAAGATCCATTTTCTTAAAAACGACTGCTTCAACATCTGGGAATGGTCCGAAAAAGTATATGAGTTCGCCAAAAAACTCATCTGAACAACGTCAACATGAGGTAAACGAATGGAATCCTATCGACTTATCCCCGAAAAATACCGTTTTCTCAACAACAGCGTACTGAAATGTATCGCGTTGATAACAATGATTATTGATCACGTTGCTTCGGTCCTGTTGCATTCAGATCAAACTGTACTCATAGATGTTTTCGGTCTTCAGTTAACGCTGTATGCGTTGATGAGAGGGATCGGACGGATCGCTTTCCCGATATACGTCTTTTTACTCGTTGAAGGGTTCCATCACACGCACAACAGGAAAGCGTACGGTACCCGTCTTCTCGTTTTCGCTCTGATTTCGGAAATACCGTGGGATCTCGAACACAGCGGATCGTTCTTCTTTTGGAAACAAAACGTTTTCTTTACTCTCTTTCTCGGTTATCTCGGACTTTGCCTTATCGAAAGACTTAAAAAAGAGGATAATCGGTTCAAGAACACGCTTCTGCTGTTAACAGTTTTCCTCATTTCCGTTTTTCTCCGCGCAGATTACGGATTTGCAGGTTTCGGCTTTATACTCCTCTTCGGTCTGTTCCGCAATTATCCGGTTTACCGCGCGATCGCGGGAACCTGTTTTCTTTCCGAAACGTGGCAGGCCGGTTTTGCCTTTATACCGATCGCATTTTATAACGGTAAAAGAGGATTCGTTAAGAATCGTTTCTTAAAGATCCTGTTTTACGTTTTATATCCTCTTCACATGCTTGTTCTGTTCTTCATCAAAAAATACGTTTTCGGCGGGTATTGATCGTTATGAACAATAAAACAGTCGTATACGTTCACGGAAAAGGCGGCAGCGCGGACGAGGCTGCGCAATACCGCACTCTGTTCCCTTCCGCAAACGTTTACGGGATCGATTACGTTAAATCGACACCTTGGGAAGTCGGTAAAGAAATACATGATTCGATCGTTTCCCTCTGCTTGAATTCTGATAAACCGATACTGATCGCAAACAGCATAGGCGCATACTTTTCAATGTACGCCGGGATCGAAGAATATGTCGAAAAAGCATTCTTCATATCTCCGATCGTGGATATGGAAAAACTGATCGGTAAAATGATGGCTCAAGCCCGGGTAACGGATGAAGAACTCAAGCGCAGGGGGTCAATACGCACTGATTCCGGAGAAGAGCTATCGTGGGACTATTATTCGTTCGTTAAGGATCATCCCGTAACGTGGAACGTTCCGACAGAGGTGCTCTACGGAAGTGAAGACACTCTGACCGATCCCGAGACGGTAAGTTCGTTCTGCGTTGAACACCGCGCAAAACTTACCGTTATGGACGGCGGCGAGCATTGGTTTCATACCGAAGAACAACTGTATTTTTTATATAAATGGATAAAGGAAGGAACAAACAAATGAAAAAGAAGACCTTCGGAAAACTTATCGGACTCGGCGTAATCGTCTTTTTGGCGATATGCGCGTACAATTCACTTTCCGCTCTTCGTCAAGCGCTCAAGGAAAAGGAAGAACGTGAAAGACAGGCGTAAAAGTTTTCTGCGATACAACCTCGCATGATTTAAGTATGACTAAAGGTAGTAAAAATGAATAATGTTCTGATCATAAACACCGGCGGGACGATAGGAATGGTCCGCACGCCGAACGGATACGCCCCGAAATCGGGACATTTGCTCGAGCAGCTTGACGCGATCCCGGAACTCCATTCAAAAGAAATGCCTGTGTGGGAACTGATCGAAACGTCTCCGCTTCTTGATTCGTCTAATATAACCGTCGCCGAATGGAATATGATCGCATCGATAATCGTTGAGAACTATGACAGGTTCGACGGATTCGTCGTTCTTCACGGAACGGATACGATGGCATATACGGCGTCCGCGCTTTCTTTTATGCTGGAAAATCTGTCCAAACCCGTCGTTCTGACCGGTTCTCAGATACCCCTTTGCGAAATCAGAAGCGACGGTCGTGACAACGTGATCACGTCCCTTATCATCGCAGCAGA
This sequence comes from Clostridia bacterium, assembly GCA_017428635.1. GTDB lineage: Bacteria > Bacillota > Clostridia > Oscillospirales > CAG-272 > RUG11130. The sequence goes on along the minus strand of JAFRQK010000072.1, from coordinate 43,318 downwards.
GCGAAAGGTCCGCGAGGTATGTCTCTTTTTCGGCGGAACGCTTCTAAGAGGAAACCGAGCGACCAAGTATTCTGCAGACGGACTTATAGCGTTCGTTTCCCCCAACTATCCTTCTCTCGCAGAAGCGGGCATTTCGATCAAATACAACGATACCGCTCTGTTTTCTCCGCTTTCAGGCAAATTGAAGTTTCACCCGTTCGAGAACGTCCCGATCGGCGTAATCAAAGTATTTCCCGGTATACAGTTTTCCCTGTTTGAGTCTATCATGACGGAAAAGCTGCGCGGAATAGTGATTGAAACGTTCGGCGCGGGAAATATTCCCGGCGACGGAAACTCACTGCTGCCGATCATAAAACGCGCCTTTGCTAACGGAACCGTACTGACGGTATGTTCGCAATGCCCGCAGGGAGCCGTATCGCTCGGAGCATACGAAACGAGCGGCGCACTCAAACGCGCCGGCGCCGTCAGCGGTCTGGACTTAACTACGGAAGCCGCGGTATCCAAGCTTTATTATCTATTCAGCAGCGGATTGGACAAGGAAGAAGTCAAAAAGAATATGGAGATCCCGCTCCGCGGTGAAATGACCGTGACTTAAGAACGTCTGATTATTCTTTCTTTCAATCAAAGGAGAACTATTATGAGTTACGATCCCAAAACTCACAAATTTCCGTTTCCGGAAGACACGGACAAGCACTATATAACTGTCAAGAAGGACAACGGCCTCGTCTTTGACGGAAAATATCCTTATATTGACGGTTCCGTGTTCTTCAGATTCAAAAAAGCGCTCGTTCGTATCCTTTTGTATATTCTCGTCTTTCCCGTCGCAACTGTAAGGACCGGTCTGCGAATCAAAGGCAGAACGAACTTGAAAAAGCACAGGGATCTTCTTCAAAAAGGCGTGATCTCCTGCTCAAACCACGTACATTTCTGGGATTATATCTGCGTGATGAAAGCAGTAAGGCCATTCAAACCATACGTTATCGTCTGGGATAGAAATATCAGAGGAGAAAACGGAACTATGTCTCGTCTGACCGGTGGAATACCGTTCCCCTCTGATAACATACACGGAGCGGGCTCATTTATGCGAGCTATCAAGAAAATGCTCGGTGACGGCGGTTGGCTCCATATTTACGCCGAAGGCAGTATGTGGGAGTATTATAAACCCATCAGACCGTTCAAAGGCGGCGCAGGTTCGCTGGCAGTTAAGACGGAAAAACCGATATTGCCGCTCGCCTTCTCATACCGTGAACCCGGATTCATCAGAAAAAAGATATTCCGTCAGATCGCGCTGCTCGATCTTCATATCGGAGAACCGATCTTCATTGACGAAAACATACCGACTTATGAAAGAGAGAACGATATAACAAAACGCGCTCACGACGAAGTTTGCCGTCTTGCGGGGATCGATCCCGAAGAAAACTTATATCCTCCGATCTTCGATAACAGCAAACGAGTGGATTATTATTAAACCGGGAAAGGAGCAAACAAATGGAATCTCAGCGTAAACTCAAACTCAACCTCAAAAGGACGTTTCTCATAGGCTTCGCTTTTTTCGGGATACTTCTTTTATGGCAGGTCTACGACTCCTGGTGCCCGACATTCCTGACCGACATTTTCGCGCGCAGGATGTACGACCTCTCATCCGCAGAACTTAAACTCGCAGACCCCGGAAAAATACTTAACGTACAGTGGATCGTCGGTATCATAATGGCATGCGACAATCTTGCCGCTCTGATCCTTCTTCCGATATTCGGAAACCTCTCCGACAAAGCGATAACTCCCATCGGAAAACGCATGCCTTTCATTCTGGTCGGAACGCTCGTTTCAGCGATCGCATTCCCGTTCATTCCGCTATTCTTCCACGCGAACAACGTAGCCGGAATGATCGCGATAATGATAATAGTCCTGATCTTTATGATGATGTACCGCAACCCCGCGGTCGCCCTGATGCCGGATATCACGCCGAAGCCACTCCGCGCAAAAGCCAACGGTATCATAAACGTTATGGGATATTTCGGCGGAGCTATGGCGACGGTCCTCGGAATATTCCTTAAACTCTCGGATTATATCAACGTTCCCGACGCAGACAGGAAACTCTGGATCATTGAAATACCGTTTATAATCGCTTCCGTTCTGATGGTTATCTCGGCGTTCGTTCTGTTCTTCACTGTCAAAGAAAACAAACTTGCCGAAGAACTCAAGGACGATATGGAACTCGGCGAGCAGATGGCGGCGATCGAGAACCCGGTCAACGACGACGCTCCGATGGCAAAAGCTAACAAGAAGATGCTTCTCGCCATTCTCGGAGCGGAGTTCCTCTGGTTCATGGCTGACAATGCAATAGGCACGTATATAGGCAACTATGTCATTTATTACCTTAATTCCGCATCATCGGCTACCATGATCCTCACTATCGTCGGCGGTGTCGCCAGCGTTCTCGGCTTCGTGATCGCAGGAACGATCGCCGACAAGATCGGACGAAAGTGGACAATATCCGGAGGTTTGATCATCACGGTCGCGGCTATGGCAGTGATGTGTTTCGTTACTCCGACAGGGAAAGCAGTCGGAGAGCACGGTGAATTCTCATTCCCGGCTCTGTTGTTCGCCGTGTGGGCGATCAAAGGCTTCGGTATGGCGCTCGTACATAACTGCTCTTTCCCGATGGTCGTTGAACTGTGTTCAAACAAAAAAATCGGGAAATTCACCGGATATTATTATGCTGCAAGCATGTCGGCGCAGACTATCACTCCCGTACTGCTCGGCCTGGTATTCAGGATAACTACCGCATGGAACACTCTTCCGATCTATGCCGCGATTTTGTTCCTCGTCAGTTTCATCGTTTTCACCTTACTCGTCAAAAACATTAAAGCAAAAAAGGTCGCAAACTCGCACGGGATCGAAGCACTTGAAGGAGATTAATAGGAACTGACTATGATTTGGATATTGATCGCAATAATCGTTTCTGCGCTTCATTTTCCTCTTTTGGTTTTTCTCATCGCTCCGCGCCGTCCGAAAGAAGAAAAAGTCAGACCGTTTTACGGCAGGAATATCGCGCATCGCGGACTCTTCAGCGCCGACCAGACCGTTCCTGAAAACTCACTCGCCGCTTTCAGCCGCGCTTGCGAATCAGGATACGGTATGGAACTCGACGTTCAGCTTTCACGAGACGGTCAGGTCGTAGTATTCCACGACGATACGCTGAACCGTATGTGCGGGGTCAACTCGCGCGTCGACGAACTTTCGTACAATGAACTGCATGAACTGTCACTCAAAAAAACCGATCAGCGGATACCGCTCTTCTCTGAAGTTCTTGAAACGGTCGCAGGGAGAGAACCTCTGATCGTCGAACTTAAAACGTGCGGCAAAAGAGCCGAACTGTGCAAAAAAACGTATGATCTTTTGAATGGGTACGAAGGAGAGTACTGTATCGAAAGTTTCGACCCGTTTATAGTCAGGTGGTTCAAGAAAAACGCTAAACAAGTATTCAGGGGCTTTCTTTCACAGCCGCCTAAACATTACGGCGATTCTTTTAAGGATAAGATCACCGGGACGCTTCTCGGAAGATTACTCTTCAATTTTTTTGCCCGTCCGGAATTCATTGCTTACAAGATCGGTAAAAAACCGCTCTCGGTCAGACTATGTCTTGCCCTCGGTGCAGTTCCGATCGCATGGACTTCTCACGACCCGAAAAGCGAAGAAAACCACGACGTTGTTATATTCGAGCATTACGAACCGAATGTCAGATTCAAGTGATACGATACAGATCCGGAGGACAAAATGGACGTTAATACCGCAAGAGAAAAGCTCGTCTCTTATCAAAAAAAGGCCGCTGCATATTTGCACGCGCTAGAACTTCTGAATTTCGACGGCGCGACTTCCGCGCCGCGGGGCTCCGCTTCGACACGCGGTGAAACGATGGCGATCCTGTCGGGCGAACTTTACGCGATCTCAACGTCAGCCGAAGTCGCCGAAACGCTTTTTTTTCTCGAATCAGTCCGTGAAGAACTGACTGCTGAAGAGGCGAGGATAGTTTATCTCTTACAAAAAGATTCCAAAAAAATAGCAAAGATCCCACGCGACCTGTACGTTGCTTACAGAGCTCAGGTCGTGCGCGCCGACGACGTCTGGCACAGAGCCAAGGAATCCTCGGATTATGCTCTTTTCTCTCCCGAACTCGAAAAAATATTCGATATGACCAAAGAGATCGCTTCTAACGTGGAACCCGACTCCGATCCGTACGATTTCTGTCTTCATGAATATGAAGAAGGTCTGAATTCCCGAAAACTTGACGATTTCTTTGATACTTTACGCGAGAGGATCTCTCCGCTTCTGCGCGCTATATCAAAAGTTCCTCAACAAAGCGACGCGATTAGGAAAGGCTTTTTCGCAGCGTCCGATCAGGAAAAACTGTCCCGTTATCTGATGGATATCATCGGTCTTGATCCGGAACACGTTGCGCTCTCGACGACGGAACATCCGTTTACGATAAGTCTCGGCTCGCATCTCGACGAACGTATCACCACGCATTATTACGAAGACGATTTCGCTTCTTCCATGTACAGCGTTATCCATGAGGGTGGTCACGCGCTTTACGAAACCGGATGCGACGACCGATTCGTCTTCACTGCTCTTGACGGCGGGACCGCAATGAGCATACACGAAAGTCAAAGCAGATTCTACGAAAATATAATCGGACGGAGCCGCGCTTTCTGTTCTCTCGTTTTTCCTAAGGTCCGTGAGATATTTCCGGAACAGATGAAAGGTTACAGCGCAGAAGACCTTTATCGCGCCGTAAACCGTGTCGAACCGTCTCTTATCCGTACCGAATCGGACGAAGTGACGTATTGTTTCCATATCATGATCAGGTATGAACTTGAAAAACGTCTTATGCACGGAGAACTGACCGTAAGGGATCTTCCGCAGGAATGGAACAGACTTTATCGCGAATATCTCGGTGTGGAAGTTCCGAACGATAAAGTCGGCGTTCTGCAGGATACTCACTGGTCGGGAGGAATGATCGGATACTTCCCTTCGTATGCGCTCGGAAACGCCTACGGAGCGCAGTTCTTCCGCGAAATGAAAAAAGAGATAGACGTCGAGAAATGTATTCTTTCCGGAAATCTCGCCCCGATCAACGAATGGAACAGAAAGAATATTTGGCAGTTCGGGAAACTCTATACCCCCGACGAATTGATCAGGCGCATAACCGGAGGAGAATTCGATCCTGCGGTATACGCAGATTACCTCACTGAAAAATACAGCGAAATTTACGGGCTTTAAGATCGCCCGGTGAAGGCTGAACTATGGCAAATATCTCAAAGAAAGAAATATTCGAGTCTCTTCCGGTCCCCAAAGCGCTTGCCAAAATGGCGATACCGACGGTTATCAGTCAGCTCATCAACCTCATATACAACATGGTCGACGCATTCTTCATCGGCAGGACCGGGAACTCGTATATGATGGCTGCGACGACTGTCGCGTTAACGCTCATGATGCTGAACGTCGCTTTTTCAAATCTGTTCGGCATAGGAGGAGGAAGTCTCGTTTCGCGTCTGCTCGGAAGAGGAGAAACGGATTCCGCAAGGTCAACGAGCGCGTTCAGTTGTTACGGCGCCATCGCAACGGCTATTCTGTATTCCCTTTTTATTGGCTTTTTCTCCGATCCGGTTCTCAGATTCCTCGGAGCCTCGGACGCGACCGTCGGTTACGCGGAAAGATATACGTTTTTCGTTATCGTACTCGGTTCACTTCCGACGCTGCTATCACTTACGCTCGCCCATCTTTTGAGAAATACGGGCTATTCCTCGCGAGCTTCATTCGGGTTGAGTCTTGGAGGAATTCTGAATATCGCTCTCGATCCTCTTTTCATGTTCGTTATCTTTCCGCCGGGAAACGAGGTCGTCGGAGCTGCTGTCGCAACGCTTATCTCCAATACGGTCGGGCTGATCTATCTTCTGTTCGCATACGTTTCGGCTTCACAAACCGCTCCTCTGTCGTTCGATCCGCGTCTGGCGAAAAAAATAGGAAAAGGAAACTTAAAACAACTCTTTTCCGTCGGTATCCCATCGGCGATTCTTACCGCTCTTTTCGACGTTGCGAGTATTTGTGTGAATATCCTTTCCTCCGCGCATAACGACCTGGTTCTCGCGGGGATGGGAATCGTTATGAAAGTCGAAAGAATACCGAATGCCGTAAACATCGGACTGTGCCAGGGCATGCTCCCGATAGTCGCGTACAATTACGCTTCCGGAAACAGGAAGAGGATGAACGACACCATCAGAACGGCAAGATTATTCGGACTTACCGTGTCTGCAGTTTGCATACTCGCTCTCGAGATATTCGCAAAAACCGTCTGCGGAGTATTTCTGAGCACGTCCGCCGGAGATGCCGAAACGGCGGCGCTGACCGTCTCTCTCGCGACGTTATATCTCAGGATCAGATGTATCGCATCTCCGTTCCAGTTTATCAATTATCACACTTCCTTCTGTATGCAGGCTATGGGCAAAGGAAAAGAAACGCTTTTACACGCAGCGGTACGCGAGCTCGTCTTTTATATTCCGTTGATGTTCCTGCTTGATCGTCTCTTCGGAGATACGGGTCTTGCCTCTGCGCTCCCTGCAGGTGAAGCGCTCGGCGCGTTATTCGCGATCTTTCTCTTTACCTTTATAGTTCAAAAGTCACCTGCCAAGAAATCCAAAGGAGAGACCTAAATGAGCAACGAGAAGAAAAAGAAAAATCCGTTCTTCAAAATCTTAAAAGCGATTCTGGTCTTTATTATGATCGCGATCCTTCTTTTCGCAGGGCTCTTGGTGTTTCTCAGCGTTACGGAATACAAACCCGCCGAAAGAGAGTCGATAACGGTCGACGGGAACGCTGACAAAGAAATACAAAAAGGCGAGACCATCAAGATAGTTTCGTGGAACGTAGGATACTGCGCGCTCGGCGATAACGCCGATTTCTTCATGGACGGCGGGAAATCGGTCTTTTCATCATCAAAGGAAAGAACCGAGGAAAACCTCGACGCCGTGATCTCTTTCATCAAATCTGAAAAGCCTTCGATAATTCTTCTGCAGGAGACAGACGACAGTTCCGACCGTTCTCACAGGATAAACGAAACAGCGTCGCTGCGCGATGCATTCGACTCGTACTCATCGACACACGCTTTGAATTTCAAAGTGGCGTATCTTCCCTATCCGATCCCGCCGATGGGAAAGATCTCCTCCGGAATCATGACTCTTTCCGAATACAAGATCGAAAGCGCAGAGAGGATCCAGCTTCCCATTCCGTTCAAATGGCCTGTCAGCATGATCAATTTCAAGAGATGTCTTGAAGTCAACAGGTTCCCGGTCGAGGGTAGCGAGAATGAACTCGTACTGGTAAACCTGCATCTCGAAGCATACGATGACGGTGGAGGCAAAGTCCTTCAAACCGCCGCTCTCAAAGGATTCCTTGAAGAAGAATCCGGCAAAGGAAACTACGTGATAGCCGGAGGCGACTTCAATCAGATCTTTTCTTCCGAAGACCCCGAGCCTTTCAAAGCGCAGGAAGGAAAATGGGCGCCCGGTATAATCGACGTTTCTTCGTTCGACGACGGATGGCAATTCCTGATGGACGAAAGAGTTCCGTCATGCAGAAGTCTCGATCAGCCGCTTGTAGGCGCAGATCCCGAAAGTTTTCAGTATTATCTGATAGACGGTTTCATTGTCTCGGAAAACGTCAAAGTATCAAGTTATGAAACAAAAGATCTCGGATTTATAAACAGCGACCATAACCCGGTCGTTTTGGAATTTGTTCTTGACTGAGAGGTAAAGTATGGTATACGGTAATATTCTTGAAGCGCTCGGAAATACGCCGCTTATAAGACTGAACAAAATGGCTCCCGAAGGAGGAGCCGAGATACTGGTAAAATTTGAAGGACTTAACGTCGGCGGATCGATCAAGACTCGCACTGCTTTTAATATGATCGAAGAAGCGGAGAAAAAGGGATTTCTCGACCGCGATTCGATAATTGTCGAACCGACGAGCGGCAATCAGGGTATCGGTCTCGCCCTCGTTGGAGCCGTCAAAGGCTACAGAACAATCATCATCATGCCAGATTCCGTCAGCGCGGAGAGAACGAAACTTGTCCGCCACTACGGAGCGGAGGTCAAGCTTATCCACGACGCCGGAGATATCGGCAAATGTATTGAGGAATGCCTCGCCACTGCTATGAGAATGAAGGAAAAGGATCCCCACGTGTTCGTTCCTCAGCAGTTTTCCAATCCCGACAATAAAGCCGCGCATATCAAACATACCGCTCTCGAGATCCTCGCAGACGTTGAAGGACCGATTCACGGTTTTTGCAGCGGTATAGGGACCGGCGGAACGATCTCGGGTATTGGAGAAGTCCTCAAAGAAAAGAACCCCGAAATCGAGATATGGGCTGTCGAACCGGAGAACGCCGCAATACTCGCGGGAGGAACGATCGGCACTCACATACAGATGGGTATAGGGGACGGGATAATTCCCGATATTCTGAACCGTGATATCTACGATGAGATCCACGTAGTAACCGACACCGACGCGATCGAAACGTCAAAGAGGCTTGCACGAGAGGAAGGAATCATGTGCGGGATCTCAAGCGGGACGAACGTCGCAGCGGCGATCAAACTTGCGGAAAAACTCGGCACCGGAAAAACTGTCGTGACGGTTCTTCCGGACACTGCGGAAAGATATTTTTCCACGCCCCTTTTCGGAGAATGATTTTTATCCCGATTTCACAAGATTCTCACAATTGACTGATATGATTCTATTAGTATAACGATCGGAGGACGTTAAAATGCCGCCACCTCCCCCCAGAGGTTTTATGGGAAGGGGCCCGCTCACCGAGGAAGAAAAGAAGAACAGACCGCGGGTGACGTGGAAACTTCTCAAACGGATCTTTTCATATCTTTCGCCCTATAAAGCTCAGCTTGCCGTCGTGCTCGGGTGTATTCTCATATCATCCGTGCTCGGTCTTTTGCCGTCCGTTCTGACGGGAAAAATAGTCGACGACGGTCTGCTAGGCAAAAATCTGAGGATCCTTGTGATCCTAATATCCGCATCCCTCGCAGTCAGCCTCGGCTCGAACCTTATCAAAGTCGGCGAGAGTTATCTGAACCACTGGATATCGCAGCATATCTCATACGATATGCGGAATAAGATGTTCGCTCATCTTCAGAAAATGTCTCAGAGGTTCTTCACGTCCAACAATCAGGGTGATATAATAACGAGGATGACCGGCGATATTTCGGGCGTGGAATCCGTAATATCGAATACGTTTTCATCTATACTATCTAACGTTGTGACGCTTGTTGCTGCAGTCGTGATAATGTTCAGGCAAAACTGGATACTGGCAATCGTCGGTATCGTGATCGTCCCTCTCTTTACCATTCCGACACGGTGGGCGGGCAGAACCAGATGGAAACTGACGCGCGAAGCGCAGGAATGCAACGACGAGATCAACGGGATCCTCAATGAAACGATGTCCGTCAGCGGACAGCTCCTTGTAAAACTTTTCGGGCGGGAAAAATACGAATACGAAAGATACCGCAGCGCCGGCCACAGAATGATAAAGCTGAACATCAAGGAACGAATGGCCGGCAGATGGTTCATGGTTATAATCGAAACTATTTCGAGCGTCGGACCGATGCTCCTGTATCTTGTCGGCGGGATAATCATGATGAAATACGATCCGTCTCTTACGGTAGGCGATATCACCGTTCTCGTTGCTCTGCTCGGAAGGATGTACGGACCCGTCAATTCTCTTCTGAACATACAGGTCGAATGGATCCGCTCAATGGCTCTGTTCACGAGGATATTCGAGTATTACGATATGCCGGTCGAAGTCGAGAACGCGCCGGACGCTATCACTCCCCGATCTACGGACGGAAGCGTAAGTTTCAAAAACGTACGTTTTTCGTACAATGAGGAAAGAGAGATTCTGACGGACGTCAGTTTCGACCTCATGAGCGGCAGAAGCATCGCTATCGTCGGGCCGTCAGGTTCCGGAAAATCGACTCTGATATCCCTTATACCGCGTCTGTACGACGTTACCGGCGGTGAAGTGGATTTCGGAGGGATCAACGTAAAGAAACTCGATCTTGAATTTCTTCGCGCTAACGTAGGTATCGTCAGTCAGGAAACGTACTTGTTCAACGGAACGATCAGGGACAACCTTCTGTACGCAAAGCCCGACGCAACCGAAGAAGAACTTATCGAAGCATGCAGAAAAGCTAATATTCTCGATTTCATTGAAAAATGCGACGACGGACTAGATACGGTAGTCGGAAACAGAGGCCTGAAGCTCTCAGGTGGCGAAAAGCAGCGTGTCTCGATCGCAAGAGTTCTTCTGAAAGACCCCGCTCTTTTGATCTTCGACGAGGCGACTTCATCTCTTGATTCGATCTCAGAGAGCAGGATCCAGGACGCTATAGAACCGATCATCGCTTCTCGAACGAGTATCCTCATAGCGCACCGCCTTTCGACAGTGCTTGCCGCCGACGAGATAATCGTGCTTAAAGACGGAGTGATCACAGAGCGCGGAACGCATTCGGAACTTGTCGGACGGGGCGGAGTCTATACTGATCTTTACGAGACACAGTTCAGACGCGCCCTAGACGAGGCGGAAAAAGCGGAACGGGAAAGTCACCGGGAAGTTTACCCGTGACCATCGATCATTCGCAATCCGTCAGACACCGCGATCCTCTTTTTAATAACGCTGACGGGTCCGACCGTGAAAGATTCTTCTCCAAAAGAGATCTCTCTCTTTTTATCACTTCTGTTTAATACCGTTAAAAGCGCGTATTCTCCGTTTTTCTCAGGCATGCGCAAAAAACAAAAAACGTCGGAGTCAAGATATACTATTTCAAAGAGTCCCTTTTCAAGGAGGGGCTCTTTTCTTCTTTCCTCGCCCTCCTTCCTGAAAAACCAGATTAGATCATAGTCTTCTTTTCCCCACGGATAAGTACCGCGGCAAAACGGGTCTCCGTATCCCTCGCAACCAGCCTCATCGCCGTAATAGATCACGGGTACTCCGGGAAGAGCGCAAACGGTCGAAAATGCCGCCTTCAGTCTTTTTTTCGCAAGTTCTCTTTCTTCGGGGGTAAGACGCATACGGGACTTTTCATCGTTCGTTTTTTCTTTTCCCGGCTCGCCTCCGAGCGCAGTTAGGATACGAACGGTATCATGCGATCCGAGGAGATTGAACGAAAGATCGGACGCCCTTTTTGGATACCGGCGGTAAAGGCCCTCCGTCGCGTCTCTCAAACGTTCCGTATCACCGTATAACAGATAAGCGATGAGCGCTTCGCGCAGAGGATAATTCAGAACGCCGTCCAGTTCGTCTCCGTAAAGGAACTCACGCCTTTTTCCGTAACTGATCTTATTTGAGGCGTCCTCCCAAACCTCGCCGATGAGAACGGCGTCCGCGTCGTTTTTTTTAACGTTTTCCCTCAAAAAAGCAAGAAACGAATCCGACAATTCGTCCGCAACGTCGATACGCCATCCTGCCACTCCGAAACCGTTCCATTTATTCAGAAACTTATCTTTAATAAACGTTCTGTAAGTTTCATCATTACAATTCACTTTCGGAAGCACGTCGATTCCCCACCAAGACAAATACTTTTGCGGGTACTCTTCAAAAACAAACCAAGGATAGTATTCGCTCTCCTTAGAGTTGAAAGCGCCGCCTTTGCCGTATCGACCGTTTTTATTGAAATAAACGCTGTCCGAACCCACGTGATTAAATACTCCGTCGAGGATGACGGCTATTCCCTTTTCTTTGGCAGATTCGATAAGGGAACGAAGCGCGTCGTCGCCACCGAGAGATCGGTCGACTTTCAGCATATCGCCAGTATCGTAACGGTGGTTTGAAGCGCTTTCGAAAACGGGATTCATGTAAATCGCGGTGACTCCGAGCGAAGACAGATAATCAAGTTTTTCTTCAACCCCGTAAAGATCGCCGCCGAAGAAGTCGTCGTTCGGATGGAACGCTCCCGGGTATAAGGGAAACGACGGCGTGTCTTCCCATTTTTTGCAAACAGAGCCTTTCTTGAATCCGCACCTCCCGCTTCTACGAAAACGATCCGGAAATATCTGATAAACTATACCGCCGAGAAGGTACGGGTTTGAGTCGGGAAACTGCGAATACACAAGCAGTTGACGGCGCGCATCTTCCGGCGACGAGTACTCCATCAGTTTTTTTGGCATCTCTCCTCCGAAAAAGCGCGTCCCGGAGCTGCAAGATATCTCCCAACGGTAAAAGAACAAACCTGTTTTTTTACCTATCTTTTTTGTAAGTTCAGTCATTTTCAGAGTGGTCCTGAACATGTCTCTTGATCTGTCTGTCCCGAAGAATTCAGCGCTGAAAAATATCGTTTCGCATTCGCCGTCCGGAGTTACGGCAAGACCGCATTCTGATACAGAATCCCGATGCGGAGCGTAAAGAATAAAGACGACTTCCTCATCGGCTGAAAACGAGCCGAAAAGTGAAACGTCGCGGTACGAGCCGTTTTCCCAGACTTTTTTTAATTCGAAATAAGTCAATTGACCGTTTTGATTCCCCATATCTTCTCCGCATATTCCTTAACTGCCCGATCAGATGAGAAATGACCGCTTTGAGCAATATTCACGAGCGCTTTTTCTGAATAAGAGATAGGGTCAAATGCGTCTTTCACGGCTCTTTCCCACACGTTAAGGTAAGTGTCAAGATCGGAAAGACACATATACGGGTCCGGTCTGTCGCCCGAAAAAAGAAGATATCGCTTTATATCCTCTGCAACCGAATAGTCCGGGATCAGGTCAAGCGCGTCTACGGCTGCTCGAATTCTTTCGTTCTGCATATAATATTTCATCGGACGATATCCTTCCCGTGACGTTCTCTCAACCTCGGAAGGATCAAGGCCGAATATATACGCGTTCTCATCTCCGACTGCATCTCTTATTTCGAGATTAGCTCCGTCCGGCGTACCGAGTAAAAGCGCGCCGTTCATCATCATTTTCATACATCCAGTCCCGGACGCCTCCTTTCCGGCAAGTGAGATCTGTTCCCCGATATGAACAGCCGGTATGATAATCTCCGCGGATGAAACTCCGTAGTCTTCCGCAAAAACGACTTTTATCCTTTCTCGTACAGACAAATCAGAGCAAATTAGTTCTCCTATATTCCATATCAGTTTCAAAACCGTTTTCGCAGTCTTATACCCGGGAGCCGCCTTTCCGCCGAAAACGAACGTAACGGGCGGAAGATCCGTAAAGCATCCGTCTTTCATTCGAACGTAAAGATATAATATCTTCAACACGTTCATCAACTGCCTTTTATACTCGTGAAAGCGCTTTATCTGGACGTCCAGAACGCAGCAGGGGTCCGGTTTCCGTTCTCCGTGAGTCGCGCATTTTTCTAAAAACGACTTCACGTTTTCTTTTTTAACGCGCGCAAGGGATTCAAGGAACGTTACGTCGTTTTTGAACTTAAGAAGGTCCCTCAATGCATCCGGTTCTTTAATAAAATTATTGCCTATACCTTCAGTTATCAGAGCCGTTAGCCCGGGGTTACAGAGAACGAGCCACCTGATATGCGAGACTCCGTTTGTAACCGATAAAAACTTTCCGGGATCATATTCCGCGTAATCTTTGAAAACCGTCGTTTTAAGGATGTCGGAATGAACTCTCGATACTCCGTTGACGGTATGCGCTGAAGAAACGCACAATTCAGCCATTTTTATGCGTGAATAAGATACGGGCGACATACGCGAAATGCGTCCGAAATCACCCGGATATATTTCCCATAGCGTACGACAGGTCCTTTCGTTTAATTCTTTAATTATCGCATAGATACGCGGCAGACGAAGCCTTAAAAGATCGGCGTTCCACGATTCAAGCGCTTCAGGCATGACCGTATGGTTCGTATAAGAAAAAACGGAAGTTACTAACCCCCGGGCGTCGTCCCAAGAATAACCGTTTTCATCCATCAGCACTCTCATAAGTTCGGGTATCGCGAGAGCGGGATGTGTGTCGTTTATATGGATAGCAGTAAGTTCGGAAAATCGGTCGAGTGACCCGTAATTGCGTTTGTGGCTGTTCACAATATCTGCTATAGCCGCACTTACGAGAAAATACTGTTGTGAAAGACGTAACAGCTTTCCTTCGTTCCTGTCGTCCGACGGATATAGAGACGACGAGATCTCCCCTCCGCACCACTCGTCGGTCCTCGGTGCGAGGGTCGATGTTTCAGATTCGATTTTCTCTGCTTTCCATAGTCTGATATTATTAACGGTATTTGATCCGAACCCCGGAACGGGAAGGTCGTACGGAACGGCGCGGAATCTTTCATCTCCTTCGGTGACGACACACAAACGGTCTGTCCCCCACAATTCTCTAATTTTACCGCCCATTGAGACTTCAACCGCTTCTTCCTCACGTGGAATGAGCCAGACCGTCCCGGTATTCAGCCATTCGTCCGGTTTTTCAATCTGCTCTCCGTCAATGACCGTTTGGGTAAAAAACCCGTTCTTGTAGAGGATCGAATGTCCCATCGCCGGATAACCGAGTGAAGAAAGAGAATTCATATAACATGCTGCAAGCCTTCCCAAGCCCCCGTTCCCCAGTCCGGGATCATTCTCAACTTCTGCTATCTGTTCAAAAGAGATCTTCGAACCGGAACTAACAAGGAGTTCCTTTATATTATTTATCAGTCCTGCTGCTGAGGCTGCATATTTAAGATTTTTTCCTACAAGAAACTCCATTGAAAGGTAATAAACCCTCTTGACGTTGAACTTTTCTTCCGCAGTCTTTTTCAACTCCTCACCAAGCCGGTTCACGATTAGTCCCGATATAGTGAAGTAAAGCTGTTCAGCGTTTCCTTCAGGCAGCGTTAGACCGAACCTTTTTTCAAATTCGGACGATAACTCATCCCGGGTGATCTCATAATATGCCACTTATATTACCTCATCACTTTTTCATATACCTTAACGTACTCATCTGCCGAGTTTTTCCAACCGAAGTCAGCGCTCATCGCCCTTTTTATAATTCCGTTCCATCTGTTTTTATTCTTATAAACCGATACCGCATATCCGATCGTGTCTTTCATTTCATAAGCGTCATAATTACGAAAAGAAAAACCCGTTCCTTCGTCGGTATATTCATTGTACGGTACTACCGTATCTTTAAGTCCGCCCGTCTCTCTGACTATCGGCGGCGTACCGTATTTCAACGCCGTAAGTTGAGATATCCCGCACGGTTCGTACAAAGAAGGCATCAGAAACATATCGGATCCGGAATAAACGAGGCGTGAAAGTGAATTGTCAAAACGGTCTATATATCCGACGCTGCCCCTCATCATCTCGGAAACAGAACGAAAAAAAGCTTCGTATTCACGCCGTCCCGTCCCGAGAACGATTAAAATAACGCCAAGTTCTCTTACCAACTCCTCGGCCACGCGAACAACGAGCTCTAACCCCTTTTGCTCGGAAAGTCTGGTGACCATAGAAACGATCGGTCTGTCTTTCAAGTTATCAACACAAAACTCTCTGCACAGTTTTTCACGGCATATTTCTTTCCCCGATAGATCCGAAGAAGAATACTTACACGGAAGAGTTCGGTCTGTTGCAGGGTCGTACGATCCGTCCAGCCCGTTAATAATTCCTAGTATTCCGTCCTTTCTTTCCCGCAACGTTCCTTCAAGACCGAAAGCATAAAAACCGTCTGAAAGTTCGAACGCATACCCGGGACTGACTGTAGTTACGGCGTCTGAAAGAATGATCGCCCCCTTGATCAGGTTCAGATCACCGTCAAGCGTCAATATTTCAGCCTCTTCTTTTGACAGTCCGAACACGTCTGAGGCGATCCTCAGATCGTATTTCCCCTGATATGCAATATTATGGATTGTAAAAATGCATTTGTCTGAAAAAGCAGGATATTGAGTTTTAAGATAAACGACCGAAAGCGCGCTTTGCCAGTCGTTTGCGTGAACGATATCAGGAGTAACGACTCCTGCAGCAATCATGGAACAAACCGCTCTGCCAAAATATGCAAACCGTTCCCCGTCGTCGTAATTACCGTATATCATCTCCCTGCCGAAATAATATTCATTGTCTATGAAATAGTACTTTACGTTCCCGAGATCCGTTTTTCTGACGCCGATATACTGTTTTCTCCACGAGAGGGCAACTTCACCCTCGTATACGAGTTCGGTATCCGCATAATACTTTTGTTTGACGGAAAGGTACATCGGTAAAACGACAGAAACTTCGGCTCGTCCGGTCACGTTGATCGCGCGAGGCAAAGAACCGGAAACCTCTCCGAGACCTCCGGTACTCGCGAACGGGTACGCCTCGGAAGTAACGAATAATACTTTTATCATATTGCTGCGGCCTCTGAAACCGCGCGTATTACCGCGCCGGATGCTATTTCACTCCCGTCTTCTACCAAAAGGATCGAATTTTTACCCGTTTCCGGATCGATGGTGTCCGACCCGATCCTCGCTCCTTCGCCGACAACGGTATTTCTGCCGACAACTGAGTAAATGACACGCGCGCCTCTGTTAACTTTTACGTTGTCCATTAGGACCGAACACCGGACTACCGCGCCGTTTTCAACTGTGACGCCCGGGGAAACGACAGAATCTTCAAGTACGCCGCAGATAAAAGCTCCGTCCGACAGAAGTGAATTTCTGACGTCAGCGTCCGTCCCGACCCTTGAAGGAGGAAGAGGTTCGCCGCCTGTAGCGACAGTCCACCTCAAGTCGTACGGATCAAACGGCGGTGCGTCACCCAGCAGATCCATATTCGCCTCCCAAAGTGACTGAACGGTTCCTACGTCTCTCCAATAACCGAAGAAAGGATATGCGAGTATCCTGCCGCCCTTTGATAAAAGAGAAGGAATAACGTTTTTTCCGAAATCGTGTTCCGATAAGGGATCGTCGGCGTCTGAAGACAACAGATCGAACAAAACGTCGGATCTGAACACGTAAACTCCCATTGATGCAACGTCTGAGACTGGTTCTTCGGGCTTTTCATCGAACCCCGTAACGAACAGATCGCCGTCGAGCGTCATTATCCCGTATCTTTTCGCTTCGGTGAACGGGACACGAAATACGGCGACGGTCAGATCCGCCTCACGTCTCTCGTGTTCTTCGATCATTCTGCCGTAATCCATCTTGTAAACGTGATCTCCCGACAGGATCAAAACGTTTTTCGCCCCATAGCGCTTTATAAAATCCGTATTGCGGTAAACGGCGTCGGCGGTACCTGAATACCAGCTTCCCCCGTTTCGGTCAAAATACGGCGGAAGAATGAATATCCCGCCTTTTTTTTTGTTAAAATCCCAGACTTCTCCCACCCCTATGTGTTCCGACAGTTCCGAAGGCTTATACTGGGTCAAAACGCCGACCGTTTCGACCCCGGAATTTTTGCAGTTTGAAAGCGTAAAATCAATAATCTTATATTTACCGCCGAAAGTAACCGCGGGCTTTGCAGTTTCTTTCGTCAAGGAACGCAGCCGTGTTCCGCCCCCTCCTGCAAGTACAAGCGCTACCGTTTCCTGCTTTTTGTACATTCAATTCACCTCACGAACTATGATCGCTCCGTTTTGCGTTTTTCTTTTTAAAAGCGCTGCTGAAAGCGGCGCCATATTCAGCGAAAGCTTTTCAACGCAGGAAAAGACAGATCCGCTTGGTACGCCGCCCGTTCCTCCGTAGCGCAGATCGTCGGTCGAAATTATAACCCGGTACTCACCGTCGCAATTCGGTGAAAAAACATAGGGCCGTTGCCATGTCGCGGAAAAATTGAATACCGCGACGACTGAGTCTTTTGCGATGGATTTTCTCGCATAAGATAACGTATTATTTAATTGGTCGTTCGTATCTATCCACTCAAATCCGTCCCATTCAAAATCGATCTCCCAAAGGGACGGTTCGGAAATATAAACCTCGTTAAGATCGCAAACGAAAGATTCCATTTGACCGTGACGCGTAAAGTCTTTCATAAACCATTCGAGTTGATTTTCGTAATCCCACTCTCTGAATTGCGCGTATTCGCAACCCATAAACAAGAGTTTTTTTCCGGGAAAAGTCATCATAAAAAGCAAGAAAGCCCGCATCATAGAAAATTTCTCGTCGTAAGAACCCCACATTTTGTCGATCAGGGATTTTTTACCGTGAACGACCTCGTCGTGAGATACGGGAAGAATGAAGTTTTCGGAAAAAGCGTAAAAAAGCGGAAAAGTCAGTTTTGAATGGATGCCGGAACGATACAGTGGATCGGCCGATACGTAGTCGAACATATCGTTCGCCCAGCCCATATTCCACTTGAAATTGAATCCGAGGCCTCCACGGTCGGCAGGATGAGTAACCCCTTGCCACGCTGTAGATTCCTCTGCTATCATTAAGGCGTCCGGGAATTCTGAAAAGACCGCCGTATTCAACTCTCTGAAGAAATCGGCTGCTTCTGCGTTTCTGTTATCGCCGTACTTCCCCGGGATCCACTCTCCGGGTTCCTTATCGTAGTCAAGATAAAGCATTGATGCGACGGCGTCTGCCCGCAACCCGTCAACGTGATATTCCCTGAACCAGAATAGCGCGTTTGAGATCAAAAAAGACCTTACTTCCGGTTTTCCGACGTCGAAACAAAGCGTTCCCCAACCTTTATTCTCCATCATTCCGGGTTCCCCGTATTCGAAGAGGGGCGTACCGTCGAATTTAGAAAGACCGGGCCCGTCTTTCGGGAAATGTGCCGGTACCCAATCGAGTATTACGCCGATACCCGTCCGATGGAGAAAGTTTATGAAATATGCAAAATCCTCCGGTTTGCCGAACCGGGACGTAGGACTGTAATAACCCGTTATCTGGTATCCCCAGGATCCGTCGAAAGGATGCTCCATTACCGGTAACAGTTCCACGTGTGTGAAACCGCAGCGCTTTACGTGTCCGGCAAGTGCCGGAGCAATAGTTTTGTAGTGTGAATAATGTTTTCCGTCACGCGTCGATTCACCGTTTTCGGTGATGAATGATCCAAGATGTACCTCATAAATATTGAGCGGCGCGGGATAAAATCTTCCGGTCCGTTTCGAGCGTTCGGTCAAGGAACTGCGATATTCCAAATACCCTTTGTCATCCCATGCAAAGTGCGGTTCCGCTATAATCGAAGCGCGTCCTCCTCCAAACTCCGTACCGAAAGCAAAAGGGTCGTTTTTTTCGCGCGTCACGCCATCATTTCCGCAGATAATGAACTTATAAAGAACACCCGAAAAAGACGAGGATGAAAACAGTTCCGTTTCCCAGACTCCGGAGTCCTCAAAAATCTTCATCTGTTGAGGTTTATCCCAACCCGTCTTTTCACAAATGAGCGATACCTGCGAAGCGTTAGGAGCCCACACCCTGAATACGCATGAAAAGCCCTCGTCCGTTGTTACCGGATGAGCGCCGAGGTAGCCGTACAGATCCCGTTCGGTCCCGTTGTGAAACGCTGCCGTGTCCCAGAAAGTGCCGTGGTACAACTCCGCCACCTCCGATAGATTCGATCGAATAGTATTTTCGGCGAAACTGCGCGTTATTATTCCGCAAAAGAAAAAGGCGGGGTTTCACCCCGCCCTTAAGCGTTGTAAGTTACTCGTAATATCTTACGCAAGAGATCACCTTACCGAGGATCGTGACCTCGTCGACGATTATTGGCTTCATGGTTTTGTTCTGAGGCTGAAGCCTTATTCGACCGTTTTCGCGGTAAAAAGTCTTTACTGTCGCTTCGTCTCCGATAAGAGCGATCACTATTTCTCCGTCCTCTGCAACCGGAGACTGTTCCGCGACGACAATATCTCCGTCAAGGATACCGGCGTCGATCATACTCTCTCCTCTCACGCGGAGAGCGAATAACCTTTTTTTATCCCCCACGGGTCCTCTCGGAGAGCACACAACGTATCCTTCGCTGTTTTCCACTGCGAGGATCGGAACGCCTGCGGTGACTGCGCCGATGATCGGAACCTTGATCCCCGCGGGATCGCTCCCGTCAACACGAAGCGTTCTGCTTTTTCCGTCCTCTTTGGAAATCAGGCCTTTCTCTTCAAGCCGTTGAATATAGACGTGAACTGTGGACGTACTCTTTATACCGAGGGCGGAACGAATATCTCTGACGGAAGGAGAATATCCGTTCTTTTCTATCGTCTCCTTGACGTATTCGTATATTGCGCGCTCTTTACCGGTCAGTTTTTCCATTTTCAACTCCAAATTATATCTTCTACCGTTATTATACAATAAAAGTTAAAAAAAGTAAACAGATGTTCGCACGGTTTTGAAATCAGCCGTTCGAGCGAACTATCCTCTTTTTCATTTCTTCTCTTCTGATCGCTTCACATTCTTCTTCTATTATAGAACGTTCGGAAAATGGAACCTTTACTCCCTCGACGAGCTGATATCTCTCATGTCCTTTGCCTGCGAACAGGACCACGTCTCCGTCGCGGGAGATCCGTACAGCTCGGCGGACTGCTTCGTCACGGTCGGTAATGATCTCATATTTCGTCCCTTTTTCAAGATGAGACGCGATCTCTTCGGCAATATCGGAAGGAGGTTCAAAATCCGGATTATCGCTCGTAATAATTGAATAATCGGCAAGACGCGACGCGACTTCGGCGAGTTCTCGTCTTCTCTCCCTCGTCCTTCCGCCGACTGAACCGTAGACGCAGACGATCCTTTTCGGCGAATACTCTCTCAACACAGAAAGAGCGCTTTCAAGGCTGATCCCGTTATGCGCGTAGTCGATGATAAAGGTTCTCCCTTCAAGGCCCTCAACGACCTCGAACCGTCCCGTAACGGTGACGTTTGTAAGAATGTCCGAAGCAGTCTGCGGATCGATACCGTACTTTCCGACGGCTGCGATAGCGGAAAGAGCGTTGCTTACGCTGAATCTTCCGGGAGATTTGAGATGAACGGGAACAGAAGCTCCGTTATGATGGCAAACGAACGAGATACCGAGGCTCGTCCGGTCTCTGAAAGGCTTGATCCCGTCGGCAAAATAATCGGCTTCCGGGTCGGAGAGAGAGTAAGAAAGACGCGGAGTTAACGTGTCGCCTCCGGTAACGGCGTCGGAATTCGGATCGTCAGCGTTTGTTACGATAAGATTCTTTTTATAATCGGTGAACAGTTTGGTTTTCGCCGCTTTATATTCCTCGAAAGAAGAATGTTCCCCTTCTCCTATGTGATCTCTGTAAAGATTGGTGAAAACGGTGACGTCGAACGGAACGCCGT
Organism: Clostridia bacterium; assembly: GCA_017428635.1. Lineage (GTDB taxonomy): Bacteria > Bacillota > Clostridia > Oscillospirales > CAG-272 > RUG11130. The sequence continues at coordinate 22,068 of JAFRQK010000072.1, read as the reverse complement.
AAACCCGAAAATGATCAAGCGCCTGCGAAGAAACTTCAAGCGCAACGTGACGGACGCCCGCTTCTATCATCATTCTGAAATACTTTTGGAGCTCACAGCTCTCCGGCGTGGTATTCGGCGAGTCGATATGTTCGCCGTTTATAATAACGCCGTTTGATCCGATATAGGCGCAAGGTACCCCGGCGCCGCTGAGGATCGAGCTGATCAGAAGAGCAGTCGTCGTTTTTCCCTTCGTTCCCGTTATGCCGATCACGTGAAGAGAGTCGGCGGGATGGCCGCGGAAAACGGCGGATATAACTGCGAGTTCTTTCCTTGTGTCCCTGACGCCTATCTGAACGGCGTCATCCGGGAGTTCTTCAAGAAGTCGATCGGTCAGGAAAGCCCTTGCGCCGCGAGAATAAGCTTTATCAGCAAAAAAATGGCCGTCGGTCAGGGCTCCGCGAAGGCACACGAAAAGATCACCCGTCGTTACGGTGCGCGAATCATACCGTATCCCGGTGATATCAACGTTTTCGATATTGCCCTTCAGAACGGAATAACCGCTCTCCGACAGCATTTTTTTCAGAAGCATTTCAATACTCCGATCAGGGAATATATTCCTTGTTGAACATTCTGACTGCGCACTCGGCGAGAACTTCAAGAGAGTCGACGTAAAAAGGATCTCCGCCGAGACGTGAAGTGAGCAGAGAAAGTTCCGTACATGCGAGCACTGCGCAGTCGCATCCCTCTCTCTTGAGCGGATCGGTCACTGCGTCGAGTTTTTCCCTTCCGGGGATCACACCTTGCTTTACGTCGCCGTAGATGATATCCATAAGGATCGACTGACCTTCGGCATCGGGGACAGCCCAGCCCAAACCGATCGAATCAAACTCATTCTGATACGAACGCGATGAGACCGTTCCCTCGGTCGCGAGGATCGCTGCTTTTTTGAATCCGGCGCGTTTGATGTGTGCGCAGGTCTCGGATATAATGCTCGGAACGGGGACGTTGACTGCGTCTCTGACCTCACCGATAAAATAATGGGCAGTATTGCACGGTATGACGATAGCGTCTGCACCGTATGCCTCGAGCCTTTTAGCGTCCTCTATCATATAAGGGAGCGGGTCGTCGGAACTTCTGCCGAGAATGAAAGCAGTTCTGTCCGGCGTCGTGGCACGGGATGATATGATCATATCTATGTGATCCTGATCGCGCGACGCTTTCGTATGTTTAGTTACGAGCTCGTAGAAATACGCGCTCGAAAGCGGTCCGAGACCGCCGAGGATACCTAAAAGTTTCATAAAAGTTCCCCGTTTTAGATTATTCGGCTATCGAGTGATATTTTTTATACTTCTTTTTCTGACGGCGGAGCTGCTCCGCAACGCAAATGAATCGCATCGGATTTGACCGAAGATCGTATTTGTACCAGAGAGAAGATGCGCATTTACCGGTACGGTCGAGTTTTCTCGCTTTCTCTACGAGAGACCTGTCTTCCGTGTACTTATACGCAACGGAACGCGGAACGTGATGCCAGAAGAACTCGTTTTCCTGCATAAGCGTTTCGGGATCGTCGGTATCATCGAGGAAAAACTCCGCCGCGAGTTTCGCGACGTTGATACCCGAAGAGGTGACGTAATAGTTGCTTCTCCCCTGCCTCAGATTGATCTCAAATACACGATAATCGCCGCTTTCTTCCGTACCGTTCAGCTTAATGTCGAAATTTGAAAAACCGGTGTATTTCATCTCTTCAAGAAGCGCTTTGATCTTCTGCGCAACTGGATAACGGGAAACCGGTTCCGTTACTATCGCTGCGTGATTGCCGAGCCCCTTGGGGGTATGTTCCTCGAGCATGGTATGACCTATGCACATCGCACGTACTCTTCCCTTTTGATCGGAAAAACAGGTGAGAACTCTCATATGAGCGTCTCCGCCCTCTATGAATTCCTGAAGGATCATTTTATCCGGATATCCCGAAGCGTATATATCCGATATGATCTTCTCGGCTTCTTCAGGCGAAGAAGCACGGTACACCTTCTTCATGCCGTCAAAGGGGTGTTTCCAGTATTTGATACTTGAAGAAGGTTTTACGATGATCGGATAAGCAAAGCCGATGATTTCAGCGGATAGTTCCGATACGCTTGCAGGCCCTGAAAAAATTCTAGTGGCGGGATACGGGATACCGTACTTTTCGCAAAGTTCGTAAAACTCCGCTTTACAAGCCATCTGAGGCTGAAGCGACGGGTCGGGATACGGAATGATATATTCGGGAAGTTTTTCGCGCAGGCGGGCGATCATCGTTGCGTAATCGTCGGTACAACCGAAAAGAACGAGTTTTTCGCCCGGGTGTTTTTCTGCAAACTCCGAGAGAACGCTTAACGCGACGTCCTCGCTGTCAATGTCGGGGATCGCCGTAAAATCGACGATTTTCGAATATTTGGTCGCGGATACCGCGTATCTGCCGAAAGCGTGCGACACGACGCCGTACGCTTCGTGAAAAGCGCGCGCAACGTTATAACAGTTGAGATCCGCTCCGAGTAAGACCGGGGTCACCTTTTGTTCAGTCATATACGTCCTCCGGTATCAGTTGATAAATCTGTCGTGCCACGTCAAAAACGTGAACGCGGTCCAGATCTTTCTGCCGTTGTTTGCCTTGCCGTTTCTGTGATCGTCAAGAATACGGTTGAGTTTTTCGGGCTCAAAATACTCCGCCGCCACGTCGGACGTGAACGATTTCTTGACGCGTTCATAGAATTTGTCTTCCGCGAGCCATTTTCTGATGGGGACCGGAAAACCTTTTTTAGGCCTGTTCGCCCATTCGTCCGGGAGAGTTTTGTTTGCCGCAGTACGCAGGACGGCTTTCGTATCGACGCCGTTGATCTTATACTCCGGCGGGATGGCTGCCGCTTCCTCCATCACCAGACGGTCAAGATATGGAACTCGAAGTTCGAGAGAATGAGCCATGCTCATTTTATCCGCTTTCAGAAGAATATCTCCCGGGAGCCAAAGTTTAATGTCGAGGTACTGTTTTTTCTCAACCTCGCAGAGGTCGCGCGCCCGGTCGTATACGGGTCCAGTAATGTCGCGGATAGAGGGACCGCCCCGGTATTTGGGACGAAGGACCGCAAGCGCGTCCTTTTCCGGATATACGAACGCCTGACCGATGAAGTAATTCTCGGGTTTGCCGCTTCCTTTGATGAGGAAATCGTGTCCTTTGAACTGCGGAAGGCCCGAGGCCACGGCTGCCGCGGCCCGGCGGAGAGGCGAAGGTATCTTTTTGTATTTTCTCATGGCGGGAACGTCATCGTACCACTCGTAACCGGCATAGATCTCGTCAGCTCCCTCTCCCGAAAGCACGACGGTTACGTGCTGCGAAGCGAGCCGGGCAAGGAAATAAAGCGGAACGGAGGACGGGTTTGATTGAGGTTCGTCCATGTGGTACTGGATATCCGAAAACGCTTCAAAACATTCGTCAGCGGTAAGATGCTCGAGATAATTGTTTACGCCGAGAATTCGGGAAAGTTCCTTCGCTTCTCCGGTCTCATCGAATTTATGTTCGTCGAATCCGACTGAAAAAGTGTCGTCGGGCATTAAAGCGGCGGTGATGTAGCTCGAATCGACTCCGCCCGAGAGGAAAGAGCCGACCTTGACGTCGCTGATGCGATGCGCGGTGACTGATTCTCTTACGCGAGAGTCTATCATATTCGCCCATTCGTCGTAAGAGATCCTGTTCTTCTTTGAAAAATCGACGTCCCAGAATTCTTTCTTAGAGAGTTTGCCGTCACAGAATTCAAAAGTATGAGCGGGCGGGAGTTTATAAGTGTTTTTGAAGAACGTTTCCTCCATAGAGGAATACTGAAAACTCAGGTACGGACGCAATGCGTTCGGGTTGACCTCGGGATGGAACTCGGGGTGCTCAAGAAAACTTTTGATCTCAGAGCCGAATATAAAGTGACCTGACGGTGTGATCGTATAATAGAAAGGTTTGATACCGAACGGATCGCGGGCGCCGAAAAGTCTTCTTTGGCGGGAGTCCCAGATTACGAATGCGAACATCCCGCGAAGGCGGTCGACGATCCCGTCGCCGTACTCCTCGTAGCCGTGGACGATGACTTCGGTGTCGCATCTCGTCTTGAAAACGTGTCCCTTGGAAACAAGCTCTTCCCTGAGATCGGGGAAATTATATATCTCACCGTTATAAACGATAGCGACTGAACCGTCCTCATTGTACATCGGCTGAGTGCCGTCGGAGAGGTCGATGATCGAAAGGCGGCGGAAACCGAGCGCTACGGGTTCAGCCTCGCCCTCTTCCCAAAAATAATATCCGTCGGAGTCGGGACCTCTGTGACGTATCCTGTCAGCCATGCGGCGAAGGACGGTCTCCTTGCTCTCAACTCTGCCGGTAAAACCAACAAATCCGCACATATTAACTCCAATCCGCCGTCAAGGCATAAGAGACTTTGCGTCAAATCCCGAAACTTCGATGATATCGTGAACGGTAACGTCTTCGGGTATCTGCTCAGGAGCGGGTATTCTCGCTCCTTGCCTGACTCCGATTATTACGTATTTCGCGTTTGCAGAGACCGCCAACCCGCCGATCTGCTCTTCGATATCCGCGGGAACTTTGCCGCATCTGTATCTGTCAGTCCTCAGAATAAAACAGTCTTCATTGAGATTCAAAACGACAAGCTCCGCCGACGGATCCCTTCTGAAAGTCCAGACTAGTATACCCGCAGCCTTCTCGAAAGTACCGACGGGCGACGACTTGAACGATTCGACGATCGCCTCGACCATTTCATCGGAAGTTCTCTTGATATACGAAGCAGTCGCGGGTCCGACTCCGCGAACCTTAATGAGTTCGTCGTAAGGCGCAGAAAAAACTCCGTCGAGCGAGCCGAACCTGTCGAGAAGCCGGTGCGCTATCGGATTAGTGTCGACGCGCGGTAATACGTCGAACAAAAACAGTTCAAGCAAAACGTGAGGCTCGAGGGACAGCGCACCCTCACGTTCGAATCGTTCGCGAAGGCGTTCTCTGTGATTCGAGTGAAGATTTTCTCTTGAATCGTCTTTAGCCATGAAAACACACCCCGTAAATCGATGATTATCAATAAACTCCGACCGCCTTGAGATACAAAGTAGGCCATGCAGGCGAACAAGCAGCCTCAAGGTTATTCACAAACAGAATATCCGTAAAGTGGATATCGCCGAGAAGATCCTTGATATTGAACGCGGAATATCTTGTGTCGACGACGTAAACGTTTCCGTAATGCTCGGTAAGGAACGGGATAAACGCGTTGCCGAAAGAATCTTTGAGAACGAGGATATTGAGATCCTGAGGATTCTCCGGGACGTTTATGACTGTATAGGGGTTGTCGCCGCAAAGGAACGCAGCGTATGAATCGCTCCAGGTCATAATGCTTGTATCGAACGTCTGATATTCCCCCGATTTCGTCTGGATCGTCATCGTCTGCGCCTTCGTCGGCATATACGCCTCGACGGTGTCGTAGAAAGTCTTGACCAACTCGTTCTGAGTGTAGTCGTACATCGAGCCCTGATAAGTTTCGCTGAGTATCTCGACCTTGAAATTATCGATCGGGGTAGGCGTGAAGCCGACCGATTTGGCGAACGCAGCGTAAGCGTAATACGCTCCGCGATCGGTCCAGTGATGGTCCGTCTTGTAGTACAGATACTCGTCGCGGTGAGCCTGGATCATCTCGCGGGTATCGGGGCAGTTAAGACCTTTTGATGTACAGATCGAATTCATACTGTCATACGCCCATTTGTAGTCGATCAGGACGTCTCTGAGATCGTCGTTGTCCAGCATGACGCCGGACGTCGGCCCGACGAGGACCGTCATTCTGTCAGCTCCGAAAAGGTTTTTGTAGTATACTCCGACGTCGGCAAGCGACGAGAAGTTCTCGGGACTGTAAAAACCGGGCGTATATACGGCGCCATCGTATATAAACAGACCGTTCTGGAAGACGACGTCGACCTCGCCGTTTTCCTTTACTTCGAGTTTATCGATCGATACGGTACAGGTGAGTTCCTCATCACCTACACGGCAGGTGACAGTTCCGGTACCTTCGTTGATCGCCTTGATATTGACTTTCTCGCCGTCGTTGGATACGATCTCAAGCGAACCGCTCGGATCGACCGACCACCTGACGTCAGCGTCTGCCTCAAGTCCGTTCAAAAATATAGTGGTACTGCTGCCGACGGCAAGTTTGATACTCTTTTTAGAAAGTGAAAGCGTCCCGAGATCGGGTTCGGGCTCGTTTGTTTCGACAGGATCTGTTTCGGGGTTCGTTATCTTGTCGATAAGACCGTTCAGCTCATCGGTCTTGTCGTCGCCTGAGTTTTGTCCGCCGTCGATTATGACGATCGAGGAATCACCCAGCGTATAATTGACTCCGTACATGGAATCAATCTTTTTCGACAGGTCGATCATCCCGTCGCGGAATATAAGATGATCGCTGAAGAATCCGGTCAATCCGGATGAAAAAGATCCATCGAACAAGGAGGATAAAGTAAGTTCCGGAAACTTTGCAAGATCCCTTTTCTCTCTGTCCGACCTTTCTTGTCTGAAAAAGATCATCCCGAAAAGGTTAACGATAACAAAAGTGAAAAACAAAACGCCGATAACGAGAAGACAGATCATATCGACCTTTTTATACTGCGCTGAATACTTTCTTTTCATGTTTCCCTCCTCTCAGAACGCCCAGTAGAGGAACGGGCTGAAACTGTTGCCCGCCATACGGACCGTTGCAAGGAACAGAAGCGCAACGGAAACGATCAGACGCGAATACCTGTATACGCCGTAAGAGACGCCGACTTTCTGTCCGAACCATTTGAAGAACGACGAAACGGCAGGAAGCGCGAGAACGATCCCTCCGAACAGAAGGAAAACGTTTTGCGAGAGGATAGACATAGTGGGAACGTCCGTGAACGATGATACCCCTATGCCGAACAGGTATCCGAGCGAAGGAAACAGATCTTTGGTAAAATAGAAGATCGCGAAACCGAATACTGTTATGAATATAAAATACAGTTTTGACAAAATGAACGATAGGACGCGCGGCATTCGTTCGAAGCTCTCGAGAAGGAAGTTCTTTTCGAGTATAAGAAGTACCGCGTAGAACGCCCCCCAAAGGAGGAAATTCCACGATGCGCCGTGCCAGAATCCCGTAAGAAGCCAAACAACGATAATATTGCGGATCTGGTGGCGTCTGTTTCCGCCGAGGGGAATATAGACGTAATCCCTGAAAAAAGTTCCAAGGGAGATATGCCACCTGCGCCAGAACTCCGTCGCAGAGGACGAGGCGTAAGGATGGCGGAAGTTCTCGTTGAAGTGGAAACCGAACATTCTCCCGAGGCCGATCGCCATATCGGAATAACCGGAAAAGTCGAAATAGATCTGCAAGGCGTAGAAGAACGCTCCGCCCCATCGCGCGAGGAAAGTTACGTTTGAGATACCGTACAGGGCGTTGATCGCGACGGCGCACTGGTCGGCTATCACTATCTTTTTCGCCAATCCGACTGAAAAACGGAAGAAACCGTCGTTGAGATCGTAAAGGCGTACCCTTCTGTCGTCAAGCTGACTTTCAATGTCCTTGTATCTCACTATGGGACCGGCGATCAACTGGGCGAAGAACGAAACGTATAGAAGAAGATTGAAGATCTTGCGCTGCGGACGAACGTCTCCTCTGTATACGTCAATGACGTATGACATAGCCTGGAACGTATAGAAACTGATACCGATCGGCATTCTGACGGTCGGCACGGGAATAGATACATGAAAGACTGAATTGAGGGTTTCCGTAAAGAGCCCCGAATATTTGAAAACGCAGAGGATACCGAGATCGATCACGACTGATACGATAAGCCATACGCGCGCACCGCGAAGAGTGCGGCAGGAAGCGACGAGCAGCCCGCCGAGGTAGTTGACCGCGATCATAAAGAGCATCAGAGCGATCAGTACCGGTTCGCCGAAAGCATAGAATATCAGAGAGAACGCAACAAGGACCGCTTTTCTCGCACCAGTTGATTTGAACAGATAGTAGCACGGGAAAAGCAGAGCCAGAAAAAAGAATATAAAGAACGGCGTAGAAAAGACCATTTATCCTGCTCCGATATCAACAGATTGACCTTTGAAATATTTCTTAATATTATACCATAATATTTAATACTTGTAAATAATTACGCCCCCGTATTTCGAGCAAAAAAACAGTAAAACGCCCCTTTCCGACTGTGCGGGAAGGGGCGCGTTGGAACGTTTACTGTCCGCGTTTGACGTAAGAAGTATGGAGAAGTTCGTGAGCGCGGTGACTGCCGGGCTTTTCAAGATACTCCTCGTAGATCTTCTTGATGATGGAGTTCTCGTGAGATTTTCTGAGATCCATCTTTTTGTCGGCGTTGTAAAGAACGCTCGCTCTGACGGCGCGAAGATCGACGTTGGAACGGACCGAGAACGGCTGGGTCGGCTGACCGCCGCCGTTGACGCATCCGCCCGGGCAAGCCATGATCTCGATGAACTGCACGTTGTAAGTGCCGTCCTTGACGCCGTTAAGAAGTTTTCTCGCGTTTCCGGTGCCGGAAGCGACGGCAACGTTGAGTTCAAGATCGCCGAGTTTGTAAGTTGCGAACTTGATGCCCTCGGTACCGCGGACTTCGTCAAAGTCGAGTTTTTCAAGCGGTTTTCCGAGAACGACTTCAGCGGCGGTCCTGAGAGCCGCTTCCATAACGCCTCCGGTTGCGCCGAATATGACGCCCGCGCCGGAACCGATATCGATCGGAGTGTCGAATTTCTCGTCAGCGAGGTTCTTGAAATCGATACCCGCTGCGTTGATCATTCTTCCGAGTTCGCGAGTCGTGACCGCGATATCGACGCCGGGGATGCCGTCGGCGTCCTGATCGTCACGGGTGACCTCAAACTTCTTCGCAGTACACGGGATAGCGGACACGAATACGATATCTTTCGGGTCGATACCCATCTTTTCCGCGAAATAGGTCTTATAAACCGCGCCGAACATCTGCTGAGGAGACTTGCAGGTCGAGAGATTCTCGGTCATATCCGGGAAATAATGCTCGCAGAACTTGATCCAGCCAGGTGAGCAGGACGTGATGAGCGGAAGTTTTCCGCCGTTCTGAAGTCTCTCAATGAACTCGTTTGCCTCTTCCATGATCGTAAGGTCGGCGGTGAAATTCATGTCGTAAACGCCGTCGAATCCGAGACGCTTGAGAGCGGCGACCATCTTGCCCTCGGCGTCGGTGCCGGGCTCAAGGCCGAAGCACTCGCCGATCTGAGCGCGAACGGAAGGAGCGCAGCAGATAGCGACGTGTTTGGTGGGATCGGCGATAGCGGCGTTGATCCTCGCGGTGTCGTCCTTTTCGTAAAGGGCTCCGACCGGGCAAGCAACGATACACTGACCGCAGTTGATGCATGTGGTATCGGCAAGAGGAAGTTCAAACTGGCTTCCGACAGACGTGTCGTAACCTCTGTTCTGCGCGCCGATGGCGCCGATAGACTGGACCTTATTGCAGACGGCAACGCATCTGCGGCAAAGGATACATTTACTGTTGTCGCGGATAATGGAGGGGGAGGATTCGTCGATGTCGGCTTTCCTCTCGTCGGAGTTGAAATAGTGTTCGTCCACGCCGAACTCGTTTGCAAGACGCTGAAGTTCGCAAGTCGTGGAACGGATGCAGGAGAGGCAGTCCTTTCTGTGGGAGGAAAGAACGAGCTGAATGTTCATCTTTCTCGCCTGACGGACGCGCTCTGTGTTGGTGAATATCTCCATCCCGTCGTTCACGGGGTAAACGCAGGAGGTGACAAGACCTCTCGCGCCTTTGACCTCAACAAGGCAAAGACGGCAGGCGCCGATCTCATTAATATCTTTGAGATAGCAAAGCGTGGGTATCTCGATACCCGCGTATTTCGCCGCTTCGAGGACGGTGATACCGGCGGGAACGGAGTACTCGACGTTATTGATTTTAACTTTGATCATATCCATATCTGTTACCCCTCTTATTTCTTGATGATCGCGCCGAACTTGCAGGTGTCGTAGCAAGCGCCGCACTTCACGCACTTAGTCGGGTCGATAGAGTGGATCTCCTTGACCTCGCCCTGAATAGCGCCTGCCGGACAGACCTTAGCGCACATGTGGCACTTTTTGCACTTCTCGGGATCGATCTTGTATGCGAGAAGGCTCTTGCAAACGCCGGCAGGGCATCTCTTTTCTTTTATGTGCGCCTCGTATTCTTCGCGGAAATAGCGAAGTGTTGAGAGAACGGGGTTTGGAGCAGTCTGACCGAGTCCGCAGAGAGACGCGCTCTTGATGTAATTGCCGAGCTCCTCAAGCTTATCGAGGTCTTCCATCTCGCCGTTGCCGGACGTGATCTTTTTGAGGATCTCAAGCATCCTTACCATACCGATACGGCAGGGCGCGCATTTACCGCAGGATTCGTCAACGGTAAATTCGAGGAAGAACTTGGCAAGGTCGACCATGCAGGTGTCCTCGTCCATGACTATAAGTCCGCCGGAACCCATCATCGAACCGATCTTGATGAGGTTGTCGTAGTCGATCGGGGTGTCGATGAGAGAAGCGGGGATACAGCCGCCTGAAGGACCACCGGTCTGAGCAGCTTTGAACTTCTTACCGTTCGGAACGCCCCCGCCGATCTCCTCAACGATCTCGCGAAGCGTCGTGCCCATCGGGATCTCGACGAGTCCGGTATTGGTGATCTTACCGCCGAGCGCGAAGACCTTCGTGCCCTTGGAAGTCTCGGTTCCCATCGAAGCGAACCATTCCGGACCTTTCAGGATGATCGGAGGAATGTTGGCGTAAGTCTCGACGTTATTGATGATCGTGGGTTTGCCGAACAGACCCTTGACCGCCGGGAACGGAGGACGGGGTCTCGGCTCGCCTCTGTTGCCCTCGATAGATGTCAGAAGAGCGGTTTCCTCGCCGCAGACGAACGCGCCTGCGCCGAGACGGATGTGGATATCAAAGTTGAATCCTGTGCCGAGAATATCCTTTCCGAGCAGACCGTATTCTCTCGCCTGTTCGATGGCAATGTTGAGACGGCGGACTGCGATCGGGTACTCGGCTCTGACGTAGATCCAGCCCTCGTCGGCTCCGATGGCGTATCCTGCGATAGCCATGGCTTCAAGAACTGCGTGCGGGTCGCCCTCAAGGACGGAACGGTCCATGAACGCGCCGGGGTCGCCCTCGTCGGCGTTGCAGACGACGTATTTCTTATCGGAGACGCTCGCCTTGGCGAAAGACCATTTTCTGCCGGTGGGGAATCCGCCGCCGCCGCGTCCGCGGAGACCGGATCTGTTCATTACGTCTATGACGTCGTCCGGAGTCATTTCTTTGAGCACTTTTGCAATGGCGAAATAGCCGTCCATCGCGATGTACTCGTCGATATTCTCGGGATTGATGACGCCGCAGTTGCGAAGAGCGACTCTCTTCTGCTTTTTATAAAATGCAGTCTCGTTGAGGGACGAGGCGTGAGGCGTCTCTTCCTTCTTTTCATTGTAAATGAGGCGCTGGACCGGACGGCCTTTGAGGAAATGCTCCTCGACGATCTCGGGAACGTCCTCGGGTTTGACCATGCTGTAGAAAGTACCCTCGGGATAAATGATCATTACGGGGCCGAGAGCGCAGAGTCCGAAACAGCCCGTCTGGACTATTTTGACTTCTTCCTCGAGACCTTTCGCTTTGATCTCAGCCTCAAGGGCTTCTCTGACCTTGACGCTGCCGGAGGAAGTACATCCCGTTCCTCCGCAAACCAGTGCATGAATACGAAACATGTCGACCTGTCCTCCTTGTTATTTAGTCGCCGCGCCGATGGTGTATTCAGAGATCGGTTCGCCGCCTTTGAGGTGACGCTCGATGACTTCCTTCGCCTTCTCGGCGTTCATCTTGACGTAAGTGACTTTTTCCTTGTCCTTTTCATAGATCTCGACGACCGGCTCGTACTGGCAGATACCGATGCATCCGGTTTGCGTGACCATGACGCGGTCTGAGAGACCCGCTTCGCTGACGCCCTCAACGAACGCGTTGAGAACGGGACGCGCTCCGGCGGCGATACCGCAGGTCGCCATACCGACGACGACTCTGACGTCGTCGCCCGCGCTGTTTCTCAGCGAAACTTTGTTCTGCATCTTTTCCTTGATTGCCATCAATTCCTCGATTGATTTCATACTGCTGCTTTCCTTCCTTAAGTGTTTATTTAAAATAATAAATCATTATTTTATTTCTTCATAAGCTTCCGCGAGGTATCCGCGTATCCATGCGAGTACTTCGGGACTCGAGAGCGGGATGCCGTCGCCGAGGACCGACTTGAGTTCGGCGCAGGACAATCGCACTTCCCCGCCGTCCGTTTCGTGAACAAACGTAAAGTTAACGTCCGGGTTTCCCTGAATGAGAGTGACGAAAGTGCCCTTTATATCACCCATGGGAATGAAATCTATATGGTTGGAATGAAACGTTGCGACAAGCGTGGTTCCGTGGCTCTCCGGAGATTCCGATGCGGCAACGGAAGAGACTTTAACGTCTCCGCCGGTCTGTTCGGCGAGCATTTTGAGAAACGGAACGCCGAGTCCGACTCCGCGCGTCTTACGCGTGGTGAAAAACGGATCTGAAAGCCGTTCAAGCTGTTCCTCAGTCATCCCGCAGCCGTCGTCGGTGACCTTGAAAGTGAGAAGACCGCCGCGGTCGTCAAGCGAAACGTCGATATTTTCAGCGCCTGCCCTGACGGAGTTCATGACGATATCGAGAACGTAAAGCGAGAATTCCTCCATGCCGTCATCACCTCCCGAGAAGATAATCGATCAGTCGGCGGCGCACCAGATCTGAAGAATAAGGATCGTCGCACAGTTCAATCATCTCGGATCCGTCAGAAATACTCCAAAGATGGTGAGCGTCCGATGATACGATCTTTTTGAGCCCGGAAAGGACCGAGAAACGGTGTACATATCCTTCGGCGCTGTCACCGTCGTTCAGTTCGTATGCCGTAAAACGAGGTGAATCGGGAAACGTTCCGAGAATCGAAACGATACCGTTTGCCTGGCGGTCGATATGCGCGGGATAAGCGACGCCACCGAGAGACAGGACGGTTTCGTATGCTGCGTTAAGATCGAGGGACGTCGCGTTGATGATCAGATCTTCGAGCTCGCATTTCGGATCGTCGTTTTCGTCTACGACGATCTGCCTGCCGAAGATCTCGGGCCGGTTTTTCACTTTGATCAGTTTTTCTCCCGCGATCCGGTCCATCTCGAGAGCGGACTCAAGCGTCGGGAACAAACAAATAACGTGAACGTCCTCGGAAGTGGTAAGTTCCATCCCCGGGATGGGGACGATCCCGTATCTTTTACAATGTTCGAAAAAAGCAGGACAGTTTTTTGCTGAATTATGATCGGTAAGAGCCAAGAGTGAAATGCCGTTGAGCGATGCCATACCCGCGATATTTGCAGGGGTCATATCGTCGTCGGCGCACGGAGACAGACAAGAGTGAACGTGAAGATCGTAACGATACTCGCTCATGATGCCGTCCCGAATTTGCCCAATGCGACGCAAAGCTCGTAAACGGACAAGCCTGAAGAAAGAACCGTAACGTCCTTTTCACGGGCCGCTTCAAGCGCGTCGGACATAAGAGAAACGTCCTCTGCGAGAAGAACCGCGGCGGCGTCGGTAAGCGACGCCACGGCGATCACGTTAACGTTGTTCATAATAGTGATCCAAAGATCGCCCGCTTCGACCCGGCTCATAGCGCGGGAGAGAAAATCACCCGCATAAACTCCCTCGAGATCCCGTTCGACGTCTCCGACGACGACGGTCAGAGAGAGAGAATTGATAATATCTGAAAGTTTCATTTTAAGCATGGGGTTCCTGAGAACCGTCCTTTTCCTTTGCGGAACGGCTGCGATAATCGCGGAACGCATCCGCAAGCGTCGTGTCCTTGTGCCGTTCAAGGTAATCGTGGAACATCTCTCTCATAATGACGGTGCATTCGTCCGCGTTGGTCTCATTCTTAACGATATCCTCGGCAAAAGCCATACAGGTGGGAGCGCCGCAGGATCCGCAGTCAAGGCCCGGAAGTTCGGAAGCGATCGATTCGATCTCAGACATCATCCGCATAGCCTCGTTCCTGTCGTCCGAGAGAAGCATACCGGGATCGAATTTGACGTTTTCATCAACGAAGAAACGATCCGGAACGTCTACCTCGCGCGGCCTGTTCGGAGATACCGGAAGATACCTCTTGAGCGTCTGGAGACGCGCCTGTGCGATATAAGGATTCGCGACCGTCATCGCTCCGCCTACGCAACCGCCGTTGCAGGCGTTGAGTTCGATAAAATCAAGGTCGGTGAAATCGTCATTCTCGATCTGCTCTAAGACCTTGATGCAATTTTCAATTCCGTCGGCTGCAAGGTATTTATCATTGAATACAGCAGAAGACTCTCCGCCGGTGGAAGCCCAGCCGATCCCGATCATTCCGGACGAAGCGGCGTGCTCAGGCACTTCTATCCCGTCCATAACGTCGATAAGACGGAAATACAGATCCCTCATCGACAGAACGCGGTCGACGTTGTTCTTTGAACCGGCAAAACCGTTTTTGACGTAACTTACCTTTGCCGTGCAGGGAGAAATGAAATAGATACCGATATCCTCCGGCGAGACGTCCGGTCTCATCTCCGTCATACGGTCGCGCGCTACAGCCGCGGCGACTTCTATTGGAGGGAGGATCGGCATGATGTTGTCGGAGAGATACGGGAAATTAATGTTGATCATCCTTGTGATGACCGGGCAAGCCGAACTGATAACGGGTTTTCTGACGCCGGGTTTGCCGAGATAGATTCGCGTGTATGCGGAAACCATCTCCGCGGCTCCCGCGACTTCAAAAACGTAATCGAAACCGAGACGGTAAAGTCCTTCGATGATATAATCGATGCTCTCCATGTTGTCAAACTGTCCGTAGAGAGCGGGAGCCGGCAGCGCAACTTTGACCTTGAAATCGGAAAGGGTCTCAAGACCGTCGTGCGTTGCGCGCTTGGCTTTGTGCGGGCAGACCTTGATGCACTCTCCGCAATCGATACAGCGTTTTGAGTTTATCACTGCGTGCCCGTCCCTGATCCTTATAGCCTCGGTGGGACATCTTTTAAGGCAGGTGGTGCAGCCTTTACATTTTTTTACGTCGAGAGAAACAGAATGCTTATATTCCTGCACTTTCCGCCTCCTTTCCCGTCGGGATCAGGCGATCTTCACAGTCATCGTGATAGTGGTTCCCCGTCCGAGTTCCGTGTCGATCTCCATCGTGTCGGTGTATTTTTTCATATTCGGAAGACCCATCCCGGCTCCGAACCCGAGCGATCTGATGTTGTCACGCGCGGTGGAATATCCCTCCTGCATCGCAAGAGAAACGTCGGGAATGCCGGGCCCAGTGTCGGTGAGAACGATCTTGATCTCGTCGTCGGATACGATCACGTCCGCTGATCCGCCGTTGGCGTGGATGACCATATTGATCTCACCCTCGTACATGGCGATCGCTACGCGTCTTATGTATTCAGGAGCGATACCGAGTTGTCTCAGTTTTTTCTTGACCGTTACGGACGCGCCGCCGGCGGAAGAAAAGTCCTCGCCGTCAACGTCAAAGTGAAAAACTACGTTCTCCGCCATGGCTCAGTTATGAGGTCCGCGCGCGACGAGACCCGAAGTATATAACTTCCCGCAAGCCTCATAAGCGCGATATGCAGATTTCATCACGACTATATCGCATTCCTCGGCAAGGCGAACCATATCGGGAGTGGGCGTTTTGTCGCGGACGAAGACGATACAGACCATGTCCATCATGCTGGCGGTCCTTATGACCTGCTCGTTGACGAGACCGGTGAGCAATACACCCTGATCCTTAACGAAAGCAAGGACGTCGCTCATCATATCACTGCAGCAGGCGTTGAATACTTCGCCGTCAAGGAGCGCGGTATCGTCCGTCATCAGTTCGGCGGACAAAAGCTCCTTCAGTTCTCGTATTTTCATACGGTCCCTCTCAATACTTCTCGAGTATTCCCTTGATCTGATTGGGATCAAGCCTTCCGTAGACGTCTTCTCCGATCATCATAACGGGAGCGAGACCGCAGGCGCCGATGCATCTCGTAGCGTCAAGAGAGAACTTGAGATCTTCGGTGATGCCGCCGCTCTTAATACCGAGAAGGGATTCGAGTTTTTCCATAACGGCTCCGGAACCCTTGACGTAGCATGCGGTTCCGAGGCAGACGCTGATCGGATGCTCTCCCTTCGGATTAAGAAGGAACTGAGAATAAAACGTAGCGACGCCGAACACCTCGGAAACAGGCATCCCGAGACCGTGCGCGATACGGATCTGTACCTCCGTGGGAAGATAACCGTAAATGTCCTGCGCCTCCTGAAGAGTGGGCATCAGAGCCCCGCCTTCACCGCGGTGCTTTTCGATGACCGCCTCAAGTGCGGCGCGCTGTTCCTCTGTTTCACGGAAAGGAACTGAAGTCATCTGCTTTTTCATTGTATTTCCTCCTGAATGTTTTTTTACTTTTTTAATTGAGCGGCAGGATCGTCTCGATCTTGTCGGCAACCTTTTCGACCTCGTCGTTCTCGTAAAGTTCGATCGTTCCGCGGTCACAAAGAGATGCAAAAGCGGGATCGACGGGAAGACGGGCGAGAAGAGGAACGCCTAATCTTTTTGAAACCTCTTCGGCGTGTGATTCTCCGAATATCGGGATCTCACGTCCGCAGTCGGGGCATTTAACGTAACTCATATTCTCGACAAGGCCGAGAACGGGAACGTCCATCAGATTTGCCATCTTTACCGCTTTTTCAACGATCATCGATACAAGATCCTGCGGAGTTGAAACTACGATTATCCCGTCGACGGGCAGGCTTTGAAAAACCGTAAGGGGAACGTCGCCGGTCCCGGGCGGCATATCGATAAACATATAGTCTACGTCGGCCCAGAACACTTCGGACCAGAACTGATGGATCAGACCCGAGATCACGGGACCGCGCCATACGACCGGATCGGTCTCATTCTGAAGAAGCAGGTTGACGGAGATCATATCGATCCCTGTCGTCGTACGACGAGGGAGTATCAGATCACCGGTTGATTCCACACCGCCTTTGATCCCGAAAGCTTTCGGGACGGAAGGCCCGGTAACGTCCGCATCAAGAATCGCAACACCGTACTCTCTGCGTTTCATCGCAACGGATAAAAGGGACGTGATCAAGGACTTCCCCACGCCGCCTTTACCGCTCACTACGCCGATAACACGGCTGACGCGGGAACCGTCGGATAGCGGCAATTTTGCCGGCGCGGCAGTCTCTCGCGAAGAACAGTCGGCGCCGCACGTTGAACAGTCGTGCGTGCAATTATTGTCATCCATTTTTTTAGTTTTCCTTAAAAAATATAATTTTAGCCCATTTCATATAATTATATAATATCCGAGTGAAAATTACAAGCGAAAAATCGGTTATCTTTTTGTAAAAACGACTTTTTTTCGGAGTTTATTCTTCAACTTTACTGTTTTTCCCGTCAGGCTTAACGGTACGTTTTTCGAGTACCGAGCCGAGCGCCCAAAGGATCAAGGGAACAAGAAGCGCGGGGATAACGGAAAGAACTGCGGAAATAAGATGCGGCGTGACGTCGCCGAACAGAGAACTGACCGCGGGTACGAAAAGCGTGAGGGCGCACGCGGCAGCGACAAGAACCGTGTAGAGGTAATACGCTCTGGCAGGTCTTCCCTTCTTTTTTCGCCAATAGGTGAGCAGACACGTTACTGTCGCAAATTGAACGAGAAGCATTGAGATAAAGGAAGCGGACGCAGTCCCCGCGTCTGCCGACGGAATAATAAGACCGGACAGCGGAACAAGAGAACAGATCACGCCCGTAACGATCCCCGCTGCGGAACAGAATAACGCCTTAGGTACCGATATCCCGTCGCCTTCTCTCTTTCGGGAAGTGAGTTTTACTCCTTCCCTGAAAGCAAGAGTTAAAACGGCGGCAAAATCGAACAGCAGGCCGAGCGCCAGTATACCGACGGGATTTGTAAGACCCGCGCCGGTGAAAACGGCGACAAGCGCCGCAACGATCCTCGCGGACTGTGAAAAAACGATGTAAATCAGGGCGTCAGAAAGATTTGTGAGAGCAAGAACGGAAGAGAGATAAGCCCTGGAAGTTTCAGCGAATCCGCCGCTCCCTTCGGCTGCGGACGGATATACCGTGATCTTGCTGCGCCTTTTCAGCGTCTGAGGGATCGGCCGTCTTTCGGACGGAGAAACCGCCGCGCCTACGGTCGTTCCGTTCATCATTCGGCTGTCGAGAGCTTCTTTTGTAACGACGGTTATCAACTCGCCGCCTTTAGATATCTTTCCGACGACGGCGCATCTCATATCCGAGATCGCCGTCCGCTTCATCTCGGGATCGCCGTAAGCAGGGACCTTAACGGCGTAGAGACCGTCCGGAAGATCGTCGAGCCTCAGAAACTCCTCACAGGTAAAAACGGGAACGTCGTTTTTGAAAAAGCATTTGGCTTTGAGATAGTCAACGTCCTCAGCGGGATCGGAAGTGAGAAGCGAAACGGAGACGTTGAGATCCGAAAGAGCCGAGGAATAGAGTTTTGCCCTTTCAGACAGAGGTTCCTCAAACGACACGAAACCTTCAAAACGCATACGGCTGTGCAGGATCCCCGCATGTTTGATATACGTGTAAGGAGAGTTTCTTGTCGCCACGGCTATTACTTTTTCCCCGCGCGCGGCTGCAGCGTCCGCCTCTTCGAGTATTTTGTCTTTCAAAGCGTCGCCGAGAAACTCGCTCCCTCCTCCGTCGATGTATCTGTCGCACATTGAGAGTATGGCGCGTATATTGCCCGATGCGACGGCTTCCACACTGTCGCCTCTGAGGGCAACGACCGTATTTATGAGATATCCGTCTTCACGGCTGACGGTACGGTCCATGACGCGTATCGTAGGTACGATCTTTCGCCCGTACGTTTCGGAAGCGTGAACTGACGCTCTCTCAAGCAGTACTTTTCCTGTTTCCGCTTTTTCGTCAAACCTGTCGGAAAGAGACGAAGTGTCGTCCGTCATACTTGACGTTGCGAAAAGCAGTCTGATCAATTCGTCCGGTTCTCCCTCTCCGGAACGGTATGACCTGCCGCCGCGCCAGAAAAGGGACATTTCGGCGTCACCGCTCTTAAAAGCCGAAACGTCCGCAACGATGATCCTGTCGGTAAAAGCGAGATCCTCGAGGAACGAGGAATCCTTTATGACGGCTCTGCCTAAATTTTTACCCGCTTTTGCCGCCTCGCGGACAGGAACCGCGACGATTATATATCCAACCGCGCCGAAATACGTACTTATCGACGCCGCGGCAAGTGAAAGCATTCCGAAAAAGACGTCGGGGATCCTATCCGTTCCCCGTACGGGAATAGAGATAAGTGAAACGACAAGAATCAGCGCGATCATAAACAGGTTTACGACGCCGCTCCACTTTTCAAATTTAACGATCGCGGGAAGAGACTCGCCTGACGGGACGACGATCCCGCCTTTTTTCATACATATCAAAGAATCTTCGGAACAGGCCGTAACGACCGCGCGGCACGCTCCGGACAAGATGACTGACCCGGCAAACAGCATATTTACACGGTATTCGCACGGGATCTCCGCGCCGTCTACGTCTGAAACGATAACCGTATCGCGCTTTATAACGGACGATTTATTCTCCGTAATCCCCTTTTCGCTTACTCTGACCTCGCCGTCTGAAATGATCCTGACGTCGCAAGGTACGACGTCTCCCTCACCGAGAGAGATAATATCGCCTCTGACAAGACCGTCGCCTCTTATAACGCGCGTCGTACCGTCACGGATAACGGTGGCGTTCGGGATCCCTTCGTCCGCCATTTGCTCAAAGATCCTTTTCGCACGAATATAAGTCGCGACACGCAGCGCAACGCCGATAACGAGCACCGCGCAAACGGCGATCGCCATAACGCTGCCCTCAAGGATCGCGGCAAAAACGGCGCACAGGACAAGAAGAACCGTAGTCAGATCAAACGCTGCGTCGCGAGCATATCGCGTTGCGGAAGCGCGTTTGACCTGCCATATTTTATTATCGCCGTTCTTTCTTCTGCGCTTGTTCGCTTCTTTTTCGGAGAGTCCGTGATAGAGGTCCGTCATAAGATTCACCTCTACGGTCTCCCTGTCCATAAGATGCCAGTCGGTCAGACGCATTTTTTCGTCCTTTCTTTACACGAAAACCGCCCGAAGCCGCGGGCGGCTTCGGGTATTGAAAATCAAATCGCAACAACGGTCGGAGCATCACCGTCTCTGCTGACCGAAACGGCGCTGATCTCACCGCGCTTTTCGATCATGAGGCCGGCTATCCTGTCCTCGATCTCGGTCTGAATATAACGTCTCATATTTCTCGCGCCGAATTTGCGCGAGAACGATTTTTCCGCGACGAGTTCGACCGCTCCGTCGTCCCATGAGAATTTAATCCCTTTTTCATCAAGGAGATCCCTGAGATCGGAAAGCATGATCGCCGCGATCTTTTTGAAGTCCTCGGGGCTGAGCGAACGGAAAGTGATGATCTCGTCTACCCTGTTGATGAATTCGGGACGGAGGAAATCGGAAAGCGCCTTCATCGTTTTATCCCGGTCTCTCTCCCCTTCTTCTCCGGAGAATCCGACAGGCGCCATCGCGTAAGTCGAGCCGGCGTTCGTCGTCATAACGATAACGCAATTCGCAAAACTGACCTGTTTGCCTCTTGCATCGGTGATCACACCGTCGTCAAGGATCTGAAGAAGAATATTCAAAACGTCGGGATGCGCCTTTTCGATCTCGTCGAAAAGAACCACGGAATACGGTCTGCGCCTGATCTTTTCGGTCAGCTGTCCGGCATCGTCGTAGCCGATGTATCCGGGAGGAGCACCTATAATCCTCGAGACGGAGAATTTATCCATAAATTCGCTCATATCAAGACGAATGAGCGTCTCCGGCGATGAAAACAGGTCGCGCGCGAGGACTTTGACAAGCTCCGTTTTTCCGACCCCCGTCGGTCCGGCAAATATGAATGAAACGGGTTTTCTCTTATACGACACGCCGGCTCTGCTTCTTCTGACGGCTCGCGAAACCGCGGAAACCGCCTCATCCTGACCGATTATACGGGACGAGAGCCGCTCCTCGAGCTTTTCAAGTTTCTCAAATTCATTTTCGGAAATATTCGAAGCGGGAATCCCCGTCCAAATCTCTATAACGTCGGCAAGATCGCTCTCCGTTATCGTGATCCTCCCGCAAATAGCGTCAAGTTCGGCAAGCCGTTCTCCGAGGCGAAGTTCCTCCGCTTTCAGATCGGCGATCCGGCGATAAAGATCTTCATCATCCCCGCCTGACGCAGTCTTAGCTTCAAGGTCCGTCATTTCCTCAGTTATCGCTTTTCTGCGGTCAACGACTTCATGTCTTTCGTTGATCTCGGGAGAATTCATCGAAACGTGAGAAGATGCTTCGTCGATCAGGTCGATCGCCTTATCGGGCAGATAACGGTCGGTTATGTACCTCTCGCTGAGCCTGCTCGCAGCCGATAAAATTGATGCGGGGATCTTTACCCCGTGATAGTCCTCGTAATAGCTTTTGATTCCTTTCAGGATCTCCTCGGTCTCGAAAACGGAAGGTTCGTTGACCATGACGGGTTGAAATCTTCTTTCAAGAGCCGTGTCTTTTTCAATATGTTTTCTGTATTCGGTAAGAGTGGTCGCGCCGATTATCTGTATTTCTCCGCGTGAGAGCGCGGGTTTCAGAATGTTGGCGGCGTTCATGCTTCCCTCCGCATCCCCGGCTCCGACGATATTGTGCACCTCGTCGATAACGAGAATGACGTTGCCCTTCGTTCTGATATCGTTCAGCAAGCCGAGAACCCTCGACTCAAACTGACCTCTGAACTGCGTTCCGGCCACTAGCGCCGTGAGATCGAGAAGACAGATGTCGTGATCTTTGAGTTTATAAGGCACTTTGCCTTTAGCGATGCGGATCGCCAGCGCCTCGGCGATCGCCGTCTTCCCGATGC
>JAFRQK010000071.1 GCA_017428635.1 Clostridia bacterium | reverse complement strand
GATCGGGCGAGCCGCCGTCCTCGGCGGTCAGTTCCGCCTCTATCGGGCCGTAATTGCCGGCTTTGAACGCAACGACGATATCGCCATCCGTCTTCGACGCCTTTATCTCGCGCACTTTGGCGACCGCGCCCGCGAAAGTGGCGAGCGGTTTGTCAAGAGTGCCGGGGTTCGTGTCGTCTCCGTCAGTCGCTACGTATATATCCGCGTCTTCTACGAGCGGGTATTCTTTCTCGGTATAGTGGGAACGAATGACCGGGGTATTGTATTTGAGTTTGAAGGTGTTGTCGTATCTCTCGATGATCGCCGCGAACTGCTCGCGCGTCGCTTTGCCGTCCGGCGCGAGACGGTTCCCGCCCGTGCCGTTGATAAGGCCCGCTTCGACCGCCCACTTCATCGCCTCGTCAGCCCATCCGCTGACTTTTTCACCGTCTTCAAAAGACGAAAGGTCGGCGCGTTCCGGTACGGATACCGGCGCGGAAGACGAAAAACGGAAGAGCATCGTTCCGAGCTGTTCTCTGGTGATATACGAGTTCGGGCCGAACGTAGTCGGGGTGAGCCCGTTGACGATACCCGTCTCTTTCGCCCACGCCACGGCGTCCGTGTACCACTTGCCTTCGGGTACGTCCTCGAATCCGCTCGGAGCGGCGGGCGCGGGAGATCCCTCGCGCCGCCACAGGACGGTCGCGACCATCGCGCGGGTCAGGGGACCCGAGGGGTCGAACTTCCCGTTCCCCACGCCGTTCATATAGCCTTTGTTGACGGCGTACCTGATCGACGCCGCGCTCCAGCGTCCGTCTTCAACGTCGGAAAAGAGACCTTTTGCCGACGCGGGTATCGCGGCGGCAAGCGCCCCCGCGAGCATAACGGCGGCGAGAAAAAGAGAAAACAGTTTTTTCATTGTCGTATCACCTTTCGGCGTTTTATTGATTAGATTATAACAAACGGGATATTTTATTGCAAGATAAACGGTGACAAGAAAGCCTTCCCCTCGAAGGGGAAGGCTTTCGTTCCGATCAATATCTGCCTATGTCTTCAAAGTGTATATCCGGGAAATCGACGCCGTCTCTCATCCTGTAGTCGCCGATCGACGGATTGATGAAGATCGGGTTCTCGTCTTTGCCGAACGCCACGTTCCCCTCGACCGTGCAGTAACTTTCCGCGTTGCCGTAAAAGCCCAGATTGACCTCTTTATCCTTGTTGATGAACAGATTGCCTGTAATAGTATTTGTCGGGGCGAGGATGAAGTCCTTATCCGCGGCGCGGCTGTAATCGAGCGTAAGGTTTGTCGCGCCGGGTCTTCTCGCCTCGAGGGCTTCGGCGTACCCGGGAACGGTCGCTATATATCCGAGCACCGTCTTCCATTCGTTCGTCAGTCCGTTCACCAGCCAGTCGAGTTCTTCACCGTTCAGGATCGCCTCCGTGAACGAACCCATAGACGTACCGGACCCGTCGATCATTACGTTGTCGCGAAGAACGTTGTCGCGACCCGCTCCGTTATAGCATACGTTTCCCGCGTTATAGAAGAGGTTCGAGTACATGACGGTCCCGCAGTCGCCGTTGTCGCAGTAATGCGCGAAATGGCCGACGGCACCGACGGAGATCGTGTTATAAAAGTTGTATCGCACGATATTGTTGCCGAGAATATCTCCGCATCCTCGGGTGATCCCTCCGTCGTCGGAATTTGTCATTGCGGAATCGAAATCGTTGTATTCGACGACAACGTCGCAGGAACCCGTGAACATCACGGCGTAGCGGTAACAGTTTTCAAACCGGTTGTGAGACACGAGCCCGCCGCTGCACTGATGAAGATTCACCGAGCCCTCGGCGTCGAACGAGAGGTTCGACCGTGAGAAGAGGCAGTTGTCGACCAGGACCTCGCTGCGGTTGGTGAATCTCTCGGGACCCCCTGCTTCGTCAAAGACGAAGACGTGTCTGCCGGTACACAGATCGAATTCGCTGTCCGTTACGTGTAGACCGAGCACTTCGTTGGGAAGAGAACGGATAAAGAGAACCATGTTTTTGCCCGAACAGCACGAGAACGAGCACCTGTCGATCTTGAATCCCGACGTCTTGTACCCGATGATGAACTCGCCGGACGTGTTGGTGAAAGTCAGACCTCGGAACGTGATATATCCCGTATCCTCGGCGAATATCGCGCAATAACCCGCCGTGTTAGGATATCCGTCTCCGGTGTCGTAGTTGATCCCGCGGACCTTGTACTCGCCGTGGGGAAGGGGAACGCGGTACTCTCCCTGCGGGTCGTAGACGTAGAGCGTTCCGGTCGATCTGTCTACCCAGTATTCGCCTTTGCTGTCGAGTTCGTACGGCACGTTCATCACGATCATCCTGATGCCCTGACCGTCTGCGTCTCTCCATTCGTCCCTGAGCTTTTTGCCGAATTCTCCGGACGACCCGTATCCCACGGTGAGCAGCTGCGTCTCAGCGTCGTATTTCTCCACGGTGAAAGTGTCTTTTCTGTATCCGCGGACGATATATCCGTACAGCCGCATTTCGGGGATCCTGGATTCGTCGTAAACGGCAAGTCTTTTCGTCAGGACCGAGAAGAAGATGTGCAGGGTCGTATTATCGTACGTTTCAGCTGCCTTTACGAAATGGTCGCTTCCGTCGTCGTATTTGTCCGGGAACCTCGCCACTGTGCAGATACCGTCTTCCGAGAACAGAGAGAAGTCGTCGTAGCCCGGGATCTCGTCGATCCGCGAGGAGAGGTCGACCTTCTTTATCTTGTCGGCAAACTTGGTCTGGAACATCGCGCGCTCATCCTCGGAGACCGGCTCGAATTCTTCGGGTTCGATCGTCACACCGTTGTCGAATACAACGTCGCCGTCGCCGTATTTGCAGTAAACGATCTGCCGATCGGGCGAGCCGCCGTCCTCGGCGGTCAGTTCCGCCTCTATCGCGCCGTAATTGCCGGCCTTGAACGCGACGACGATATCGCCCTCCGTCTTCGACGCCTTTATCTCGCGCACTTTGGCGACCGCGCCTGCGAAAGTGGCGAGCGGTTTGTCAAGAGTACCGGGGTTTCCGTCGTCTCCGTCAGTCGCTACGTATATATCCGCGTCTTCTACGAGCGGGTATTCTTTCTCGGTATAGTGGGAACGAATGACCGGGGT
>JAFRQK010000070.1 GCA_017428635.1 Clostridia bacterium | reverse complement strand
CGTCTCGCGAGCCTTGCCCTGGACGCTCCCATTTCGGCTTCGATCGCGCTGTCATAGACCTTGTTCGCGACCGTTTTCACCGTGAGCTTCTCTATCTTTTTATTGCTGCTCTCTTCTGTTTTTGCACGGCGACGCTCTTCCCGTCTCTGCCTTCTGTCCGTCCTTTTTTCGAGTCTTCCGCAATACCTCGTCTCAACGATCCTCATCGAAACGACGCCCGCCGCGCATGCGACGACGAATGCAAACCCGAGATTCCCCTTTGAAATGTTGAAGAGGAAGACAGGCACCGTCACAAGAGCCGCGGTAATGACGAAAAGCGTCGCTCTCGTCTTTTTTGCCACGGCGAAATACATCAGTACCGCAAAAAACGCGGCGACAAATATGACGCTCCATTTGAGCAGAGTTTCCTCGGAGAACGAATACTTATCCGAAGCAAGGTACTGCGCAAAGTCCGTGTATCTGCTCGCGACGAGCCCCGATATCACTCCGTTATAGAGCCTTCTCGCCGTGTTCTCGGCAAGCGTCACGGGATCCTTATGGAGTATCGTCGCGGCGACTGCCGCGGCGGCGAGCGTTCCGAACGGAACGGCAAATGACGTTACCCTGTTGAACGTTGCGACCGCGCAAAGAACGGCAAAAACGAGACAGACCGCGATAATATACCCGATCGAAAGCGAAAAGACTCTGAAATCCTTATTTCCCGTATACAGTCTGAACGACTGAAACATCAGCATCACAAGTCCGAAGATGCCGCAGAATACGGTGAATCCGCGAAAGGCGATTCCGATATACTCGGAAGTTTTGCTCATTCCGTTCTCCGGAGCATAATAAACGGTCTCTTCAGTCTGAGAGCTTTTCCGATGGGGCAGATACTTTTTGATACTGCCGAGTCCGAACTTCATACGTCGCCTCCTTTCGCAGATATAATAACTGCCGTATTACCTATGCGTCATCCGACCGCTTCAAACGACGGCGCTCCGTAAATGTCGGAGCCTTCCGAGAGAAGCACGCACTTTATACCGCTGCGCGTGAAATCCGTGATGACGTCTTCCGTATAAACTGTCCTTGCGGCGGGGTCTTCATATTTGTCCGCAGGAGAGAAAAGTATCGCTTCCGCAACGCATCCCGTTCCCGCTCCTCCGAATCTCGCAGGCAGCGCTTTGATCTCCGATACGCTTTGCGGATCAATATTCGACGTTACTACCACAAGTCTGATATTTGAACTTTCAGGGACCGCGCCGGACAACTCGGACACGTATCTCTCGTGAGGGACGCACGACACGGTCGAGAGCCTTGCAATAAGATCCTCAAGTTCCGCCATGCTGCCGAGCGTCAGCGAGCAAACTCCCTTCGGGTCTCTCTGATCTAACCAGAGGACTGTGCAGACCCTTCCGCGCTTTATCTCGTGAAGAGCCGCGGCGACCGTCATCTCCACGACGGCGTCGGAACACATTTCGTTTTGCTCCGATGCAGCGTCGGAACGCATACGCCCTCCGGATCTT
>JAFRQK010000069.1 GCA_017428635.1 Clostridia bacterium | reverse complement strand
GGCGTTCGCCGGTGCGGTTTTTTTTAAGTCCCGAGTCCCGAGTCCCGAGTCCCGAGTCCCGAGTCCCGAGTCCCGAGACCCGAGTCCCGAGTCCCGAGTCTCGAGTCACGAGTCCCGAGTCCCGAGTCTCGAGTCTCGAGTCCCGAGTCTCGAGTCCCGAGTCCCGAGTTTCGAGTCTCGAGTTCCGAGTCTCGAGTTCCGAGTCTCGAGGTCTTGCGTGTTGCGATGAGACGTGAAATCGTGAAGCCGTGAGATTGTGAAGTCGTGAGATCGTGAAGTCGTGATGTCGTCGCTGGTTGCCGGTTGATCGTTTCAGGTTGATAATTGCTCGTAAAATCGTGAGATCGTGAAAACGGAATTCTGCAATCGATATTCGAGTATAATTAACCGCCTGTGTTAATAATGTTACACATCATACAATTAACTCACCGTAGTCCGCAGCCCGCGACACGATCCCCGATATCCGACCCCCGATCCCCGAATAACGACTTCACGATTTCACGATTTTACGAATAACATCATATCGTCCCAAAATCGCCGAATCCGCCGAAAAACCACATCATCTTGTGTCCGCCTTCTCTTCTCCCGCGCCGTTCCGTGTAAAAATCCCCAAAACAGCCGCATTGTTTTTTGACTGATATTGTATGATACGCCGAAGTTATTTTTTCGTGTCGAATGCTGTTGACTTTGTACACGGCTTGTGATAAAGTTTTAACGGTGAATGAATAAAGTGTTTCAAAGCTTTGAGATTCTTTTTCGCGCCGCTGAAACAGTATATGATATAATTTAACATATAAATTTGATTTTTAGGAGAAAAAGAAAATGAAAAAAGTAATTGCAGTTCTTCTCGCAGTTGCGATGCTTCTCGTCTTTGCGGCCTGCAACGGCAGCAAAACAGAAAAGCCTCCCGAGACTCCGAGCACTCCGGGCGAAGCTTCCACCGATGCTCCCGATGCGACTCCTGCCGACAGCACCGGCGATCTTGCTGATCTTAAGGTCGGTTTCATCTTCCTTCATGATGAAAACTCCACCTATGACCTTAACTTCATCAACGCTGCGAAAGCCGCGGCTGCCGAGCTCGGCCTGAGCGATGAGCAGATCATCCTCAAGACAAACATCCCCGAGGGCCAGGAGTGCTTCGATACTGCCGAGGATCTTGTCGACGCCGGCTGCACCGTCATCTTTGCAGACTCTTTCGGCCATGAAGATTTCATGATCGAGTCCGCGAAAGCGCATCCCGAAGTCCAGTACTGCCACGCCACCGGCACCAAGGCGCACACCGAAGGCCTTGCGAACTATCACAACGCTTTTGCCGCGATCTATGAAGGCAGATATCTTGCGGGTATCGCCGCAGGCATGAAGCTCAACGAAATGATCGAGGCCGGTCAGTTCTCCGCCGAAGAGGCGAAGATCGGTTACGTCGGCGCTTACACCTATGCGGAAGTTATGTCCGGTTACACCTCCTTCTTCCTCGGCGCCCGCTCGGTCTGCCCGACCGCGACGATGGAAGTCACCTTCACCGGTTCCTGGTACGATGAGACCGCCGAGAAGGAAGCTGCCAACAAGCTGATCGCCGACAACTGCAAGCTGATCAGCCAGCACGCCGACTCCATGGGCGCTCCCACTGCCTGCGAGCTTGCCGGTGTTCCCGACGTTTCCTACAACGGCAGCACTGTTGATCAGTGCCCGAACACCTTCATCGTTTCCTCCAGAATCGACTGGACGCCTTACTTCGTCTATGCGATCAAGGCCGCCGTTGCCGGCGAAGCGATCGACACCGACTGGACCGGCACCATCGCGACCGGCTCCGTCGTTCTGACCGATATCAACGAGAAAGCCGCCGCTGCGGGTACTGCCGAAGCGATCGCCGAAGCGAAGGCCAAGCTTGAGGCCGGCGAGCTGCACGTCTATGACATCACCACCTTCACCAAGGACGGTGCGCAGCTTGATTCCTACCTTGCGGACGTTGACACCGACGCTGACTTCACGCCCGACACCGAAGTCATCAAGGACGGTTACTTCCATGAGAGCGAGATGCGTTCGGCTCCTTACTTCGATATCGAG
>JAFRQK010000068.1 GCA_017428635.1 Clostridia bacterium | reverse complement strand
GATAACCGTTCCGGGGTGCGAGTTCTCGACCGATTTCGGCGGGAGGGAGCTTCATATCTTAGGGCTCTTTTTCCCCGAGGCAGCGTGGCCCGAGATCGAGGACTATGTGGAACTGATGCACATGGCGAAGCGGCACAGCAACAGACTGCTCATAGACGCGCTGAAGCGCGACGGTTACGACGTGACGTACGAGGAGGCGGCATCTTTGACCGACGCCGAGGACTTCAACAGAGCGCACGTCGCGAGAGTTCTCGTTGCGAAAGGGCAGGCGGAAAGCGTCAAGGCGGCTTTCGAGACTCTTCTGAAAGACGGAGCGGGGTACTACACTCCTCCGAAGAGGCTCGGCGCGATCACGACCGTGAAATTCATAAAGACCTACGGCGCCGCGGCGGTGCTGGCTCATCCTTTTCTGAATCTCGACTCCGACGGGTTGAGGGAATTTTTGCCTCTGGCGAAGGAGGCGGGGCTCGACGCGATGGAGACGCTTTACACCGAGTTCGACGAAGAAACGACGCGCAAGGCGAAAGAGCTTGCGGAAGAGTTCGGGCTGAAGCAGAGCGGCGGCTCCGATTTTCACGGGGACTCAAAACCCGCGATCTCGCTCGGTACCGGGTGGGGTGACCTTGAGGTGCCGTTCTGCATCTACGAAGATCTTGCGCTTCGTTGACTAGTTTTGAGGAGAGATACGATGAGAGTGAGGATAACGGCGGTCAGACAGACCGTTTACGACGACCTTTGCAAGGAATACGAGAATCCGATAGAGCACGCGTGCGATATCTCTGTCGGAGACGTTTTCATTTCCGAGGACGGCGAGTGTCCGAAAGGATTTTGCGGCTCTGCGTGGAGCGTGACGGAGCCTTTCGTAAAGGAGCTCGCCTCAGGCGGCGGCAATTTCTTCGACGGCTGGATGAAAAACGAGCGGAGCGCGATGATCTCCTGCAACGACGGATTCCGGCCCGTGAGCTTCTATATCGAAGCCCTTGAAGATGGCGGAAACGAATCATGACGATGACGCAACTTGCAAATCGAGAGAATAAACGGGCAAAAAGCCCGAAAAATACCGGTAAAATGATTTTTAGTGCGCAAAAAAATTCAATTTTGCGCACTTTTCTTTATCAAAGTACTTGATTTTGCGGGATTATTGTGGTAGACTGTTATCGTATAAAATTTTATTATAAAGGTGGTTTTCAAAATGGCAATCCAGAACGAGTATTTACAGAAGGTGTATGCCGACGTCGAGAAGAGAAATCCCGGCGAGCCCGAGTTTCTTCAGGCGGTCAGAGAAGTATTTGAGTCCCTTTCCGTCGTTGCCGACAGACGTCCCGATCTGATCGAGGCGGGTGTGTTCGACAGGATCGTCGAGCCCGAAAGAATGGTCACGTTCAGAGTATCGTGGATCGACGACGCGGGAAAGGTCCGTGTCAACCGCGGCTACAGAGTTCAGTTCAACTCCGCGATCGGTCCGTACAAGGGCGGTCTGAGACTTCATCCGTCGGTCACGGCTTCTGTTATAAAGTTTCTCGG
>JAFRQK010000067.1 GCA_017428635.1 Clostridia bacterium | reverse complement strand
TATTTCTTCATTTTCGAGATCTTTTTCTTTTTCATCCCGGAGGCCGCATCAAGGATAAACTTCTCGAACGGAAAGCCGGTCGAGGACGTCATGTTCTTTGCCGCGAGGATGTACATTTTGAGATTTACCTGAATGAGGTAGAGGTTATCCGTTTCTTTCACAGACTTTATGTCTTCGTATTTAAAGGAGGAAGTTTTGTCCGGATCCTCATATACGGCAACGATTTCATCGTCAAAAAAGTATTCGGAGACCTGCGGAAACTTGCCGTTGTTTGCGTATTCGGCGCGGTCAAGAGTTCTTTTGATCGACGACTTGTTCATGAAGAAAGAGACCGCTATAATCGCAAAGAATATGAACTGAGGTACAAAGTAGAACTGTTCTTTGTAATCTGAAAAAATGATCATGACAGCCGTCAGAGCGAGGCTCAGAACCATATAGATAAGAGACGCGATCGCGAGCTGACGCGTCGTCATATTCTCATAAAACTCGCGGTACGCGTTTCTGTCAAGATCGCAGTTGTACTTCGGCTTTCTCATGGGCTCCGCGCTGCTGTGAGTCTCGGTAATTTCAAAAACTTCCGGCTCAATGGCTTTGAATTCGTCCATATAATTCACCCTTTATTTTATCCTGAACAAGCAGTAATCTATCTTGTCGCAATACTCGTATAAATGCCCTTCAGCCTCAGTTTCCGAAAGGTCTGACATATCGGCGTATCCGATCACGAGACCGTCGTATCCCTTTGGAACGAGATAAGTTCTCGTAACTATGGCGTCGATCGAGGTCTCGCTCGTGTTTTCTGTAAAGGACCACATGTAGACGTACTGACGTTCGCCCTCGTATTCGATCTCGTATCTGACATATGTATCGTCGTATGTATCGACAAATCGTTCGGAAGTATCGTCGAGCAGATCTATGTTGTAGTAATCCTCATATCTGCCGTGCGGATTGATGCCGTATTCTATAGCGTTATCGTCGTTGAATATCAGTTCCATTTCGACGGAAATGATCTCGTAACCTCCGACGTATATGTTGTTTTCCTCGGCAAATTCAATGATACTGTCGTTGATATCTTTGCGTGAGACGTTGTTGACTGTGATAGTGCCTGTTGTAAACTTCGTTTCGTCATCATTGCATGGAACAGTGAAATCGACCGGACGGCCGAGCTTCATTTCGCACCTGATCCCGTATTTTTCAAAGTCGGGCTCGTTGTCCGCGGGTCTGTCGGTTTCGGTCTTTGTCTCCGTTTCGGTTTCGGTCTCGGTCTCGGGTTCCGTCTCCGGCTTTTCGGTTTCGGTCTCGATTGCCGTGACAACATCTGTAGTATCCTCGTCTTTTTCCGGCAGCGCTTTATCGGACCGCAGAAAACCGGGGGCAACAAAGAGAAGCACCGCCGCCGTCGCAAGGACCAAGACCGTTGCGATGTATGCGACGAGCCAACCGTATGCTTTCTTTTGGGGCGGTCTGGGGGCTTGGCTTGAATTATAGTCTGTCATAACTACTCTCCTCCGGAAATAATTTCATTAATATCTTTAAGGTCAGTATATCACGATATAACTTCATTGT
>JAFRQK010000066.1 GCA_017428635.1 Clostridia bacterium | reverse complement strand
GCGTTCGTCGACGCGGCTGATTCGGTGGCGTTCAACACCGCGGGAGTCGCCGATCCCGAAAAATCGGTGTTCCTTTCCATCCCGATGGCCAATTCCTCCGACGACACGACGTTCGCCATTACCTCCGGCGCGGCGATGACCGTTGCAAACGGCACGTCGACGCTCGCGGGGTATACGGTGCAGTCGATCCCCATCGGCGGCTCGCTCACGGTGAACGGCGTCGCGGCGGCAAGGACCTTTACCCGCACGATCGTCACCGAAAAGGTAACGGCGATAGAGCTTGACGTGGGCGGTACTACGACCACCACGGTGACCGAAACGGTTAAAACCACCGTAGGCGTCGGCGCTCCGACCTATTACGTTACGCAAACGGTAACTACGGAGTTCAACGGAGTAACAAGCTCGCCCACGGTAACGCATCCGGCGTACGACGGACACACCATCGAAATACCCGACGATCTTACTTCACAGACGGTGCCCAAGGCGAAAGCAAGCGAGATACTGCGAATCGCCTACGTCGCCGCCGGCGTGACTGCGGATCTGACTCGCGTCGGGATGCCGAACCTCGAGGAAACCGAATACACCCTCACGGTATCCGGTGACGCTTCGATCCCGGACGGCGAATACCCGATCTACGACGCAGTCCCGGACAGCGCGGCTGTTCCCGCGGTACCCGCCGCGACGTACAACGTCACCCTCTCCGGCACGGCGGGGACCTACACGGTGATAGTGATCGCCGCGGACGACGATTT
Source organism: Clostridia bacterium (assembly GCA_017428635.1). Classification (GTDB taxonomy): domain Bacteria; phylum Bacillota; class Clostridia; order Oscillospirales; family CAG-272; genus RUG11130. The sequence goes on along the minus strand of JAFRQK010000066.1, from coordinate 818 downwards.
CGTCTTCAACGTCGGAGGCGGACCCGTCTCGGCGGGAGACAGCGTCACGGTGACGGTCGCCGCGGCGCCATAACAAAACGAATAAAGCCGCTTGACATAATGTCGGGCGGCTTTTTTCCTGCCCGGGGCGGGGAAACGGCGGTTTTATATCGGTTTTTTCGCCGTTTTTCGGCATTTTCTTGAAAATACATATTGACTTTTCGCGTATTATTATATATAATTATTCCGTACATTTATAATTAGGGGATTACTATGCCCTTTACGGTGTGCAAACTTTGAAGAAAGTTGAGACGTCTTTTATGAAAAACGAAAAAACCAGGAAGACAATCAAAATAATACTTAACGTATTGCTTTGGGCGTTCGTGCTTTTCGCTGTCGTCATAACCGTTCTCGTGTTCGCCGCTCAGAACGACGAAAACGGCGTCCCCTCGATAGGCGGCAAGTGCATAATCACGATCCAGTCCGATTCGATGAAGCCCACCTTCGAGCAGGGCGATATGATCATCGGTCAGAAGCTTACGGACGACGAGAAGAAATCGCTCAAGCCGAAGTCGGATGATTACGAGGGCGATATAATCACCTTCCCGATAGAGATAAACGGCATCCCGACTTTCAACACGCATCGTATAATCGAAGTCGTGCGGGACGAAAGCGGCAACGTTACCGGGTACCGCACCAAGGGCGACAACACGCAGACTAACATGGTCGCCGACACGGACACCGTCCGTTGGGAAAAGGTGGTTTCCAAATATACCGGCACTAGGATGGCGGGGCTGGGCAGGTTCCTCGATTTCATAAAATCCAGCACCGGGTTCCTC
>JAFRQK010000065.1 GCA_017428635.1 Clostridia bacterium | reverse complement strand
CTGGGCGACGGACAAGGGGCTCATCAAGGGTAACAAAAGAGGAGACCGGGACTATCTCGATCCCAAGGGCAAAGCGACGCGCGAGCAGTTCGCGGCGATCCTCGAGAGATACGACGGGATCGATTTCTCATTCCCTCTCACGTACAACGCGCCCGTTCCGATAAGTACGTATACGGAAAAAGAGTACGCGCTGCAGGATGACGCTGATATCTTCGTCGCTCCGAACGGAAACGATGCGAACAGCGGAACGAAAGACAGCCCCCTCGCCACGTTTGAGGGAGCGGTCGCGGCGGTCCGCAAACTGAAAGAGACGAAGACCGAGGGCGGCATCAAAGTCGCGTTCATGGCGGGCGAGTACAAAGCGCCCGTGAATCTCACGCTCACCGCGGAGGATTCCGGTACCGCGGAGAATCCGATAACATACTGCAAATACGGCGACGGGGACGTCGTCTTCAACGCGGGCGTCACTCTGCCCGCCGACAAATTCACGGATCTCGACGAAAGCGAGCTCGAGATGTTCCCCCAGAAAACCCGTGACAGCGTGAAGAAGATCAATATCGCCGAATACGGCATCTCCCCGGAAGAGCTCACCGAGGACAATCACGTATTCCGCGGGACCGAGCGCCTCGATCCCGCGCGCTGGCCGAACAAGAAAGACGACGGTTACGACGACTTCATAAACTTCTACGATTCGATCTCCGAAGATGAAAAGAGCATAACGCTCTCCAGGATCACCAACAACCGCGTCAAGAAATACCACAACCTCGACGATATGTATATGCTCGGATACTATCTGTACGACTGGTCGGTGGCGTACGGCCCCGTACTCTACTACGATAAGGATACCGGGTTCATAACGCCCACATCCGGCGGAAGGATCCACAGAACTTCGGACGGCGGCGCGTGCCCGTACTTCTACTTCTACAATATTCCCGACGAGCTCGACCGGACGGACGAGTACTATATCGACAAGAAGACCGGATATTTCTATATCATAGATCCGAGCGAGGACTACACGATCTCGAAGACCGGGCAGATGTTCACGATGACCGATACCGATCACGTGTCGTTCGTCGGCCTTGAGTTCTGCTTCGGCTCGTCCGATTTCCTCCGTGCGAACGATTCTGACTGGATCACGTTCGACCGCTGCCGTTTCCACAACATTCGCGGCTGGTGCCTCTACATCTACGGCGATCACGAGACGGTCCGCGACTGCGAATTCTACGATATCGGAATGAGATGCGTCGATATGCGCTCGGGCGACAGAGAAACGCTGACGTCAGGCGAGTCCGTGATCGAGAACAACCTGTTCGATCATTTCGGCTCGATCGGGAAGACCGGTATGGCTGCGATCTACGTCTGGGGGTGCGGCATCAAGATCGCGCACAACGAGATCTGCAATTCGTCGAACATCGGCATTTTCTACAGCGAATATATCTGGGCGAGCAACTATATAACCGTCGAGTACAACTATCTGCACGACGTCGTGGAACAGACGTCCGACTCCGGGGCGATCTACGCGGGACGTAACGTCCTGGGTCACGGATCGGTCGTTCGTTACAACCTCGTCTGCAACCCGGGCAACAAAGAGGCGGGTCATCACGCGCTCGGACTCTATCTCGACGACAGCATGTCCGGTCAGGAAGTCTACGGCAACATATTCTACAACACCGCTAACCACGCGATCTTTACGAACGGCGGACGCGAGAACGTTATCCGCGACAATATTATCATAAATACGCTCGGACAGGAATTCGCACTGACGCAGCTCGGTCAGTCGACGTACGACTGGACGGAAGGTGAGACGGAAGGTTTTACCCTTCCGGTCAACTATGAAGAACACAACAACTTCAAGCTCCTCGATCTCGTCCCGTACAAGGACGAGCCTTGGTGCAGCCGCTTCCCGACGCCTGCGAAGTACGTCTACGATCTTAATAACATGCTGCCGTACGCGGAAAACATCGACAACCCGATCAACCCGTCGTACAACGAATATTACGGGAACGTGATAGTCACGACGCCGGCACGGATCGAAAAGGGCGGCCTCGAAACGTTCACGGAGCGCGTGATCCGGTTCGGCACGAGGATCGAGGAAAGCGTGACGTATCCGATCACCGAGAATCCGTTCTTCGTCAACCCGAACAAGGGAGATTACAGGATCGACCCGGAGAAGTCGGATATTGAGATACCGTACGAACAAATAGGTCGTTATTGATTTGTCTCGAGACAAATCAATAACGGATAAAATTTCGCTTGAAATGGGACCCAACCCATTTCATCCGGCACAGCCGGAACGCGGAATTTTACGGCATAACCAGTGAGGTACCATTTTATTATCAATAAAAAAGCCCGGAGAAGTTTTCCGCTTCTCCGGGCTCTTTTTTTTGCGTATGATTATTTGAAATATCTCTCAAGCAGGCCTTTTAGGGCTTTGCCGTGTCTGGCTTCGTCGCGGGCCATTTCGTGGACGGTGTCGTGAATGGCGTCGAGGTTGAGCGCTTTCGCTCTCTTTGCGAGGTCGGTCTTGCCGGCGGTCGCGCCGTTCTCCGCCTCGACTCTCATCTCGAGATTCTTCTTCGTGGAGTCGGTGACGACTTCACCGAGCAGTTCCGCGAATCTCGCGGCGTGATCCGCTTCCTCAAGGGCCGCTTTCTCCCAGTACAGACCGATCTCGGGGTAGCCCTCCCTGTGGGCGACTCTCGACATGGCGAGGTACATACCGACTTCGGAGCATTCGCCCTTGAAGTTGTCTCTGAGGTCGGCGATGATGTCTTCCGGCGCGCCCTGAGCGACGCCGACGACGTGCTCGGCAGCCCAGCTCATCTCACCGGACTGAGCGGTGAATTTCTCGGCGGGGGCTCCGCAGACGGGGCACTTGTCCGGAGCGGCGTCGCCTTCGTGGACGTATCCGCAGATCTGGCATACGAATTTCATGTTTTTCTTTCCTTTCGGTATACAAATTTGACGTGGATTTCTTTTAAGATTCTACCAAAATTACCGCCCGTTGTCAAGCGTGTTTCGGCGGCGCGGCGACCGCTTCCCGTCACACATTTTTCGCGAAAAAATCCTTTACTTTTCACCCTGTTTGTGATAATATTATTTATGTATGGGCACGTCCCGTACGATATCTTCAAAAATACTTTACGGAGGATATAATACATGGCAAGAAAAAAGATTTCCATGGACGGCAACACAGCCGCGGCGCACGCTTCTTACGCGTTCACCGAGGTCGCTGCCATCTACCCCATCACGCCTTCTTCCGTGATGGCTGACGTCACCGACACGTGGTCGGCAGGCGGGCTCAAGAACATCATGGGAGACACGGTAAAGGTCATCGAGATGCAGTCCGAGGCAGGCGCGGCAGGCGCAGTCCACGGCTCGCTCGCTGCCGGCGCTCTGACGACGACCTACACGGCGTCCCAGGGTCTGCTGCTGATGATCCCCAATATGTACAAGATCGCGGGCGAACTTCTTCCCTGCGTCATCCACGTTTCCGCGCGCTGCGTCGCAAGCCACGCGCTGAACATTTTCGGCGACCACTCCGACGTCTACGCGTGCCGTCAGACCGGTTTCGCGATGATGGCAGAAAGCAACCCGCAGGAGGTCATGGACCTCGGCGCGGTCGCTCACCTCTCCGCCATCAAGGGCCGCGTCCCCGTTCTCAACTTCTTCGACGGATTCAGGACCTCCCACGAGATCCAGAAGATCGAAGTCTGGGACTACGACGATCTTTCTGAGATGGTCGACAAGGACGCCATCGCCGCTTTCCGCAAGAGAGCGCTCAACCCCGAGCATCCCGTTCTCCGCGGTTCCGCCGAGAACGGCGACATCTTCTTCCAGCACAGAGAGGCGTGCAACAAGTATTACGACGCCTTCCCGGCAGTGGTCGAAGAGTACATGAACAAAGTCAACGAGAAGATCGGCACCGACTATAAGCTGTTCAACTACTACGGCGCTCCGGACGCAGAACGCGTCATCGTCGCCATGGGTTCGATCTGCGACGTCTGCGAGGAGGTCATCGACTACATGCTTGCGGCGGGCGAAAAAGTCGGTCTGGTAAAAGTCCGTCTGTACAGACCGTTCGTCGCGGCGAAACTCGCCGAAGCGATCCCCTCCACCGTCAAGAAGATCGCCGTCCTCGACAGGACGAAAGAGCCCGGCTCCCTCGGCGAGCCGCTTTACCTCGACGTCGTCACCGCTCTCTCCATCACCGGCAGAGGCGATATCAAGGTCGTCGGCGGCCGTTACGGTCTCGGCTCCAAGGATACTCCTCCGCAGTCCGTGTTCGCCGTCTACAAGAACCTCGAGGCGGACGAGCCGAAGGCAAACTTCACGATCGGCATCGTCGACGACGTGACCGGTCACTCCCTGCCCGAAGTTCCCGCTCCGGACACCTCGGCGAAGGGCACGATCTCCTGTAAGTTCTGGGGTCTCGGCGGCGACGGAACGGTCGGCGCGAACAAGAACTCCATCAAGATCATCGGCGACCACACCGACAAGTACATCCAGGCGTACTTCCAGTACGACTCGAAGAAGACCGGCGGCGTCACGATCTCGCACCTGCGTTTCGGCGACAACCCGATCAAGAGCCCGTACTACGTCACCAAGGCGGACTTCGTGGCTTGCCACAACCCGTCCTACATCGTCAAGGGCTACGAGATAGTCAACGACATCAAGCCGGGCGGCAAGTTCCTGCTGAACTGCCAGTGGACTCCCGAAGAGGTCGAGGAGCACATGCCCGCGGCGGCGAAGAGATACATCGCCGAAAACAATATCGAATTCTACATCGTCGACGCTATCGACAAGGCGCGTGAGATCGGCATGGGCAAGAGGACGAACACGATCCTGCAGTCCGCGTTCTTCGCGCTCGCTAACATCCTTCCGATCGAGCAGGCCGTTGAGTACATGAAGTACATGGCGAAGAAGTCCTACGCGAAGAAGGGCGACGCGGTCGTCGAGATGAACTACAAGGCGATCGACGCCGGCGTCGACGCGATCGTCAAAGTCGAAGTTCCCGAGTCGTGGAAAACGATCGACCCGACCGCTCCCGCAAAGACGGCGACCGGCCCGAGAGCGGACCTCGTCAAGTTCGTCAACACCGTCGTCACTCCAGTCGGAATGATGGCGGGCGACAAGCTCCCCGTTTCCACGTTCACCGATTACGCGGACGGCACGTTCCCGCAGGGCGCGGCTGCTTACGAGAAGCGCGGCGTCGCGGTCGACGTTCCCGTATGGCATCCGGAAAACTGCATCCAGTGCAACCAGTGCGCGTTCGTCTGCCCGCACGCGACGATCCGCCCGTTCGCAATGACCGAGGAAGAAGCGGCGAAGGCTCCCGCATCCGCAAAGTTCGCCGAGAAGCCGATCCTCAAGACCGAATACAAGTTCATGATGGGTATCTCGCCGCTCGACTGCATGGGCTGTACGCTCTGCGTCAAGGCGTGCCCGACCAAAGAGGACAAGAGAGCGCTCGAGATGGCGCCGCAGGAATCCCAGCTCGAACAGCAGGAAGCTTGGGACTGGGCGATCGCCAACGTCGAGGAAAAGAAAGATCTCGTCGGCACCACCGTCAAGGCGAGCCAGTTCAAGCAGCCGCTGCTTGAGTTCTCCGGCTCCTGCGCGGGATGCGCCGAGACTTCTTACGCGCGTCTCATCACACAGCTCTTCGGCGAGAGGATGTACATCTCCAACGCGACCGGATGCTCCTCCATCTGGGGCGGCTCCGCGCCTGCTACTCCCTACACCGTAAACAAGACGTCCGGTCACGGTCCCGCGTGGGCGAACTCCCTGTTCGAGGACAACGCCGAGCACGGTCTCGGTATCTACCTCGGTCAGAAGGTCATCCGCGAGAGATACATCGGCAAGGTCCGCGCTCTTCTCGAGAAATACCGCGAGATGAACGTGACCGAGGAATGGACCGGATGCCTTGAGGGTTATCTCGACACGCTCGACGATCCGGAAGCTAACGAGAAGGCAGTCGCCCACATGTGCGCGATGCTTCAGGACGACGTCGACCGCGGAACGTGCGAGACCGTTCCCGCTGAGCGCGAGATCCTCGAAGGAAGAGATTACCTCGCCAAGAAGTCCGTATGGATCTTCGGCGGCGACGGATGGGCTTACGATATCGGCTTCGGCGGCCTCGACCACGTTATCGCCTCCGGAGAGGACGTGAACATCATGGTCTTCGATACCGAGGTCTACTCGAACACCGGCGGTCAGGCGTCCAAGGCGTCGAACATCGGTCAGGTCGCGCAGTTCGCGGCGGCCGGCAAAGCGATCGGCAAGAAGAATCTCGCCGAGATCGCGATGTCCTACGGCTACGTCTACGTCGCGCAGATCGCGATGGGCGCCGACATGAACCAGACGCTCAAAGCGCTCCGCGAAGCGGAAGCTTACAAGGGTCCGTCGATCGTCATCGCTTACGCGCCCTGCGAGATGCACGGCGTCAAGGGCGGCATGCAGAACTGCCAGCTCGAGATGAAGAAAGCGGTCGCTGCCGGTTACTGGCAGATGTTCCGCTTCAACCCCGCCCTCAAAGCGGAAGGCAAAAATCCCTTCACGCTCGACTCCAAGGAGCCGACCGAGGACTACATCGAGTTCATCAAGAGCGAGAACAGATACTCCCGTCTCGCGGCGTCCAACCCCGAGAGAGCCGACGAGCTCTTCACCAAGGCCGCGGACAACGCAAAGGCGAAGTACGAAAGACTCACCAGATACTCGAAACTGTACGAGGAATAATATCACACGAAAAAAGGACCCCGCGGCGTTTGCCGCGGGGTCCTTTTTTTCAGTTCTGCGTTTTGACTTTCAGTTCGCCGTCTTCGGCGTACACCGTGACCGTGCCGTTCTTGTCGGTGCGGTATATTTCGGCGCCGGCGTCGGAAAGGCGCGTCAGCGTCGAGTAGTGCGGATGGCCGTAGGCGTTGCCCTCGCCGCACGAGATCACGGCGACCGACGGGCTGACGGCTTTGAGAAATCTCTCCCCCGTCGAGGTCGAGGAGCCGTGGTGACCGACTTTGAGGATATCGGCTTTCAGATCGCGATATCTTTTCAGGATCGCGTCTTCTTCTTCGTTCGTCGCGTCGCCCGTGATGAGGACGGATACGCCGCCCGCGGTCGCGCGCAGAACGATCGAATTGGAGTTTTTGTCGTCCGTATAGGCGATCGGTGCGAAGATCTCGACCTTTATATCTCCGATCTCGAGCGCGTCTCCCGCTTTCGCTTCCGTGACGGGGATATCTTTCTTTTCGATCACGTCGAGCGCGCGGGTGAAATACGAGACGTCCGACGCGTCGGCGTTCATCACGACCCTGTCGGTCGGTACCGTTTCAAGGACTTCGGACAGCGCGCCCATGTGGTCTTCGTGCGGGTGCGTGATAACGACGCAGTCGAGTTTCCCTGCGAGAGCGAAGATCCGGTCCGCCGTCGTCTCTCCCTGATCGGCGGGACCGACGTCGACGGCGATCGCAGTCGTTTCGGTCATGATCAGCGCGGCGTCGCCCTGCTCCACGTCGATGAACGTGACGGAGAAGCCCTCTCGCTTCGGAGACCACGGAAAGCCGACGCCGAGATAATTATGGAGAATGAAAAGAGCGGCGAGGACCGCGAGAAGAGAGATGAATACCCATCTCAACACCGCGCCGACGCGTTTCCGTCCTCTTTTTCTTTCGGCCTTTTCCATACGAGTCCACCCTTTATACAGTCAAAATCGGGGGCGGTGAGCCCCCGATATTTTACAGAAGTTTTACGCCGCGTGCGGCGCAGAGATCGAGCGTATCCTTGTCCCAGACGGACGCCTGAACTTCGCCGATGTGAGCGGTCTGCATCATCAGCATGCACAGGCGCGACTGACCGATACCGCCGCCCATCGTCAGCGGCAGTTCGCCCGCGAGGAGCAATTTGTGAAAATAGAGGTCCGCGCGCTCGGGACATCCGGCGAGCTCGAGCTGGCGGGCGAGAGATCCCTCGTCCACGCGGATCCCCATCGAGGACAGCTCGAACGGGATGCCGAGAACGTCGTTCCATACCAGAATATCGCCGTTGAGATCCCAGTCGTCGTAGTCGGGCGCTCTGCCGTCGTGCGGCTTGCCCGATCTGAGTTTCCCGCCGATCTTCGAGATGAAAGTCGTTCTGTGCGTCTTCACGTACGCCGCCTCCCTTTCCTTGGGAGTGAGATCGGGATACATGTCTTCAAGTTCCTGCGAGGAAATGATGGAGACCTCGGGATCGATCCGGGCGTCGAGCGCGGGGAACGCCGCCTTGACGGCTTCGTTGGCTTTGACGATCGCGCCGACGATGCGGCGGACGTTCTCAAAGAGGAAATCGAGGTTCCTGTCCTCTCGTCTGATTATCTTCTCCCAGTCCCACTGGTCGACGTAGACGGAATGGATATTGTCGACTTCCTCGTCGCGGCGGATGGCGTTCATGTCGGTGTAAAGTCCCCTGCCCTCGTAGAATCCGTACCGTTTGAGGGCAAGACGCTTCCACTTCGCGAGGGAGTGGACGACCTGCGCCTCGGCGCCGACGGATGGAACGTCGAAGGAAACGGGTCTTTCGTACCCGTTGAGGTTATCGTTGAGACCGGAGTCCTCCCTTACGAAAAGCGGCGCCGAAACGCGCTTCAGGGTGAGCGCGTCGCAGAGCGCGTCGCGGAACACGACCTTGATAAGTTCGATGGCGCGCTGCGTGTCGTAACTGTCGAGCCTCGGCGCGTACCCTTCGGGAATAATGCAGTTCTGTTTCATCGTGAGTGACCTCCGGATTTATAACTTTGAATATTTTACCATATTGCGCGGGGTTTGTAAACATAGGAATAACGCGCAAAATCGGAAAAGCGGGGAGAGCGCGCCGTTTTTTGCTCTTGTAAAATATTCGCTTGTGTGGTAAAATAATATATTATTATAAAGATAAGCCCGTCGGTACGCCCGGCGGCAGGCGGAGGAGTTATGGCGGATCTTGACAGAGTTGCCGACGTCTCGCCGCTCTCACTTCTGTATCCCGACGCTGAAGCCGGGAAAAGAAGCGGAGCGGGCGGTCTGACGCGCGATACGTGGGAACAGCTCGAGGGCGACGTGCTCCTCGACCTGCACGGGACCGATCCCGGCGATTATTTCAGCGACGATCCGGGGGTTATAGCGTACCGTCAGGAAGTCTTCCGCGACCTTGAGGCGAACCCGGAACTGTGCCGTACGTTCTCAAAGATGATCCCTCTGCTCAACGATATCGCCGAGCTTCGAAGAATGGGATCGGACGTCGGCGGATCGGCGGAATCGTACCTTTTCAGCATAACGGAGATCGAACTCTACGTTTCGGTCATCTCGCTGCTCCACGATTCGCTCGCCGCGCTCAAGGGCTCGCTCAAAAGCCGCGCGCTCACCGAACTGGCGCGCCGGATCGAGTCGGTGACGGAGAGCGACTATTACAGGGACATTAACGAAAAACTCAAAGAACTTACCTCGCGCGTAGGCGAGGTGAAGAGCGTGACGCTCGGCGTCAACCTCGACGGCCAGCTCAAAGCGACGTCCGCGGGCGTACTGTCCGTCAACAACGAGCCGTTCAAGTCGGGCGAGCTGATCGACAGGATCCTGCGCCTCGATTTCAAAAGCGACGACATGACGTGCATCGCGCCGCTCACGCCGTTCGACAAGAACCAGTCGGAGAACAGGCAGCTCGCTATGTCGAACGCGCTGTACTCTGCTCTGACCGACGTGTTCAGATCGTCCGTCAAGTCGTGGCGGCGAATCGTCAAGGAATACGTCCTCGAAAACACCGATTTCCTGCTCGAACTGCTGCCCGAGATCGAACTGCTCACGAAGGGCGCCGAGCTGATCCGGTCGCTCTCCGAAAAGGGAGCGGCGCTGACCTACCCGCGTACCGTCGAGGATGAGGGTTCGCTCTGCTTCGAGGCGAAGGGGATATACAACCCGATCGTCACCGTCAAACTCGGCGGGGACGTCGTTAAAAACGATTTCGTATTTGATGAGAACGGGATGATCTACGTTCTCACCGGACCGAACAGAGGCGGAAAGTCGGTCATTACCTGCGCCGTGGGTCTCGCGTTTGCGATGACCGGGCTCGGCCTGCCGGTCTGCGCGGACGAATGCACGGTCGCTCCGTGTTCCGCGATCTTCACCCACTTCCCGACGGGAGGTGAGGACACGATCGACAAGGGGCGTCTCGGCGAGGAATGTTCGCGCCTCGAGCGCATCCTCGACGCGGCTGACCGCCGCTCGCTCGTCCTGCTCGACGAATCGCTTTCGTCGACCGGTTCGTACGAGGGCGCGATAATCGCGGCGGAAGTCCTCTCGGGTCTTTCGGTCATCGGGTGCAGAACGGTATTCTCGACGCACCTTCACGATCTGGCGGCGTCCGTCGGATCGATCAACGAAAGGTGCGCTCCGCTCGGAGGAGCGCGGGTCGACAACCTCGTGGCCGAGGTCGGCGCGGGGGGAGAAAGGTCGTTCAAAATCAAGAGAGAGGCACCGGACGGAAAGAGTTACGCCCGGGATATTTCCGAAAAATACGGTCTGTCGTTCGACGGGATCGTAAAGAAGATAAACGAAAAACGGGGAGAAAAATAAAATGGAAAAAGCAAAAGGAGCGGGCGAGCTTCTCGCCATTCTCGAAAACAACAGCAAACTGACGCCTGAGGCGCTCGGGCTCATGCTCGACCGCGACGCGGGAGAGGTGCGCGGCATCATCGCGGATCTTGAGGCGGAAGGCGTTATCCTCGGATACAAGACGATGATCGACTGGGACAAAACGGACAGAGAGTACGTCTCGGCGCTCATCGAACTCCGCATCTCCCCTCAGGAGGGACGCGGCTACGAGCACGTCGCGCAGAAGATCTACGGCTATCCCGAAGTCGAGAGTCTGTACCTCATGTCCGGCTCGTTCGACCTCGCCGTGCTGATCGAAGGCAAGACGATGCGCGAGGTGGCGTTCTTCGCCGCGGAAAAGCTCGCGACGATCGACGGGGTGCTTTCCATGTCGACACACTTCGTGCTGAGAAAGTATAAGGACAAAGGGATCGTTTTCGGATCCGCTCCCACCGACGAACGGGGTAATATGAACTGATGGACTACGATAAAGTAATACCGGAGAAGATATCCTCTCTCAAGCCGTCCGGTATACGGAAATTCTTCGATATAGTGAGCACGATGAAAGACACCGTGTCGCTGACGATCGGAGAGCCGGACTTCGTAACGCCGTGGCACATCCGCGCGGCGGGTATCGAAAGCCTTGAGAAGGGCAAGACGTACTACACGTCGAACAGCGGCCTTGCCGATCTGCGAGAGGCGATAGCCGATTATCTCGGAAGGCGGTTTTCGCTTTCTTACGATCCCGGCTCGGAGATCGTGGTCACGGTCGGCGGCTCGGAAGCGATCGATATAACGATGCGCTCGCTCGTCGCTCCGGGCGACGAGGTGATCATACCGGAACCCGCGTTCGTCTGCTACGAGCCTATCTGCCGTCTGTGCGGCGGCGAGCCCGTCATCATCAACACGCGGGAGGAAGACCGCTTCAAACTGACTGCCGACGCGCTCCGCGCGGCGATCACGCCGAAGACGAAACTGCTCGTCCTTCCCTTTCCGAACAACCCGACCGGCGCGATCATGGAAAAGGCGGACCTTGAAGCAATTGCCGAAGTCCTGCGCGGGACCGATATCATGGTCCTGTCGGACGAGATCTACGCAGAACTGACTTACGGGCAGGATCACGTTTCGGCGGCTTCGATCGACGGGATGAGAGAGCGCACCGTTCTCGCCTCCGGTTTCTCGAAGGCGTTCGCGATGACCGGATGGAGACTCGGATATATCGCCGCGCCGCGGCAGATCGCGAAACAGCTTCTTAAGATCCACCAGTACGCCCTGATGTGCGCGCCGACCGCGTCGCAGTTCGCCGCGATCGAGGCGATGAGAGCGGGAGACGGCGACGTCGAGACGATGCGCGCCGAATACAACAGGCGCAGACGCTTTATCGTCGGCGGCCTTCAGACGATGGGGATCGACTGCTTCATGCCACAGGGGACGTTCTACGTTTTCCCGAACATATCGAAATTCGGGATGGGATCGGACGAGTTCTGCGAGCGGCTTCTGCGCGAGAACAAAGTCGCGATCGTTCCCGGGGGTGCGTTCGGAGAGAGCGGCGAGGGATTCGCGAGGATCTCGTACGCGTACTCCGTCGAACATATCGCCGTCGCGCTCGACAGGATCGATTCGTTTATCAAGAAACTGTAAAGGGTCCCCCGAAAGGAGATCGCTATGTCAAAGACAAGAACCAGACTTTTCAAACTCGTTATGACCGCGCTGCTTGCGGCGCTCGTCGTCATTCTTCAATTTCTCGCCGGTATCCCGATAGGTCCGTTCAGCATCACGCTGACGCTGATCCCGATCGTCTTCGGTTCGGTCACTCTCGGAGCGGGGTACGGCACGTTCCTCGGCCTCGTTTTCGGCGTCATGGCGTCCGTCATGAGCATCACCGGACGTGACGTCGGGGGGTACGCGGTATTCGAGGCGAACGCCGGGCTGGCGTGGATGATGTGCCTGCTGAAAGGCGCGATGGCGGGACTGCTGCCCGCTCTGGTCTACAAGGCGTTCAAAAACAAAAAAGCCGCTCCGTGGATCCTCGTCGGATCCTCGGGCGTGTTCCTTCTTCTCGCGGGCTTCGCCCTCGGCAAACTGCTCCCGTCGGATATGCCCGGATGGGGAAAGGCCCTGACGGTGTGCATCGCCGCGCTCATTGCGGCGGCGTATCTGCTCGTCATCCATCTCGCTCTGACGAAGGACTCGGCTCCCGTATATCTCGCGTCGATGATCGCTCCGATCGCGAATACCGGCATCTTCATCGCCGGGATGTTTATCTTCTTCAGATCGGTGCTTGAAACGTGGGCGCAGGGGTCGAACGTTTTCATGTTCGTCATATCCGCGATAGTGGGCGTGAATTTCGTCCTTGAGTTCACGGTCGCGGTTCTCTTCGCACCCGCGGTCGCCGCCGCGGCGGAAGTAATGAAAAAAAGACGGATAATCCGCTGAAAAACAAAAAAGCGCCTCACGTCGTGAGGCGCTCTTTTTATGCTTTTCTTACCGCGGCGGCGAACCAACCGTTTTCGGTCAGCGTTTTTTCAACGGTGAATCCGTACCGTTTCATAACCGCCGTGACTTCGTCCGCTCTCTCGTCGATGATACCGGATAGGATCGCGACGCCGCTTTCCGACAGATACCGTCCGAGGTCGGGAGCGAGGCGGATTATGACGTCCGCGACGATATTGACAGCAGCGACCGCGTAGCCGCCGGGTATAGGCGCGACGTCGCGGACGAGATCGGAGACCTCGCAGACGACGTTTTCCGTTTTATTGAGGATCACGTTCTCGCGGGCGACTTTTATCGCCTGCGGGTCGATGTCGCACGCGAAGCACCTGCCCGCGCCGAGTTTCGACGCGCAAATGGCGAGGATGCCCGAACCGCATCCGACGTCGATCACGGAACATCCCGGCGTGACGTACTCCTCGAGGAGCGCCGCGCAGAGGCGCGTCGTCTCGTGCGTCCCGGTCCCGAACGCCATTCCGGGGTCCATAAGGACGACGACTTCGTCCTCTTTCGGCTCATATTCCTCCCAGACGGGAACGATGACCGTCCTCTTGCCCGTATGGATCGGATGATAGTATTTCTTCCACGAGTTCGCCCAGTCGTCCTCGTCGAACGTCTCCGTCGTCACGTCGGCGGGAACGCCGAGAGAGGAAAAGCGCGCTGCGAGCGACGTTTTCACTTCAGGGGAAAACTTCTCCTCCGGAAGAAAAACGGAAACGGTGACGACCGTCCTGTCGGCGTTCAGGATCTTCTCGTCGATCAGATCGCCGTACACGCCGTCGAGCAATTCCTCGACGTCCGAATAGTCCTCGATCATGATGCCGTTGTCGATCATCTCCATGACCGCGCTGACCGTGTCGAGATATTCCCTTTTACAGGTCGTTTTAAGCCTGATCCACTTGCTGTTTGCCATACGGACACCTGTTATTTGTTCTTTTTGAAGAACTTCGTCTTCTTCGCGTAGTTGCTCTCGCCGCAAGCGTCGGCAAACTGCGCGAGAAGTTCTTTCTGATTCAAGTTGAGGCTCTTGGGGACTTCAATATTGACTATGACGTAGAGATTACCGCGAGACGACGCGTTGACCCGCTTTATTCCCTTTCCGCGGAGAGTGAACCGTGTCCCGGTCTGCGTCGCCTCGGGGATCGTGAACTTTTCTTTGCCCTCGAGCGTCGGGATCTCTATCTCGGCGCCGAGCGCCGCCTCCGCGAACGTTATCGGGATCTCGCAGTAAACGTCGTACCCGTCGCGCTCGAAGATCGGGTGAGGACGGACGCTGACGATGATATTGAGGTTTCCGGGCGCGCCGCCGTTCTGACCCTCGGAACCCTGACCGCGCAGAGCGATCGTCTGACCGTCGTCGATCCCGGCGGGTATGTTCACGTCGAGTTTCTTCGCGACGCGGACGTAGCCGTTGCCGCGGCACGACGCGCACGGTTTTTCGATGATCTTGCCCGTTCCGCGGCACGTATCGCACGTTTTCGTCGACTGGATCATGCCGAAAGGCGATCTTGTCTGGACTCTGACCGTTCCGCTGCCTCGGCAGTTGGGACAGGTCTTCGGTTCGGTGCCCTTTTCGGCTCCCGTGCCGCCGCATTCCGTGCATTTGCCGATCTTGTTGTAACTGACCTCTTTCTTGACGCCGGAAACGGCCTCTTCAAAAGACAGGTACACTCGGACGTTGACGTCGTCGCCCCTTCTCGGACCGTTGCGTCTGCCCGAGGATCCGCCGCCGAAAAAGCTCGAGAAAATGTCGCTTATATCGAAGTCGAAACCGCCGAAGCCGCCGAAGCCCTGACCGGCTCCCGCGCCGGGATCGAAAGCGGCGTGGCCGTACTGGTCGTACTTCGCCCTCTTCTCGGGGTCGGAGACGACTTCATACGCCTCGTTTATCTCTTTGAATTTCTGTTCCGCCGCTTTGTCGCCGGGGTTCATGTCGGGGTGGTACTGCTTCGCGAGTTTGCGGTACGCCTTTTTTATCTCGTCGTCCGAAGCGGTTTTACTGACACCCAAAACCTCGTAAAAATCTCGTTTTTCCGCCATATCTGATAATGCGTCCTTTCAGGGGAAAACTCCCGAAGGAGAGACCGCCCCGCGGCCTCTCCTTCGTCATTTTATCACTTGTCGCTCTTGTCCTCGAAATCGCTCGAGTAGAACGTGCCGTCGCCGCCTGCGCTCTGACCCTGATCGGGACCTGCGCCTGCATTCGGGTCGGTTCCGGGCTGCCCGCCGCTCTGCGCGTAAAGTTTTTCTGCGAGCGGGTAGAACGATTTTTCAAGCGCTTCGGTGTCCGCCTTGATAGCGTCCGCGTCGTCGCCCTTCATCGTCTCTTTCAGCTTGTCGATAGCGTCGCGGATCGGTTTCTTCTCGTCCTCGGTGACCTTGTCGCCGAGATCGGAGAGAGATTTCTCGCACTGATAGATCATGCTCTCCGCGCGATTCTTGACCTCGACCTTTTCCTTCGCCTTCTTGTCGTCCTCGGCGAATTTCTCCGCGTCGCGGACTGCTTTGTCGATGTCTTCCTTGCTCATG
>JAFRQK010000064.1 GCA_017428635.1 Clostridia bacterium | reverse complement strand
AGATATATATTTGCTCGGCATAAAGCGCCTCCTTTTTCTTTATTACCGCAAAGAAGCATTTAAGAGGTATGAGCTTGTAGTCATCAGGGTTCCGACGTATTTGTTGAAACGTGTAGCTGTCTCTACGATCTCCGTATATGAATCCGGATAGAAATATCCGTAGCAGCAGCTGCATATCGGGAAACCTTCTTTGCGAAGAGATCTGACGAGCCAGCGGATATCCTTTTCGTCCATTCTCATTACCAACTCTAACTGCTTACACACGATGGCGTTGTGTTTTCCCGTGTGATAATTCTTCAAGTATTTGTACAGCTTATATTTCTTATTCAGCTTTTCTTTTTTCTTCTTCTTTTCCATAAACATTTGTCCCCATGTAATTATCGTATTATCTTTCTCTATCTGTTTCTTTTGTTTCGTGACACGGAGGATTCTCAGCCATATACTCGGCAAGGGTCCTCGTCGTTCCTTCATAGTTCCAGTCCGTCTCTTCGTCAATGAGGCGGTATCTTCTGAGACCGGGGACGGGAGTATCCATCTTCACCGGCCTGTTTGAAATGACAGTCCCCCAGTGATTAACAAGGATGCTGTCCGCGATCTCGCAGGGGATACCCTGACCGTCATCGTCGTGACGGATCTCGTACATATACATTCCTCTCGGGAGCGTCTTTCTGTCACACCGCAAACAGGTGAAGAGCATAGGATATCCGAATACAGTTACGTCTTCAAACGTCTCTTTTGTTACGTCGACTCTGTTACTCATCTTACTCCTACCTCCTCGCGTTCCCGGCACTCCGGAAACTCCCAGCCGTAAACCTTTCCGATCTCGTCGCCGAGTCTGCCGGTAACACGCTCGATGTCCCGTCTCGTTGCCGTACCGTTGTATATCTTTTCTTTCAGCCGATCAATATCCTCCTCCGACGCCCCTTCCTTATATACCCTATACAGATAGTGATTAGTTCCGTCGTGATGTATCGCCTCACAGCGAAGGTCACCGTAACCGTCGACGTACCACGTCACATAATCGCACTCGGAGTAGAGACAGTCGGATATCTTTCCGCTTTTGATCTCCGTGTATCCGGAGTATCTGCCGTCCCATTTGCCGACGTCTGCGATAAGGAGTATCGGTCTTGACAGAGTTATATCAAGGTTCAATCTCTCGTCTCCGAGATACTCGTTGTTTATCTCATACATCTTATCCTCAAGTTCGGCGTCGCTCAAGCCGGGGTACTCGCTTTCGAGATCTTGCCGCCAGTCTTCTAAGTCGAGGCGGTGATTCGACCATATCACATGACGCATATCTTCCATCCGGGTCTTCCTCCTTCAAGTATTTGTTTTTGCAGTTATCGCAGATCATAGTTCCTTCCGGAACATACTCTCCGCACAGTACGCAGGTATCGATCATCTTGCGTCACCTCTGTCAATATTCTTCTTCAAAAGATCTCCGTTGTGGTCGTAATTTGCAGGATCGGCACCGGGAGTTTCATATCCGTAGAGCGAGCCCCAGTACATAGCGGAAGCTGCTTGCTTGGATACTCCGAGCTTTTCGTTGTATTCATCTGCCACAGTCTTGCTCTCCCACTTGTTCCTGTACGGGAAATCGGGATCAAAATACCCCGACTCGCCTTTCTTTATGACAATGATCTTTCCCGTCTCGTTGTGAACAGCGTAGCAAAGATCGGGAAGGGATGAGCGAAGAGGAATGACCTTGCAGTCGTACTTCTCCATACGCTCCGCAAACTCGCAGATGTGGTAAATGCTCTCTCCCGCCTCAAAGTGGTAGTCGTCGATGTATCTGCATACGCGCTCGAACGATTCGCCGTCAGGCATAGTTACCCTTATCCTGTCTCCGTCGGGGATCCTGAAGACCTCTTTGTAGTGCGGCGTGATAAACCTTATCCCGCGTCTGGCATTCTTTATATGACTGTCAAGCCAGTCTCGGCGGTAACAGTAGCAGTACACGTTGTATTCGCCTTTGTCGGGACACAAACGAAGCAGATATGCGTAGTTCTCCGTGTCAACGCGAACGCCGTAGTATTCCTGAACGGTCGTCATCCTGCTCTGCGGTGTTGCGTGACAGTACTTCGCAAGCGACGCCCTGTCGTGCAGTATGTCGCCTTCCTCTCTCAGAGAATTGATAACTTCATCAAACTCTTTTTTGAACTCTTCAGTCTTGAGAGAATCACGCCATCCGAACCATGAACTGAAAAAGCCGTTTCCGTCCGTGTCCATGTCAGCACGAAGATAGCCGATAAGTCCCGTCTGTCCCGATATCTGTGCGCTCTGACTGAATGTGTACTTGTCTTCCTCTTCCGTCATCGCCCTTTTCTCATAATCCATTTTTTCACCTCCATATATTTACGAGGCTCCGCCTCGCGCTCCGCTCAGACCTTTTTAGAAAAAGGTCCGAGACCTCCAAAAACTTTTCTCCAAAAGTTTTTTGGGGTTCGGGGACTTTTTTTCAAAAAAGCCCCGAAAACCCCTGTCGTTCTCTTACCTTCGTCCTGCGTACCAGTCATCGTAGGCGCTGCCTTCGATCTTGATAGTGTTTGGTATGATGTAGCGTGAGATCATACCTGCGGGAGTCCAGCAGTCCGAGTGGACTATCTGAACGATATAGTCTCCATTCGGATACCACAGCGGGGTAAAGTGGACCTTTCCGTAGGTCTTGAAAGCGGGAAGAACGAAGGTATCGTAGGATGAAACCTTTTCGAGCTTCATCGTGGTGTACTTCCCGGAAGCTTCGCTGTAGTTGTATTCGGGATAGACGACGTATCCGTACTGCGGAAGAGTGTAAGCGGCATCGTCGGGAAGAGTCGTCCCTGCAGCTTTCGTAACGGAAATGCGGGACTTAACGGAGAATCCGTAACCCGACTTCATCACCCATACACCTCCGACCTTCTTTGCGGTCTCGCCCGTTTCGGGAGTGACTGTGTTCACCGTAGTCTTGACTATGGCGATACCGTAACTGACCTTTGTGAACTTTCCTCCCGTGTATATCCACTCATCCCATGATGCAATACCGGGCTTTCCGGTGGGAGCAGACGGAGCTTTGAAGCCTGTCGGAGCGTTTTCCTCGTACTGCGTATCCGGAGTTTGCTCGTAGGTGTATGGCTTTGTCGCTCTTTCGTTTGAGACAAGGTTGTAGTATGCGGAGCCGTCGTAAACGTCTGCTTTGAGAGTCACGTTTTTACCGCCGAGTCCTGTCGGGACCTTCCACTTGAAGTAGATAAGGTTCTTGTCGTTTGCGGGTACTACCGCGTTCTTTGTGAGAGTAATGATGGGAGTGTTTTGTCCGTTCTTGTATATACGGAGACGAACGGAAACGTTTGACGCCGGCGTTACGTTGTCT
>JAFRQK010000063.1 GCA_017428635.1 Clostridia bacterium | reverse complement strand
TCTGTCGCCGCCCACGCCGAGCATATATCCTTTGTCATACGCGTAACAAATGGAACCGTAGCTCCATCTGTTCACGTCGACGTCGGAGAACGCCGTTCCGATTTGGATCTCGGGAAGTTCGACGGACGACGTTGCCGATACAGATAATGCGAGCATTATCGCAGCCAAAAAGAAAGCAAGCAGTTTTTTCATGATCGGTTACCTCGGAAAGAATATCTGGTTACCTATATTTTACCAGTTTCCGAATCGAAATTCAATTCCGAATTACAAAAGCCGCCCTCAGGCGGCTTTTGTAAAACTCAATATCTTCCGATCGACTCGTAAGGGATCTCAAATCCGGCTTTTTCGGAGTCGATCCTATAGTCGCCCTTGTTCGGGTTCGCGAAGAACGGGTTTTCTTCGACGGAAAAGACCGTACTGTTCTCGATCCTCGTGCCGAATCTGACGGCGCGTTCGGCATATTCGTCGAGACAGCCCCAGTCGATATGTGTCTTTGTCGCGACGATCACGTTGCCGTAAATCTCGTCGTAAGAAGGATTGATCGGGCAGTCGGGATCGTCGGCGCACGGAGCCATATCGGAAAGATCGTATTTATATCGCGCAAGTGTCGGGAAAGTCGACGCCCAGGGCTCGTTTCTGAACTGAACGAGTTCAAGGATATGGATGCGTTCGTCCCAGTCGATCGGTTTCGTGAAGTTGTCGGTCGCTCCCTCGAACGACGTATACATCGAATCTCCGATAACTACCTCGACTCCCTGCCACTGTTCCGGCTCGATTATGACGTTGTTGTATATCTTGTTTTCACGTCCGCCGTTGGTGAAGATCGCGAGGTTCGCGGTGTTGAAGAAGATATTTCCGTAGACCTCCTGCCCCGACTCGCTGTCGTCGAGGTAAAGCCCGAGCGAGTTGTGCTGCTCGAGCCTGTTGCCCACGTCCGCGACGATATTGTAGCGCACGACGCATCCGTGGCCCGCGAGGTTTCGCCCCGCGTAGATCGCTCCGAAGTCGGAGGACTGCGTTACTACGCTGTGAATGTAGTTGTATTCCACGGTGATATAGTTGCTCGGCCAGACCGATTCGCTGTAAGTGACCGCGCTGTTCGTCGAGTCGCACATCTCGTTGTGCGCGATCTTGGCGCCGCATCCCCAGACGCGGACCGCCGGCGACATCGTCTTGTTGACCATTCCGAAATGCTCGAACAGGTTGTTTTCGATCACGGATTCGCCGGACGTCAGAGTGTCTCTGTCGCCGGTCTTCAGGTCGATGTTTCTTCCGCCCACGTCGTAGAATTCGCAGTTGGTACAAACGAACCGGTCGCCTTCCGTCAGGAACCCGTATCCTCTGATATTATGGAATTTACATTGGTCGACCGTGAGATGATCCGTGTCCGTTCCCCTCATGAAGTCGCCGGTGCCGAAACAGAATTCGAGGCCTACGAGCGAGATGTAGTCCGCGTTATTGAAAGTGAACATCTGCCCGGTGAGGCCGACGCTGTAATCCCCCTCGGGATCCATAACGTAGAGATACCCGGTGTTTTTGTCGATATAGTATTCGTCCGGTCTGTCAAGTTCGTCGGGGATGTTGAAGAAATAGTAATACGGGCAAGGCGCGTACTCCTCCTGGAACTTGTGCAGACCGTAGCCGTTGATCGTCGGTGTGATGTAACCGGTCGACGGATCGTAATAAAGCACGGGTCCCTCGGACGCCGACCAGTCGTATATGTAGTACCCGCACATATACATATCTTCGACGTTGTGGTACTTGCTGATTCGTTTGTTGTCGATACTGTGGAGCGTAATGCTCAGTTTTTCCTCGTGGAGCTCCTTGTATCGATTGATGAAGTCGTCGTTCCCGCTCTCCAGTCTGTTCGGCCAGCGCGCGAGGTCGAGGCGCGTCTGCCCGGAGAAAACGTTGTTGTTCGCTCCGAGAGTCGAGGGGTCGACGCCGTATTCCTTGAGATCCGCTCTCTTTATGCGGTCGCGGTATTTCTCCGGGAACATCTCACGGTCGTCCTCGCCGAGAGCCTCGAATTTGTCGGCGGGCAGAGTGACGCCCGCGTTGAAGACGACGTCTCCGTCGCCGTATTTGCAGTAAGTGATCGGGTTGTCCTCGGTGCCGGAATCGGCGCTCGTCATCTCGATCCCTACGGGAGCGGGATACGTGCCCGCCATGAACGCGACTTTGATGCCGCCCTCGGTCTTAGTCTCTTTCAGTTTGCGGACCGCAGCGACCGCTCCCTCAAACGTGGCGAGGGGGCTGTCTTTCGTTCCGCTGTTCGCATCGTTCCCGTTCGGAGCGACGAAGATATCAGCGTCATCCTGCAGCGCGTACTCTTTTTCCGTATACGTACTTATCGGAACGGGCGCGTTGTACGTGAGAGGGAATGAGAAATCGGTCCCGTCGTATCTCTCGAGGATCGCCGCGAACTGCTCGCGCGTCGCTTTGCCCTTGGGATCGAGATAGTCCCGGTCTCCTCTTTTGTTACCCTTGATGAGCCCCTTGTCCGTCGCCCAGATCACTGCCGATTTCGCCCAGCTGCTCACGGAGCCCGCGTCGGGGTACTTCGCGATCGAAGCTTTCGACGAGGTGTCGAGTTCCTTGTAATCTGTGTACCGGCAGAGCATCGTCACAAGCTGTTCTCTCGTGATCTCGCCGCGGGGCGAGAAAGTCGTCTCGGAGGTCCCGTTCACGACGCCGTACCTTTTCGCCCAGAGCACCGCGGAGGTGTACCACTGGCCTTCCGCCACGTCCTTGAAGTCTTTTGAGAACGCGATCTCGGGCGATCCTTCGCGCCGCCACAGAACGGTGACGACCATCGCGCGCGTCATCGTCCCGGCGGGGTTGAATCTGTCGCCGCCCACGCCGAGCATATATCCTTTGTCATACGCGTAACAAATGGAACCGTAGCTCCATCTGTTCACGTCGACGTCGGAGAACGCCGTTCCGATTTGGATCTCGGGAAGTTCGACGGACGACGTTGCCGATAC
>JAFRQK010000062.1 GCA_017428635.1 Clostridia bacterium | reverse complement strand
TAGCCTCGAAGGGAGTCGGAACGGCTCGTAAAATAGCGGGGTTTTTCTCTCTTTTTGAATAATTCGGGTCAAAATACCGGTCGAATCTTCTTTCTTTGCTATATTCTATATTTTTTCTGTGAGTTTTTATAACTGCCTTGGGCGTTCTCGCGCCAGCGGGCGCGCTGCGGACTTTAGACGTGGCGGCGCGCTGGGCGTTCCCTTTGCGCGGGTCGCTGCGGCGCGCGGCAGCGGGATCAAAGCCGCGCGGCGTCAAGCGCAATGGGAAGAAAGGCGGGGCCGCTGAGCGTTCCGGCCTTTCGACGTGCTCAAGGCGCAGCGGGTTCATTTACCCCTTCCGAGGATTTTCCCCCGTAGTTCAAGCACTGGCCAGCGGGCCTTGGTCCGCGGCCGTGTTTGAACGGTTTGGGCTTCGGGCCGTTCCCTTTTCGGGTTTTGTTTTATTTCGTTTTCATTTTCAGAAAGAGGTTAAAAGATGCGCACTTCCAAAGAACTGGAGGATTTCGCGGACCGTTACGCAGAGGAAAACTCCCACCCGTTTATGGTCCCCGATGAGTTAGATTTGGACTATTACGAAAAGCCGCGGGTTTTCTCGGTTTCGGCTTCCGTTGCCGGGAGCGTCGGGAGCCCGATCGGCGAAGGCGGCGATTCGCAAGACCTTGCGAACGGCGCCGAGCCAGAGGGCGACCACGCGACCACGCCGAAAGCCGTTCAGGGCCCTGCCAGTAACACCGGCCCTGTGAAGTACCATTTCCCGACCGGCTGGGGCGGTTACGATGGCGGCTGTGAGGCGTCTTTTTCGGGAGAGTGGGACCCGAATTTCTTTCCCGCTCTGGTCCAGAAACTCGACAAAGCGAGGCAGGCGGCAGACGATAAAAAAACCGCGGATTCTTATATTTCGTTCGGCGGTTTTGTTTGGCTCGTTCACGCGTCGGGGGCGTCGCTCGGCTTTTACAAATATAAATACGTGATGGAGAGCCACGGCGTGAAACTTTACATTCATAGCAACCCCAAAACGAACATTCCGCCGGTCTGTGTCCGCTTCGGGTTCGAGTGCCTGGCGCGAACGGATTTATTCAGGGCGGTCGATACGCTTAAAGACTGCCTGGCGGCGGAGGGATTTATTTTGAAAGAGGAGAAAATTTCCCGCGTCGATATGCAAGTAATGCTCCTTGCCCCCATCTCGGATTTTGTTCAGGCGATCCAGGCGGGGCCCCGTGTCTGTACCCGTTGCCGGGGCGGTTTTCAAATGTATGCCAGTCTGAAAACCGGGAAAATCGAAACCTTCACGATTCATTCCGATAACTGCGAACTGTGCATTTACGACAAACACCGGCAAGTGATGACCAGTGACCCGGTTTATTACGATACTTTTTGCAAGACGTTCCTGGGGGATGAAATGGCTGAAGTTCCAAAGGATTTGACGCGCGTGGAATTTCGCTTCAGGCGTGAGTATTTGCGGCGGTATGGAATCGAAACTTTTGACGATTTGCGAAACTCGGCCGCGGCCCTGGTCGAAATCGCAAGCCGCGACTGGTTCCGGATTCTCGCCCGGGACAAAGTGCGCGGGAGTGAAAACGAAATCCCGAACGCGCCGATTTGGGAGCTCACGCGGGCTGCGTTCGAGTATTATTTCGCAGAGACCCGGCCCAAAACCCGAACGCCTGACGACCTGAAAAAATACAAACCGATCCCCGCGCCCCCATCGGCGGAACGGCTGGTCAAGCAGGCCCTTGGCTGCCTGGCGTCGGTGGCTTCATTTTCGCTCGAAAAGGTTTTCGACGCGGCGCAGCTGGTGAAATACTATTCCGAGGTCGTCTCCCAAAAGGCGGAGCAGACCCTTTGCAAAGTAATTGAGAAACAGACCTTTAATCAGGTGGTTCGAGGGTTCACGAAGTCGAAAAAACCGGACTATTCGACGCTGGAAGAAATTCAAGAGGGGCTGGCTCCGCTGGGCTTCCCGGAATTCTGGGCTTTTGAAGGGGGTGGTTGGGAAATTGGGTAAAATGTGCGCCTGATTGGTACAGGAAATAGGGCGATTTTACCCAAATTATCGAGTTTTGAAAAAGTTTTTTTATTCATAGGGTCCCTGTTTTACGACACTTGAGAAAAATTTCAAACTTTTTTTGGATTTTTTCTAAAGTTTTGCTGTTACAGGAACGGGGAATTTGAAAATTTTGCCGATATAAGAGAGTTCGCTTTCTTTCTCCTCAATTTGCAAGGTGCATTTTGGGGCGGAAATGATTCAAGATTAGAAAGGATTTGAAAAAATGAATCAGGAAAACACTCAAAATTTAGGGCAAAATTACCCGGAACAAAAAACGCCGCTGCTGCTGACGCGTGAGGACTTAACGAAACTTTTTCACTGCTCACTTAGGCACGTTGACAATTTGCGCACCCATCAGGGCCTTCCCTGGGTGCAGGTCGGTCGGAGAGTCTGCTTTCTGTTGGAAGATGTTCAGGAATGGCTCTCCCGAAATCGGAAAACGGAAATTTCCTGAAAAATTTTTTGAAAATTCAAGGGGGGGATATTCCCTCAAATCATCAAATACGATATACTGTAGAAAGGTAACAAATGGCCACCGTCACCAAAAACGGGAAATCAAATACCTGTTACATTCAATTTACTTTTAACGGGAAACGTTACAAACTTTACCGCTTCCCCAATATAAAAACCGCTCGTTTCTTCGGCGAGAAAATCGAGGAACTGAAAAACTATTTACAAGTGGGGCACTTGCCGCCCGAGGTAATCCTTTGGACTGAACGCCTTTGGCGCGATGATTCCCGCCGTTATGAGGAACTGGCCGAAATCGGTCTGGTCCCACGTCGGGAAAAGTGCGGAACACTTAACGAATTGATTGAAAAGTATTCAACCTATATGCACAATGGCCGAATTCCGAAAGAGCGAACTTCTAGCGCTCGGCTTGTTGGTGGTCATTTGCTCCTTCGTTATTTCGCAGGCCAGCCGTTAAATGGTTGTAAAGCGGAGAAATTCGCGCTCGAAAAAGCGGGGAAAATCCGGGTTTCCGAAATTACTCCTCACGATGCCGATTTGATTTTGATTTTTATGAAGAAAAACCTCGCCAAAACAACCTGTGGGCGTCAGGTTAAACTCATAAAATCAATGTTTGGAATGGCTGTGAAATTGGGCTGGCTGGAAGTAAATCCTTTTGCCCATCTTCGCGGGAGCAATGAGCCGAACCGAACGAAAGATTATTTCATAACTGAAGAAATTTCGTCTCGAGTCCTGGCGGCTTGTCCTGACGCACGTTGGCGGCTGATTTTCAGTTTTGGACGTTGGGGCGGTCTGCGGATCCCTTCGGAAATTATGTATATGAAATGGGCTGATATTGATCGGAAAAAAGGGACCGTTTTAATTCGTGTTCCAAAGAAAACGGACCGAATCAG
The DNA here is from genome assembly GCA_017428635.1 of Clostridia bacterium. Classification (GTDB taxonomy): domain Bacteria; phylum Bacillota; class Clostridia; order Oscillospirales; family CAG-272; genus RUG11130. The sequence goes on along the minus strand of JAFRQK010000062.1, from coordinate 594 downwards.
TCAGGAAAGAGGGGAATTTACAACGCGAGAAATGCCGCTTTTCAGGGAAATTCGCCATTATTTGGACGAATACGAGAAAGAAATAGACAAAACCCGGTCTGACCTGGTTTTCCCTGACATCACATCCGACGGCGCTTTGCTTCGTAAAACGTTTGTTCAAATCATTCGGAAAGCCGGGCTGGAACCCTGGCACAAACCATTTAATAACTTGCGAGCAACGCGGGTTACTGAATTACTTCGTTTGTTCCCCATACAAACGGTTACGAACTGGCTCGGGCATACCCCAACGGTCTGCCTGAATCATTACGCGCAAACGACGGAAGACGACTTCCGCCACGCGCTGGAACTGCCTGATTCCACGCATAAAAATTGATTCGGGTCACTTTTGGGAAGTGACGAACAAAATTCGGGTCAAAATTCAGGTACGCAAGAAAATTCATAGAAAGGAACAGAAAAGCAGGAAAGAATTTTCAAGTGTCGTAAAAAAGGGCACTTGAGACGAAAAGAGAGGAAATAAAAAAGGGGCAGATGAACCAAAATCACCTGTCCCTATAGCCTCGAAGGGATTCGAACCCCTAACCAAGGGATTATGAG
>JAFRQK010000061.1 GCA_017428635.1 Clostridia bacterium | reverse complement strand
TGGGGCCGGGAACGGCGCCCTTGATGGCAAGCAGGTTGTTCTCCGCGTCGACCTTCACGACCGTGAGGTTCTGAACGGTGACCTTCTCGCTGCCGAGATGACCGGCCGCCTTCTGGCCCTTGAACACTCTCGAGGGGCTGGAGCAGGCGCCCAGCGAGCCGGAGTGTCTTGCGACGGGGCCCGTACCGTGGGACTCTTTCAGTCTGCCGTGATTCCATCTCTTGATAACGCCTGCGGTGCCTTTACCCTTGCTGGTGCCGTGCACGTCGACCGTGTCGCCGGGGGCGAAGATGTCCGCCTTGACGATATCGCCGACGTTCAGCGTGATCATGTCCGCGAGTCTGAACTCTTTGAGATGCTTCTTCGGAGCGACGTCGGCCTTTTTGAAGTGGCCGGTCAGGGGCTTGTTGACGCGCTGGATTTTCACGTCGCCGTAGCCGAGCTGAACCGCCTCGTAGCCGTCCGTTCCGACTGTCTTTTTCTGCACGACCGTGCAGGGGCCTGCCTCAACGACGGTGACGGGGATCACGTTGCCCTTCTCGTCGAAAATCTGAGTCATGCCGACCTTTGTTCCGATGATTGCTTTCTTCATCTGATGTTTTCCTCCTTCAGATTATTGGTTGACCCTGCGTCAACTTGACCTGCGATGTAAGCCTATATATAATAGGTATAGAAATCAGAGCTTGATCTCTATATCAACACCGGCGGGAAGTTCGAGATTCCTGAGCGCTTCCACGGTCTTGTTCGTGGGCTTCAGGATGTCGATCAGTCTCTTGTGGGTGCGCTGCTCGAACTGTTCACGGGAATCCTTGTACTTGTGAACGGCGCGAAGGATCGTGACGATCTCTTTCTCGGTGGGAAGCGGTACGGGACCGGAGATCTGAGCGCCTGTGCGCTTCGCGGTCTCAACGATCTGCTCGCTCGCCTTGTCGACGAGGTTGTGATCGTAACCCTTGAGTCTGATCCTGATCTTGTCTTTTGCTGCCATTTTGCTGCCTCCTTGTAAATTTGGCGGGCACGGTCGGTATCTTTTCGACACGGCTCCGGGTGTTTAAGCCTTCCGGTTTATAAAAAACCGAAAACTTTTGGTCTCCGGAACGAAAAAATACCGTTATGAGCGCAGAATACCCCGTGAGATGCGGTATTCGCCGCTCAAAAGTTTCGCCCGGTTTTGAATCGGACATACTCCGCGGAAATTCCCTGCATCAGAGTGCAGCCACCTTCCGCATCAACGCCATGGCCTCCGAGAAGACATAGGTATCCCTATCTGCTCGCAGACTTGAGTATTATACTATAGTTCTCGGCAAATTGCAATACTTTTTTATCAAAAAATCTGCAGTTTTCACAAAAAATTTTTGTTGGTTTTGCGCCGTCAATATGTTGTGCAAGAGGAGAAGCGGCGATACAAAATCCTGATTTATCGCTTCGCGATAAATCAGAATTTAGTCCCGAGTCCCGAGTCCCGAGGCGATAATTTTCAGTCAGAATAATAAATGGAAAAACGTATTGTTTCCCGCTGTTTTACCAAGACGCACAAGCTTACCTTACGTATCTCGGGACTCGAGACTCGGGACTCGGGACTTTATCGACAAATCAGAATTTATT
>JAFRQK010000060.1 GCA_017428635.1 Clostridia bacterium | reverse complement strand
TCTTGGTCGAGCCGACGTTGACCGACGAGCATATGTGCTCCGTCTCGGCGAGCGCCTCAGGGATACTCTCCATCAGAGCCTCGTCGCCCGCGGCAAAGCCTTTATGTACGAGCGCGGAATATCCGCCGATGAAGTTGACTCCCGTCGTCTGCGCCGCCCTCTCGAGGGCGCGCGCGTACTTGACGACGTCCCCTCCGCTCGCGGCGGCGAGGTGCGAGATCGGCGTGACCGAGATGCGCTTGTTGATTATAGGTATCCCGAGGTCCGCCTCGATCTCCTCTCCGACGGGAACAAGACGCTCGGCGCGCCGTACGATCTTCTCGTAAATCTTCTCGCACGAACGGTCGATATCGGGATCGGCGCAGTCGAGAAGGGAGACGCCCATCGTTATCGTTCTGATATCGAGGTTCTCCTCCTCTATCATCTTTATCGTTTCAAGAATGTCTTTTACGTTTATCATATATCGTCTCCGGGATCAGATTCTGTGCATCGAATTGAAGATGTCCTCGTGCATGACGTGGATCGAAAGAGCCGATTCTTCGCCGAGCTTCTGCATCGCGCGAGAAAAATCGGACATCTCGACGGACAGCGCCGTGATGTCGACGAGCATAACCATCGCGAACATCTCCTGGAGGACGGACTGCGTTACCTCGATCACGTTCGCGTTGTACTTCGCGCACTCCCCCGACACCTTCGCGAGGATGCCGACCATGTCTTTTCCCACTACCGTAATAACAGCTTTCATTTTTATCTCCCTTTACGCGCGACGCGCGTTATTTTCAATAATATAGTATAACACAGCATTTCTCAAAAATCAATCACGCATGCGTACTTTACGGCCGCGTTTGCATTTTTTCGGCGCATGATGTATAATGAATATGATAACCATTGATTTTTTAGCGAAGGTGCCGATATGGAAAGTGCAGCGCGTCTTGCGGAATATATAAAAAGCTCCGAGAAGATCGTCTTCTTCGGCGGAGCCGGGGTATCGACCGAGAGCGGGATCCCCGATTTCAGGTCGGTCGACGGCCTTTACAACATGAAGTACGACTATCCGCCCGAGGAAATACTCTCGCACGATTTCTTCTTCCGCAAAACGGAGGAGTTCTACCGTTTCTACCGCGACAAGATATACTGCCCGAACGCCCAACCCAACGGCGCGCACAAGGCGCTCGCGGCGCTCGAAGAAGTGGGAAAACTGAGTGCCGTCGTGACGCAGAACATCGACGGGCTTCATCAGGCGGCGGGGAGCAAAAAGGTATATGAGCTGCACGGCTCGATAAAGAGAAACTACTGCGTCAGATGCGGCAAGTTTTACGACGAGGACTTCGTCATGAAATCCGAGGGCGTACCGCGCTGTTCCTGCGGCGCTCTCGTGAAACCCGACGTGGTTCTCTACGGCGAGGGGCTCGACGACGCGACGGTCACCGGTGCGGTGTACGCGATAGCGGACGCGGATTTGCTCATCGTCGCGGGCACTTCCCTGACCGTTTACCCCGCGGCGGGATTTCTCTCCTATTACAGAGGCGGCGACGTCGTCCTCATCAACCGCGACCCCACGCCCCTCGATCACCGCGCCTCCCTCATCATCCGCGACCCCGTCGGGCGCGTTATGGAAGAAACGAT
>JAFRQK010000059.1 GCA_017428635.1 Clostridia bacterium | reverse complement strand
GGATTACTCAAACGTAGCCGCCGTCCTTCTCGGAACAACCGCTGCGTTCCAGCATCAGAATGCTGCACCAAGCAGAACGAAGAAAATGTATGAGCCCGTCAGCGGCTGCCTGTATAATTCCAGTGGAGGCGGCAACCTTCCGATGGTTGCAACGTTTGTCGATGACGGCACGTACATCGGTCCGATCCCCGAATCTGCCGAAGTACCGGTCGAGCCCGCTCTTTCCGCTTCGCTCACTTTGAACGACAGCATCGACGTCAACTTCTACGTTGACGGTGTTACCGCCGAAATGGCGAGCAGTTACACCTTTAAGTATTCAACCGACAACGTGAATTATACCGCCATACCTTTCAGTTCCGGCAGACCTGTTGAAGGGGATGAAGACAAGTACGCATTCACCCCCGTGACCTTCAACGCCAACCAGCTTGCGAACCCGGTTTACTTCAAGGTCCTCAACGGTGATGGAGAAGAGGTTAAATCCATTGAGTACAGCGTCAAAGCTTACTGTGACGACGTGATCGGCGACACCAGCGCCGATGCCGACCAGGATCTGCAGACGCTCTGCTACGCTCTGATGGCGTACGGTTACTTCGCACAGCAGCGTTTCGCTGACGCGAACAACGTGGCAATAGATCCCGACGAATACCTTGACGGTATCTCCGCTGCAGAAGCAGTCAGCGCTGAGGATATGGGTAATTACACCGTATTCGTTAATCCCGCTAAGTCGGTATCCGCATCGCTCGCCCTCAGATCGAAGACTGAGCTTAGTTTCTATTTCAAGGGCGTCACCTCTGTCAGCGACGTTTCGGTCAAAATTGGCGAAGCAGAAACACCGTGGGATAATTTTGAGGTTAAGACCATTACGACGTCAAAGGGTAATCAGAGAGCTTGCGTGACAGTCAAAGGCCTCAACGTTCTCAATCTTGCATCAAAAATAAAACTCGTCTGCGACGCTGCTTCCGTTACCTATTCTCCTATGGCTTACGCGAAGACCGCGATAAAGAACGAGACTGCCGACGCGGACGTCTGCAAAGCTCTGTTCAACTTCTATTCGGCAGCGGCCGCTTATCCCCGTTGGAACAGTTAAGTTATTTTAACTCTAAAGGGCACGTCGATTCGACGTGCCCTTTTTTCTCACTTTTGATCAAAGATCCGCTTGACAGCGACGAAAGCCAGCGTCAAGCGGATCTTTGTTATTTGATTAAATGCCCATGTCTATGAAAGATCTTGCAATAACTCTTTTTGCGCGGGGCGCAAAAAGGATAAAATTCCGCTTAAAATGGGTCCCATCCCATTTTATCCTGCTTCGCAGGAGCGCGGAATTTTACGGCGACGTCCGGTTCTTAAATGTCCATATCTATGAAAGATCTTGCAATAACTCTTTTTGCGCGGGGCGCAAAAAGGATAAAATTCCGCTCAAAAAGGGAACCTGTCCTTTTTTAAGCGGAATTTTACACTAAATAAATGAAGTTATACTCCCATATCTATGAAAGACCGGGCTATCACATTATCTTGCAGGCCTTCGTCGAGGTCGACGAAATAACCCGAGAACCCGCCTACGCGTACTATCAGATCCCTGTGCTTTTCCGGGTGTACCTTGGCGTCGAGCAGTTCTTCCGGCGAGACGACCGTCACGGTGTACTGCTGACCGCCGCCCTCGAAGAAAGATTTTGCAAGGTGCTTGAACGCCTCCTTGCCCTTCGGGGTACAGAAGACCTTTTTATCGAACTTCATCTGAAAGATGAATCCGGAACAGCAGTTCTTGTGATCGTATCTCAGAACGGAGTTGATATGCGACGTCGGGCCGCACGTGTCGCATCCGGGCACGGCTGCGATCGAGTCTGCGATCAGCGGCTCGCCTTTCTTTTTGCCGTTCGGCAGCGCGGCGATATTCGCGCCGTAATACGCGGCTCTGTCGTCCGGGGAGCATCCCCCGGTGAATACTCCGCCGCGGTAAGTGTGATTCCTTTTCAGCACTCTGAAGAAGCGGTTGATGATCTTCGAGGTGATCGCGTCGACCTCCTCGGAGTCGTTCCCGAACTTTTCGCAATGCGAAAAATCGTGATACAACTCGTCGTAACCGTCAAAGTTCGCTTTGAGCGCGTCGAGCAGCTGCGCCATCGTATACTTCTTCTCGGTGAAAACGAGTTTTTTCATCGCCCAGAGCGAGTCGCCCGTGTCGGCGATCGCCTCGGCGAGGATCTGACCGTGATTGTAGAGCGGTCCGCCGTTCCTGTAATCGATCCCTCGCTCGAGACAGCCCTCGATAAGGCACGAGCGGAGCGGATTCGGCTGCCAGATGGCGCGCGTCTGCTGACACATATTCGACGCCTCGCACGCCATGTACGTTATATAGTCGAGCTGGCGCATGAACGCGCGTTCCATCTGTTCGTACTCGGTGAACGTCGAAGCGTCTCCGGTCGGTATCGACTCGCGTCTTCCGGTGATGTCGTTGAAACCGTCCCACAGCGCGTACTCGAGGCATTTCCCGAAAACGACCTCGCCGTCCTCGAGACCCATGTGGCTCTTGCCCATGATATCGATCTGGTTACAGCCGTTCATACAGTACTGGTGACTGTCGTGAGGAGGTATGCCGACTTTTTCAAGCGCGTCGCAGACGACCTCGTCGTTGTAGATCGCGGGCATTCCGATCCCCGACGCCAGCGTTTCGGCCGCCTCGTCCCACAGTCTTTCGGGCGTGTTGCGGTGTACTCTCATCGTCAGGTTCGGCGTCTCGTATTTTCTCTCGCGTGCGATCTTCAGAATATCGAACGATAGGCCGTTCGTCTTGTCGTTCCAGTGTTCGTCGGAACCGGAGATGCAGAGGTTCCACGTTCTCGTGTCGTGGAAGCACTCCCATACCCGGGACAGAGCGTCGAGGACCGCTTCACGGTCGTCCGACAGCTCGTACGCGCGGCGCATGTACTGATCGAACCGCCCGGGCGAGTCCACCCCGTCGAGCGTGAAGATCATCCAGAAGCACAAACACGCCGACGTGAAGTCGTAAGCCGGTTTTCTCGGCACGACTTCAAACGCGCGCGCCGCGTCCTCGTATCTCTTTTTGTCGGCGGGATCGCCGCACTCCGCGGCAAGCTTGACGGCAAGTTCGCGGAATCTGTCGCCCAAAATATCGATCGCGTCGAGCGTATATCCGCACCCGCGGTAGAACCAGTCGGAATCGTACGTATTGATCTCTCTGTATTCTTCAATGAGTTCTCTTATCCCGTCCGTACCGAGGTTGATGACCCGTCCGAAATCGGGATTCGAGTGACCTGCCCAGCCGCCTCCCCAGAGAGCGCACGCGCCCTGAAGAGCGTTGTATTTTTCGTATCTCGGAAGATCGTGAGCAGCCGCCATATATTGCTGATACTTGCGGTCGTACTCCATGATCCGGTCTTTGAACTCCGGATGCTCGGCGATCTTCTCATCGCGGTCGGAGCCGTCGTAGTTGAATCCCATACCGTAACTGAACCCGCCGCCGAACCCGTGAGAGCGCGCGTCGACAGTCGGCATGATATTTCTGTCAAATCCGATCTTTATATACGGCGCGGCGCGCAAAAGGGAAAGGCCGACGCGTTCGGCTGTTTCCGCGTCTTCGTTTTCAAAAAAGCCTTCCGCGAACGGATCGAGTTCTCTGTAATCCATACTTACCCCCTGAAAATGAACGCGAAGCGTTCAATTCACGACGGCGACAGCCGTCAATTCACGAACTCGAAGAGTTCAATTCATGACGTCAAAGACGTCAATTCATCTTTTAATGAATTGCTCCCTCCGGTCGCGTGAATTGCGTCCTGCGGACGCATGAATATCGCCTTACGGCGCATGAAATGATTTTCGCGTTATACGCGAAAATCATTAAACACCCATATCGACAAAAGTTCTTGCGATAACGTTATCCTGCAGCCCCTCGTCGAGATTTACAAAATAATCGCTGTACCCGCCGACTCGGACGATCAGATCCCTGTGCTTCTCCGGGTGGATCTTCGCGTCGAGCAGATCCTCGGGATTCACGACGTTGACGGTATATTGCTGCCCGCCGCCTCCGAAGAACGTTTTGGCGAGCGTTTTGAACGCCTCTTTGCCTTTCGGCGTGTCAAATAATTTCTTGTCAAACTTCGTCTGGAAGATAAAACCGGAACACGAGTCGACGTGATTGTAGTTGAGCACCGATTTGATGTGCGCGGTAGGTCCGCAGAAGTCGCACCCCGGAACGGCGGCGATGCTGTCCGCGATAAGCGTATCGCCTTTTTTCTTTCCGTTCGGCAGAGCCGCTATCTGTCTTCCGTAATCCGCGGCGCGGGAGAACGGCGAGCAGCCGCCGGTGAAGACGCCTCCGCGGTACGTGTGATGCCGCTTGAGCAGAGTGAAGAAACGGTTCAGGATGCCCGACGTGATCCCGTCGACGCCCTCCGAGTCGTTTCCGAATTTTTCACAGTGCGAAAAATCGTAGTGAAGCTCGTCGTATCCCTCGAAGTTCGCGTCGAGCGCGTCGATCAGATCGCTCATCGTGTATTTTTTCTCGGTGAAAACGAGTTTCTTTATTGCCCACAGCGAGTCGCCCGCGTCGGCGATCGCTTCGGCGAGTATCTGTCCGTGGTTGTAAAGGGGTCCCCCGTTCCTGTAGTCGACGCCGCGCTCAAGGCATCCCTCGATGAGGCACGAGCGGTACGGATTCGGCTGAAACGCCGCTCTGACGTGCTGGGCGTTGTTAGCCGCGAGGCACGAGTGGAACGTCGCGTAAGCGAGCTGTTCATAAAATGCGTTTTCGACTTCCTCGTAAGTCCCGAACTTCCGTGCGTCTCCCGTGCGGATCGAGATCTCTCTGCCGTCCATGGCGTTATATCCGTTGTGAAGCGCGAGCTCAAGACACTTCCCGAAAACGACCTCGCCGTCCTCTAGTCCCATGTGGCTCTTGCCCATGATATCGACCTGGTTGCATCCGTTCATGCAGTACAGATGGCTGTCGCACGGCGGTATACCGATCTTTTCGAGCGCGGGGCACATCGTCTCGTCGTTATAGAGCGCGGGCATCCCGATGCCGGTCGCCAGCGTATCGGCGATCGCGTCCCACAGCTTTTCCGGCGTATTACGGTGGACGCGGAGCGTTATGTTCGGCGTCTGATATTTCTTTTTACGCGCCATCGCGAGTATATCGTAAGTCAGTTCGTTCGTATCGTCGTTCCAGTTTTCGTCGGAACCGGACAGGCACAGATTCCACGTACGCGTATCGTGGAAAACTTCCCAGAGTCGCTCGAGAACGTCGAGAACTTCCTCGCGGGGCTGTTCGATCTCATAGGCGCGCTTCATGAACTGGTCGAAGCGTCCCGGCGAGTCGATCCCGTCGAGCGTGAAGATCATCCAGAAAACGTGGCACGCCGAGGTGAAGTCGTACGCGGGTTTCCTCGGGACGACGGAGAACGCCTCCGCCGCCTTTTCGTAACGCTTTTTGTCGGCGGGGTCGTCGCACTCCGCGGCTTTTTGTTCCGCAAGAGCGCGGAAACGGTCTCCGAGGATGTCGACGGCGTCGAGCGCGTATTCGCACGCGCGATAGAACCAGTCCGAATCTTCCGTGTTGATCTTTTTATACTTGTTTATGATCTCGCGGATCCCGTCGGTTCCGAGGTTGATGATGCGTCCGAAATCCGGATTTGAGTGTCCGCCCCATCCGCCGCCCCAGAGCACTCCGGCTCCCTGAAGCGCCTCGTATTCGGGCGTGCGGAAAAGCGTCTGTGCCGTCTGACGGTAAGGAAGCGTCGCCTCACGCGCCGTATCGAGGCGGGAGCGTTCCTCCGGATGCGCGTTGTAATACTCGTCGTCATGGCGGAACGTGAGACCGTCGGAAAAACCGAAGCCCGCTCCGTCGCCGTGCGGACCGGCGAACACCTGAGGAAGTATCCTTTTGCCGAATGAGATATCGAAGCTTTTCGCTCCTTCCCTCAGCGCGAGGCCGACGCGTTCGGCGCGTTCGAGACCCTTGTTTTCAAAATAAGCGATCTGCATGGGATCGCAGCAGAATTCTTTCATGTTCATATCGGATCCTCCTTATTCGGAAATTCTGACGGGTACGCCGTTTTTTTCGAAACGGGCGAGCCATCTTTTTTTGTCTTCTTCTCCTGCGGTTTCCGCCTCGTGCGCCGGCTCGCCGCCGAGTTTTCTCGTCTTCCCGACGCCCAGCGAATGGTACGGCATGATCTCCGCGTAACGGTATCTGCCCTCGTTTTCTTTCAGATACGACGCAAGCGCGTCGATATCTTCGTCCGTGTCGTTCACGCCGGGTATCAGCGGCATCCTCACTACCACGTCCGCGCCGCGCGAGAAGAGGTATTCGAGCGTGCCGAGGATATACCGGTTGTCCGCGCCGGTGAACTTTTTATGTCTTTCGGGATCCATGCATTTCAGATCGAAAAGGAACGTCGTTCCGAGGTCGGCGGCTTTTTCGTAAAACGGGCGCGGTCCCGCGCCGCACGTCTCGACTGCGATCCCGATCCCTGCCTCTTTCGACCTTTCGAGCAATTCGAGCGAGAATTCGGGCTGATAAGACGGTTCGCCGCCGGAGAGCGTTATCCCGCCGCCCGATCTGTCGTAAAACATTTTGTCTTTCAGGACGTCATCCATTATCTCGTCGACGGTCGCCTCGCGCCCCATGACCTCGCACGCGCCGTTGAGGCATGCCTTCGCGCACTTTCCGCAGACCGTGCAAAGCGAGCGGTCTATCACGATCTTTCCGTCTTCGATCTTCCTCGCGGGACATCCGGGCAAACACCGTCCGCACGCAGTACAGCGCGATTGCGAAAACGACAGGGAAGGGGTACTTTCAAGTCCCTCGGGATTGTGACACCAGATGCACCTGAGAGGGCAGCCTTTCAGGAAAACGTTAGTCCTGATCCCGTCTCCGTCGTGCAGACAAAACTTCTGGATATTGAAGATCGTTCCCAAGAAAAACGCCTCCTTCCGTGCGGACATACTGATTCAATTTATTCTATCATAAAACCGGTTTGCGGTCAAGAAGAGAAGACGACTGTTTTCCCTTTGTTCACACCTTTTTTTGACCCCTTCGCTCTTGTCTTTTACGCCGCGATGAAGTATAATTGAATTTGTAATAATTCGAAAGGAGGGCGACGGCGTGAAACGGTTTGAGATCAACGAAAACGACGCGGGTCAGAGGCTCGATAAGTTCGTGGGGAAAGCGACGAGCGGGATGCCGTCTTCACTCCTTTACAAGTATATACGAAAGAAGAGAATAAAGGTCAACGGGAAACGCTGCGATGCGTCCGACCGCCTGAATCGGGGCGACGTCGTGGAGATGTACGTTCCCGACGAATTTTTTGAAAAAGAGGCCGCGCCGCGCGAGTATTCGCGTTCGACGGTCCCGCTCGACGTCGTCTGGGAGGATGAAAACGTTCTCCTCGTCAACAAGCGCCCCGGCGTACTCTCCCATACCGGCGACGAGAGAGGCGCCGCTCAGTCCGGCGAGGCGGAACGTTCCACTCTCGTCTTCGCCGTCAAATCGTATCTGTTCGATAAAGGCGAGTACGATCCGGAACGCGAGAACTCGTTTGCTCCCGCTCTGTGCAACCGTATCGACCGGAACACCGGCGGTATCGTGATCGCCGCCAAGAACGCCGCGACCCTGCGCGCCGTCAACGCGGCGATAAAGCAAAGGGAGATCAGAAAGTTCTATCTATGCGCCGTCCACGGGATCCCCGAAAAGGGTGAGGCGACCGAAACTGCGTATCTGATAAAAGACGAGAGAACGAAAAGAGTTTCCGTTTTCGACTCTTCGAGGGACGGCGCTAAAAAGATCGTGACTTCTTTCCGCGTGCTGAAAACGGACAGGGAAGCGGACCTGTCCCTGCTCGAGGTCGAACTGGGAACGGGACGGACTCACCAGATACGCGCTCATCTCGATCATCTCGGATTCCCGCTTGTGGGCGAGGGTAAGTACGGAGTCAACAGGGAAGACAGAAAAGCGGGGTTCCGCTATCAGGCGCTTTGCTCGTACAAAACGGTTTTCGAGTCGAAGTCGCCCGAGCTTTCGTACCTTTTCGGAAGGTCGTTCGAGATCCCGACAGATCCCGATCATATCCCGTTTCTCTCCCTTTTTGAAAGGGAAGAAAAGGACGGCCGATGACCCTCCGCGTATTGATTTTTCATTGAATATAATATATAATGATAAGAGTGATAAAACGCACCGAAAAATGTTGGGAGTGATAAAACTTTGTATACGTTCAAGGGCGGAACACATATCAACGAATATAAACTGACGAAGGACTATGCTCTCGAGGAGATCGAGGCGCCCGACCGCGTCGCGATCTCGATGAGTCAGCACATCGGCGCGCCCTGCGCGCCGTGCGTTGAGGCGGGCGATGAGGTCCTTGTCGGTCAGATCATAGGTAAAGTCGACGATGGAGCTCTCGGCTGTCCCGTTCACGCGTCCGTTTCCGGAAAAGTGATCGGAACGGATGTCATCTGCGGCTCGTCTGGCAACCGTGAGACGTGCGTCGTGATAGAGAACGATTTCAAGGGAACGGTAAGTCCCGAGATCGCTCCTCCCGAAGACAAGATCACCGAAATGACGAAGGATGAGATCGCCTCAGTCATCCGTTCAGCCGGTATCACCGGAATGGGCGGAGCGTCGTTTCCTGCTTACGCGAAGATCAACTCGGCCGCCGGAAACGTCGATCGCGTTATCGTGAACTGCGCGGAATGCGAGCCGTTTATAACCGCCGACCATCGTCTTCTGCTCGAACATCCGGAGAAGGTCGTAGGCGGCCTCAAGACGATAATGATCGCCCTTGGAGTAAAGCAGGCGTTTATAGCCGTCGAGGACAACAAAAAGGACGCCGCGCGCGTTCTTAGCGATAAAGTCGCGGACAGCGATATGATCACGGTGTGCCTGATGAAGACGAAATATCCGCAGGGCGACGAGCGTCAGCTCATATACGCTCTAACGGGTACGGAACTCCCTATGGGGATGCTCCCGATGGACGCCGGATGCGTTATCTTCAACGCCGGCACCTGCGCCGCGATCTACGACGCGTTTGCGACCGGGATGCCGGTCGTAAAGAGGATAGTCACCGTCACTGGCGACTGCGTCGACCGCCCCGGAAACTACGTCATCCCGATCGGAATGAAGGTGTCCGACGTAGTCGAGAAATGCGGCGGACTCATAAAAGAGCCGGTCAAAGCGGTATTCGGCGGCCCTATGATGGGCAAGGCGGAGTTTTCCCTCGATACTCCCGTGAAAAAAGGAACGTCCGCGATCCTTCTGCTTTCAAAATCGTTCGATACGAAACCCGTGCCCGAACCCGAGTGCATCAGGTGCGGCAAGTGCGTCTCGAACTGCCCGATGAAACTGATGCCCGCGTACATAGCGCAGTACTCCCGCCTCGGGAATATGGAAATGGCAGAAAAATTCGGTGCGATGAGCTGCGTTGAGTGCGGTACGTGTTCGTACAACTGCCCCGCAAAAATAGAGATCGTCCAGTACATAAGAAGCGCAAAGAACAACATCAAGGCGGAACAGCGCCGTCTCGCCGCTCTGCGCGCGGAGAAGAAAGATTCATAAATCGAGGTTGATCACGATGAATGAAAACGACAAGCCGGCCGAACTCGAATTCGTAGTTGAAGAGCCGACCGAAGAGCCGGCGGAAGAACCGGTCGGGAAACCGAAGAAAAAGGCTAAGAAAAAAGCGAGAGCGTCATTCCCGAAACTTCTGACCGTGTCGCCGTCTCCGCACCTCAAGAGTACCGAGACGACGCGCTCGGTGATGATCGAAGTAATGATCGCCCTGACTCCGGCGCTTATCTGGGGTATTTACGTTTTCGGGCTGCGCGCTCTTACCATTACGGTCATAAGCGTCGGTTGCTGCATCGGTTTCGAGGCGCTCACGCAGCTGATCCTCAAAAGAAGGATAACCGTATCCGATATGTCGGCGGCTCTCACCGGAATGCTTATCGCGATGAATATGCCGGTCAGCGTTCCGCTTTGGATCCCCGTCGTCGCATCTGCGTTTGCGATCATCGTCGTAAAACAGCTTTTCGGCGGCATCGGCAAGAATATCGTCAACCCCGCGATGGCGGCGAGGGTATTCGTTATGATCTGTTGGGCGGGTCAAATGACGAAGAATACCGCGCCCGGCGCGCGTTTTCCGCTGTTCGGCAGCGTACAGGGCGGCGTCGACGCCGTGACGGCCGCGACCCCCCTCGCATCGCTCAAACAGGGCGTGCTGCCGCGTACGGGACTGCTCGATCTTCTCTCCGGTAATATTGGCGGATGTATCGGCGAAGTCTCCTCGGCGCTCCTCATTCTCGGAGGGATCTATCTTCTCATCAGAAAGATCATATCGTGGCGGATACCGGTCGCGTTCATAGGCACGGTCGCCGTTCTGACGTTCATTTTCCCGCAGGCAGGTGAACGGCTCGATTTCATGCTTTACGAGATCCTCTCGGGCGGTCTGATGCTCGGCGCGATCTATATGGCGACGGACTACGCGACGTCACCGATCTCACCGACGGGGCGTATCGTTTTCGGCGTCGGATGCGGCGCGATAACGGTCCTCATCAGATACTTCGGCGGTTATCCCGAGGGAGTGTCGTTCGCAATACTCATTATGAATCTTCTCGTTTGGTACATAGACAACGCTTTCATGCCGCGCCGCTTCGGATCCGAACTCGCAAAAAAGCGGGAACGTGAGAAAGAAGAGAAAAAGGCGTGAGGTCCGCAGGACGAAAGAGCAGGAAAGGAAGTACTACGGATGAGTGATGAAAAAAAGACCGGCATAGCGCCGGAGGAAGAATTAAATGAAACGCCCCCCGTCCCCGAAAAGACGGATAAGGGAGTCCCCGGGAAATATCTCGCGCGCCTCATTATCGTTCTGGCGGCGGTCTGCGTCGTGATCGCGGCTCTTCTGGCTACGGTCAACGCCGTGACGAAGGAAAAGATAGCCGCTCACAAGGCTGAGGCTCAGGAAGCAGCCGTGCGAAACGTATTCCCGGAAGCGGAAGAGATCGCGCTGTACGAGGCAGAGGGGCTCGACGCCGACGTTTACCTTGTTTATCGCGGAGGAGCCCTCGCCGGATATGCGGCGCGCGTCCTCCCGTCGGGCTTCGGCGGCGAGATAGAGATGATGGTCGGCGTCGACGTAAACGGACAGACGTCCGGCGTGAGTATTATCTCAATGTCCGAGACGCCCGGCGTCGGATCGAAGACCAACAGCGAATCGTTCCTTAAACAGTTCCGCGGCAAGGGCGGAGACGTCAAGGTAGGGGATGGGATCGACGGAATTTCCGGCGCCACTATCTCCTCAAAAGCGGTGACCGAAGGAGTACGCATGGCGCACGGTCTCGGGATCGACCTTGAAAAGATCGCAAAGGAACTCGGCGTTCCGATCTGGGACGGATCCGGGACCGAGCCGCCGGAAAGCGAGCCCGAACCGGAGCCCGAACCCGTCGACAGCGAATCGGAGACGGAAACGGAAGTACCGACTGAAACCGAAACCGAAACGGAAGAACCGTTCAGTGAAAACGGAGACGAAAACGGAGGAGTCCTCCCGGTCGACGTTGAAGAAACGGACGACCGCTACGAGGTCGAGATAGACAGGGAAGGGTACGAATCGATGCTCGACGAGACGGACGAGACGACGGCAGCCCCGCGGCCCGAACCGACGTCGGCGACTCAGACGCCTACCCCTCCGCCTCCCGCGTCGAGCGATACAGGGACGCCGGAGCCCACCGCGTCGGAGTCCGAAAAAGAACCCGATACCGAGCCGGTCGATACGGAACCCTTCGACACCGAGCCTGAACCGATCGACACGGATACGGACGATCTGGGCGATGATTCGCCCTCCGAGCCCTGATTTCGAGAGAAAGGAGCGTCTGAAAGATGAATAACTCCGTCTTAAAGCAGATGAAGGAAGGGATCGTAACGAACAACCCGACTTTCGTCCAGCTTCTCGGAATGTGTCCCACTCTCGCGACCACGACGTCCGTTATAAACGCTCTCGGGATGGGAGTAGCCGTTATTGCGGTCCTTACGTTCTCAAATCTGTTTATCTCGCTCGTCAGGAAGATAATCCCCAAAGAAATACGCATAGCGTCGTATATAGTCATCATATCCGGTTTCGTGACTGCTGTCGAACTGATAATCAAGGCGTTCTTCCCCGCGATTGACGCGTCGCTCGGTATCTTTATACCGCTGATCGTCGTCAACTGCATCATCCTCGCAAGGGCTGAGGCGTTCGCGTCCAAGAACGGTCCGTTGATGTCCGTCATCGACGGTATCTCGACCGGTATCGGCTTCACGTTCGCGCTCACATGCATCGCGTTCGTGAGAGAACTTCTCGGGACCGGCAAGATATTCGCCGCGTCCGACGGTACGGGCGGGATCACCCTGCTCGGAAACTGGTATTCTCCCGCGACGATATTCCTTCTCCCCGCCGGCGCGTTCCTGACGCTCGGCTTCATCCTCGCGATCGTGCGCAAGATCGGCGACAAAGCGGAGGAGAGAAATCACAAAAAAGAACTTATAGCACACCTTGACGAGGCGTTCGGACCGGTTCCCGCCGAAGGCGCGGATCCCGAACAGGAGGTGGAAAACGATGGGTAATATCTTTCTCATAATGTTTGCCGCTATCCTCACCGAAAACTTCATTTTCAGCCGTTTTCTCGGCATCTGTCCGTTCCTGGGCGTCTCTAACAAACCGTCGACGGCGTTCGGAATGGGCATGGCGGTCACGTTCGTAATGACGGTGTCGTCCGCGGCGACGTGGGCGGTATACCACCTCATCCTCGAACCGCTTCATCTCGAGTATCTCAAAACGATCGCGTTTATTCTCGTTATCGCGACTCTCGTTCAGTTCATCGAGATGTTCCTGCGTAAATACGTACCTTCGCTCTACGGAGCGCTCGGCATCTATCTGCCCCTTATCACCACCAACTGCGCCGTTCTCGGATCAGCGTTGCTCAACATTCAAAAGGGATACGGATTCGGAGAAAGCGTCGTGTTCGGTCTGTCGTCCGCGCTCGGATTTACGATGGCGATACTGATCTTCGCAGGGGTTCGGCAGCGTCTTGAGATCGCGAAACCGCCGAAGGCGTTCAGGGGTTTTCCGATCCTTCTGATAGCCGCGTCTCTCGCGGCGATGGCTTTCGCCGGATTCTCCGGCATGAGTTTCAGTTGACGGCGGGAGGTGTGACTTTATGGAAATACTGATCACGGTTGCCGTTTTTCTGGGACTCGGAGCGCTCATGGGCGTTTTGCTCGCCGTATCGGCGAAACTCTTCCACGTACCCGTAAACGAACGCGTTTCCGCTATCCGCGCGTGTCTGCCCGGCGCTAACTGCGGCGGATGCGGCTATTCCGGATGCGACGGCGCGGCTGAAGCGATAGAAAAGGGCGAAGCGCCCGTTACGGCGTGTACCGTCGGAGGCGCAGACGTCGCCCGTCAGGTCGGAGAGATCATGGGCGTCGAGGTCGGCGAGGTCGTCCGTATGAGAGCGCAGGTGATGTGCTCCGGTACGATCGAAGCCGCTCAGAAAAAATACGTCTACGAGGGCGCGGAGGACTGCGCTCAGGCTGCGGCGATAGGCGGAGGCAACAAACTCTGTCCCGACGGCTGTATCGGTCTCGGAACGTGCGCCGCTCACTGTCCGTTCGGCGCGATCTTCATCCGCGACGGCGTCGCGGTCGTCGACCACGAAAAGTGCATGGGCTGCGGCGTCTGCGTCGCGCACTGTCCCAAAGGCATCATAAAACTGATCCCGTTCGATTCCGCCCACTGGGTCGGCTGTATGAGCCGCGACAAGGGCAAGGACGTCAGAGCGTACTGCGAAGTCGGATGTATCGCCTGCAAACTCTGCGAGAAGGGTTGCGAGGCAGGAGCGATCACCGTCGGAGACAACGTCGCTTCGATCGACTACGCAAAGTGCGTTGACTGCGGTAATTGCGTTGCGAAATGCCCGAGAGGGATCATCTGGAGCGCAGGCCGCCAGTCAAACGGAGAATTTGTTATCAAGAGAACCAAAGCATAAAAAAAGCCTCGCAAACCGTCGGGTTTGCGAGGCGCTTTTTTTGTGTTATAAAATGCTGCTGTCCGCGGCTGCGGTAGGAAGAATCATCGTGAGCGAACGCGTCAGATTGTCTACGACCGCGTGGCCGTCGGTGTCCGCGCGCTCCCCGTCGATCGACCAGACTACCGGCTTGTCCGAGTAGAATTCGGCGTGATCTACCGGGGCGAACTCGATCAGATCGGTGCTGTAATCCTGCGTTAAGAGCGCGTTGATGCAGATCGAGATCTCTCCGATGTTCTCGGGCTTTTTTATAAGCAGAAGCTCGAATTTGCCGTCGTTCATCATGACGATCTTGTCGTCGAGCGTCACGACTCCTGCAACGGAAGTAGTGTTCGCGACCGCGCCGAAGATGTAGTCGTCCTCGTACGTTTTTTCGGGAGTGACTATCCGGAAGTGTTCCGCTCTGATGGAGGGAAGATCGCGGATGCTCTGCATGATATACGCGAGGTGACCGAAGGCGTTTTTCGATTCCTGCGTCGTCGCGTACGACGTGCGCGTGAACGCGCCGAACGATGCGATATAAGTGAAATAGCGGTCGTTGAACGAACCGATATCTATGGTTTTTACGACGCCCTTAACGACGTCGCGGACCGCGACGCCCGGGTCTTTCGACAGGCTCAGCGTAGACGCGAAATCGTTAGTCGATCCCGTCGGTATATATCCGACAGGCGTGTTGACGCCCGACCGCTGCAGACCGGTAACTACCTCGTTGAGCGTTCCGTCTCCCCCCGCGACGACGATGAGATCGTGGGACGCCGCCATGGATGCGGTGGCTTCAGTCGCGTGACCTGCCTTTTGAGTCATAACTATGTCGACGACGTAACCGGCTCGGCTGAGCGTTTCGACCCAGACGTAAAGGGAAGTCTTCGCTCGGGTTTTTCCCGCTTTCGGGTTCAGGATCATCAATGCCTTTTTCATCTGTCCGGTTCTCCGTTTCTGTTATTTGACCAGATGACGTTTTATCTTCTTTGAAGTGGTTTTTTCAAATTCGCTGTCGCGAAGTTCTACTTTCACTATCCTCTTGAACGCGGGCAGCTTTTTGTTTACCGCAGTGATCTTGTCTTCGATGATTTTGAGGATCTCGCCGTCGTCGGCGTCTTCCGGCAATTCGTCTTTATTCGGGAATACGATGGCGACGAGTTCGACTTTGTCGTCTCCCGCGTCGCGTCCCACGACGACGCATTCCGCGATCTCGGAGATATTTTCGAGATACTCTTCGATCTCTTCCGGGAAAACGTTCTTTCCGTTTTCAAGGACTATGACTGATTTCTTTCTTCCGGTGATGAAAATATACCCGTCCTTGTCGATGAGACCCATATCGCCGGTGCAGAACCAGCCGTCGTCCGTGAAAGCGGCCTCGTTCGCTTCGTCGTTGTCAAAGTATCCGAGCATCACGTTGTCGCCTTTGACCTGGATCTCGCCTTCGACGAAACCGGACTCTCCGATCGCGCCGTCGCCGATCCTGACCTCACAGCAGGGGACCGCGCGCCCGACCGAACCGTACTTTCTCGCATAGTAAGGAGTCACCGCCGCAAGAGGGGAACATTCGGTTATGCCGTATCCCTCGTAGATCGAGATACCGAAGTTCTCGAACGCCTCTATCATAAGGGGATCGAGCGGCGCGCCGCCGCATATTATTTTCTCAAGCCTTCCTCCGAACGCTTCAAGAACTTCGGAGAAAACGCGCCTTCTCACGTCGACGCCCGCGGCCTTAGCCGTACCGGATGCGATAATTCCGATCTTCAGAAGGTTCTCGCGTCCTTTTTTCTTAGCCTCTGCCCATATCCTCTTGTGGATCGTATAGACGAAGAGCGGCACGAGGATGAGCGCCGTGGGTCGGAAAAGTTTGAAGTTCTTCAGAGTGTGCGAGAGGGAATCGTTGATGCATACGTGCATCCCGTAGATCATCTCGCCGAGCGTGATCGCAAGCTCGTAGGTGTGATGGACGGGAAGGACCGAGACCGTAACGTCGTCGGGGTTGAAATCGACCGTTTCGACCGCGGCGGTAGCGACGGAGAAAACGTTTTTCTGCGAAAGCATGACGCATTTGCTGGTCCCGGTCGTACCGGACGTGAACAGCATTTCGGAGAGTTTTTCCCGGTCGACTTCTTCAGGGTATTCGTAGCCGTTCTCGACCTCTTTGCGGCCCTCTTCAATAAGAGCGGAGAGGGGAAGCACACACCCGGACTTCTCATGATCTCCCTCCGTCGGGATAAAGGTCCTGAGAGTGGGGTGGTTTTCCATCATATCCGAGAATTTTTCTCCGAACTGTTCGGAATACGCGATCGCATCGGCGCTGACCCACTTCATGAACCCGTCGATCTGAGAGATCTCAAGTTCACGGTCGAGCGGTATGATGACGCCGCCGGTCGCCAGGACGGCGAAGTAAACGGTGAACCATTCGGGTGAGGTGTGACCGATGACGGCGATCTTTTTGCCTGAAAGCCCCGCAGCGGTGAGCCCTGCGGCAAGCGCTTTCACGTTCCCCTCAAATTCCGAATACGTTATATCGTGAAGAGTATGAGTGCGGTCGAAATACGTAAAAAGCGTTTTGTCGCCGTGACCGCGAACGATCCTCAAAAGATCGAGAACGTCCGCCGCGGGCTCAAAGATCCGCTCTGTTTTCGGCTTTTTGTGTACTCTTACCTTGAATTTCTTGTTTTTCATCGGTACTCCAATCTTCCGGAATACGTCCGGATACGACGGGCGATAAAGACCCGCCGACAAAAAACGACTACCCTATATAATAACATAAAACGAGTTGGATGTCAAACCGGGAGGGCGGGTTAAAGCGTCCATTTCGGGTTACAATATTGTTGACTTGACGGACGCCGTGTGTTAAAATTGTCGCAGACCTACGAACAGGAGAATAATATGGTACTCGATAACACAAAGACCGCCGTGGCGTACAGATGTCCCTCATGCGGAGCGCTCGTTCGAAGCATAGTCGGGATATTTACGCTGACAGCGGATTCAATAAAACTGAAATGTCCGTGCGGGGGATCGTCTCTTGAACTCGTTTACACAAGAGACAAAAAGATCCGCCTTACCGTTCCGTGTTTCGTCTGCCCGAACGGGCACAGTTACACCGTTTCAACGTCCGTTTTCTCGGAAAAGGACGCGCTATCCCTTGCCTGCCCGTATTCCGGCGTCGATATTTGTTTTATCGGCGGTGAGGAAGCCGTTACGAAGAGAGTGGAAGAATCCGACCGCGAACTTGCCGATCTTCTCGGCGACGTGAACTATACCGATTTTCCGACCGAAGGAAATGAAAAAAGAGAACTGTCCGACCCTCAGGTGCTCGATATCGTAACGTACGTCATAGACGAACTCAAGGACGAGGGCGCGCTTTTCTGCGGATGTCCCGACGGCGGCGATTATGAGGTGAAAATAGGAGACGCCGAGGTGACCGTCCGGTGCAGAAAGTGCGGGCGGCTCGCCCACATTCCTGCGGACAGCGTTTCGGCTGCGCACGCGTTTCTGGAGATCGACAGCCTTACGCTATCCTGACTTTTTTCTCAACATCAAACAACGGTACGCATAGTATAATATCAGAGCGCCGGAGGCAGCGCCTCCGTAATTTCGCTCGCGGAGGGCGTTGTCCGCTCTTCCGTTAACTATACTCCAAAAGCAAAGGATTTATACTATGGGCTGTCTTTGCAATCTTTTCGACAACGAGGATTTCATTTGGTTCGTTATCCTCGCTCTCCTTATCATCTACTGCTGCGGCTGCAACGGCTGAAAAAAACGGGCTCTCTCGAAACGAGAGAGCCCTGTTTGTTTTTTATCAGAATCCGAATTTCGCGAGTTTGTCTTTGAGGAATCCGACCGCCATTGCGATATCGTCGACCGGGTTTTCTCCGACCTCGCGCTCGATGGTGAGGAACCCGTCGAATCCCGTCGCGCGGAGCGCGGGAAGGTAAACGTCGAAGTCAACGTCGCCCTGACCGAGCGGGAGCTCCAGATATTTCTCGCCCATCTCGAGCATCTGCGCGTGCTTTTTCGCGTCGCCCTCGATCTCGAGTGCGTCCTTGTTGATCTTGAGCGCCTCTCCGATCTTCTTTTCAAGCATGATGCCGTCTTTGGCGTGGGTGTGAACGACGTACTTGCCGAGGTACCTGAGGGCTTCCTCGGGTCTGTCGTCGACGCACATCACGAGGTTGGCGGGGTCAAAGTTGACCCTGACGCCGTCCGCGCCGAGCGATTCAAGGAACTCGGCGAGCAGCCGGCCCTTTTCGGGGCCCGTCTCAACGGCGAACGACGCGCCGACCGAGTCGGCGTACAGAGCGAGTTCGCGGCAGGCTTTTCTCATCGTCTCACGCTTCTCGTTCTCTTCTTCGGGAACGGTGCCTATATGAGTCGTGACGATTCCGCATCCGAGTTCGAGCGAAAGATCGAGGATCCTTTTCGACGCGTCGATCAGCCACTTGTTCTGTTCGGGATCTCCGAATCCGGTGCCGAAGTCTCCG
The DNA here is from genome assembly GCA_017428635.1 of Clostridia bacterium. GTDB lineage: Bacteria > Bacillota > Clostridia > Oscillospirales > CAG-272 > RUG11130. The sequence goes on along the minus strand of JAFRQK010000059.1, from coordinate 13,243 downwards.
CAAAGTGCGGAGAACACCATACCGTTCGAGTGGACGATGTCGAGCGCCTCACGGATCTTGGCGGGTGTCATATCCTCAGCCGCGATCTCACTGCCTGTCGTAGCGGTCGCCTGGATACCCTCGATCCCGAGTTTCGCCGCCATTTCGACGCCGCCTCTGAATCCTAGTCTGAACGATCCGACCATTGCTCCGATTTTCATATTGTTTCCCTCCAATTAAAAATATTATCCGAACTGCCGCTCAAGTTTCTGCTGACGCACGTCGCGCCCAGAAAAACCGAGAGGCATATATTCGCCGAAAAGTCTGCTCGCGATACGGTCCGTGTACCTTTCGCGGATCTCTCCCTGACCGAGGTTCGTGTTTATGATGGTAGAGAGATTCTTTACGAGACGCTCGTTGATGAGAGAGTAAAGGCAAGACGTCGTGAACTGGTTCGTTACCTCCGTCCCGAGGTCGTCTATGATCAGAAGGTCGCACTCGGAGTACTTTCTGTCCCGGTCGCTCGAGTAGTCGCCGCCGAATCTCTTTTCCTCATAAGAGGAGATCACTTGTCCGACGCTTTCGTAGATAACGCTGTGCCCGGAGTTTATAACCGTTGCGGCGACGGAAGTCGAGAGGTGCGTCTTCCCGAGCCCCGTCGGACCGAACAGAAGCCAGTTGCCGCCGATCTTCGTGTCGAAGTTTTCCGCAAAGTTTCGGAGGAGTTGAACGTTTTTCGCGATCCGTTCGCGGTCGCGTCCCTCGTAAAACGAGAGATCGAATGATTCAAACGACTGAGACCGGGCGAGATTTGAAAGGCCCGAACTCTCAAAACCGGTTTTCGCGAGCGCCTCTTTCATACAGGTGCACATTTCGATCCCGCAGTAACCTGTGTCGGAACACAGACTGCATTCGTAGTTGACGTCGAGATAATTTTCCGGATATCCGTTTTCTTTCAGCACAGCTCGAAGCTTTTTTGTCAGCTCCACGGTCTCGTCTTTGATCTTTTCGAACGAGACCTCGCCTTCGCCTCTCAGAGCCGCCTCGTACATACGCGGACCCGCGCGGTTGATCTTCACCTCGAGTTCGTATGCCGCGGGAAGCATAGTCCTGATCTCGGAAACGTGCGATTCCCACGTCTCCCAGGCGCGTTTCCGTTTCGCCTGAAACCCGTCGACTACTTTTTTTACGTCGTCTTTATCGTAAGCCATATTTTCGTCCCCGTTTACTTTTTATCGTATGATCGCTTGAGAGCAGCTTCGAAGAAATCGTCCGTGTCGAAACTTGACGCCGATTTTGAGCCGGCTTTATTTTTCTTCGTACCGGCGGAGTGTTCCTTCTGATAAGCGCGGGCTTCATCAACCGTTTTGAAGCCGAGCGAATGCCATTTTTCAAGGATGGCGTTTGCGTAGGGAAGGGATGGCTCGTTCGTGCTGTTTACGGTGATCTCGTACGCCTCGGTCACCATATCCTCGCCGTAACCCCAGTCCGAACACCACGCTTTGATCATTGTCTTTTCCTTTTTCGTCAGGGCACGTTTCCCGAGACCGAATATCTTTCTGACCACGCCTTCAAACGATTCGGCGGCTTCGACGGCCGTCATTTCTTCTACAAGCGCAGAATATGAAGTTATGCCGTTGTCGAAAAGATCGATGGCGAGTTTTTCGACGTATCTTACGGAATTCTTCTCTCTTTCCTTTGCATGCGCGACGAGAAGCATAATGTATTCCGGAGAAAGCGAGAGATGGTCGATCAAACCGATGACCGTATTGACCTCGGCCCGTGAAAGGATCTTTCCAAACGACTTTTCAATATCCTTTATAAGAAGCCTTGCTTTTTTGTTTCCTTCCAAGAATCTGGCTGCCTCCTCCGTAGTCAGCGGAGGGACTTCAGTGCGCTGAGGACGCGGATCGGAACTCTTTACGGAAACTTCGGGGTCCGCTTTTCGGTTTTTCTTTCCGAGCGGGACCGATCTGCCGGAACCTTTCGTTCCTTCGACCGTGAGTATTCCGTTCTTTTCCCAGAAGGAGAGCGCCGAATCAAGCGTTTTCTTCGTAATGCCCAATTCGCGGCAGACAGCGTCCGGGTCAAAGCCCGTCCCGTCGCGTAAGGCGGCGATAAGAACCGCCATATCGTTTCCTGTGGCGTCGTTGAGACATTCGATAACCCGCGCCGGGATCACCGCGACAGAATTCTCATAGTTGGGAACGATCTTCAAAATCCACTCACTCACTTCCGTCCTCCGGATGAATTATCGGGAGGTTTTTGTTTTAATCTCCGACTATCTGCGCTTGCATAACACATACAAACGCAGATAATGGAAAAATATGGTTGATGTCCTAATATTTTACCAAAAAACGTTGAAAACTGACCGATTTTTCGTCTTAAAACGGTGATCCCGGGGCTTGTTTTTCCACAAACCGTTGAAAACTCGTGTTGAAAAATAGGCAAAGGTATAACCGTTTTAGGCTTACAATTTGACGAAAATCATTTAATGCAAAGGCTTAAAACCGCACTCTTTCATCGCTTTTTCAGCCGCCTCTTCCGAGGCGTAAGCGTTCATCGCCGAGTCTGCGATAAGGCCTTCTTTTAACGCATAATACCCGGCCGCCGCTACCATTGCGGCGTTGTCCCCGCAAAGAGAGACGGGGGGTGCGATCAGGCGTACTCCGTATTTTCGGCAAACGGCATCCGCCGATCTTCTCAGATGGGAATTAGCCGCAACTCCTCCGGCAAGGACGAGTTTATCGTAATTCCTGGATTTCAGGAAAAGCGATAACTTTTTCGATATTCCCGAACAAACGGCGTTAGTAAATGAGGCGGCCACGGCAAGCACTGTCTTTTCGGGAAGGGGATCCCCCTCTTTGAGTTTCATCGACTGCCGCTTTGTATTGACGTAGTTCAGCGCCGCGGTTTTCAGCCCGCTGAACGAAAAATCAAGGTTGTCCCCCGGGATCGCCGGAGAGGGAAGCGGGACGTCTTCGTCCGCGCCTTGCTCGGCAGCCCGCACGGCGAGCTCATCCATAGCGCGCCCGGCGGGATAAGGCAGGCCGATTATTCTTCCTACTTTATCAAACGCTTCGCCTGCGGCGTCGTCCCTCGATCCTCCGACGGGAATAAACGAGGTCTCTCTCGGGACGTCGTAAAGGGAAGTGTGGCTTCCGGATACGACGAGCGCGCCGAAAGGAGCCGAAAGGTCATATTCGCAGAGGTAAGCCGCCGCTGCGTGCGCTTCGATGTGATTCACCGGAACGAGCGGCACGCCGAGAGAGGAAGACAGCCCTTTCGCAAACGATGTGCCGACGAGAAGACATCCGATAAGACCGGGATATGAAGTCACGGCGACGGCGTCGATATCGTGAGGGCCGATCCCCGCTTCCGAAAGCGCGTCGCGCGCCACCTTTGAGATGACCTCCGCATGGGCTCTGCTTGCGATCTCCGGGACGACCCCTCCGAAAAGGCGATGCGTCTCTACCTGAGAGGCGACGATATTCGACCTCAGAGAAAATACCCGTCCGCCGTTTTCCTCCTCAACGGATAAAACGGCGCACGAAGTCTCGTCGCATGAACTCTCAACACCGAAAATCAACATTCCGTATTTCCTATCTCAAGCATCATTATGATTGCGTCTTCTTTGGGAAGACGGTAATATCCGGTTCTTTTTCCGATCATCCCGAACCCGCGGGATGAATAAAGAGCGATCGCTCCGCCGTTCGACTCGCGGACTTCAAGGTAAACCCTTTGCGCGGAAGATCTCGCAGCGGTCCCGATCAGAAAGTCGAGGATCCCGCCCCCGATGCCCCGTCTTCTTTCATTCTTTGACACGGCAAGGTTCGTGATCTCCGCCTCGTCCGCGGCTGAGATGAGACATCCGTAACCGAGCAGGCGACCGCTGTCGCCGATCGATGCGGCTACCGTACCGTACTTCGCAGAGGAAGTGAAATCTTCCGCGCGCCAGGGAACGGTAAATGAGGACGTCTCGATTTCCATTATTTCGTCGATGATATCGGGGATCCCGTCCTTACCGACGGCTACGACGCGCCCGGTCATTCCGTTTCTTCCTTTACGGGCGGAAAGACGGACGTCAGCATTTTTTCGATCGTTTTAAGACATTCCGCGTATTCCTCGTCGGTCCCGCCGTAAGGATCGGGTACGTCTTCGGGTAAAACGGAGATCTTCGTCGCGTGTTCGGGGAAACGCAGTATGAGCTGCGTCGCGTGGAATCCGGTCACCGCTATGACGAGACGCGCGCTCTCAATATCCTCTCTCGTCACGTTGTGAGAGACGTGATGGATATAATCGTTATCTTCGGTATTCGGAACGCCGCGATCCCTCAGCGCTTTTTCGGCGCCGGCGGAGATCCCCGCGCCTGTGGCGACGAGACCGGCGGAGATTGCTCTTCGTCCGTCTTTTCCGAACAGATAGTTGAAAAGGGCAGCCGCCATCGGGGAACGGCACGTGTTCCCGCTGCAAACGAAAAGGTACGGCGCGGACACCTCGTCCGAACCGGCTTTTTTTTCAAGAGTCACGGAGTTTGATTCCGTCATAAAAACACACTTTCACCGCTCTTTTCGCGGATTTCGGGTCAATATCCGAACTTTCCCGACAGACTGTCGTCGTTGTCTATCCAGTCGGATACTTCGTAAACGGAAAACTCCGTTTTCGTATCTCTGACTATGACCGTCCTGATTCCCGCGTTGATCACCATTCTCTTGCACATCATGCAGGAGCACGTTCCGGGGACGATACTGTCGTCGAACGGATCCGTGCAGCACATATAAAGGACGGAACCGATCATATTCTCACGCGATGCGGCTATGATGGCGTTCGCCTCCGCGTGGACGGAACGGCACATCTCGTACCGCTCTCCCCGCTGTATGCCGAGTTTGGTCCTTATACAGTTGCCGATCTCGTTGCAGTTGGCTCTTCCGCGCGGGGCGCCGTTATAACCTGTCGATATAATAGTGTCGTTCTTGACGATTATGGCGCCGAAACGCCTTCTCAGACAGGTAGAACGCTCCGACACGGTCTCTGCGATATCGAGGTAGTAGTTTTCCTTTGATACGCGATCCATAGTGACCTCCGTTATTTATTCTGCGGTTTCAGTTTCTTCAGGCACGTAGGCGACGAGTGCACGTGCAAACGCAACGTGGCGCGCGTGCGCTTTTTCTTCTTTATCCTTGCCTGTGAAAGCGGACATCGTAGACACCCGCCTCACGGCGAAAACGGTATCTTCGGGAAGCGTCGAAAACGCGGGAGTGCTTGCAAAGAAAGGTATCAGACGAGCGGGGATCCCGTAATCGTCGATCGCGCCGTCCGGCTTGTACCCCAGCGCCTCTTCGAGCGTCAGCAGACCGCCGGCGTCCCTGATCGTTCCGTAAAGATACGGATCGAGCAGACAGATCACCGAGTCGCCGAAAAGCATATCGTCCGAGAAAGCCTGAAACGCGTCGCGGTTCTCCTGACTGTTCGCGTAATCGACGACCGAACTCTGCTGATCGTTCTTCTCCGCTTCCGCTTTCGCTGCGGCGGCTTTTTCCGCTGAAACGTAGCAGAGCGCCGTAAGCTGCGCTGCGTATTTTCCGTCGTTGTTCGAATCCTCCGTAACGAGAGCGGAGAGTTCCACTTCAGCTTCCGCGGTACGCGTGTTGTCAAAAACAGCCGGTCCTGCGTACAGAACGTAGATATCGGGATTCTTTTTTCTGGCCATCTGCGTAATACCGACGGCGAATATGATCACGAATCCGAGTACGATGAGTATCGGAGTTTTGTAGTGATACCACAGATTTTCGAAGAATCCCGCCTTTTTAGGCTGATCCCGATCGGTTTCTTCCGCAGGCGCCTCTTCGACCCCGAGGGCTTTGAGTCTGCGCGAGGCGTTCGATTCGAAAACTTCTTCTTCCTTTTCCTCGGGAGATCTGTCTTTGTTTTCTTCCATTTTCACTCCGTAAACAGCCCTTCGGGCAGTCTCGCGTTCCAGTTGGGCGCGCCTTTTACACCGAGCGCGCGCGCGACGATCGCCGGAATATCCTTGACTTCAAGGTTTATGACGGATCCCTTCGGCACTGTCTTTCCGACGGCTGCGAAAAACACGTATTTTTCCTCGTCCGAATCGCCGCCGTGACTCTGTCCGAGGCCTCCGTGGTCCGCCGTCGCAATAAACAGGGTATCGTCGGCGATCCCGGCTTCTTCGACCGCGGCCCTTATTTTACCCAAGTGACCGTCCGCCCGGGAAAGAGTTTCAAGGTACTTATCCGATCCGTATCCGTACGAATGACCGGCGCCGTCGACGTTGTCAAGCTGTACGAACAGAAAAACCGGCTTTTTGTCTTTGATATACGAGCATATCCTTTCGGTCAGTTCTGCGTCGTCCCCCGAATCGAAATCCACGTCCAGACCTCCCTCAACGATACCGGTGTTTATGGGCGACCAGTTGCTGAACGATGCGAGAACAGCTTCGGAGCGGGCATCTCTGATCAGTTTGAAAATCGTGGGATGATCTTTATTAACGTACGGCTCCCTTTCAACGATCGAATTGGTCAGACCGTGTACTTCCGGAGGAACGCCGGTCAGCATCGAGCCCCAGCATTCGGCTGATATCGAGGGCAGGGAGGTGAGGCAGCGGTCGGTTCCCGCGCCTTCTCTGAAAAGCCTGTCGATCACGGGAGTTTCGGTTTTTTTATAAAAATTGCCCGCGCCGTCAATCCCGACGATGACGACGTGGCTGTAAACGTAAGCCACTTTTTCGATCCCCCGGAATGAATAATACTCCTCTTAAAATGATAACTCAAACGTGTCAAATTGTCAATGACTTCGTCCGGAGTTTCGGGAATTGTTTTACATAAAAAAACGGGGGCGCGCCGTAAACTGCGCGCCCCCGCGAAATCGGTAATAACGTTATGCGGGGCTGTCGGTCTCCCAATCGACGAACGAGACGATCTTCGCCGCCCGGTCGTCGTACACGGGTATCGTTTTGAAATTGTTTTCCGCATAGATCCTGTCGTCGTACACAAGGCATGGAATAATCTCCGAGGTCGAGGATACGAAAGACGTTCCCCTCACGTTTATCGTCAGCCTGTATATAAACGTCTCGGCCTCGCAGGTCTTGAAATCACCGCCGAAGAAGTTGCCGAGCGAATAAACGATGTCGACGCCGCGATATCGTCCTATCGGCTGTATCACGTGCGGGTGACTGCCTACGACGCAGTCGGCTCCGGCGTCGATGAGTTCTTTGCAGGCCCTGACTTTCCACTCCTCGGGCGCGTGCAGATATTCGGTCCCACCGTGGTAAAATACTATCTGAAAGTCGGAGTGCAGGGACGCCTCGGCGATCCTCGGCGGAATCTTTCCGGCATCCCAGTCGGACCACATCCCGGTACATATCACGGCGATCCTGAATCCGTCTTTTTCAAGGTACAGTATTTGTGATTCGTCTCCGTATTCGATCCCGTACCTGTTGAGCGCAGCGACCGTATCGGAGTATCCGTCCGCTCCGTAATCGCCCGTATGATTATTCGCTATGGAAACCGCCTCGATACTTGTTACGTTGAGGATCTCCGCGTTTTTCGTCGCGGAACAGTACCAGTACGCGGGATCGTATCCCTTGTAGCACTTTTCAAGCACGCGGTCGGTGAACGTGTTTTCGAGATTCGCTACGGTAAAATCGTCTTCCGAAAGGTATCCTGCTACCGCCCCCATGAAATACGACGGGTCGACTTTTCCGGCGAGTGTGTTGAAAAGCACGTCCGGTTCATTCTGATCGTTTGCGAGCATAACGTCGCCGACGAAGTCGATAACAATCTTGGATGAACCCGCCGCGCCCGCCGCTCTTTCGGCGCTGTTTGTTCTCGTTCCGAAAGAAGGATCTCCGGGCTCGTACGTTTCATAATTCTGCGGCTGAGACACGCTCTCCGTAAATTCGGCGCTTTCTTCCGTTGAAATATCGGCCCCGACCGTTTCTGTCGATTCGGGTTCGGCGACTGTTTCGGGCTCCTCATCCGTCTCCGTCGACATCGGCACGGTTACAGTTTCCGGCGCATCGGAGCCCCGTTCGGGTAGAGCATCTCTCAACCCGAAAAAAACGCCGGAAAAAGCGAACGCCACGATCGACAAAGCCGCCGCGACGCAGAGAACGATAATGATGATCCTGCCTGCCTTATTCATCATTTTTCGCCTCCCTTCTTTCCGGTCGCGATTATTTTACCTTTTTTTAGGTCCCGTGTCAACGCTTTACTGCGGTTATTGAAAAAAATACAAATGTATGTTATTATTTCAGTATAAATCTCAATGTTCCGTGACTGTCGGACGGAAAGGAAGAACCGTGGCGGATACGGTAAAAAAACTCGCCTTGTCCCGCGACCTCGACGACGGTGAACTTTCCGCGCTGATCGCCGCGGACGTACACGACGAAGAACTCAGAGTTGAGGCAGACAAAAAAAGACGCGAAGTCTACGGCGACGCCGTCTTTATCAGAGGACTTATAGAATTTACGAATTACTGTAAAAACGATTGCTATTATTGCGGAATACGTCACGGGAATAAAAAGGCGGAGCGTTTCCGTCTTTCACCCGACGAGATCCTCGCCTGCTGCGACGAGGGGTATCCTCTCGGTTTCCGCACGTTCGTCCTTCAGGGCGGGGAAGATCCGTTTTTCGACGATAATACGCTTTGCACCATAGTATCGGCGATCAGAAACAGATACCCGGATTGCGCCGTAACGCTTTCTGTGGGTGAAAGGTCTCACGGCAGTTACCTTGAACTCTTCCGCGCCGGCGCGGAACGGTATCTGCTCCGCCACGAGACGGCGGATCCCGTTCATTACGGTAAACTTCATCCGGCCGTAATGAGCGCGGAAAACAGGAAAAAGTGTCTTTTCGATCTTAAAGAGATCGGATATCAGGTCGGATCCGGCTTTATGGTCGGCACGCCTTATCAGACGGTCGGGAATATCGTCTCGGATCTCCGGTTCCTGCAAGAACTCGACCCGGATATGATCGGTATCGGTCCGTTCGTTACCCACAGCGAAACGCCTTTTGCGGGATTTGAAAGCGGAAGCGCGGAATTGACTCTGCGCCTTTTGTCGATCCTGCGGCTCATGTTTCCCCACGCGCTTATTCCCGCGACTACGTCGCTCGGTACCGTCTCTCCCACGGGACGCGAGGACGGACTCCGCTCCGGCGCGAACGTCGTAATGCCCAATCTCTCTCCGGTTCGGGTCAGAAACAAATATCTGCTATATGACGGCAAGATATGTACCGGCGAGGAGTCGGCGCAGTGCGTCGCGTGTCTCGACGCGCGAGTCCGCTCAGCGGGTTACCGCATAGCGGTCGATCGCGGTGACGTCAGAAAGGACGGTGCGCCGAAATGAAGGGTAAAGTGCTCGTTGCGATGAGCGGCGGCGTAGACTCGTCCGTTGCTGCATACCTCGCAAAAGAGGCGGGATGGGAGCCGATCGGCGTCACTATGAAACTCTTCGACGGAGAGATCGAGAGTACGTGCTGTTCGCTCGAAGATACCGAGGACGCCGCGGACGTTGCGAGAAAACTCGGGATCCGCCATTACGTTTTCAATTTCAAGGACCGTTTCCGCCGCGACGTCATCGACAGATTCGTCGCCGCATACGAGGCGGGCATGACGCCGAACCCGTGTATCGACTGCAACAGGTATCTCAAATTCGACGAATTGTTTCGCCGCGCGCGCGAACTCGGCTGCGAGAGGGTCGTTACCGGCCATTACGCGAGAATAGAGGAGGAGGACGGGAAAAGAGTCCTCAAAAAAGCGCTCGATCCCGCGAAGGATCAGAGCTACGTTCTGTATTCGCTTACGGGCGGGATGCTTCCGTTCGTCGAATTCCCGCTCGGCGCGATGAGAAAAGACGAGGTCAGGGTCCTCGCTGAAAAACTCGGTTTCGTAAACGCAAAAAAACATGACAGTCAGGATATCTGTTTCGTCCCCGAAGGCAAATATCACGAATTCATCGAAGAGGCGACGGGACGGAAATACCCGCCCGGGAATTTCGTCGACAGAGAGGGCAACGTGCTCGGCGAGCATCGCGGTATTATCAGATATACGATAGGTCAGCGGCGCGGCCTCGGGCTCGCCCTGCCTGAATCGCTTTACGTTCTCGGTGTAGACGTGGAAAAGAACGAGGTGATCCTCGGACGCGAGGAGGAACTCTTTTCCTCGACGCTCACCGCGAGGGATCTTACGCTTTCTCCCGGATTTCTTGAAAACGGAACGGCACGCGTCAGGGCGAGGGTCAGATACCGCCAGCCGGAAAAGGACGCGACTGTCGAGAGAACGGGGCAGGATGAAGTAAAAGTCGTATTCGACGAACCGCTTCGGGCGATCACGTTGGGGCAGACCGTCGTGTTTTACGACAAAGACGCCGTCCTAGGCGGAGGCGTTATCATAAGAGAAAAACGAGAGGTTAAAAATGGATGATTTAAGAAGGATCAAAAACCTTGAGGTGCCGACCGGTAAGGTCGACGCGGTACTCGATACCGATGCGTTCAACGAGGTCGACGATCAGTTCGCGATAGCGTATCTTCTCAGATCGAAAGATAGAATAACGACGAAGGCGATCTATGCGGCTCCGTTCTTCAACGATCTGTCGAGCGGACCGGCCGACGGAATGGAGAAGAGTTATAAGGAGATCTTTCACATTCTCGATCTCGCCGGCGAGAAAGTCGACGCTTTCCGCGGTTCGGACCGGTTCCTTACGGACGAACAGACGCCCGTCGTCTCACCTGCCGCTGAGGATCTTGCGAAACGCGCGGAGGAGTATTCCCCCGAAAACCCGCTTTACGTCCTGACCATCGGCGCGATCACGAATATCGCGTCGGCGATCCTCTTGAATCCGAAAGTCGTTGAAAACACCGTCGTCGTTTGGCTCGGCGGAAACGCCGATCATTACGGTCACACGATGGAATTCAATATGTCCGGAGACGTCGCGGCGGCGCGCGTCGTGATGGACAGCGGCGTACCGTTCGTCCGTTTGCCCTGTATGGGGGTCGTTTCGAGTTTCACGATCTCAAAACCCGAGCTTGAGTACTGGTTTATCGGAAAGAATCCGCTCGCGGACTATCTGGCGAAAAACGCGATCCGCTCCGCAGATTCGTATGCAAAAGACGCTCCCTGGACGCGTGTGATCTGGGACGTAACTACCGTTGGCTGGGTGCTCAATGAGAACGACCGTTTTATGCTCTCGCGTCTCATACCGACGTCGCTCCCGTCATACGACGGACATCTCACGGTCTCGCCCGACGCTCACCTCTCGCGTTACGTCTATCACATCAAGCGCGACGCGCTGTGGCGTGACGTTATAATAAAAATAGCAGGCTGTCAGATCCCCGAAGTCGATTTTTGATTCTAGGAACCGGTTTTTTAAAGTGCGAGTTATATAATAAAAAAGCCGTCAGTTCAGTAATTGATCTGACGGCTATTTTGTCCCGAATAGAATTGTTCAAGCGATTATACGCATTAAGTTGCAGATGTGCTGTAGTTCGGAGCTTCTTTAGTGATCGAAATGTCGTGCGGATGAGACTCACGCAGACCGGCGCCTGTGATCTTGACAAAGCGCGCGTCGCGTTTGAGCGCTTCGATCGTCGGGGCTCCGCAGTAACCCATACCTGCGCGCAGACCGCCGATAAGCTGAAATACGGTATCTGAGAGCGGTCCTTTGAAGGGAACGCGCCCTTCGACTCCTTCGGGAACGAGCTTTTTGCTGTTTTCCTGGAAGTATCTGTCCCGCGAACCCTTTTCCATAGCGGACATGGAACCCATTCCGCGGTAAACCTTGAAACGACGGCCCTGATAGAGTTCGGTCTCCCCGGGGCTTTCCTCGCATCCGGCGAGAAGCGAACCTATCATTATCACGTTTGCGCCTGCCGCGATCGCTTTCGGAATGTCGCCGCTGTATTTGATACCGCCGTCCGCAATGACGGGGACGCCGGCCTTGTCGGCGACTTCGTACGCGTTCATGATCGCGGTGATCTGCGGGATACCGATACCGGCTACGACGCGAGTCGTGCAGATCGAACCAGGGCCGATACCGACTTTGATCGCGTCGGCTCCTGCGGAGATCAGGTCGCGAGCCGCCTCGGACGTCGCGATGTTTCCGGCGATGAGCTGCGCTTCCGGGAATGCGTTCTTTATTTTGTAAACGCAGTTGATTATGTTCTTGGAGTGACCGTGAGCCGAGTCGAGGACGAGATAGTCGGCGCCTGCCCCGAGAAGGGAACCTGCTCTGTCGAGGACGTCGTTCGTCACGCCGATGGCGGCGCCGCAGAGAAGACGACCTTGAGAATCTTTCGCTGAATTCGGATAACGGTCGGCTTTTTCGATATCTTTGATCGTGATAAGCCCGCGCAGTTTGAAATCTTTATCTACTATAGGAAGTTTTTCGATCTTTTTTGCCCTCAGGATCTCTTTCGCCTGATCGAGCGTCGTTCCTACGGCGGCGGTCACGAGTCCCTCTTTCGTCATAACGTCGTCGATCTTTACGTTGAAGTCGGTCATGAAGCGAAGGTCTCTGTTCGTGATGATCCCGACGAGAGTACCCGTTTCATCGCAGATCGGAACGCCGGAGATCTTGTATTTTCCCATGAGTTCGTCTGCTTCGTAAACGTAGTTCTCGGGGGAGAGAAAGAACGGATTGGTTATTACCCCGTTCTCGCTTCTCTTAACGCGTTCGACCTGATCCGTCTGCGCTTCTATGGACATATTCTTGTGAATGGTTCCGACACCGCCTTCGCGAGCCATGGCGATGGCGAGCTCATATTCCGTTACGGTGTCCATGGCGGCGCTCATGATCGGAATGTTCAGTTCGATCTTATTTGTCAGTTTCGTTTTAAGGGATACTTCTCCAGGGAGGACCTCGCTTTTTGCGGGGATAAGAAGAACGTCGTCGAAAGTCAACCCTTCGTAAGCGATTTTTCCGGTTTTGTCGTGAGCCATGGATCACACCGTCCTTTTTCAAATCTATTTATAATATTTTAAAGGAAAAATTCGGTTTTGTCAACCGACAAAACCACTCCGGCGGTCGTATTTTTCAACGATTTTTGCGCGCTGTTATCGTCCGTAAAAATACGGCGGAAAAAACTCAGAAAAAAATTTAAAAAACCGAAAAAAAGGTATTGACAACCGATATATCGCTGTGATATTATAGTTAGGCTGCCCCTTGAGGGGTGATCTCCTCTCGGCGCAGCGCCGCTCATTGAAAATTGAACAACAAGACGAAGTGTATCAAGGTAATTGGTATACG
>JAFRQK010000058.1 GCA_017428635.1 Clostridia bacterium | reverse complement strand
CGTGGTTCACTTCGAATACAACTATATTGAACGGCAGACTCGAGCTCGGTGCTCTTAACGTGAGCCTCACCGTATATAAGTATGTCACGAGCGACAATACTCTTCATCCGGTTCTCGCCGAAGGCGAAGAACCGTCCGCAAGCTACGTTCAAGGTATCATCCACGAGCAGAATCTGCGCGCCGATGCGACCGGCATCAGATTTATTGAAGTACGCAACCAAGGAAATATAGACGCCAAGACGTTCCTTAAATTCGTCTGCACCGCCCACGGAATAGACGAATCGGCTCTCAACTATGTTCATTTAAGAGTCAGCGACATCACCTCTCAGGTCACCGGCACTCTCGGCGACTTCGCCGCCGTTCACCATACCGCGGCTGACGCTCCGGTAATAGCTGCCGATCCGGAATCGAAGACCCTTATCGAAATGAAAACCGACCAGAAGATAGGGGATATCCTCTCCGGAGAAACCAAATACTACGCCCTTGAATACTGCTGTTCGGGGATGCCCACAACGTACGTCGATTCTCTTCAGACGGCGTCTGTGGATATCGACGCGGTGCTCAACGTCAAACAGATCAACGCCCCTGATTTTGAAGAGGAAGAGACCGGCGCGACGTTTTATCCGAGAGACACAGAATCGTTTATAGCGTACGTCAGCCAGGCGACCGACGGCGATACGATCACTCTCACCGACAGCATTGAACTTCCCGCCAACTATAATCTTACCTTCTTGCGGCGCGTCAACCTGAACCTGAACGGCTACAGCCTGACGGTCCACGGGAACCTCGCCTACGATACGGCTAATTTCGGAAAATGCACTCTCAACGTGTCCGGCACGTCGAGACTGAATATCGACGGAAGTCTGACGATAGATACGCCAAACGCAAACTTTGAGATCCGCGGTTCCAGCACGAGAGCGATAGTTCTCGGCAAGTGGGACGGAGTCAGCGATACCTGCACGGGCGGCGAATTCGAGGTCAACGCGCTTCGGGATCCCGTCAACGACGGTTACGTTCAGACAAACGTCAACATTATAAAGAGAGTTTACGATACCGGCGCGGGTGCAGTCGTTAACGTCCCCGCCCCCATGTCGCTGCGCAGCAATACGAAGGTCAAAATAGTCGGTTCCGTGACCGGAGATATCATAGCTCCTGCAGGCACCAACAACGTTTGGATCGAGTCGTCCGGCGAGATAGGATTCATCGATCTGTCCGGAATGGTTGCTGTCGGAGACGTGGACAATCAGATCTACATACTCAATTCCAATACGTTTACAAACAAATATCCCGCGATACTTCTTCCAGAATGGGCGAGAGGCGCGGTCTCGACCGGAAACTCCTCCGTCAACACTCATCTCGTGAACGACGCCGGCGCGGTCAACGACTGGACCGTTGCGATCGCGAATACGGCGTACAGCGCGGGAAATAAGGCTGAGGCAGAGTCCGCGTTCGGCGCTTCGACAGTCGGCAACTACTGGTTCTGGAACTGCGACATCGAAACCGCGCATCCGTTGGCCGAAAACAAAGTCGTTCGCAATTCCGACGGCGATTACACTGTATATTTCTACGAGTCTGACGACCGCCTCGGCGATCTTCTGTCGGATTATTTCAACGGTGAGGGATCCGCTTTCAGAAATGAGAGCGTGACCAAGCTCTCGTTCAAGACTTTTGACGACGGCAAAGTGACTTCGGACGACTTCGCGTTTATCAGGACGTCTGATACGTTCTCGCTGCTTGAAACTCTCGATCTCTCCGGTGCTGCGATGAACAACTCCGAAATACCCGCCTCCGCAATGGAGGGTGAGGGGGCTCTTGCAAACGTCGTATTCCCGATAACTTCCGTCTCGATAGGAGGCAGGGCTTTCTACGGTACAAACGTCAGATTCGTTTCTCTGCCCGCTCACGTGACGGCGGTCGGAACTAATGCGTTCGTTCCGGGCGGAAACAGCAGAAAGGTTTACGTCACGTGGGAACCCGCCGACCTCATTCCTTCT
>JAFRQK010000057.1 GCA_017428635.1 Clostridia bacterium | reverse complement strand
GTGGGAGGACTATGATCCCGAGGCTCCGATTGCGAAAGAAAAAGCGGCAGAATTCGGAACGCACGGCGGCTCCGACTTCTACGCAACGCATTTCTTTATAGAAAAGATACTCGGCAGACCGGACGGAAAATACGCGATCGACGTATACAAGGCGATCGATATGGGTATCTGCGGCATTCTCGCTTACCGCTCGGTACTGAACGGAAATATCCCCGTTAAGATACCGAACCTGCGCAACCCCGAGGAGCGCGACGCGTGGAGGAACGACAACGCCTGCACGACCCCGGAAGTCGCCGGAGATCAGCTTCTTCCCCGCACTTCAAAACCGCACGATCCGATCCCCGATGAGACCTTTGAGCGCCAGAGAATCATGTGGCAGAACGATGGGCAGACGATCAAATACGGAACGGAATTCAAAGTAAAGAAATAAAACTCAGGGCTGCCGTCGGCAGCCCGCACTTGTGAGGATATGATGAAAAAGAAGATCATTTATCCGGCAAGCGTCGCTCTCGCCGTTATCCTGCTCGTTCTCGGCTATCTCGCCGTACGCGACGGATACGACATCGAATACGGAGACGCTGTCGGAGAATACCTCAGAACAAAGATCACGAAGATCACGAAGGTAGACGAATATAAACCGTACGACGAGTCGACCTACACCGTGACTACGTACTATTTCGACGCAGAGGTCAAAAGCGGCGAGAGGGCAGGCGATATCATCCACGCGACTCAGGTGATCGATTCCTCCGCCATGTACAACTCGAACCCGGTGTCGGAAGGAGACAAAGTCATCCTTTGTCAGTCGAAAAAGGGCGACGAGTCCTCGTGGGCTTTCGCTGAGTTCATAAGATCCGACGCAATAATCGTTCTCGGCGTCCTATTCTGTATCGCGATTATCGCTTTCGGAAGACTGAAAGGGCTGAAAACGCTCATAACTCTTATACTGACTATCGGTTCGGTCTTCTTTGTTCTGATACCCGCGATCCTCTCGGGAAGAAACATCTATTTCTGGACGATAGTCGTTTGCCTGTACATAACGGTCATGACGCTCGTGATCGTCAACGGGATATCGTACATGAGCCTTGTCGGGATGCTCGGCTGTATGGGCGGCGTCCTGATCTCCGCGGCGATAACGCTCGTCATGGACTTGTTCCTGAAACTCACCGGTTATACGGACGAATGTACTATATACATCAAGGGGATAAACAACGGAGCAATCAACCTAAAGGCTCTCGTTTTCGCCGGCATACTTATCGGCTCGATAGGAGCGGTCATGGACGTTGCGGTCAATATCGCGGCGTCGGTGCACGAGGTGGCGACAAAGGTCGAGAAACCCTCGTTCCGCGAGCTTTACAAGTCCGGTCTGACGATCAGCCGCGACATCATCGGAACTATGTCAAATACGCTCATCCTCGCGTATATCGGCTCTTCCCTCTGCTCCGTTCTTCTCATTATATACAGCAACAGCTTTTCGATGTTGAATCTGTTTAACAGAGAGAATCTGATCGTCGAGCTTCTCAAGATCCTCGTCGGCAGCTTCGGTATTCTTTCTGCTCTTCCGATTACTTCGGCGATCGCCGCTCTCTTCTATTCGAAGCTTGAACGCTTCTCCGCTCCCGGTCGAGATAACGCGGAGTCCGATCAGGACGACTATTCGCAGATGCTTGAGGAGTTCAACGAAAACGAAAAATAAAAAAGAGGCGCTCGAAAGAGCGCCTTTAATATTTCAGAGAAATCTTTTTACTGTGGGAGTCGCTTTGAGCTCGTCGATAGATGAGGTTATAACGCACTCGACGCCTCTCTCGTTCATCAGACCGTCGAGTTTAACGAGCATCGCGTCGAACGTCGCGTCGTCTTCTCCCGCGATCTTATATGCGGAGTCTATGAACAAATGCTTGATGTCGTTGTTGCTTGCAAGCAGACCCGCTATGAATCCGTAGAGGGAATCCGCGCCGTCGATACCGAACTCGTCGGCTTCGATAAGTCTGCACTGATACTTTATGTCAAATCTGAGCTTGTTCCCCTTCTCAACGCATACGACGTCGCCGTCTGTGGTGTTGAGAGAGGAGTTTACAAGTTCGATGAGATGTTTTGTTTTTCCGGGTCCTTTGAGTCCGATTATAAGTTTGAGCATTTGATCCTCCTGAG
>JAFRQK010000056.1 GCA_017428635.1 Clostridia bacterium | reverse complement strand
CGCTATCCTCGTCGTAGCGGCTTCCGACGGTCCGATGCAGCAGACCCGCGAGCACATCCTGCTCGCCCGTCAGGTCGGCGTTCCCGCTATCGTCGTTTACATGAACAAGACCGACCTCGTCGACGACGAGGAGCTCCTTGAGCTGGTCGAGATGGAAGTCCGTGACCTTCTCAACGAGTACGACTTCCCGGGCGACGACATTCCGATCATCCGCGGTTCCGCGAGAGTTGCTCTCGAGTCCACGAGCACCGATCCGAACGCTCCCGAGTACGCTTCCATCCACGAGCTCATGAAGGCTGTCGACGAGTACATCCCGACTCCCGACAGAAAGGCCGATCTGCCCTTCCTGATGCCCGTTGAGGACGTCTTCTCCATCACCGGCCGCGGTACGGTCGCTACGGGCAGAGTTGAGCGCGGTACCGTTAAGATGGGCGACACCGTCGAGATCATCGGTCTGACCGAAGAGAGAAAGACCACCGTCATCACCGGCGTCGAAATGTTCCGTAAACTCCTTGATTCCGCTGAAGCAGGCGACAACGTCGGTCTTCTTCTCCGCGGTATCGACAAGAAGGCTATCGAAAGAGGACAGGTCCTCTGCAAGCCCGGAACGATCCATCCTTACACCAAGTTCACCGGCCAGGTTTACGTTCTGACTGAAAAAGAGGGCGGCAGACAGAAGCCGTTCTTCGCGGGTTACCGTCCGCAGTTCTACTTCAGAACGACCGACGTTACCGGCACCATCGGCCTTCCCGCAGACGTCGAGATGTGCCGTCCCGGCGACCACGTCGACATGAACGTTGAACTCATCACCCCCATCGCTATCGAGAAGGGTCTCCGTTTCGCTATCCGTGAGGGCGGCAGAACGGTCGGTTCCGGCGTCGTTTCCGACGTTCAGGACTAATCAGGC
The DNA here is from genome assembly GCA_017428635.1 of Clostridia bacterium. Lineage (GTDB taxonomy): Bacteria > Bacillota > Clostridia > Oscillospirales > CAG-272 > RUG11130. Next base: position 2,451 of record JAFRQK010000056.1, on the reverse strand, counting down.
AGAGTTACCTCGCGGCGGCGGTCATACCGCCGCCGCACAACTTAATATTTTGTCTTTGGGGATAGGTGAAAATCCTTACCGGCGGTAAAGTCCGCGAACGCATGAAAGTGCGCCGAGCAGGTGAGATTCCTGCGCCGACAGTTAAAGTCTGGATGAGAAAAGATAAAGCATGAAAAATATCGGTCCCCGTATATTTATATCCGGGGACCGGTTTTTCGCTTTTCCCCCGAATGGAAAGGGAATAAAAATGAGCAAAACGACCACAAAAGAGAGAATAAAGAAGATCTGCGGGGCGGCGCTGTTCTGCGCGCTCGCCTATCTGTGCGTGTTCTTCTTCAGAATAAAGGTGTCGTTCCTCACGTTCGACGCCAAGGACGCCGTCCTTGCGATCGGCGGCATGATCTTCGGACCGGTCAGCGCGCTTCTGACGTCGCTCGCCGTTTCGGTCCTCGAGATGATAACGGTCAGCGACACGGGCTTTTACGGCCTTGTCATGAACTTCGCGTCGAGCGCCTCGTTCGCGTTCTTCGCGTCGCTCGTCTACCGCTGGCGGCGCAGCTACGCCGGCGCGGTCACGGGTCTGTTCACGGGCGTCTGCGCCATGACGGCGATCATGATGGGCGCGAACCTCGCCCTGACGCCGTTTTACCTGCGCTCGTTCATGCCCGACGCCGACGTCTCGTACGTCGCGTCGATGATCCCGACGCTTCTCTTACCTTTCAACCTTACGAAGGCGATCCTGAACGCGGGACTTTCGCTGCTGCTTTACAAGCCTGTCTCGACGGCGCTGCGGAAAGCGAAGCTGACGCCGCCCGCCGATGGCGCGAAGCCGAGGGCCCTTTACACCGTTATCTCCACCGTCGCGGCGCTTCTCATAATCGCCGCCGCGGTACTGTATTTCATCTTCGTTCTGAACGGAAAGTTTACCCTGACGCGGTAATATTGACTCCTTTCGATCTGTATGCTATAATTAAGGTACGACCCGAACCCGCGATATAAGAAAGGAAGGGTATAAAATGAAAAAAGTATTATCTCTGATCCTCGCCGCCGCGTTCGTCTTCGCGCTCGCGTTCTCGTTCAGCGGCTGTGATCTCCTAAAGCAGAAGACGCCGTCGGAGAGATTCATTGAGGCGAGAGACAACATAGGACTTGAGGCGCGCGTAGGACCGCTCGAAAAGAAGTACGAGATCGACGACGTGAACTACGCCGACCTCACCGCCGAGATCGACGCGCCTCAGATCATAGGCGACGATCCGGTCACGGTCACCTTTAAGGGCGGAGTCGACGCCGACGAGGGCAACCTGTCCGCCGAACTCGGCGCGAGATACAGAACGTCAGAGCTTCGCGCAAAGGCGGAGATCGAGGGCCGCGAGACCGTGTATATCTCGTTCCCCGGAATGAGCGACAAGGTCCTTTGGGGCAAGATGAACGAGCTGGCCGAGACGGCCGGAGACGCCGCGAGCATGATCGGCGGCAGAGGGAATTCCTTCTCGCTCGATTCGCTCCTTGATAAGGACAAAGGCGTCAAGAACAAAGTCGAAAACCTGATCGACGAGATCGTCGAGAAGTACGTCACCGACGAGTCGGTCGCCGTTGAGACGGAGGACGTCGAAGTGCTCGGCGAGACCGTCAGGGGCGCCGAGAAACTCTCCGTGTCGCTCAACGCGGAGCAGCTGAAAGAGATCGAGGATAAGATCAAGGATACGCTCGGCGATATTTACGAGATCGACGATTTCAATATCGGCGAGGACGCCGCGGCGAATATGACCCTGTGGGTATCCCGCAGATCGACCGTTCGCGCCGAGCTGGTCCTTTCCGATTCCGAAAACGAGGCGAAAGCCGTTTACGAGATGAGATCCGAATCCGGCAAAGTCAGGGCGAACCTTGATATCACCGCGACCGAGGACGGTACCGTCACGACGGTGATCCCGCTCAGATACGAGCACGAGGAAGAGAGAGGGCATTACGAGGGCAGATTCGGTATCGACGAGAGCAAACTCGTCCTCCCCGAAGATTCGGATTACGATATCGGCGAAACTGCGATCTCCGTTGAGTTCGAGGGCACCGCTTCCTCCGGTTCCGCAGATATGACGTACACCGTCAGGATCGGCGCGGGCGGCACGACCGTCAAGGTCCCCGTCAACGTAAAGATCTCGAAGGCGGGCTCCGGCGACAACGTTGAGATAACGGTCGACGCAAAGGTCATCGGCGTCAAACTGACTGTCAAGGGCGTCGTGTCTCACAGCGCGGTACGCACCGACCGGTACGATCTCTCGAGGGCTGTCGAACTCAGCGAGAATATGTCCGACGAGGACGCCGACAAGCTCGACGAACTCGGCGAGGAACTCTCGAACAAACTCGGCGACTTCACCGATCTGGTCCAGACCGTAATGAACAACGTTTCGGGCGGCTTCGGTCTTGATTACGACGACTACGACGACTACGACGACT
>JAFRQK010000055.1 GCA_017428635.1 Clostridia bacterium | reverse complement strand
CCGAAGGACGAATACGCGTTCAACTATCTCGTCACCGTCGACGGCAAACTGAGCGCGGAAAGCGTAATGGACAACAACTGATACAACAAAGGTGCAATAATGGCTAAAAAAGACAACATCCCGAAGTATGACGATCAGTCGATCGTCATGCTCAAAGGAGCCGAGAGAGTCAGGCTCCGTCCGGCGGTCATATTCGGTTCGGACGGACTCGAGGGCTGCGAGCACTCCTATTTCGAGATCCTCTCAAACTCGGTCGACGAGGCGCGCGAGGATTACGGCGACGAGATCATCACGACCGTCTTTCTCGACGGATCGATAGAAGTCGAGGACCATGGGCGCGGAGTTCCGCTCGGTTACAACGAAGCGGAGGGCCGCTACAACTGGGTGCTGATCTACTGCGAGCTCTACGCCGGAGGAAAATACTCGAACAACGACGATGACGCGGCGTACAAGTTCTCGCTCGGTCTGAACGGGCTCGGCGCATGCGCGACTCAGTACAGCTCGGAATACTTTGAGGTTTATTCCTACGACGGTACGAACGTCTCGTCGATGAGCTTCAAAAAAGGAGAGCCGGCGGGAGAGTTCACGACAAGACCGATCGAAAAGAAAGAACTCCGCCACGGGACAGTCCAGCGTTGGAAGCCCGACCGCGAGGTCTTCACCGACACCGACATCCCGAAGGAATACTTTGAGGAGACTCTCAAAACTCAATCCGCTTCAAACGCGGGTATAAAATTCATACTGAAATTCGAGACCTCGCCCGGCGTCTTCGACACCGAGACTTTCTACTACGAATTCGGGATCAGGGACTACATCAAAGAGATCGCCGGAGACGAAACGCTGACCGCTCCGGTATACTGGACGCTCGAAACGTCCGGGCGCGACCGCGAAGACATGGCGGATTACAAGCTCCAGGGCGAATTCGTATGGTGTGCCTCCTCGAGAGTTTCCGCTCTCAGATACTACCACAACTCAAGTTATCTCGAACACGGCGGAAGCCCGGACGACGCGGTGAAGCGCGCTTTCACATACGCGGTCGACAAAAGGCTGCGCGCCGCGGGAAAATACAACAAGAACGAGTCGAAGATCAAATTTGCGGATATAGAAGACTGTCTCGTTTTCATCTCGAACAGCCGCTCGACCCTCGCCTCCTATGAAAATCAGACGAAAAAGGCCATCACCAACACGTTCATAGCGGAGGCGATGACTTCGTTCTTAAAGGAACAGCTCGAATTCTATTTTCTCGAGAACCCCGCCGACGGCGACAGATTTCTGAATCAGGTACTCATCAACAAGAGGAGCCGCGAAAAGGCGGAATCGACGAGGATAGACGTAAAAAAAGCGCTCGCGACGTCGAACGACATCACGGGCAGAGTTGAAAAGTTCGTCGCCTGCCGCTCGAAGGACGTCTCCCGCAGAGAGCTTTACATCGTCGAGGGCGACTCCGCCATGACGAGCTGCAAGCTCGGCAGAAATTCCGAATTCCAGGCGATAATCCCCGTCCGCGGATAGACGCTCAACTGCCTGAAATCGACATACGACAAGATCTTCAAGAACGACATCATCCTTGACCTGCTCAGAGTCATCGGATGCGGAGTCGAGATCAGCGAAAAAAAGGTCAAGGGAGACGTTTCTCCGTTCGATCTTTCGTCTCTCAGATGGTCTAAGATCATAATATGTACCGATGCGGACGAAGACGGATTCCAGATAAGAACCCTTCTTTTG
>JAFRQK010000009.1 GCA_017428635.1 Clostridia bacterium | reverse complement strand
GTACATAGAGCGTGTATCTGACGTACAGACGGAGCTTTCCTTTTTCGGTAAAACCGAGGTGAGGAGTCGAGATGTAGTAATCCGTCTTTCCGTCTGCGTCTTTATGATACAAATATTTGCCCGAAGTTTCAAATGTGCAAAACTTCTCAAGAGACGTGCAGTACGAGTTTACGTCCAGACTGTCTACGTCGTTCGTCCCTTGTTTTATCGAGTTATATATCCTTATCGAATCCTTCATCAGATAATTTTCGAGGACTGTTTTGGAGTTTCGCCTCATCAGACGCACTACGTTCACGGCAGACGCGAACATCACGAACACGGAAAGGATCATGCAGATAACGATAACGAGAACGCATACCTGCACGTATCCTTCGCCTCTTTTGTTTCGTATCATCGTCTCACCTACTTCCAGTATCTCTGAGACAGACCGGAGCGTGTGACAGTGAGAGTGACCGGTATCTTGAAGACGCCGAGTCCGCGTATATCGGTCTTTACGGTAACAGTAACGTACATCGTATTACCGAGCTGAACTCTGTGGTATGCGGCGTTGTAATACTTGTCGGCTCCGTATGACGGAGTGAAGTCGAAATACTGTTCCTTGAGTTGTGCGGTACGCTGTGTATACTGCGTTCCGAAGGAGCCGTTGTAGGTCGCGCACTCGATCAGCTCGTCAGCTATCTGATCCATCTCGACGCGCAGGGTGATAAAGGCGAAGATGTTTATCGCAATGACGAGTATCATAACGAAGACGATAACGCCGACGCACATATCGACGTACCCTTCGCCCCGTCTGTTAAAAATCTTCTTCACATAGCTCACCTCCTACATAAAGAGGACGCCGATACTCGACATGATCTGTTCGAGTATGACGACGACATATATCAGCATGAAACAGAAGAGAAGGCACATAGAAAGACGCTTTACCTTTCTCGGCACCTTCTGCGCTCTGAGGCGCAGCTGCTGACGAGCCATATCGTTGAACTTGAGAGAAAGGGTCTCCCAATACATTCTGTTGTCGTCTCCGCGTATGATGCTTATCAGTCCGCGGCAGACGTCAGACATCATAGACGAACCGACGCGGCTCTCCATTCTTGTTATCGCGTCCTCGTAGTGTCCCGATTTCATATCCGCGACTGTGATATCGAGTTCATGCTTCATCTCCGGTCCCGCGTACTGCGTATAGCTGTCGAGCATATACAGAACGTCTCTGTTGTGAGTTAGAGTCTTCTGAATGTTGGCAACGAGGCGAGGAAGCTCGTACTCAATCTTTTCTCTCTTATCCCTGATACGTTTGCCGACGCTCTTCGTCTCTATCCTGTAAAGGATGAACGAAAGGAAGAGAACGACGGGAACGAGGAGAGGAAAGATCAGCGCGACGGGAATTGCGAATACTCCGACAAGAAGCGATTTGACGATGGCGTTCGCCTTGAACATTTCGGGAGTAATGTCCATCTGCGCCGTTTTGAGATCAGCTTCAAGAGACGATCTTTTGAACTCGTTCATCTTGATCTTTTTCGATATCCACCCTGCAAGTTCCGAGAGCCATACGTCGAGTCCGCTCTTCTTATTCTTCTGCTTCTTTGAAAGACTCTCCACCGCTTTGGAGGTCTTGTAGTAAGGGATGGCGTTCGCGTCGGCTAATATGAAGAAAAGACCGACTGCGAAAAGGACGCCGATGATTATCTGTAGCATTGCCCTGCACCTCCTATCCCTTATACTCTATCGGTTTCGTAAACTTCTTCATGAACATAGCGGTGATAAGGATCACTATGCCGCAGATACCGCATACGATCTTGCCGGGAGTAGTGTAAAGAAGAGTGTGAAACCAGTCTTTGTTGAGAAGATAAAGGAGAGGTACGTTGCCGACGACGAGGAGCACCATCATCCAGTATTCGTTTCTTGCCGATGCGAGCATAGTCTTCAGTTCGCTGTTGACGATCCTCACGTCCGCGAGTTTCTGGACTACGGGCTGAAGAGTATCCTTCAGAGTCCTGTCGTCCTGACAACGTATGAGCGTGTCTACCCATTCGCGGAATATATCGTCGTCTACCTTTTCTCTCAGATTGTACAGCGCCCTTTGGATATTCGAGCTGACAGCCGTCGCCTCGCCTTCGAACGCCATAAATATCTCGCGCAGCGGCGGTTTGATGATCGGTATATTCTCTCTGACCGCAGACACGATATCGTCGCACCTCTCGTATGAGGTGGTGATGATGGAGAGCGCCGTTTCCATTTCAAGCTTCGTATTCTTATCGTAATACGAAAGAGTGCTTGAGATATACATGAACGGGAGAAGAGCAAGGGCGACAGATACCGCAGGTATGAGGAAGAGGTTTCCTATCATGATACAAACGACCGCTCCCGCGGCGAAGAGGATAAGAGATGAGGTCATCGCTATTGTGAACTGACGGCTCTTTCCCGTCGCGTCGAGCGCACCTTTCATCCTCATCAGGAATTTATATATCCCATGCCTCTTCTTGTTTCCGCGTATATTCTTCGCCTTGTCTTTCATAGTGTCGTTCGGCTTGATGATGGACAAGAGATCGTCCGTAATTCTCTGCGGAGTCAGTCCGAAGAATATCGCGATGGCGATAACTATGAAGACCGACGCTATTACTTGAAGGACCACGACGAGTCACCTCCTTTGACAAGGAATTGTTCGAGAAGATCCTGCGGAACGCCGAACTGGAGAAGCTTTGTTCTCATGTGATCGCTCATTATCTCAGGCTCTTCAAAAACTCCTTCTATTTTGTATTTACCCTTTACGAGTTCGTTCTTTGTGATACGGTAGCGGAAGAGAGTGTGATACTCACGGTCGCCGTTCGGAAGGATCACGCACTCGGAGATGTCCATTATCTTTCTGGAATTGTCTTCGAGTTTGTGCGCGTAAACCACTATGGGAAACGCCTGTCCCGCCTGCATGAGAGACGTCTGAAAGTTGATCGGAAATCTCTT
>JAFRQK010000054.1 GCA_017428635.1 Clostridia bacterium | reverse complement strand
GGGGATCGAGAGCGAGATCATGCACATCGGGAATCAGGCGATCCGCGGCTGCATCGCGTGCGGATCATGCTCGAAGACCGGACGCTGCGTGTTCGACGACGCGGTGAACGAGATCGCGCCTAAATTCGAGGAGGCGGACGGACTCGTCGTCGGAACGCCCGTATACTACGCTTCCGCGAACGCGACGCTGATCGCGTTCCTCGACAGGCTCTTCCACAGCTCGCGCTTCGACAAGCGGATGAAGGTCGGCGCGTCTGTCGTCAGCGCGCGTCGCGGAGGACTTTCCGCGACCTTTGACGAGCTGAACAAATACTTCACGATCTGCGGAATGCCCGTCGTATCGTCGACCTACTGGAACAGCATCCACGGAAACACGGCGGATGAGGCAAAGCAGGATCTTGAAGGGCTCCAAGTCATGAGGAATCTCGCTCACAACATGGCGTTCCTTGTGAAGTCGATCGCGCTCGGAAAAGAAGAGTTCGGTATGCCCGAGATCGAGTGGGGAGAGAGAACGAACTTTATAAGATAAACCGTTTCGAAACGGCCGGCCGCGTGAGCGGTCGGTTTTTTCGTTAACAGAATATTTGCCGTCTCGTCTTGTTTATTTGTTTCGATTGTGGTATATTGATATCATCAAACGAAACTCGGAGGGCGGTATGCTGAAGCGGAAATGGTTTTTATATGTGACTGAGTTTTTCACTGGCATCAGCGTTATGGCAATAGAGCTCGGAGCGAGCAGACTTCTCGCCCCCTACTTTTCGTCGTCTCAGATAGTCTGGACGATAATCATCGGCGTCATCATGATCGCTATGGCGCTCGGAAACATCATCGGCGGGCGGCGCGCCGACCGCGACCCGAATCCCGACCGCCTCTACGGAAGACTTCTCATCGTTGCACTCTGGTGCGCGGCGATCCCGTTCGCGGGAAAATACATCATCGCGCTCGTCTCGCTTCTCCTCGCCTCTCTCGGCGGCGGAAACTTTCTGATCTGGGCGTCGTTCCTCTCATGTCTTCTGATCTTTGTCTATCCTCTGATCCTGCTCGGAACGGTATCCCCCTCTCTCGTAAAATACGCGGTATCGAGCCTTGACGAGAACGGAAAAATCGTCGGGGAATTGAACGCGCTGAACACGATCGGCTCGATCATCGGCACGTTCCTGCCGACTTTCGTCACGATCCCCGCCCTCGGAACGTCCTGGACGTTCGTGATCTTCGCGGCGGTACTCATGGCGATATCCCTCATTTATTTCATATCCGAAAAGCGGCGTCTTGTAAGATGCGCGATCGCTCTCGTGCTCGCAGTCTGCCTTGCGGTCCTCGCTTCTGCTACGTCCTTCGCTTTCTGGGAAAACAAAGGTGAGATCTACGAGGACGAATCGATATACAACTATCTCAAAGTCACGGAGGACGAACGGGAGATACGCCTCTCGACGAACGTTATGATAGGAGTTCAGTCGGTCACCATGAAGGACGGCGGGCTTTCCGGAATGTATTACGACTATGCGCTCGCGGCGCCGATCATGGCGGGAGCTGTCGAAAAAGACTCCCTTGAAGTTCTTATCCTCGGATTCGGCAGCGGAACGTTCGCCGTTCAATGCAGAAAGCATTTTCCGCAAAGCAGGATAGACGGCGTCGAGATCGACGGTAAAATAATCGATCTCGCATACTCCCGTTTCGGAGTCGACCCGGAAGATGAAAACATCAACGCCATAGAGTTCGACGGCAGAGCGTTCCTTCGCGGGGCGGGAAAATACGACGTGATCATGGTGGACGCATACCGCGACATAACGATACCGTTCCAGCTTTCGAGCAAAGAGTTTT
>JAFRQK010000008.1 GCA_017428635.1 Clostridia bacterium | reverse complement strand
TGAAGGTGCATGAGTTGACGTTTTTGACGCAGAGGGTCCACCTGTTCCCATTCCGAACACAGAAGTTAAGCTCTGTCGTGCCGACAATACTTGCATGGCGACGTGCCGGGAAAATAGGTAAACGTCAACACTCAAAAGGACAAAGACGATAAGTCTTTGTCCTTTTCTCTTATTGACATAAAATCACCCCGTGAGGTATAATTATGGCGACGAACGACGGAGGATACTGTTATGGATAAAGCGGAACTTTTCCTCAAAAAGTATAAAGAACTCGAGGCGGCTATACGGGCCGAATACTCCGACGCGCGCGACGACGACAGATCTCCCGTTCTGATCCTGTCGCGCAGCCCGGAATTCAGATCGTCACGTGCGATGCTCGATCTCTGCCGTGACGTCCGTAACCTTCTGTCACATAACACGACCGTTGAAGGCAGGTACGGGGTCGTCCCCGACGACGCGCTTCTTGATTTCCTTGATAAAACGATCAGTGCCGTCAGATCGCCCGCCGTGGCGCGCGACGTCTGCGTTCCGCGCGATGAGATCCTTTGCGTTTCGGAGAACGGTCTCGTAATGCCCGTTTTGAGGAAAATGCGGGAACTGTTTTACTCCCACGTTCCGATAATTGAGAGCGGCGTCGTCACCGGCGTTTTCAGCGAGAATTCTGTCCTGACGTGCCTTGTCGACGGAGTCGCTCCCTTCGGTGAATCTACGACTTTTTCCGATATAAAGAAATACCTTTCGTTTGACGTCTCCGAAGCCGAATCCTACCGTTTCGTTTCCGGATATGAACGCGTTTCGTCGATCATCGACACTTTCGAATCGGCTACCGCCAAAGGAGACAGAGTCGGCATGATCTTCGTCACGAAAAACGGCAGGCGCGACGGCGAACTTCAGGGGATCATCACCGCCTGGGACGTAGCTTCGCAGGCCGATTGAAAACCGACTTCGATCTTAACGTCTCGGTAAAGGAGGGAAAAGAGTGTTCCGAAAACTCGTCGCAGTGATCAAAAAGGGCGACAGCATCGGCAGAGAAGGTCTTGACGCCGACCATTTTGCGCGCGGCAGAAACTTTTACAAACTTTTCTGGGTATTCTTGACCGGTTCGCTTATCGGGATCATAGTCGAAACTTTCTGGAGCCTTTTCGTAACGCCCGGCCATTTTCGGTTCGAGTGGAGATCCGGTATCATTCTCATACCTCTCAATCCCGTATACGGATTATGCGCCGTTCTTCTTTACGTTTTCCTTTATAAGATCAAGAAGAAAAACTTTCTGACGCTTTTCCTCGCGTTTGTTATCGGCGCGATCTCCGGATCGGCTTTGGAGTTCTTCATTTCTTTCTTTCAGGAGAAGATCCTCGGTTCCGTATCCTGGGATTACAGCTACGCCACGTTCCGCATCGGCAACCGGATCTGCCTTGAATTCGCGTTGTACTGGGGTTTGCTCACGGTCGGCTGGGTATTGTTTATCAGGCCTTTGCTCGATCTTGCCATTCTGAAAATACCGAACAGACCGGGCAAACCGCTCACGGTCGTTTTATTCGTCGTTATGGCGATCTTCGGCACGGTATCGGTCGTCGCTCTGTTTCGCTGGAGCGCGCGATTGAACGGAACGGCGCACGATCTCGGCGCGTTCGGCAGAATGCTCGATCGGGTCTTCAACGACGGAGTTATGGCGTTTTTCTATCCTAATATGATATTTGTTTGATGGAAAGGAATATATGAAAATGACGTTACTTAAAGGCGCGGCAGTCGTCGGTCAGTCCGGCGGACCTACGGCGGCGATCAACGCAACGCTCTCGGGCGTTATCAAAGCCGTCATCAACGACAACGGCGACCATATCACGTCGCTTCTCGGAATGAGAAACGGTATCGAAGGACTCCTCAGGGACGACCTTATCGATCTGACGGCTGCTTTTACGAAGGACGGAGGACCCGACGGGGAAAAACTCTCTCTGCTCGAGGGTACTCCTGCCGCGGCGCTCGGTTCATGCCGGAAAAAACTCCCCGATCCCGATAAAGACCGCACGTTTTTCGACGGTCTGATCGAGATCTTCCGCAAATACGACGTCAGATATTTCTTCTATATCGGCGGCAACGACTCGATGGACACCGTCCTGAAGCTTTCGAAATATCTCAGGACTTCGGATTATGAGATGCGCTGCGTCGGTATCCCCAAGACGATCGACAACGACCTCGCGGGGACCGATCACACTCCCGGATTCGGATCGGCTGCGAAATATATCGCCGTTACTCTCAAAGAGATAGTACGTGATTGCTCGGTTTATACCGTTCCCGCCGTTACCGTCGTCGAGATCATGGGACGCGACGCGGGGTGGCTCACCGCCGCGGCGGGTCTGCCGAACGATATTCCCGGCGCGGGTCCTGATCTGATCTACCTTCCCGAGCGTCCGTTCTCACTTGACGCGTTCCTCGAGGACGTAAAAGAGGTACATTCGAGAAAACCCGCCGTCGTCGTTGCCGTTTCGGAGGGACTCAGATTCGCCGACGGACGGTACGTCGGAGAAGGCACGCAGAGCGGCGCCGCCGACGTTTTCGGTCACAAATATCTCGCAGGAACGGCAAAAGCGCTCGAACTCTTCATCAAAGAGAAACTCGGGTGCAAGGTGCGTTCCATTGAACTGAATCTGCCGCAGAGATGCGCTTCTCATCTCGCGTCGCTCACCGATATCACCGAGTCTGTCGCTACCGGCTCCGAGGGCGTACGCTCCGCGATCGCAGGGAAGACCGGAGTAATGGTCACGGCGAAAAGAGCGCCCGGTGCCGAGTACTCCATCTCGTTCGACGCATCGGACATTTCGGGCATTGCCAACGAGATCCGCACCGTTCCGGACGAATATATCAACGAACGCGGCAACGGCGTCACGCCGGCCTGCCTCGACTATCTCAGACCGCTCATCAAAGGCGAGGTCTCCCCGACGTACCGGGATGGCCTTCCGGTCCATCTCGTGATCTGACTCAAAAAGGAGGAATTCCTTTGGAACACACGGTAATACTCGACCACGTCACGAAACAGTATAAGAAATGCACTGCCGTAAACGACGTTACGACTCGCATAACGGGACCCATGATCTACGGTCTCATTGGAAAAAACGGCGCGGGCAAGACGACTCTTTTGAAAATGATCGGCGGTCTTGCTTCTCCGACTTCCGGGACGGTCACGGTCGGAACGAAAAAAACGGTAGGGGTCCTGATAGAGAATCCGGGCCTTTTCACGCACCTTGACGCGCGTGATAATCTTCTTATAAAGATGAAGATGACAGGACTCGACGATGAAAATGAGGCTGAAAGGCTTCTCGGCAAAGTCGGTCTTGCAAACGTCGGAAAGAAAAAAGCCGGCGCGTTCTCTCTCGGGATGAAACAGCGCCTCGGTATCGCGCTCGCCCTCATAGGCGACCCCGATCTGATCCTGCTCGACGAGCCGGTCAACGGTCTGGACCCCGAGGGGATCGTTTTCATCCGCGATTTTCTCAAAGAACTCCGCTCGGAGGGCAAAACGATCATAGTTTCAAGCCACCTGCTCGGCGAGCTCTCAAAAGTATCGGACAGATACGGTTTTCTCGATAACGGCAGACTGATAAAAGAGCTCGGCGCGTCGGAACTGAATCACGAGGATTCTTCCGTTTTCTCGCTTTCCGTCGACATGATCGCGCCCGCGTTCGATCGCCTTTCGGCGAACGGATACAGGGTATCGCTCGAGGGGAATCTGATCCTCATCCGCGAGGGTGAGCAGCGCGCCTCGCAGGCGCTAGCCGCCGTTCTTTCGGATGGAGTCGTCGTTAAGGAGTTCAAGAAATTCGAAGTGGGACTCGAGGAGTTCTTCCTTTCGGGAGGTGCTTCAAATGATAGGTAGAATGCTGTCAGCGGATCTTTACCGTCTCGGAAAGCAGAAATCGACCTGGATCATTCCGCTCGCCACGTTTGCGATCGTATTCGCCCTCGGATGCCTTTACGGACTTATCTACGGGAACGCGTCGTGGCTTGACGGTATCCACAAATCAATGATAGACAGTATGAATTCCGTAGACGGATCGGGGAATATGGCGGGGCTCTTCAATATAGGGGTCACGTCGCTTGCTGAATACGTCGTCTTTATCTATCAGACTCAGGAAGTGAATTTTTCTGTCGTCGCAATAATCATCTTTGCATCTATGTACGTATCTGCGGTAAAGAGGAACGGATACGCGAAAAACGTCGCGTCGCAGTACAACACTTTCCCGTACAACTTCTCACAGGCGACAGTTCTCCTCGTGTACAGCGCTTTATTAACGTTTTTGACCTTTGGGGCAAACGTCGCGGCTGCGTCGATCTTTTTCGAGGGGATCGAGCCCGGCAACTTTGTCTCGGCCACTTTGTTATTTGCAGTAATTGCGCTTCTGCATTGGGCGGCTTGCCTCATGATCGTTCTAATATGCGATCTGTTCAAGAACACAACGATCGGCATCGTCGTCGGATGCCTTTATACCGGCTTTTTCGGGGCTCTTTTGTATGCCGGGATCAATGCGCTGATCGGTCTGATAGCAGAGACGGATTTTCGGATCAATCATCTTTTCCCGTTTGCATTTTCTCTCGTTATCAAATATGACGATACGTGGTCGTACGTTTACGGAGCCGCGCTGGCGGTCGTCTGGGCGGTACTGTTCTTCGTCCTTAAACCGCTCGTGAGAAAAAAAGATATAGCGTAAAGGAACTTTATTATGACGGAAGTATATTCAGCCGCTCTGATGAAAGAGAGCGACGCATATACCATCGATCACAATATCCCCGCCCGTGAACTGATGTTCAGGGCGGGGAAGCGTATCTATGAAAAAATAGATAGAAAGGGACCTGTCGCCGTCGTCTGCGGAAGCGGAAACAACGCCGGGGACGGGTTCGTTATCGCTTCGCTGTTTCACGGTGCGGGCGAGGACGTCACTATCTTTCTGCTCTCTGATAAAACGTCCGAGATCGGAGGATCCTTTCTCAACGAATGCCGTGAAAATGGCGTTCGTATCGTACCGTTTGACGAAAAAACCGATCTGTCCGGTTTCTCTGTAGTCGTAGACGCCGTTTTCGGCATCGGATTCCGGGGCGAAGCACGCGGGATCGCGAGAGAGGCGATCAGAGCGATCAACGAAAGCGGCGCATACGTCGTGTCGGTCGATATCAACAGCGGCCTCGACGCCGACAGCGGCATCGCAGATCTCTGCGTCGTCTCCGATCTCACCGTGTCCGTGGGCGGATTCAAAACAGGACATTTTCTGAATATGGCAAAAGACGTTATGAAAGAAAAGATCAACTGCGATATCGGGATCAAACCTGTCGGCAGAACGTACCGCCTTTTCGGCGAGGAAGAACTGCGCCGCGTATTTAAAAAACGCCCGAATTTCTCCCACAAGGGCACGTACGGGTACGTAGCGCTCATAGGCGGCTCGACAAAATATCCGGGTGCGATCCGTCTGGCGCATATGGCGAACGCCGCGATGAGATCGGGCGCCGGCGTCGCGAAAACGGCCTTTCCAGCGTCGCTCTATCACGAAATTGCTCCCTCGGTTCTTGAGAGCACCGTTTTTCCGCTGTCCGACCTGGACGGGCAGATCGTATTTTCCGAGAAAGAAATAAAAGAACTGACCTCCGGCGTGAAAACGGTAGCGATCGGTATGGGGATAGGCACGGGTGACGGGGCGCAACAAACGCTGGAGTATCTCCTGAACTGCTTTGAAGGCACGCTTATCGTCGACGCGGACGGATTGAATATCCTTTCCGCGACGGACGCCTCGGTCTTAAAGGACTCAAAACCGCGCCTTGTTCTTACCCCTCACGTAAAAGAGTTTTCACGGCTCACCGGAGCGTCGGTCGACGAATTGATAAAAGAACCCGTGAAACGCGCGGAAGAATACGCTCTGGCGACCGATACCGTCGTTCTGCTCAAAGGTCCTTCGACGGTCGTGACGGACGGGGAGGAGACGTATATCGTCGACGCCGGGTGTCCGGGAATGGCGACTGCGGGAAGCGGAGACGTCCTTTCAGGGATCGCATCCGCCGTTTGTTCGTATACTGAGGATCTTACGCTTGCGGCGGCGGCCGCCGCATACGTCAACGGCAAAGCGGGGGAGGCGGCACAGAGAAAAAACGGTTCCGTCTCTATGATCGCGTCCGACACGGTCGCGTCAATACCGGAAATAATATCAAGGTACGAATAATACAAAAAATATCGGGGCTGCGCTTTGGCGCAGCCCCGATATTTTTTTGTCAGGACTTATTTGTTGGCAAGCCTGTAAAGGAACGTTACGGTCTGTGCACGCGTGCAGACGTCGTTCGGCGCGAACTTCGTCGCGCTTACTCCGGAGGTAATGTCCTCAGCGACAGCCCATGCGACTGCCGACTCGTAGAACGCGCCTTTGATGACGTCGTTGAACTTGGACGAGCTTGCGTTGACTGCGGGAGAACCGGCGTAGCGGTAGAGGAACGTAACGATCTGACCGCGGGTGCAGATTCCGTCAGGATCGAATGCCGTCGACGTTGCACCTTTGGTGATCTCCTTTTCAAGGGCCCACATAACGGGTTTATAGTAGTATGCGGTCGGTTTAACGTCAGTAAACGAAATGCTTGAGGACTGAGGTTCGGGACAACCTGCGGCTCTCCACAGGAACGTCACGACCTGTGCGCGGGATACAAGATTGTTGGGACCGAAGGTGGTCTTTGACGTACCCTGCGTTATACCGTATTCAACGGCCCAGTCGATAGGATCGTGAGACCAGCTGCCTCTCTTGGGCATATCGGTAAATACCTTGCCCGGGCAGGACTCTTCGTCTTTGCACGGAAGCGGAGTATGCTCAAGTTTCGGGATCGCTTCGGTCTTCGTTCCGCCGCAAACCGAGCACGTGAACGTCTTGACGCCCTCTGCTTCGTACGTAGGCTGAACTGTTACGGTCCCGTCGTCCCATACGTGACCCTTCGCGGGTATCTCATCCTGTGCTATCAGGATCTCTCCGCAGTTAGCGCAGTGCGTTCCGACGGTATAACCTACGCCTTCGCAGGTGGGTTCGACAGCGTTATCGATAACTGCGTTGTGGCCGGTCGGGAAGATGACCTCAAGTCCTTCGAAGACTTTTCCGCAGACCGCGCATTTCTTACCGGCTGTCGTTCCGGGCTGCGTGCAGGTCGCAGGTACCTCGGCGATATCCTCGATCGTATGACCGAGCGCGGGGATTACTTCTTCGATGATTCCGCCGCACTTGGTGCATCGGGATGTGATAAGACCGTCCTCTGTACATGTCGCTTCGAAGCGTGAGATCTCTTCAAGTTCGTGATCTCCGTCTTCTTTCAGGATAGTGACGGTTTCGCCTTCTCCTTCAAGATCGGAATCGGGTCCGAGCTCTTCCGTGTAGACCGTGACCTCGGTATCGACGTAACCGCCGGTATAACTGAAGTACAGATTACCGATCACTTCACCGGCGGTGATGTCTGCATCGGACGCGTAAGCGAACGTAATAACGCCGTCCGAAACGTTGACGGAGATGAGCGCGACTTCGCTGTCAGCGCCGACGTATTCCATCGCTTCGGGATCGTATTCGACTCTTATGACGCCGTTTGAGGTATCGGTGACTTCGGTGAGAGCGATGGAGACTTCCCCGTCTCCTGCGGTTCCGACCGCGCCTCTGAGTACCGGCATGTAGTGGGCCGAAGCTCTCTCTGAGGAACCGGGACCGGTCAGAGCGGGATCGGGCAGGAAGTTGTCGGTTTCGGCGATCCTAGCGACGTCTTCAAACGCGAACTGTTCGGCCTCGATTGAAGTTGCTTTCGCCTTCGTAAGTTTTCCGAGCGAGCGAGCCGGAGCCGATCCGAAGGTGAATGCTTCGATGAGCTCCTCTTCGGTGCCGATCTGATCCAGATATCCGACGAGTCCATCGATATGGTCAACGTCGAAGTTGCCTACGAGCTTGACTTTGTATCCGTCGAGGAAGTCGATAAACCAGACTTGTTTTGCGCTCTCGATCGCTAAGATAACGCCTTCGTATTTGACCTCTCCCACATCGTCGTAATCCAGAACGTAAGCCATTGAAACGTCGGATTCGTCGGAGAGACGGAGGCCTGTGTCGAGCATGGAGAATATATCAAGGCGGCCTACCGTGTAATAAACCGGAAGATCGTAAAGGAATCCGTCCGTGGTAAGCAGCAGATAATCATAGTACGGTCCGTATTCGGAATCGGTCCCGTCGCCGTAGCCTACCAACTCAAGCGCCGCCAAACCTGAACCGAGGTTCCATCCCATGAACTCGGTGTCGAGAAGATATCCGTATTCGGTGGTGAAGAGGAACTTGGAATCCGTCGTTTCTCCTTCCACGGTAAACGTCGGATAGTTCGCGACGTCCTGAGGAACGTAGGTGGCGAAATAGTTGGAATAGCAGTCCCAATCCGTATCGCCGAACGTTTCGGCGTCAAGCGTCCGGATGTCTTCGTTCATACCGGCAAAGTAGACGTTTCCGCTTCTCGCGCCGGCAGTGACTCTCCCGGGCGCGTCTGCGATCGCTTCATACGACAGATCGTTGAGATCGAGTTTCGCAAAATGATCGCCGCTCTCGTCGCTGATCTGGCAGACGACAGAGGTGTCGAGCGAGACCGTTTCGATGACGTTTACGCGGACCTCTTTGACGAGGGGTTCTCCGAGCGCGTTCACGTCTTTTGTAGTCACGGTGATCGTCGCCTCGCCGACGCCGAGGGCGGTGACGAGACCGTTCTCATCGACCGATACGACGTCCGGATCAGAGGAAACGACCGTGAATCCGTTCGTCTCGCCGTGCTTGACCGTGATATAGATCTGCGAGGATTCTCCTTCATAGATGGATATCGCTGTCGGTCTGACGGAGAGTGAGAGCTCGGTGCCGGGTTCATACGTGTAAAGCCCGATCACCGGCCAGACGTCCGCTCCGAACGAACCGAGTTCGGTATTTCTTTCAAAATCGTTCGAATCGATCGCGTAGAGGTAAGCGGTATCATTGGGATAGATGTATTTAGCGAGATACAGGAAATCTGTCTCTTCGTCGTAGTACAGCGAAGCGCGGCTGTTGTCGCTTACGGAGACGTCCTCAAGCGTGATCCCGGTGTCGCCGAGGTATTCGGCGTACGCGTAATCGAGGTAACTGAGGAGAATGACTCCGTATACGGCTCCGCTTTCGGTCATCACGTAGTAGAAGGGATCTCCGACTCCGTCGCCTTCAAAGTCGATTTCGCCGGTGATGAATGCGATCGCTACCATGGGATCGTCCCCAATGAAATCGCTGACGTCTTCATAATGATAATAACCGCTGTCGGGTTCTATCGTTCCGATGCCGAACCCTTCTCCGCAGACGGTCGCAAGGGTAGGTTCGGCGCCGCTGAAGACGAAGCCATCGGGGATCGGGGCGGCGTCTGTGAACAGATGATCCGGGACGATCGATCCGAGCGACGCGACCTCGAAGGTTTCGGCGTCGACCGCATAAACGGACATACTGTCGACTGCGTAGATCGTGTCGCCGGTAATTCCCGCAGCGTTATATCTCCCGGCCGGGTTTACGACTTCCCAATCTTCGGGGTGATTCGTGTTGAATTCACACCATGCCGTCACGCCGTCCTTGTCGTAGATCAGTCCCGTGAGGTTTTTGCTCGGGGCAGGCTCGACGGTGACGTAGATCTTTGCCTCGAGGTGCGGCTCGGCTGCGGTAGTTATCGTGACGACCGCTTCGCCCGTTCTGCCGGCGATTAAATAACCGTTTCCGTTGACCGTAACGACGGACTCGTCGGACGATACGTAAATGAGATCGCGGTTCGTCAGAGTCCACGGCCTTGCGTAAACGTCAAGTTTCTTGACCTGACCCTTGAGCAGGTCGTACGTTTCGCGGCCGAGGTTTTCGATCGACGTCGCGACGTCGGTCCTGCTGATGATCCTGTTGTCGGAGGGAATAATGAACATTCCGCGTAACGAGTCGCCTATACGGCCTGAATCCGCGCCGTAATTATCGTTGACAGGCGCGACCTCTCCGGTTTCGGTGTCGATGGTAACGATGAAGTGGTCCTCATCCCAGACGTTCGACCAGTTCGAAGCAAAATAGAGAACGTCATTGTCATGATCGTACGCCAGGCCGCCGCCTCTGCTCATATTGTACAGACCGAGCAGCGTTCCTTCTCCGATCGGATTCAGATCGGGCTCGACGAGACAAAGTCTGAATATCTTTGCGGAATCCGGACGGCCCTGTGTTGTGAAGTATAAGAACTCAGAGTCGTCAATTGCGATCGCGTTGACTACACCCTGCACGGGGATCTGGTACTCCGGAGTGAGGACGCCGGAGATCAGATCGACGGAGTACAAGATATTGTTTAAGCCGAGTGCGTACAGTGTGTTCGTCCCGTAATCAAACGCCATATCGTAGATAACGGACGTGACTTCGCCGAAATCCGCTATGTACGTGTTGTCGTAGAGCGACAGGACGTCTGCAACGGCGAGTTTTCCGTCGTCAAAGGCGAGGAATACGTATCCGTCGACGTATTCGGCGGCGGTTACTTCACCGTTGAAAGTTGCGAGTACGTTCCCGCCTTCTCCGCTGCTGCCTTCCGCGTCGAAGTGCAGGGTATCGAGGTCGATCGTGAGCGCGTACGTTGCGCCTCCGTCCGGGATGAATCCGTAGAACGAGCCGGAGAGATCGACTTCCTGATTCAGGTCGACTTCGTAGTAGGTCTCGTTGCCCGCGTAGTCGCAAACCACGATCACGATCGCTCTGGGAAGCATCTGGCCGCCCAGATCGAGAAGCAGCGTGCTAGTCTGACCCGCTTCTGACTGTTCGGGAATGCCGCTTGCAAGAGGCGTGAAGTCGGGCGAATATACGAACTCTGCGGCGATGTAGTTGTTGTCGGAGGCCTTAACGAGAATATCTCCCGTTTCGAGATCCCTGAATATGCTTTCGATCTGCGGTGCGGTATTGTCCACCGTGAACGTGTACTTGATCGCAGCCCCGTCTCCTACGGTGTTTGATCTGAGTACCGACGTGAATCCTTCGTCGTCAAGTTCGCCGCTCTGCAGAGGCAGCTCGTTCCGACGCAGATACTCTGCCGTATAGTACTCGGGGAGCGCGTACGCTCCGATCGTGATCCTGTCGCCTTCAACAAGGTCGAGATCGCTGAAATCGACGCCTACTTTATAGGTCTTAGGATCGGTATTGTACCACTTGTCGTCTTCATCGTCGTAGAAGGGAGCGCTCAGATAACTCCGGATCACCTTTGCCCAGATGACTTTGCCTGTCTCGTTCGTTACGGCGGCTCCGAGCGTACCTACGTTGCGTATGGGTGTGCAGGTGAAGCTGTCAAATCCGTCAAGCGAACTGATCGCAAGCCTGTCGGCGGGGAAGGTGTCTTCAATTATGTACGGATTCCCGACAAAACTGTATACGCCGTCCGGGTATGACAGCGACAGATAATTCGTGACATAAGTGTCAAAATACGGGATAGGATCTTCTTCGGCGTACTTCGCTTCGATCAGGGAAGTGCGGTCGAACATCGACGCGTCTGTCCACGATCCGTAATATCCGAGGATCGGAATGGAGTGGACCGAATCGGTAAATGCGCCGTCTTCGGTGGTATCGGGATACAGATAGGTGTAACCTTCGATGTACGCTCCGCCTTCGTAGAAGTTATCAAGGTATTCCAGCGTATCGTCGTCAAGGAAGATACATACGAAGACCTCGGTCGGTTCGGTTATCGTGATCTGTTCGGTCCTGAAAGAGGCGAGGAGGAGATGAGCGTCGTACGAAGTGATCTCACCGTCCCAGTTGATATCGGCTGCGTCAGGATCGAACGGATCGTCTTCGCCGAGCGCGCCCGAGACGCAGTCGAGTATCGCCTGAGCGTCTGCGGCGTTGACTTCGCCGTCAAGGTTAACGTCTGCGTCGATCGGCGAGTAGTTGTCGATCACTTCGCCGTTGACCATATAGGATACGTCCGCGGGCAGATCGATCGTCCACGTGTCAAGAAAGATGTCGTAACCTTCGGCGAAAATATCCTGAGTGAAAATGTCGGTTCCGAGAGTGAACGTCTTGGATTCGCCGAGCGGGTAAACCGTAAATTTATATGCGAACATGCCCGTTCGGTCGGGATCGTCGCCGAGCTCCGCCTTGACTTTGCCGTCGAGCGCGGTCTCGGGCGAGATCGTCGAATCCTCGTCCATCATAATGAATGACGTTGCGTTTACCGCGTCGTTCACGTTGGCAAGGCCCGCGCCGACTTCGATCACGGGATAGTAGAACAGATCTTCTTCGTACTGTTCAAAAATGGGATGAGCGGTCGACATGAGAAGGGAATTCGTCAGCTGACGCTGAGAGAATCCCGTCTTCTCGCAGAGCCCGTTCTCTCTGATATACTGCGTGACGAGAGCCGCCATACCTGCGATCTGCGGCGACGCCATGGAGGTTCCTGTTTTGGTTCCGTAACTGTCGTGGTCGCCGGAAACGGATCCGTCGTCGTTGACGTGTGGTGCGTTGAGCGAGTAGATGCTGCCGCCCGGCGCAGTGATCTCCGGCTTAAGTACCAGAGAACTCGTGGGACCCCAGGAGGAAGAATCGACCATCAGCTGAACGTCGGTGTCGTCGCCGTAGACGACCTTGACGTCTTCGCTGATCGTAAGTTTTCCGGTAAAGTAAACGGTCCCGTCATCAAGAACGACTTCCTCGGAACGGTCTCTGATCGCGGCTCCGTCGACCTGTGAAATGATGACGACGGGGTTCGTTTCCTGATAATCCGCGAGGAGCATCCCGAGAGAACCGGGAACGTTGTTGTAGATGATAGTAGCCACCGCGCCGTAAGCGACGGCGTTGGTCGCTTTCTCGACGAAAGTGATCTCGCCTCTCGAGCAGATAGCTATCTTACCCGGAAGAACGTCGGCGAGAGCGGCAAAATCTTCTTCGGTGCCTACCCCGTCTATGAATACGTATTCGTAGCCCTCATCGTTGACCAGAGTCGAGAGGGGTTCGTTCGAGTAATCTGTCGGCTCGCTGTAGAAAACGTCGAGGTCTCCGAACGTGATCGTTTTGCCGACCCCGCCCGAATTGGAGACGTTGGCGACTGACAGCGCGTTGTTGTACGTGCTGGGGCTGCCGGTTGTCGCATAGGTCGCGTCGCCGATCCTCGTATATCCCGGAAGCGCGTCGTCGTTTGCGGCTGTTCGGTACCAGACGCCGGAGTTGCCGGCTGCCGCCGCTACGATCATTCCGCTCTCCGTTACGGTAGAGAAGAAATCGTCGACGTGTGATTCGAACGCAAAACCCTCGTCGCTCGAACCGAGCGACAGGTTGGCGACGTCGCATCCGAGGACGAGCGCATCTTCAAGAGCGGCGAAATAGTCTGAGTCGTACGTTCCTCCGCCCATTGAGAACACGTTCATAAGGATGAGCTGCGCATCGGGAGCGACACCCTGAACGAAAACGGTGTCCAGTGCTTTCTCGAATCCGCCGTCGGCCTCAAGGTAGGCGTTGGCGGCGGCGATCCCGGCTACGTGAGAACCGTGATCGCTCTGCTTGTTGGAGACGGACGAAACGTCGTACCCGCCGATACCGTAGTTGTATGCGAACGGTATCTTATCGTTTTCATACGCGTCTTCGGGAACGATGTCAACGTTAAGTTTGTCTGCTTTTGCGGCGATCTCGTCGATGCCGAGTAAGTTCAGAGACGCGATATATTCGTCCGCGCTCATACCCTTTTCCTCGGCGATAAGGCCGAGAGAGTAAAGATACGCTTCGTTTGAGAGTGAGATATGGTCAACGTCGAAACCGTTGTCGAGAATGGCGACTCTCGATCCCGCTCCGGTATAACCGGAATTCCAAACGTAACTTGCTCCCGTTTGAACGGTCGAGGACGCTGTCATCGGTTCCGCTCCGTCGACTGTTTCGGCGGGTTTATATTCCCGCTCGAGTACGACGGCGCTGACGCCTTCGACCGCTTTGATCTTATCGATAAGTCCGTACATCACGTTTGCGGAGATTATATCCGCGCCGAGGGTGATGTTCCATCTGACGTCGATCTTCGACCCGATAGCGGCGTTGATCTTGCCGGTCATTACGTCCTGATAAGCGCGAAGAGAGTCACGGTACGCAGAGGCTGCGGCGCTTTCCCTGACGTCTTTCGCATCGAAGCCGGCTTTGAGCGTCGGCTCCCTGTCAAGATAAATTGAAACGCGGACGATATCGCTGAAGGCGTGCGCCTCTTTCTGCACGGTGCCTTTCGATCCGTCTCTCAATTTGGAAGCCGCGTTTCCGTTTTCGATCTCTCTGAAGGACAGTTCTTCATAACTGCCCGAAGCTGAAGCTCCGGCAGGCGCAGCGGCGATGATCGCCTGTGCCGCGCCGAGCAGCATGGCAGCCGTCAGAAGGACCGAAAGGAGTTTTTTGAACGTTCCGGTTTTTTTCATAAGGTCTCTCCTTTATATAATTTTTATAATTATAAATTTATTCTATCATAGAGTAGTTTCATATTCAACAAAAACTTTTGCCTCAGTGACGATTTTTTAAAAAAAACAGCCGGCACGAGCCGGCTGTTTAATTAGAGTTTATTGCCCGTTGTCGAAAGCGGTTAGGAACGCTTCGTAATCTCTAATGCAGATGACGACGTCGGGCTTGCGTTCTTCGATCAGTTCGGAAAGCGTTTTGTCTTTATAGTGGCGGAAATCGACCGTGAAAGTCGTGTTGAAACTGTACCACACTATGGATTCCACGGCGTTCGTAAAACTGTCGCCGTAGATCAGGACGTTCGGAAGATCTTCACGCCCCGTCCGTATCTCGGTCCTCCCGATATCGCCCGCCATATACAGGCTGTAAAGCGCCTCTTCGTTTTCTTCGGGAACCGAATAAACCGTTGTGAGAGGGAAGACGTTGTCGTTGTCGTAACGCTCGAACGGAACGTTCTCTTTCGGGTAGATGACACCGAGTTTTTCATCGCCTTTCCAAAGCCCGAACAGCTGCCTCCCGCGCGAACCGAGGTATTTGTTGGGGAGGTATTCAAGCACGTAGTCCCCGTCGCCGAGGACAAGATCGGCGGGTCCGCCGTCCTCTTTGATCCTGTCCATGATAGCGCGGTACGTCTGATACGCTCCTTCGATCCCGAAGTGATTGTCAACTTTAGAGGAAAACTCGCCGAGCGTACCGGATTCCGAGGCGACTTTTTTCATGTCGACGTATTTTACGCCTTTTTCGTCGAGCTTTGCGAACAGAGCGGATGAGGAAGCGTCGGTATAATCGGATAAGTTGTTGAGATACCACGGATAACTGTCCTCATAGCACACGTATTGGCACGGAACGGCGACAAAATAGAATTCTCCGCCGTATGCCCGCGTCTGCTCGGAGTGGCGGAGCAGATTATCCGATACCGCTTCTGCTCCCGCTTCGATCGCCGCGGAGTCGAACGAAGAGAACTCCTTATACGGGAGAAGCACGTCGCCCGCAACGACGATCCTGTCGTTGACGACGGGTCGGCGCAGCACGTAAAGATCGATGAAGGTATCGGCTTTGAGGCACGTTTCCCGTCCTGCCGCATGATCCTGTATATACGTATCGAGATCTTTGAAATACGTTCCGTCAAGAACGGTTTCGCCTTTCAACTCCGGAAACGAGGCGAGGTTGCGGTTCTCAAAGAACGAATACTGCGCCTTCGGTCTGACGACGGTGAGGATGGCGACGAGGCAGAGCGCCGCGAAAAAGATGATGACGAACGCGCCGTCGAGGGCAGACCACGCTTTGGATCTTTTCATTCGCTCACCCCCTCAAAACTGGAAATAAATGAACGGGTTGAAACTTCCCGTGGCAAGTTTAAGATACGAGAGAACGAAGACCAGAAAGGCGAAAACCTTGGGCCCGATCTCGAGCGCGGCTCGCGCCAACCCGCTTTTGTCGACCCTTTTCTCAAGCAGAACTTCGATCTTTCTCTTGACGGGGAGGCAGGCGACGATACAAAGAATGAATTCGGGTAGATATTCGATCAGGTAATAAACCGATTCTCTCACGTCCCGACCGCCCGCGCCGAACATTGCGCCGATATAGCGGATCGCATCCGAAATGCTGTCGCTTCTGAAGATCACCCAGCTTATTACGACGACGAAAAGGGTAAAGAGATGACCGAAAAACGCGGGGATCTTTTTGAGCAGACCTCCGAGAACGAATTTTTCAATTATCAGGATAACTCCGAAATAAACACCCCAGACGATAAAAGTCCAGTTCGCTCCGTGCCATAGACCCGTCAGTGCCCAGACGACTGCGAGATTGAATATCTGCCTCCCGGTCCCGCGTCTGTTCCCGCCCAGAGGGATATAGACGTAATCCCTGAACCAGGTCGAAAGGGAAATATGCCATCTGCGCCAGAAATCGGTCACGGAAGAAGCGGTGTACGGATAGTCGAAATTCTCAAGGAAATGGAACCCGAGCATTCTGCCCATTCCGATCGCCATGTCCGAGTAGGCGGAAAAATCGAGATAAATCTGAAGGGTGTACGCGATCGCGCCGACCCATGCGAGCGGAGTGCTGAGAAGTTCGCTTCCCGTAAGGCCGAAAACTCTGTCTGCGACGGCGCCCATAGTATTTGCAAGGAGCATTTTTTTGCCGAAACCGAGAATGAATCTTGTGAGTCCCCGCGAGACGTCGGCAATTGTCGCGGAACGTGCGGAGATCTCTTTTTCGACGGTTGAGTAACGAACGATGGGACCGGCCACAAGCTGCGGGAACAGGGAAACGTAAAGTGCGACCTTGAGAGGGTCGGGCTGCATACCCGCGTCGCCCCGGTAAACGTCTATGACGTAACTCATTCCCTGGAAAGTGAAGAAGGAGATACCTATCGGAAGAGTGACCTTAAGGATAGGTATCCCCGTAAAGGCGAGAGTTTCCGTGAAAAAGCCTGCGTACTTGAAATACGCGAGCAGTCCGAGATTTACGGCGACCGCGAGAACGAGAAACAGTTTTTTAACGCTTTTTTTCGGGGCAAGACCGCATCCGAGGCCGCCGAGATAATTGACCAGTATCGAAGCAAGCAAAAGA
The DNA here is from genome assembly GCA_017428635.1 of Clostridia bacterium. GTDB lineage: Bacteria > Bacillota > Clostridia > Oscillospirales > CAG-272 > RUG11130. Next base: position 59,943 of record JAFRQK010000008.1, on the reverse strand, counting down.
AAGAGGAACCTGACCCCGCCGAAGGCGTAGAAAACGATGCTGAATGACAACAGGATCAGATTTCTCACGTATATCAGTTTTTTAGGGAAAACGTAATAGAGAATGAACAGAGCGGGGAGAAAGAAAAGAAGGAAGGTACTGCTCGAAAAAAGCATAACTCAGCCTCTCAGACGTTGAGATGGAATTCTGTTCTCAGAAGATCGCGGTATCTTTCGGGAGAGATGCCGTCCTCGGCATAAACGACGTCGTCGCCGACGAAGACCTTGTAAAGGCGATCGTCGATCGTCTTTCTGCCGTCGGGCGTCTTAATGGCGATCATCGGGACCTTGTTGAAAGGGGATGACGGATGAAGTTCGCAGAAAACGGACGGTTGAATAAAGTCGACCTCGTAAACGCGGTCTTCGGTAAACGAGATGAATTCGCGCCATGATCCTTTGTGAAGATCGTAAAGCACCCAGCCGAGATCCGGGTCGCGCTCGAACTTATACGTTTCGCCGAACTGTTCCTGCACGAACCCTTCCTTCATCAAAAGGGGATAACGAGGCGCGGGCTGACCGACGCCTATATCGCAGAAATAACTGCCGTCGGGCGTTTTGACCGACATGACGCGGTGACGTCTCATCGGGATCTCCGCCTCGCCGCGAAGATATCTCGCAAAATAGTCCGTGACCTCAAGTCCGCAGTCTTTGAAAAAGCGGGAGAGCAGGCCGTTGACCTCAAAGCAGTACCCGCCCATTCCTCTCGTCACGATCTTGTCGAAAAGGGAATCTGCGTCGAGAGAAAGAGGCTTGCCCTCGAGGATCTCGATGTTTTCGTATGCTATTTTCAGCACGGCGTTGTACTGAACGTCCTTCAAGAACTCATAAGACGCGCTGATCTCGGTATCTTCCGGAAGACCGATCCGGGCGAAAAAGCTTTTTACGTTCATTAAAACAGATTCTCCTGTATTGAAATAAAGAAAAACAGAATTTCAAATTCAATAATCCGTTTATTTTTCCGCTTTATAACGGAACAGGAAAGTGACGACCTGACCGCGGGTACACGTACTTCCCGGCGAAAAGGCCGTTTTTGAGGTACCTTCGGTGATTTTTTCGAGCACCGCCCATGACACGGCTGAAAAATAGTAGGAACCGGGAATAACGTCGGTAAAGGAGCCGATCCCTTCGGAATCCGGTTCGCGCGCGCCGTCCGTCCGCCAGAGAAACGTCACGATCTGGGCTCTGGTACACGTGAGATCCGGGGAGAAGGAGGTTTTGGAAGTTCCTTCGGTGACACCGTTTTCCACGGCCCAAAGGACCGCGTCATAGTAATAGCTTCCGGACGGCACGTCGTTGAACGGATTTGTCTGTTTTTCCGCTTTCGGGCAGCCTAAAGCGCGCCAGAGGAAAGTGACGACCTGACCGCGTGTACATCCGCCGTTCGGAGAGAACTTAGTCGCCGACGTCCCTTTCGTGATGTTTTCATCCACAGCCCACCTGACCGCGTCGGCATAGAATTGCGTTACGGGTACGTCGGTGAATGGCTTGACGGTCTCGACCGGCTTCGGCGGATCAGTATCAACGCCCTCGGGATAACGGGTCAAAACGTAAGTCCCGGATTCTATGACGGAGCGGGAAAGTTTCCGCCCCCAGTGGATCGAGTGATTGAAATTACCCTCTGCGATGATCACGTGGTCCGTGTGTTTTTCAAGCACTATCACACTGTGTGTGTTGCCGTTGATCCGCACAATGTCGCCGACGCGGACGTCGCCGTAAGAAAAATCGGTCAACATTCTGGCTGGAAGGTCCCCGAACGCGGCGTCGGAGAGTATGAAAGCGAATCCGGCGCACCCGAAGCCGACCGCAAAGATCCCGCCGTTCCATGCATATTCGTTTGAATTGTCCCAATTCATCCCCTCGGGATATTTGGACTTCATGGCGACCATGGAAGAATAGACTTCGTTCGGATTAAATGCCGCCTGAACGCAAACCGCGGCAGGTAACAGAACGATTACAAGGATGAGCAAAGCGCTGACAAATCTCGTTAGTTTCATTCAGCCTCCTGTTTCAGGTCTTTTATTTTATCAGTCCGTTTTTTTGAAAACGCCTTCCGATCCGTTGAAATTGTGTGTGAGCACGCCGTCTTTGAATGTCATGATCACGTCTTCTCCGTCAATGGTGACCGTAAGGACGTCGCCGTCGAGCGTCCAGACACCCTCGCTTTCGGCGATCCCGGCGTACATAACGGCGTATTCGCTGTAAACTGACGCTTTCCCGCCATCCTCGAGTGTCAGAACGTAAAACCTCTCGTTCAGGCCGTCTTTTGTGACTCCGAACAGTTCGAGCAAACCCTCTGTCGAGTCGTCGTCCCCTTCTATTGAATCCTTTATCCAGTCGAAAGGAGTCTTTCCGCCGATCGTTTCCAGCGTGTACGTTCCGACTGCAGAGTTGCCTCCGCAAGAGGTAAAAAAGACGGATATGATTACCAGTACAAAAAACAATGAAATTGCTTTTTTCATGTGTTAACGCATCCTTCCAAGTTATCTTAGCAGAATTATATCATCAGTTCGTATAATTTGCAACAATCGTAAAGGTGGCCTGGGGAAAAAATATTAAAAAGTGTTGAAACAAGAAACTCAATGTGATATATTATTATATGGAATATTTCCCCTTTGTATTTTTTGTGGAGGGTTTAAAATGAAGAATCGCTTGATTTCAATTCTGCTTGTGTTCGTTTTGTTGACAGGTGTGTCGGCGACTCACGCTGCGGCCATCACAAACGAAGAGATGGAGAATGCCGTCGTGCTTGTGCCGGGCGTTCCGGCGGAAGGAAGTATCGACACTGGCGGCGCGTACGTGTATTACACCTATACGCCGGACGTCAACTGTAAATTCGCCGTGTATTCTTCCGGGTCGTCGGATACGTACGGCTATCTTTATGACAGCGAAGGAAACGAAATAACGCGGAATGACGACGGCGCGGGGAACGGACAATTCCGCATCGAGTCCGTCCTTTCTGAGGGGCAAACATATTATGTCGGCGTCAGATTGTACAACTCGGGTAACACGGGGACGTTCACCGTTCATCTTGAACAGATTCACTCCTGGGGCGCCTGGGTGGAAACGACTTCGCCGTCCTGTACCGAAACGGGTATTGAAACCCAGACTTGTATCTGCGGCGCCGAACAGACGCGCGAAGTTCCCGCACTCGGTCATTCGTGGAGCGCGGGCGTATCAGGCGGCGACGGGACGCATACGCTCACGTGCGGAAGGTGCGGAGCGATTGAATCCGTCCCCTGCGTATTTGAAACCGTGGTTGAAAACGGCGTTGCAAAGTATTCCTGTAACGAATGCGGTTATTCTTATTCCGATGCGTTCAGCGGTGAATATAACGTCGCTTTCTGGGGATTTGAGAACGGCTCGGTCGGATGGGCTTTCATCGATCGCGACGGCGACGGCAAAAACTGGTCGGTTAACTCGGGCAGCCCCTACGAGGGTTCCTACTGTATTCGTTCGACTTACAATTCGAGCAGCAGCGTCGACCAGTGGGCGATATCCCCGGCGTTCTCTCTTGCAGGCGTTTCGGAAGCGTCGCTGTCGGTCATGGCAAAAATAGAGAGTTCAAACTACCCGGAAACGTTTGCTCTTTACGCGGGCGTTTCTACCGATCCGGATTCAATGACTCTGATCTCGGAGGATTATCTCCCCGGGACGAATTATTCAGAGTATACGGCGGATCTCTCCGGGTTTGCCGGAGAACCCGAAGTATATATTGCGATCAGGCACTATAAGCGCGTAGATTCTTATTACCTGCTTGCGGACAACGTGACGGTCGTGGGAGGGTTTCCTGAAATATGCGGCTCGCACGTTCTTGTCGAGGTACCCGCCGCCGAACCGACGTGTACCGAAGGCGGTCACACGTCCTCTTACTGGAAGTGCGCGACTTGCGGCAGGACTTTCAGCGACGCATTGGGAGAAAACCCCGTTCTTCTCAGTGAATTGTTAACTTCTCCCGCGCTTGGACACGATTGGGGCGATTGGGTCGAAACTACCCCTCCGGGGTGCGAGACCCCCGGAGTCGAGACCTCCGAGTGCTCCGTATGTCATGAAACCAGGACCCAGGTGATTCCCGCGCCCGGCCATAATTGGAGCGATTGGGTCGAAACGACCCCTCCGGGGTGCGAGACCCCCGGAGTCGAGACCTCCGAGTGCTCCGCATGTCATAATACCAGGACGCAAGAGATCCCCGCGCTAGGCCATAATTGGGGCGATTGGGTCGAAACGACTCCTCCGGACTGCGAAACTCCCGGAGTCGAGACATCCGAGTGTTCCGTATGTCATAACACCAAGACGCAAGAGATCCCCGCGCTCGGACACGAGTGGGGAGAATGTGTGTCGAACGAAAACGGAACGCACTCCCACACTTGCGGCGTTTGCGGCAAAACCGAAGCCATTGATTGTACTTATAATTCGAATTCCGAAAACGGTCTGAAAGAAAACGTTTGTACCGAGTGCGGTTACCGTTTCGTCGAAGAAGTAGAAGGCGAACAGTCGCTTCTCATCTGGGACTTTGAGAAGAACGTTACTGGATGGAAATTCTACGATACCGACGGAGACGGAGAAAACTGGGCGCGCGGTTCGACGGACACGCTTGCCCACAGTGGGAGTTACGTGATTTTCTCCGCTTCATGGGATAACTCGGCAGGTGGGCTCGATCCCGATAACTGGGCTGTATCCCCTGCGTTTTCCCTTGCCGGATGTACCGTGGCTTCCGTCTCTCTTTGGGCGCGTGGAACCAACGTTAATTATTATGCCGAGAAGTTTGCTGTTTACGCCGGTCTCTCGCAAAACATAGACGATATGGTGCCGATCTCGGAAGATTTCGTAACTACTTCCAATTATAAGGAGTTTACGGCGGATCTCTCTCAGTTTGCCGGAGAACCGGTCGTTTATATTGCTATCCGCCACTATAACACTCACGACGTACTTCAGTTGATCGTCGACGATGTGGAAATCACCGGAACTTTCCTTGATATCTGTGAAGAACATCACCTGACCGAGGTTTCCGCCTTTGACGCGACCTGTACAGAGAACGGAAGCAGTATAACATATTGGAAGTGCGATACCTGCGGAAGAACGTTCAGGGACGCGGCGGGAAACGAACCCGTGACGAGCGGCGAATTTACGATCCCCGCTCTCGGTCACAGTTGGGGGGGATGGGTCCTCACAACGGACCCGAGTTGTACGGAACCCGGTGTTGAGACCTCAACCTGTTATCGTTGTCCCGCGACAAAAACGCGTGAAGTCTCCGCACTCGGACATGACTGGAGCGCTGAATATCTTTCCGACGATACGCACGTTCTCACCTGTGCGCGCTGCGGCGAACAGGAGACTGAAGACTGCGAGTATTCAGTTATAGCACAGAACGGTGTCAGAAAGTATACATGTGATATATGCTCCCATACTTACAATGAAGAAGCCGTCGGAGATCTGACTCAGATCGGCTGGTACTTTGAGGTCGAGCCCTCGGATTGGACGTTTATCGACGCGGACGGGGACGGTTATAATTGGGAATCGAAGATCGATGCAGGGTTCTATACGTATGAAGGGGTCGGTATAATCAGCTCCTCGTCTTACATAAACGGAACCGGTGCGATAACCCCTGACAACTGGGCTGTTTCTCCCGCTTTCACTCTGGCAGGTTGTTCGCGCGCCGAACTCTCGCTTTGGGCGAGAGGGCAGGACGATGGCGATTACAGTGAAAAATTCGCGATTTACGCGGGAACTTCACCTGTCCCCTCCGAGATGAGTAAGGTGTCTGACGATTACACTACGGCGGACGTTTATCAGAATTTCACGGCGGATCTTTCAGATTATCTCGGTGAACCGGTCGTCTATATCGCGATCAGACACTATAATGTGACCGATCAGTTCAGGTTGAACGTTGACAACGTTGAAGTTAACGTTACATACGGCGATCTTTGTGAACCGGGCTCTCATGTTATGACTCCGGTTGCTGCAGTCGCTCCGACCGAAATCGATGACGGAAACGTCGCCTATTATATCTGCGGCACGTGCGGAAGGTATTATCTTGACGCCGAAGGGAATAACCCCGTGCTGCCTGACGACGTGGTCATTCCCGCTCTCGGATTCCCGATCACCGTTGACGGTGGCATAACGAACGGATCTGTCGTCGCCAATTGTGAACGTGCACACGTGGGTGAGACCGTAACCCTGACGGTATTGCCCGCCGGCGGATACGTGGTTTCTTCTGTGACCTACAACGACGGCGTTGAAGACCATACGATCGTGCCGCATACGTATTACGGTTCTTACAATTTCGAGATGCCCGCCTCCGCCGTTACCGTCAGCGCGGAATTTGCAAGAACGGCCTTAATCACCGGATGTACGCTCAGTCTGGAAGGAGATATAGGAGTAAACTTCTATACCGACGTTGCTTATTCCGTTCTTGATAATTATCAGACCGCTTACATGCTCTTTACCGTTCCGAACGGAAACGGGACCATAACGGAGAAAGCATATCTGAGAGACGCGCGTTTTGTTATAAGCAACGGACGACTCAGATTCGTTTTCAGATGCGGAATATCAGCGAAGGATATGACGGGAGTGATTACCGCTCAGTTCATCGACGGGGAGAATACAAGCGAAGCTTTTGAATACTCCGTAGTCGAGTACGCCGAGTATATTCTTACGCATGCCGATGATCCCGAGTATGCGGATGCAGTTCCCGTTGTAAAAGCGATGCTGAATTACGGCGCAGCGGCACAGACGTTCTTCGGAGTAAGAACGGATGATCTTGCGAACGGTATTCTGGCTGAGGAAGACAGGACGTTCGATCAGATTCCTTTGGATAATTTGCAGGAGCTCGTCCATCCGTATGACGGTTCCGCTACGGTACTTCCCGAGGGAACGACGTTTGAAAGTGTTACGCTGTCTCTGAAAACCGTTCTTACGCTTTCGCTCTATTTCAGAAGCGACAGCGAGCTGACGTTCTCCTGCGACGATGATAGTATTACTGTCGTTAAAGAAACGATCGGAGATTATCAGATCGCGCGTATCAGCGGCATTTATCCGCAGTCGATGAATGAGGATTATACTTTGACAGTTTCGGACGGAACGACGGAGGGCTCCGTTACGTACAGTCCCCTTACGTACTGTTACAACGTATTGAACGGAGGGACGGACGACGTTAATCATAATAATGTCGTTACTGCTTTGCTCTGGTACGCACTCGCTGTGTCCGAATATTTCAGTAATGAAGTCAGATAATGGGCAGGAGGTTGTGAGATGAATAAAGAGATTTATATTCCCGCTGAGATCGAGATCGTTGTTTTTTCGGAAATGGACGTAATAACGGAAAGTCCCGGATGTGACGATGAACTTCCGGGAATGGACCCGTAATTGATCCGTTTATCCGACCGAAAACGCACAAAGCCGCCCGGGAGGTTTTTCCTCGCCGGGCGGCTTTTTAGAGGGCTTTTATGGGACCGCGCAGTTGCAGTTGTTCGAAATGACTGAATATTTTTCCCGAAATCCTGAATATTTATAACTTTTTCTCTTGACAACGGTACTTTAGCGTGGTAAAATGTCCTCGTTCATCAAAAAACAATACAGAAAGGCAAACAAATGAAAAAGATTCTTGCACTTGCGCTGGCAGCGGTTTTTGCGCTGCTGATCATGAACTCCTGCGCCAAGGTCGAGCCTGCTCCGGATACAGCCGCTCCGGAGACCTCCGCGCCTGCCGAAACGGGCGAACAGATCGAAACACCCGACTATAACCTTCTCACCGAAGGTGTTCTTACCATAGGCAGCGAGATCGGTTATCCGCCCTTCGAGCTGTTAGCGGAAGACGGCGTTACTCCGATCGGATTTGACATCGATATGGCAAACGAGATAGGCGCCCGCCTCGGCCTTGAGATCAAATTCATCAATACGAAATTTGATACGATCTCCGAGGGCCTCGGTGTCAACTACGACGTTATAATCTCCGGTTACACCATCAACGAGGAACGCGCCGCTCAGATGATCCTCTCCGATCCTTACATCGACAACTATCAGGCGATCGTCGTCAAAGCGGACAGCGACCTGACGGCAAGCGCGCTCACCGACGTTGACGGTCACTCCGTGGCCTTCCAGAAGGGGACCACCACCGACGAGATCATCTCCGATCTCGTTGATACCGGCTCCGTTGACTGCACGGCAGCAGCCAACGAGAAGATCCTTACCTGCTTCCAGCAGCTCGCTCAGGGCGAGGTGGAAATGGTCGTATGCGACAGCACCGTTGCGAGCGTTCAGCTTGCAAAGAATCCCGGCGCATACAAGATCATCTTCCAGGATACCGAAAATCCGGAACAGTTCGGTATCGGTATCACCAAGGGTAACGAAGCGCTTGCCGACGCCATCAACGGCGTGCTCGCCGATCTGAAGGCAGAGGGCTTCTTTGAAGAATTGAACTCGACTTGGTTCAGCGAGGATTAACGTATACCGAAAAGGGAACAACGGGGCTGCCCTCAGGTAGCCCCTCGTTTTCATAAAATCGTAGAGGCTATATGAAAAAACTGTTTAAGTTTCTGATCGCGCTGGGAGTGATCGCAGTCTCCGCCGGGATCGCGTACGTCAGCCACCTGATTTTTACCGCGACCGGTCTTTCCGACAGCGTGGCGCCGCCTATCATTATTTTTATTATCACGCTTACCGTTCTGTTCGGCGTTGCGTCAAAGTTCGTTCCCGGTTCCGTCTTCTTCCATTTCTTCTACTATCCGGACTGGGAAAAGAAGAGCAAGGGACTTGTGATCTTTCTTGTCGCGCTGTTTATCACGGCGACGGTTCTCGCGGTATTCCGCCCCTCCCAGGCGCAGATGATCGATATGGCGTCCGACGAAGTCCGCGCCGAGATCGCTGCGGACGAAACGCGGACGCAGAAAAGGGTCATCACGACGTATCAGTCTTTGTACTGTATAAACTACGTTTCGTTCCAATCGACCACGGGAGCGTTCAATGAAAAGTACGTCGGTTTCTGCGGGATCATCACCAGGGCAAACGACGGTCCCGCCGCGACAGTCGGCAGTTTCGTCAGTTATACGTACCGTATGCTCGGCTGCCGTCAGTCGTTTCTTTTCGGTATCAAACTGACAGTCGTGCTGACCGCGGCAGCCGTGACTACCGGACTTTTCCTCGCGGTGTTTCTCGCGCTTGGCAAGATATCTAAACTGAAGATCCTGTCCAAGATCTGCTCGGGATACATATTCTTCTTCCGCGGGACGCCGTTGCTGATCCAGCTGTTTGTGGTGTATCTTGCCATACCGAATATGATACCGGGGTTTTCCTGGCGTTTGGCGGCTCTTAAGATCATGCCTTCCGTCGGCAACGAGGCCGTTTATTACGGCGCGTTTATTGCGGCGTACATCGCTTTTTCCCTGAACAGCGGCGCTTATTGCGCAGAGATAGTCCGCGCGGCTATCCAGTCCATCGACAAAGGACAGCATGAAGCGGCGAAAGCGTTGGGGCTGACCTACGGTCAGACTATGTCGAAGATCATAATCCCTCAGTCGCTCGGAAGGCTTGTCCCGCCCGTTGCAAACGAGTTTATCATGGTCCTGAAGGACGCGTCTTTAGTGTTTGCGATATCTTTGCAGGATATAACGACGATAACTCAGACGATCGCTACGAACGAGGCGTCGTTCACCGTGTTTATTCCGGCGCTGCTGCTGTTCCTTTGTATCACGGCGCTTTTCTCCATGGTGTTCAACAAACTCGAGAGATACTTCTCGAAGTATAACTGAGGAGGCGCGAGTATGTCGATTATTCATACCGAACACGTGAGCAAACGCTTCGGAGATCTCGAAGTGCTTAAGGATATAAATCTGACGGTCGAACCGGGTGAGGTCGTGTGTATCATCGGACCGTCCGGCGCGGGAAAATCAACGTTTCTTCGTTCGTTGAATCAGCTCGAAAAGATCACCAGCGGAAAGATCTATATCAACGACGAGTTGTTTTTACACCGTGAAAACAATCATACCGTAGACAAGATCGCCCCCGAGAAGCAAAAAGAACTGCTTCTTCAGATGGGTATGGTTTTCCAGCAGTTCAATCTCTTCCCGCACAAGACGGTGTTGGAAAACGTGATGCTTGCGCCTGTCCTTGTCAGAAAACTGGATCCGGATCATGTCAGACCCAAGGCGCTCGAACTTCTTGAACAAGTCGGACTTTCCGACAAGGCGGACGAATATCCGAGCCGTCTTTCGGGAGGACAGAAACAGCGCGTGGCGATCGCGCGAGCTTTGGCGATGGAGCCGAAGATCATGCTGTTTGACGAGCCGACTTCCGCGCTCGACCCGGAACTCGTGGGCGACGTGCTTGCCGTTATGAAGCAATTGGCGGAGGCGGGGATGACAATGCTTGTCGTCACTCATGAAATGGGATTCGCCCGCGAAGTTGCCGACCGGGTAGTCTTTATGTGCGACGGCGTTCTTGCCGTTGACGCGCCGCCTGAAGAGTTGTTCGGCCATCCCGAAAACGAGAGGTTGAAATCATTTCTCGGGAAGGTTCTGTGAGTTTTTGAGAATTTAAGAAGCCCCGAGTGGGGCTTCTTTTTTCATGGTAAAACGGTGGTCGCATTTTGATGTTCCCGAATTCGTACGAGCCCGCCTTGCGGTGGCCCGAAAAACGCCCTCGCTTGCGGGCTCGCCGCGTTTTCCGACCGCTGCGGTACTCGCAGTCCGCCTTTATCCGCCCCCGGCGGCGGACTGCGAGTACCAACGAGCTTTGCCCTTCGGTCTCATAACCCTGCGATCGGACGGATTCAAACCCCGGAAAAAAGGAAAAGCACGCTGTTGCGTGCTTTTGTTTTTTCTTGCGGGAGTGGGATTTGAACCACCCGGTATCGCTGCGGCTCGGTCACCTCGCGGGGAAAACAGCCCACCGGGCTGTTTTCTGACACCGCTCGGCCGTTCGCTTCGCTCACTACCTCCGGGTCATTCGCCCTTCGGTCTCATAACCCGGAGAATGAGAGTTCAGTTCCACACATAATTAAAAAACAAAGCACCCCGATGGGTGCTTTGCTTTTTAATTGCGGGAGGGGGATTTGAACCACCCGACCTCCGGGTTATGAGCCCGACGAGCTACCAGACTGCTCTATCCCGCGATATATTCGTTTGAGGGAGAATGCCGGAAACCGGGCTCGAACCGGTACGTAACTCACGTTACACGGGATTTTAAGTCCCGGGCGTCTGCCAATTTCGCCATTCCGGCAAGACAGCGTTTTCACGGCTTCCTCAATCGGTGCGGAGAATATTCTAACACATACGTTGTTAGTTGTCAAGTCCATTTTTCAAGTTTTTCAAAAACGCCGAAAAAAGGCGCCGGGACGGCGTTTTTTTCTCTGATTTTCAACGATGAAGAATTGCTCTGCCCACCTTGATATTTATGCAGGGGAATAGTATAATATAAGAAAAATAATATGCCGATAAAAGGCAGATCGGAGAATAAAAATGCAGAGAGTATATAACTTCTCGGCGGGTCCGTCCATGCTTCCGCTTCCCGTGCTTGAAAAAGCGGCAGCAGATCTCGTTTGTTACGGAGATTCCGGAATGTCCGTGATGGAAATGAGCCACCGTTCGCCCGCTTTCGAGGCGATCATAACGGAGGCGGAGGCTCTCCTGAGAAAGGTCATGAGCATTCCCGACAATTATAAGGTCCTGTTCCTTCAGGGCGGCGCGTCGACGCAGTTTGCGGCCGTTCCGCTCAACCTGATGATCAACCGCAAGGCGGACTATATCCTTTCGGGTCAGTTCTCGACGAAAGCGTACAAAGAGGCGCAGAAGTACGGCGACGTCGCTGTCGCCGCATCCTCGAAGGACGACAACTTCTCGTTCGTTCCGGCGACGGACCGCTCGTCGTTCCGCCCTGACGCCGACTACGTCCATATTTGCTTCAATAATACCATTTACGGTACTAAGTACCCGTATATCCCCGACACCGGAGATATCCCGCTCGTCGCCGATATGTCGTCGTGCATCATCTCCGAGCCGGTCGACGTCAGCCGTTTCGGTCTCATCTACGCCGGCGCGCAGAAGAATATGGCACCCGCGGGTCTCACCGTCGTTATCGTCAGGGAAGACCTTATCGGCAACGCAAGGCCCGAAACGCCCGCTATGCTCGACTACAAACTCATGGCGGATAACGGCTCCATGTACAACACGCCTCCGTGCTGGCCGATCTACATGGCGAAACTCGTCTACGAGTGGATCCTTTCCATCGGCGGCCTTGAGGAAATGAAGAAGAGAAACGAAAAGAAAGCCGCTCTTCTTTACGATTACCTCGACGGTCAGGATTACTACGTCGCTCCCGTCAGGAAAGACTCCCGCTCGATGATGAACGTCACGTTCGTCACCGGCGATCCCGACCTCGACAAGAAATTCGCTTCCGAAGCGGCTTCCGAGGGACTCAAGAATCTCAAGGGACACAGATCGGTCGGCGGAATGAGAGCGTCGATCTACAACGCGATGCCTTACGAGGGCGTCGAAAAACTCGTCGCGTTCATGAAAGAATTTGCCGCGCGCAATCCGAAATAAAGGCAGGAGATAAAAATGGCACAGATAAAACTTATGAACAAAATTGCGGCTGTCGGTATCAACCAGTTTGACAGATCGCTTTACGACGTAACGACCGAGGCGGAGGATCCGGACGGCATCATGGTCCGTTCCGCAAGTCTTCATGAAGTCGAATTCGGTAAGAACCTTCTCGCGATCGCAAGATGCGGCGCGGGCGTCAACAACATTCCCGTCGAGGACTGCGCAAAACGCGGTATCGTCGTTTTCAACACCCCCGGCGCGAACGCCAACGGCGTTAAAGAACTCGCGGTCGCCGCGCTCCTTCTCGCGTCCCGCAACATCATCGGCGGCGTCGAGTGGGCGAATACCCTCGAGACGGACGTCGCAAAATCCGTCGAGGCGGGCAAATCGCAGTTTGCCGGTACCGAGCTGCTCGGCAAGACGCTTGGCGTTATCGGTCTCGGCGCGATCGGCGGTCTCGTCGCCAACGCCGCGAAATCGCTCGGTATGAACGTTATCGGTTACGACCCTTACATTACCGTCGAAGCAGCGTGGTCGCTTTCAAGGTCGATCAAGAAGGCCGCCTCTTACGACGAGATTTTCAAGGAGAGCGATTACATCACTCTTCACGTTCCCGCAACGAAAGAGACAAAGAACTTCATCAATTCCGGCTCCATCTCGATGATGAAGCGCGGCGTGAAAATTATCAACCTCTCCCGCGCCGACCTTGTTCGTGCGTCAGACCTTAAAGAGGCGCTTGAAGACGGTCACGTTTCCGCTTACGTTACCGATTTCCCGACCGAGGAAACTGTCCGCGTTCCCGGAATGATCACGATCCCGCATCTCGGCGCGTCCACCGTTGAGAGCGAGGACAACTGCGCCGTGATGGCTGCTCATCAGCTTATCGACTTCTTCGAAAACGGCAACATTGTCAACAGCGTCAATTACCCGACCGTCACGATGCCCAGAACGACGGGGAACAGGATCGTCGTCCTTCATCTCAACGTCCCGAATATGATCTCCGCGATCACCGCGGCGGTATCCGCTTCCGGCAACAACATCGACAATATGGCGAACCGCTCAAAGGGTGATTTTGCAGTCACTCTGCTCGATACGGACGATCCCGCGAACAAGGAAACGATCGAAAAAATGAACGCGATCGAAGGCGTCGTACGCGTTATCCAGATCGACCATTGACAACCCGTATCCGTTGTGCTATAATATCTGCGAAAAGAGAATAGTGAGGGAGTAGTTTGCGGGATCTTCCCGCGGCGAAGCCAACACCCGGCGCGGCGCTTTGCCCGTCTGGTCAGCCTTAATTTAACGAGACTCACATACAGAAAACGTTTCTGTATGCGAGTCTCTTTGTTATTTATGAAAGGAAAAGAAATGGACTGCTATTCCAAAGACGTAAACGCCGTATTCACCGAGCTTTCCTCCTCCGAAAACGGTCTTGTGACCGCGGAGGCGGAAAAGAGGCTCGAAGAACACGGGAAAAACAAATTGGCGGAAGCAAAGCGCGCGGGTCCGGTAAAACGGTTTTTCAAACAGCTTGCGGATCCGATGATCATCATTCTCATCGTTGCCGCAGTGCTCTCCGGGATAACCTCAGTGTGGGAGGGCGAACCGCCTACCGACGTTTTCATTATCCTGTTCATCGTTATCCTGAACTCCGTTCTCGGCGTTATTCAGGAGAGTAAAGCGGAGAAAGCGATCGATGCGCTCAGAGAGATGACGGCGGCGACTTCGAAAGTTTTGAGAGACGGAGTAATCGTCCATATCAAGAGCGAAGAACTCGTCCCGGGCGACGTCGTTATTCTCGAAGCGGGCGACGCCGTTCCCGCAGACGCCAGACTCATTGAATCTGCTTCTCTCAAAGCGGAGGAGGCTGCGCTGACCGGAGAATCGGTCGCGGTCCTCAAAGACACCGATCCCGTTGAAGGAGATGAAGTTCCTCTCGGCGACAGAACGAATATGGTTTACACCGGCAGTACGATCGTTTACGGAAGAGGGCGCGCGGTCGTGACGGAGACCGGTATGAAGACCGAAATGGGCAAGATCGCCGGCGCGCTTGCGGCCGCGAGCGATGAGGCGACGCCTCTTCAGAAAAAGCTGTCCTCGCTCAGCCGCGTCCTGACGGTCTCCGTTCTCGCCATTTGCGTGTTCATGTTTGTTTTCGGCGTTATCAGATCGGGTTCTGTCAACGCGGACGTGATGATCAATACGTTCATGCTCTCCGTCAGCCTTGCCGTCGCTGCGATCCCCGAAGGACTTGCGGCTGTCGTAACGATCGTACTGTCTATCGGCGTGACGAAGATGTCGAAGCGCAACGCGGTTATCAGGAGGCTGACCGCAGTCGAGACGCTAGGATGCACTCAGGTCATCTGTTCGGATAAGACAGGAACGCTGACGCAGAACAAAATGACCGTCGTGGAGGCGTACACCGAGAACGGGGAACTCCTCGCCCTCGCCATGACGCTCTGTTCCGACTCGGTCATCGACCGCGACGGCAACGTCACGGGAGAACCGACCGAGAACGCGCTCGTGTCTTACGGCGCGTCCGTAGGTCTTTATAAATACGATCTCGACGCGATCACGCCGAGATGCGGTGAATTCCCCTTTGATTCAGTCAGAAAACTCATGACGACCGTTCACTCGGACGCAGACGAGTTTATCAGTTATACCAAGGGCGCGCCTGACGAACTGCTCGAAAAGTGTACCTTGTTTATGACGGCGCGCGGCGCCGAACCGATGACGCCTGAAAAGAAAGCCGATATTCTCGCGCAGAATAAAAGGATGGCGGACGGCGCTCTTCGTGTACTTGCCGCCGGTATGAAACGCTATACCGCGATCCCGGAAACGATGGAAGAAGCCGAGTCCGACCTCTGCTTTATCGGACTCGTAGGTATGATCGACCCCGTCCGCCCCGAGGTCGAAGACGCCGTCGAAGAATGCCGCGAGGCGGGGATCCGCGTCGTGATGATAACGGGCGACCACGTCGATACCGCCGTCGCGATAGGGAAGAGCCTCGGCATGCTCAACGACCGTTCCGGCGCTCTCACCGGCGCCGAGCTCGACCGAATGAGCGATGAGGAACTGTACGACCGGATCGGAGAATTCTCCGTTTACGCCCGCGTCAAACCCGAACACAAAGTGCGTATAGTTAATACGTGGCGAAAGCGCGGAATGATCTGCGCGATGACCGGAGACGGCGTCAACGACGCGCCGGGTATCAAAAGCGCGGACATCGGCGTCGGTATGGGTATCACGGGCACCGACGTCACGAAGAACGTTGCCGATATGATCCTCGCGGACGACAATTTTGCGACGATCGTCGGAGCCGTCGACGAGGGACGCAGGATCTACGCGAATATTAGGAAATCGATCCAGTTCCTCCTGTCCTCCAACCTCAGCGAAGTCCTCGGGGTATTCATTGCCACGCTTCTCGGTTTCAAGCTCCTTCTTCCGGTCCATATGCTTTGGATAAACCTTATAACGGACTCGCTTCCCGCACTGGCGCTCGGAATGGAACCGTCGGAAGAGGATTCCATGAAAAAACCGCCGAGAAGCTCGAAAGAAGGGCTGTTCTCGGGCGGCGTGGGATTTGACGTGATTTATCAGGGCGCGCTCGTCGCGATCCTTACGCTTCTCGCATACTTTATAGGTCACCGTATGGAAGCGGGCATATGGGAGATCACAAACAGCCCGGACGGTATGACGATGGCGTTTCTCACGATGTCAATGGCGGAGATCTTCCAGTCCCTCAATATGAGGAGCAGACGCGGTTCGATTTTTACTCTGAAAAAACGGAATCTATGGCTTTGGGGAGCCGCTGCGGTCGCCCTGCTTCTTGTCGTTGCGGTCATATACATCCCGCCGCTTGCAAAAGCCTTCTCGTTCGAATCCATCTCGGCGATCGAATTTCTCACTGCGTTCGGGTTATCGATCACGATAATTCCCATGGTCGAACTCGTCAAATTGATAGAGCGCTCGATCCGCAAAAAATAAAAAGTGGGCGGCGCGCCGGACACGGCGCGCCGCCCGGATTATTTTTTATTTTACGACGAATGCCAGAGGCAGTTTCCACGAAGCGTTAGTGTAATAGAACGTAACGCTCGTCATGAGGTAATCTCCGTTGTAGTACATACAGGACGACGAACCGCCGTCAAGGTTCACGGCGTTGATCGCGCCGTATTTATCCATGATATCGATAAGGTCGGCCGCCGATGCTCCGAGGTGGCCGGCTTTTCCTCTTCCGTCCGTTACGAGCATCAGGATCGTACCGTCGGCTCTTTGACCGATCGCGGTCCTCGGATTTAGTCCGCTGCCCGCTTTGCCGTTCAGGTCTCTCTTTTCACCGTTAATGATCAGCTGCACGAAGTGGTTGTTCGAGTCGGTGGCTTCTTCCTGGAACGTCACCGCATCTCTGATCTTTTTCTCGTTGATCGTGTTTTCGACCTGAGCCGCGCTCCATCCGTTGATGTCAATGACCACGAGAATGTCCTCGTCGGTCAGACCGATCAGGTACAAACCCTCGAAGTCTTCCGGCCTGTTGTACTGGATCTCATGGTTGGATACGACGACGCCGTACGGCATGCCGCCCGAGTTGTTATATGAGTTATATATGCCGCCGTTGATCGCTCCTATCGCTCCGCAGCTTTTCGCGATCTGGTCAAGCGTTTCGCCTTCTTCGCGCCACGGGTAGATCGTCGCTACCGAGACGCGCGACGGATCCTTGACGATCATCATCGTCGCGTGGTAACTTGCTCCGGCGATCTCCTCGATCACGATGGGTTCGTCAGAGACGTCCGGGGTCGTTTTGCCTCCCGAAATATCGACGCTGCCGGTCGCGCCTTTGATATTGATGAGCGACGTGTCGACGTCTGCGTCGATAGTATCGGATTTGTTGGCGTTAACGATCCTGTCGATATCCTCCTGAGACGCAAACATATTCGCGAGGAATTTGAGCTGCCCGGTCTCAAGAAGCGTCGTAACGAACATTTCCTGAGCCGCGGGGTTGGAGTTGGAAGCGATCATTTTGAACGAGACCGCCAAAACGATCAGCAGTACGATGATGAACGTGAGGAAGAACGCAAGCGCTTTGCCGATTCCTGAGAGGATCTTGACCCCGATCGGCTTTTCCTCGAACCGACCGGCGGCAGGTCTTCCGTTAACGGACGGGGAAGCGTTCTGCCTTGCCGTGGTTCTCGAATTCTGCGCAACAGAGAACTCAAGGTTATCGTTCTGAGTTCTTCTGACCGCCGGTCTGCCGGTCTGAGCGGCGGGGCGGTAGTTCTGTCCCTTGACGGTCGGAACGACTCGCGTGCGCGCAAGTTCCTCGGGCGTTTTATGGACCGCGTGCTGTCTTGGCGCCGTATTGTTCACGGGTCGGGCGGCGTTATTCTGCTGTCCTGTTTGATTCTTGCCCGGTATCGGGCGTTTTCTGCTGTCCATCAGTCCACGATCTCCTTCATATACGCTACTTTCCACGAAGAACCGGCGTAGCCTTCCTGCAAAACGAACCAGAAACGGAGGTTGTTGGGCTCGTCGTGAGGCCCGAGTCTTTCAATGTTCATATGCTTCACGAAACTGATATCGCATCTGAAACAGTCGTCGGAAAGACGCATGTAGTTCGATACCTTTTCATCCGTGAAAGGCGGGTATTCGCCGTAGCCGAGAGTATGTATGCTCGTGAAAGTGATATCGACTCCGTTGACCCAGTTAAGCGCGTCGTTGTAGAGCTTCGTTCCTTCGATAAGATATTCGGCCATCGTTCCGAAACCGTAGTTATATCCTTCAAGGTCTGCGGACATGAATTTGCTCCACTTTTCGGCGACGTCCAGAACGTTTATCTGATTTGCTATCTCGTCCGGCACGGCGTCGGCTCCCGTGAGCGTCCCGCAGAGGTCGATCACGTCCGACGAAGCGTAAGCGGAAAGATCCACGTTGTTGCCCGCCGCGTCCCTGACGGCAACGGAGGCGTCTTCTTTGAGAATTGCGAGCGTATAAAGCAGAGATTCGGGAATATCCGCGAACTTCCTGACTTCGGCAAGCTCTGCGTCGTCGATCTTTTCGGATGACGACGAGGGGACCTCTTTTCCTTCTGCGAGGATCTGATATCCATTCGGCACGGAAATTCTCTTATACGTAAGCGGGAGCTTGTTTCCGCCTTCGTATTTTTCGGTATTTCCGTATAAGTCAGATATCAGCACTTCCGGCTCCGAGATCTCCCTGATCGCGTGGCGTACCATTCCGTCGCCGACGTCTATCCCTTCGTTTTCAGTCCCGTTGACCGTTACGGAGAGGGAAGAGGGGATAACGAGAGTGTAGTCGAAAATGACCGGGGTGACCTTGTTTTTGACTATGTTGTAGTCGGTAGGAGTTCCCTCGGGAGTGACGATACGGAACTCGGGCTGCAGATAAAGGCCGTCGATATGATACGTCTTGAGCGATTCGTCGACAGTCGATCCCTCTTCGGGGGTGACGAGTTCGTCGGGACCGAGCGGGATCCCGTTCAGGGAAACGCTGTAATCGGCGGGTATCTCGACGTCGTAACTCTGCTTTTTGACGATGGGAGTGATCGATTCGACCTCCCAGTCGTAGTAAACGAATATAATGAGTTTCTGATGCGGCACGCCGTCGCTCTTCAGCGCGATGGACGCTAGTTCAACTTCGCCCGATTTGACTTTATATACGGCTCTCGTTCCGTCGAGTTCCTTCGATTCGAGAATGCACGTCAGGTGATCGCTTGACAGCATCTCGTAGTATTTTTCCTTAACGTTCGCATTCTGCTCGAATTTCCCCTGTGAAACGTTCGGGAACGGGAAATATCTCTCGATCGAGCCGTCTTTGACCATAGAGGACAACTCGTCCATCTGTGAAACCGCTATGTACTCGGGCTGAGCGTGTTCGTAGTTCACAAGAAGGACCTTCACGTAGACGATAGCGGCGATCGCAAGCAGAGCAAGGATCGAAAGATACACTACGTACGCGAACTTGAACTTGCTTCTTTTTCTCTTTTGCTGTCTCATATTATCTCCGGATTAAGAATTAACTTTTTGATTTCTTGCGGGCGAAGAGATTCACGACCGCATCGACGACCTTGCACGCGATAAACGCGAAGAGCAGACCGAGCAGGACTCCCGCGAGCACGTCGGTCGGATAGTGTACGCAGAGGTATATGCGGGAGATCGCGATCAGTATCGCGAATACAAGAGAAACGATGCCGAATCTCTTTTTATCGCACATCATCAGGACACCGGCGGCCTCAAACGAAGCGAGAGTGTGACCGGACGGGAACGACCAGTCGTGGATCGTCTCTTTAAGCCACGGTATTATATTGAGGTTCGTATCAAGTACGTAAGGACGCGGACGCGCGATCACGTTCTTGATGATCCCGTTCCCGATGGCGAGACCGAGCAGGAGCGCGATCCCCATCTTTATCGCGGTTTTTCTGGTACTCTTGTGGCACAGAAGAATAATCGCCAGGGCGATCCAGAAGATTCCCTCGTCACCAAGTTTCGTTATTGCGGTGAATATCTTGTCAAGGAAACTGAGGTGCAGGTGGTTGTTGACAAAATCGAGGATCGCAAGGTCGATTTTGTCGATGAAGCCAAATGTCATATAACGCACTCCGTTCCGCGGCTAAGCCGCTTTTTTAATCAGTCTTTTTTCTTGTTTTTGTCAGCGGAATTGAACACCCACTGGTGCTGTATTCTGAAACTTGCAAAGAAGAGTATGGTGTCTACGATCATCTTTATGACCGTTTTCAGATACGGATTGATTACGTCGAGGGCTTTTCCTATCCACACGACGAAAGTGGCGGAAATAAGCATGAGCGGAACGGCTACCGCGAGATATCTCAGTATGGCGTGTCTGCTCTTCTCCTTGCCGAATACCGCGTTCTTGTTGATCAGATAATTGACGAGCGCTGCGACCGTTCGCGCCGAGATATAGGCGAGAAACGTGCCGAGTACGTTGCCTTTGATATCAAAGATCAGGTTGATCAGAAGGAACAGAAGATTATCAAGAAGGGAAGACCCGAGCGAAGCGGCTATGTACTTCAATATCATCGAATAGATCCGCAGACTGTCCCTTACCGCGCGAAAATGCGACGATTTGTTTTCGTCGAGATAAACAGTATTGATTTTTAATTCTTCAAAAGGGATCGATCTCTTCTTCAAAATCAGAAGGGCGTTGGTTTCGTATTCGTACCGCTCTCCTTTGGCAAGCAGGACGTCTTTCAGGTACTGATACGGGATCGCTCTCAGTCCCGTTTGGGTATCGGTGACTTTCATTCCGAAGAACAGCCTGAAAACTATCGACGTGATCCTGTTTCCCGCCCGGCTTCTTTTCGGTACCGACGGATCGGAAAAATCGCGCGAACCGAGTATCACCTTGCCTGTCTCGATCATTTTCAAAGCGCACGCTTTGATATCTTCGGGCAGATGCTGACCGTCCGCATCTGCGGATACGACCCCTTTCCCGTTGCGTCTCGCTTCGTCTACGAATGTGAACGCGGTACGCAAAGCGGCTCCTTTCCCTCTGTTCAGTTCGTGAGTGAGGACAGTACAGAAAGGGCGCTCAGCGACGTCTTCGAAGATTTTCGCAAAGTCCCGTCCTCCTCCGTCGTCTACGACGATAATATCGGAGAAACCGACGGAAGTGAGCTCGTCAACGAGGGTCAGAAGCTTTTCGTCCGGTTTGTAAGCGGGTATTATTACCGAGACGCCGTCAAGTGATTCTGTCATGTAATATCTCCCTGTGAGAGTGCGGCTGACGGCCGCGTTTTGGAGTACGAAACCGATTAACACATATCCATATTATTATATCATTATTTGAAGAGAAAAGCAAGATTCAATTGACCGAAAAGCGTATTATTTCCGCCAAAAGTCACTGATACATCCGGACAGGGACTCAGGGTCCGACACAAGTTTTATCGGATGCCAGTAAGTCGGGAAAAGACGGGCGACGGAGGGTTCCCCGAGCCGCGAATCGATCAGGAGCGCGATACCCCGGTCGTCCTCCGACCTGATAACGCGTCCCACCGCTTGCTGAAGACGGTTGACGGCGGGATACAGATATGAAAACTCGTATCCTTTTTCGTATTTCTCGTCGTAATATTCGCTTATCATATTGAGAGACGACGATATACCCGTCAGTCCGGCTCCGACGACGATGACGCCGATCAGCGAATCGCCCGAAAGGTCTATCCCTTCCGAAAACGTTCCGCCGAGGACCGAAAAACCGATAAGCTCGGAGTATTTATCCGATGAGAACAGCGAGACGAATTTGTTACGCTCCGCTCCTGTCATGTCGCTTTTCTGCGCGACTACGGGAACGTCAGGGGCGATTTTCAAAAACTCTTTCAGAACAACGTTGAGATATTCGAACGAGGGAAAATAAACGAGGTATTTTCCCGGCAGCCCGGAGATCGCCGCCGCGACGAGTTCGGCAACGTCGGGCGCCGTTTTCTTTCTGTCGGAAAGTCTGGTGCTGACCGAATCGCATATCATAACGGAGAGATTTGACGGATCGAACGGGGAGTCGAGTTCAACGTATTCCTCGTCGCGGAAACCTGTGACCTCCGTGAAGTACTCTTTAGGCGAGAGGGTAGCGGAAAACATTACGGTCGAGTGAGCCACGCGGAGCGCAGACGAGATAACGGAAGACGGGTCGAGGCAGAGAACGGAACACGTGACGTCGCTGTTCTCCCTTTCTGCGAGGAATCTGAATTTTCCGTCTGCGGAATCCGAGCAGAAAATGAATCTCGATACGATCCGCACGGCCCGCCTGAAAGCGTCTCTGTGTTCGCTTTCCTTCTTTACGTAAGGCAAAAACGCCTTTTTGATTTTGACGAGGGCGGAATACAGATCCGGCGGCGTTTCGGGAAGAGACGAGTAACCGGTGAGCGCCTCTCCGCTTGACGTTTGCCGAAGAGAAGAGGAATCGTCGCAGCTTTCCAGTACGTCGGCAAACGCCGAAAACAGATCGCCGAGCGCGTCCTCGACTTTTTCGTCTCTGACGGCTCCCGATTTTATAAGGTCGAATATTTCACCGAAATCCGTCGGTTTCAGAGAGGCCGAATAAGTATCCCTTATCCTGTCGGGAAGGTTGTGCGCTTCGTCGACGAGAAAAACGTATTTTTCGCCGTCCGGGTTTCCTTTTTCGCCGAAATAGCGGCGGAGTTTGATCTCTCCGTCAAACGCGTAATTGTAGTCGCATATGATAACGTCGCAGAACTCGCTGACTTTGAGTGAGAGCTCGTGCGGACAGATTCTGTACTTTTCGGCCGCTTCCAGAAGGGAGGACCTGGCGGCCGCGGCGCCCCGGGCGCAAACCTCTCCCGCGGCGGCGGCGAGACGGTACTCGACGGGCAAAAACGTATCGCCTGACGGCAGATCGGCGTTGAGAGGGCAGTCGAAACATCCGTCTTTGACCCCTCTGCCCGGACATAGATTTTCTTTCGCCTCCAGGGTTATGCTCCTCAGATGCGGCGCTTCGTTCGATATGCGCGAGAGCAGATCGGACGCGGCTTTACCCGTCAACCCCTTGGACGTGAGATAAAAGATCTTGTCCGAGAGTCCCGCGCCTACCGACTTGAGAGCCGGGTAAAGGACGGAGACCGTTTTACCGATACCCGTAGGCGCGCAGGCGAGCAGCCTGTCGCCCGTTCGAATAACGCGCATCGTTTCGATCATAAGATCTCTCTGACCTTCTCTCGTCGTCCCGTACGGGAATTTGAGAGCGGCGAGCTCATCACGGCACACCGACCCTCTTTCGCAAGCGAGCGTTATGAGCGGGAGCGCCCGGGAGATAAGAAGACCGACCGTTTTTGAAAGAAGATCGAGTTCGAGCACTCCGCAGCATGATGCGGTCTCTTCTTCTTTTTCAAAAGACATGACGAGCCTGACCGATCCGCGGCCGGCGGCCGAACAGACGATAAAAGCGTTTACGGCCGAGAGCGCAAAAAACGCCCGGTCGTACGCCGGGTTGACGATATCGGGTATTTTTCTTACTTTTTTGTTTGACAATACGGTGAGCCGGTCTTCACCGTCCGTATATTTTACGTTGCCCGAAACGCAAAGCGAGATCTCTCTGCCGTTCTCCTTAAAGTCGAAAGATGAAAGCTCGGACGTAAGGTCGGCCCCCCCGTCAGGCGTATCGCAAACGGAAAAAAGAGAGAAAAGGGCGTTTTTTTCCCCGCGCTTGACGGCTAAAGAAGAGAGCTCGTCCGCTCTTATCTTGACGAAACCGTGCGATCTGTCGTATTTCACGGGACGTACTCTCCTTTCATCGTGATCGGGATCAGAACAGCGCCGTTCTTCCTCCGTCGTATCTCTTTTTCCAGAGCGTATCGGTCAGCATAGTCGAAAAATCGTTTCCCGAAATAATGAAATGGTCGAGAAAAACAAGCGGCGTCCCATCAAAGTAATTTCTTACCGCTGCGGTCGAAAGAACGTCTTCCGCGGACGGGGCGGCGGGAACTCCGGGATGGTTATGCGCAAGAACGAAAGATGCGGCGCCGAGTTCCTTTCCGCTTTTTTCTATCGACTCGGCGAGGGGAGAGGGGACGAGCAGAACTCCGTCCTGAATATGGAGCATTCCCGCGTATCTGTTTTTTTGATCGAAGAACACGGCGAATACTTGTTCATCTTTGAAAAAGCCGAAGAAATAGGTAAGAAAGAAGCCGATCATCTCGCGCGACGTAAACCGTCGGGTCTTCATATCATCCGTGAACGTTTTGAGCGTTATTTCGCGAAAAAGGTCGCGTCTTTTGATCACACCGTCTTTCATGCTTTCCTCCGGATTACGTAACCCCGCGGGAAAAGGTATAAAACGTAGGAATTTTGCCATTATGATAAGTATAACTCATAGATCGATGCAAGTCAACCGGAAAGGGACTTTCCGGGGCGGTATTGAACGCAAAACTATTGACAATACGACGTCGATTTGATATCATTATGATCGAAGTAATTTCGAGAGTTATTCATCGGAACGCAAGCTCCGATAGGAGGATAAACTGACAATGAAAAAAACAGCTGCGGTTCTGGCGGTCACTTTTGCGATCTGCCTTCTTCTCGGGTTCGGCGTTTTTGCTTCGAGATCCGATTTCGTCATTGAGGGAGGGACTCTGACCGGTTATTACGGCACC
Source organism: Clostridia bacterium (assembly GCA_017428635.1). GTDB lineage: Bacteria > Bacillota > Clostridia > Oscillospirales > CAG-272 > RUG11130. The sequence goes on along the minus strand of JAFRQK010000008.1, from coordinate 35,239 downwards.
GGCGGAGACGTCATTATTCCCGAAGACGTCACGTCGATCTCACCCGGCGTTTTTTCGTTCGGATCAGTGTCGAGCGTTACCGTTCTCAACCCTAACTGCGCGATCTCTGCCGGCGCGATCGCGTCCGGAGTTCCCATTCGCGGATATTCCGGATCTACCGCTCAATCGTATGCTTTCGATGTTCTTTCCGAGTTCTCGCCGATCACCGAAAAACCTACCGTGACGCTCAGGATCAGTTATCTTTTCCAGGACGGGACCGCGGCGTCGGATCAGTACGTGAGAAATCTTTACGTTTATTCAGCATATGACGTTCCGTCTCCCGCTGTCGGGGGATATACGCCCGATCTGGCGCGCGTACAGGGCAGCGTTGAAGACGGCGACGTTGCGATCGTCGTGACTTATTCGAAAAACCCCGACCTTACACCGACCGGATGGAAGATCGAAGGGAACCATATCAGGTTTTACGATTCTTCCGCGGGCGGATACATCAACTCTGGAACGATCAGCATCGACGGCGTCGAAAGATCGTTCGACGGGAACGGATATCTTATTGGTTCGGGATCGACCGTTACGGTGAACGGAGCGACCTACTATCTCATCAATAACGTCATCTGTTACGGATCCGTGAGGATCGACGACGGTATATACTATTTCGACGCCGACGGTAAGATGGTCAAAGGACAGACCGTTGACGGCAATACTTACGACGCAGAAGGAAGACTCACCCTGCCCGGCCAGCTTCTCGTGCTGGACGGTTCGACCTATTATCTTGACGGTAATTCGCTCTTCTCCGGTTATCTGTTGTCCGGAGACGATATCTACTGCTTCGGCGACGACTACGCCATGAAAGCCGGGGTGACTTCGGACGACTGTACGTTCGAAACCGACGGCCGCCTCTCCTCCGTCAACGCCGACGTTCTTGAGTGTACCTATGACGAGACCCGTACTTATAACAAGCAGGAACAGAAACCTCCGGTCGAAGTATTTCTGAAAGGAATAAAACTTACCGAAAACGTTCATTACACCGTTGAATACGCCGACAACGTGGGTCCCGGAGAGGGAAAGATCATCATAACGGGTAAAGGATTCGTTAAAGGTTCCGCCGAGCACACCTTCGAGATCGTCGGTAAGGAGACGTTCACTCTGACCGTCAGGTATCAGAATACCAGAGGCTACGAGATGCACGAGCCTTATACGGCGGAACTCAACGGAGGAGAGCATTACAGCGTTACGTCGCCGGAGATAAAAGGATATAAGCCCGACAAGCAAAAAGTCGAGGGCGACATGGCATCCGCGGACGTCACGGTCGTCGTTACTTATACTTCCGAAAAAGAAGGCGAGACGGAAACCGCGCCTGTCGGAGACGAAACGGCAGAGACCGGTGAGACCGGACCGGAGACGGAAGAAAACGATAAGGGACCCGAAGAACAGAAAACGAGACTCGTTTACAAATACAATTTCAAACTCTTCTTTACCGTTGCCGCGATCGCAACGCTTATCGTGGCGATAATAATCTTCCTCCTCGTCCGGTTCGGAAAGAAGAGACGCAATCCTCCCGCTTCACCGGGCGGAGACGGTCCGGATGACGGCGATCTTGACGGGCCGGTCGGTCCCGCCGCATTCGGAGCGGCAGGATACGAAGAGGACGAAAACGCGGAAGAGATCGACAAGTCGGATACTTTGAAATTTGACCTCAACGAGATTGAACTCGACGATTTCGAAGAGGCAAAGCCCGCGTCGGATTTCGTGGATCTGTACGAGTTCTCTCTCGGCGACGCGCCGGAGAAACCCGCGGTGCCCGGGATCCCGAAGAGATATCATTTCAGAAAGAAATAACGGAAGAGGACGTGCGGTATCAACCGCGCGTCCTCTTTATTTTTCTTCGTTTTAATCCGTCTTCCGCTTCTTTTGAGATCGCCCCCGACAGCGCGATCAGCACCGCCGTATTAATAACCGTCATGATTCCCACGACGGAATCGGCGACGGGCCATATTATCGCAGGCTTCATGAACCCTCCGATCGCGGAAACCGCGACCGTCAGGATGCCGAATAATTTTCCCGCGATCCTCGACGGCGTCAGATACCGCAGGGCGGTCCGGCCGTAATATAACTGCGCTATCACCGTCGCATAGGCGAACAGAAAAACGGAGATGCCGGTGAGAAAATACGCGCACGGGCCGGCGAGTTTACCGAAAACGAAAAGCGTATCGCCGACTCCTCCGCTGCCCGTGATCCCGTATTTCAACCGGCCTATCAGGACGACGGCCGCTGTCATGGTGCACAGTACGGGCGTGTCGAAAACAACTTCGAAGATCCCGAAGCAGCCTTGTTTATGAGGCGAGTCGACGTTTGACGCGGCGTGTGCAGTCGGAGACGTACCGCATCCCGCTTCGTTGGAAAAGATCCCCCTCGTCACTCCGAATCTGATCGCTTCTTTCATTCCGAACCCAGCGGCGCCGCCCGCGGCTGCGCGAAATCCGAAAGCGCCTGAGAAAATATCGCGGAAAACAGTCGGCAAAAGGGAAACGTTTGATACGATCACGTACGCCGACAGCGATATGTAGATCAACGAAAGGACTGGAATAAGCGCGGAGGTCACTTTCCATATCCTACCCGGACCAGAGACCGCGACGGCGGCAACTCCGGTCGCGAGAAGAAGACAGACGATAACGCGGATCCTTCCGTCTCCGGTGATCGAGGCGGCGGAATTTGACTGTATCAGGTTTCCCATAACGAGCGAATTTACAACGCACAGAACGGCGAACAGACCGCCGAGGCCTGCCGCGGGTCGGCGTCCGATCCTGTCTGCCAGTCCGTCTCTGATCGTGTACGGCGTTCCTCCGTAAAAACCTTCTTTCGAGACGCGTCTGTATTTTACGGCAAGCGTTACCTCGCCGTATTTGACCGACGTTGAGATAAGCGAACCGACCCACATCCAGAAAACGGCTCCGGGGCCGCCGGAACCGATCGCGGTCGCGACCCCCGCTATATTTCCTACCCCGAGAGTCCCCGCGAGCGCGGTACATAATGAAACGAAAGGAGAGGTCCCGCTTCCGGTTCCCGCAGATTTCAGATCCCGAAAAAAACCCGCGGGAGATAGGATGCGAAACAGTCTTACCCTGAAAGCGAGAATAATACCGCAAAACGTCAGAGATAAAGGCAGAACTGCGCCGTTGAGTATCTCGCCTAACATATTCATCGCCGCCAAATTCGGATTACAAACATATAAAAATTCAAAAAAATAACTCCAAATGTAGAAACCTATGTAAAAGTATGTTATATTTAAAATAAATATTCAAGTTGTTTCTTCTTTAATTCAGAGAGGGGTTTGCTTTATGCTGACAAAACGCTTTTTTGCTCTGATCCTGACGTTGGCGATGTGCCTTTGTCTGATCCCGGAGGTCGCGGCGAACGCGCTCACAGAGGACGTGAACGTCGTTGATATCAAAAGGGACGCGGCGAAAACGGATCTGTTGCAGGATGATCTCAAACCTGCGGAGTTTACTCCTCCTTTGAGCGACGGCCGACAGGACTTTGAGAGAGTTCTCGCCGCGTCCGCGCAGCCGTTTGAAATAAGCGGCGACGCGCCTGCGGACCTTACAAAAACATATGCGGCTCCCTCGGGCGAGTTCTCGGTCAATATAAGATCGGATAAAAAACCCGATCCGGAACCGGTGGTCTCTGCCGTACACCGGACGGGAACTTTCGACGTAAAGCCCGAAGAGACTTTCGGAGGCAGCGGCTCCAAGTCCGACCCCTTCAAGATATCCTCCGTTGAAGATCTTAAGGCGCTCGCCGGGATCGTCAACGCGGGCAACTCCTGCTCCGGTCAGTATTTCTCATTGACGGATGATCTGACGCTGAGCGACGAGAACTGGACGCCGATCGGATGCGCCTGGGATATCACGTTCGCCGGAACGTTTTTGGGTAAAGGTCACGTCATCTCCGGGCTTGCAATCAAAAGCGACGGGGACTACGCAGGCCTGTTCGGCTGCGTGACCGGCGGGGTCGAGAGTCTGAGCGTTTCAGCCGCAGCGGTCAGCGGCAATAACTACGTAGGCGGTATCGCGGGATGCAATTACGGCGAGATCTACAACTGTACCTTCTCGGGTACGGTCTCGGGCTGCGACTACGTAGGCGGTATCGCGGGCTGCTCCGGCAAGGACGCGTGCGTCGCATTCTGCGAAGTCAATGCAGAGATCAACGGGTCCGGTACCGGTATCGGAGGCGTTGTCGGATGGGCAAACAACATCGCAGGGGCGGGCAGCCATAACGACGCGCTGAACGATCCGGGCTCCAACGCCACCGGCGAAGGTCTTGTGACGGAATGCACTTTTACCGGCGAACTGACGGGCCGCAGTCCCTACGGTCTCGGTATCGCGACCAGTGAGAACGGCACCATCACGATCACGGTCACAGCCAACGCCTTCGGCGGCATCGTCGGCTGGAACAACGGCAGCACCGTCGACAGCTGCATCAACAACGGCACCGTTAACGGAGACGACTTTGCCGGCGGTATCGTCGGCGACAGCTGCAACGGAGGCGTGGTGAAATCATGCGAAAACTACGGCACGGTGACCGGCGCATCCATGCTCAACGGCGGTATCGCGGGACGTATCGCCGAAGGCAGCATTGAGGGCTGCATCAACTTCGGCGCGGTCTCCGGCGGAGACTTCACCGGGGGCGTCGTCGGCGCGATCGATAAATACAGCAGCATCAGCGGCTGCTTAGGTATGGGCGGATCTTCCGTCACTTCCGCGGACGGAAAGTACGTCGGAGGCGTCGCGGGTATTTCAAACTGCTTCATCAAGAGCTGCGGTAATTACGGCAGCGTCACCGGCGCGTACGGCGTCGGCGGCGTCGTTGGCTGGACTACGAAGGATATCCACACCTGCGGTAACGAAGGCGCCGTGATCTGTACCGGCAGCGAAGGCCGCGTCGGCGGCATTGTCGGATGCACTTACGGCCTCGTCGAAAACTGTGACAACCACGGCAACATCGACGGCGTAACGAACGTAGAGGGAGAAGTCAAAGCGCCTGCCGTGGGCGGCGTCGGCGGCTACCTCTTCGGGTCGATGAAGAACTGCGAGAATCACGGCAGCGTTACGGGCGGTGTCAGCGTCGGCGGATGCGCGGGCGGCGCGCACAGCACCGGCCTTATCAGCGGATGTACCAACAACGTCGACGTCAGCGGCGTATCCCAGGTGGGCGGCGTCATCGGTGTCGCCTACTGCCTCGTCAGCGACTGCGCCAACCTTTCAGGAGGCACGGTGACAGGCAGCGACGAGAGAACGGGCGGCGTCATCGGCTACCTGGACGCAAACGGAAAAGCTGAACACGTGCGCAACGAAGGCACGGTCATCGGTGCGCGTTACGTCGGCGGTCTGATCGGTATGGCAAAGTGTGAGGTGAACGGACTGACCAACGACGGCAGCGTTACCGGCGGCGAGTATGCAGGAGGCATCGCGGGCTACTGCGACGTCGTCACTGCCTGCACCAACAACGGCGCTGTCATGAGTTTAACAAACGGTAATATCGGCGGCATCGTCGGCGGCACCAAAGGAAGCGTAACTTCATGCTCGAATACCGGAAATGTTGAAGGTAAAGGGGCTGTCGGCGGAATCGCCGGCGCGGCGCTCGCGGTCGTCAAGGACTGTACCAACAGCGGCGGAGTCAACGGCTCTGATATATACACCGGCGGTATCGTAGGATACGGCGGCGATGGATCGGAGGTTTCCGGCTGTACCAACGCCGCGGCGGTTTCCGGTACTCAGTACGTGGCGGGTATCGTCGCTTACCTGTACGGCAACAGCGGCGTTTCCGATTGCCGGAACACGGAGGACGGCACGGTCACAGGCAGCGGGACAGAAGTGGGAGGGATCGTCGGATCCGCCAGTTCTCCCGTTTCGAACTGCGAAAACAGCGGCGCCGTCTCCGGCCACGGAACCGTCGGCGGTATCGCGGGTCTCTCGACGTCCGACGCGCCGATCGACCGTTGCACCAATACGGGCAGCGCCGTCGTGACCTGCGCGGGAGACGTAGCGGGAGGTATCTTGGGCGCCGGTACCTGCACGGTGGATAACTGCGTCAACGAGGGTTCGGTCACAGGTCACGATCACACGGGCGGCATTGCCGGCACCGTGTTCAACACCGGCGCCGTACGTAACTGCCGGAATAAGGGAAACGTTACGGGCGAAGACTGCGTAGGCGGCCTTGTCGGCAAGATCGGTGAGACCGCGGACGGGACCGTTCCCAGCGGTCTTTTGGAAAACAGTAAGAACAGCGGCGCGGTGAACGGCGTCTTTTCGGTCGGCGGAGCGGCCGGCATCGTGCACGGCACTGTGCGCGATTGCGAAAACTCCGGCACGATCACCGGTAAGAACAACGGCGTCGGCGGCGTCGTGGGCTACTGCATGGCGGGCGGGTCCGTGAGCGGCTGTAAGAACCTGATCGCGTTCACCGCAGGCTCGAATATATCGGGCGGCGTGGTCGGCGCAAATTGCGGCACGGTTTCGGGCTGCGTCAACAATGGAGAAGTCAAAGGCGGCGAGTTTGATCCCATCGGCGGCATCGTTGGCAGCAACGAATCGAACGCCGAGATCACCGGCTGCACCAACACGGCGACCGTTTCAGGTTCGTCGACCCACGTCGGAGGTATCGCCGGAGCCAATCACGGCAAGATCACCGGATGCGCCAACGGAGGGCAGATCTCCACCACGGCGGGTTTGATCGGCGGAATAGTCGGAGAATCGAGCGGAGACGTGGCTGACTGTACTAATACCGGCAATGTTAATGCTAGAACCGGCAGTACCGCGTATGCGGGCGGCATCGTCGGTCGCGCCAACGGCGGCGATATCACCGGCTGCAGCAACACAGCCCAGATCTACGCCGGCGAAGGGACCGGCGGTATAGTCGGGATCATTTCGGGTTCAAAGAGCGTTACGAACTGTACCAATACCGGTTATATCAATGCGCCTGCCGGATATGCGGGCGGCATCGTCGGCTCACTGCAGGACAATTGTAACGTATCGAATTGCACCAACGGCAACTCGGTGAACGGCAACGGAAAGCAGGACGTCGGCGGGATCGTCGGTCAGGCGGGCAGCGGCAACACTATCTCGGACTGCGTGAACAACGGCACCGTTTCCGGCGGCAAAAGCACCGGCGGTATCCTCGGAGTGAACGGCAGTTCCGGCAATTATACCAAACTTACCAATAACGGAAACGTTACCGGAACGCTTCAGGTCGGCGGGATCGTCGGAGACTGTTCAGCATCGGTTTCCGATTGCCTCAATACGGGTAGTATCACGGGCACCGGCGACGCGAGCGGAGACGGCGTCGGCGGTATCATCGGCAGGACCTCCATCAGCGGGACTACATCGCAATGCGAGAACAAAGGCTCCGTCGTCGGTACGTATATGACCGGCGGTATCGTCGGCGTTGCCGGCTGCAACGTTGAGAAGTGTTATAACCATGGAAACGTTACCTGTAACGTCGGAGGAGAATCCAACTCCGGAGTGGGCGGTATCGTCGGTTATTCCAGCGGAATGACGATCTCAAAATGTGTCAACTACGCCGCTATCAGCGGCGGCAGCAACGGCAAACGCATAGGCGGTATCGTGGGCTGGACTTCACACACCAACGTCGAACTATGCAGGAATTATTCCGACGTCCAAGGATATAAAGAAGCCGGCGGTATAGCGGGATATACTTACGATACCGGAAATCCGCACAACGGCAAAAATTATACAACCGTACAAAAATGCATTAATACCGGAAACGTTTCTGCTTCTGCAAAAATCTGGTGGGAAGGACTGACACTTCATTACACGAGCGCGTGCGCCGGCGGTATCGTCGGAAAGGCGGATTGGTACACAGTGATCGATCAATGCGCCAACAACAACCCGAACGCCAAGATCACCGCCCCCGACGGAGACCGCGTGGGCGGCATCGTCGGATATTTGTATAACGCCACGGTCCAAAACAGTTACAATACTGCCCAGGTATCGGGATATGACCGCGCGGGAGGCATTGTGGGCGAGATGCGTGCAACTTCCCTGATGCAGACGTGTTTCAACTTCACGGGCATTATCAGTCAGGCGTATTTTGCCGGGACTCGCGGCGCACTGCTGGGTTACTACGACAGTAGGTATACCAGCCCGACGTTTAAAAATAACTATTGGAAACACACTTCTGCTTTGGGACCCATAAACGGAAAAGGGGAGATCTCAAGCGAAGGCGGGCAGTACGATTACCTCGACCACTGGGGCGGGGGAAAGAAATTTAAAGACCAATCAAGCTTCACTGGTTTCGATTTCACCAGTATTTATACTATGCAAAGCGACAGGCCGAAACTCCAGATCGAGCCCAGCGTCCCTGCGTACAATAACGTGGGTCCCGACGAGAACCCGGATCCGATGCCGAAGACAGTCCGGATCTACACCGTCCGGAATCTCGCCGATCTGCGCGATAAAGTCAACTCCGGGAATTACGATTTCAGCGGTACCACCGTCTATCTTTGCGCGGATCTCGATATGAGCAGCGTGAGCGACTGGACGCCTATCGGAACGAACTCGCGGGCTTACAGAGGCACGTTCGACGGACAGGGCCACACCGTTTATAATTTGAAGGTCAGCGGAAACGTTGGCCATGCGGGTCTGTTCGGAGCGAGCTACGCCTTGATAAAGAATCTTGAGGTCCACGGATCCGTCAGCAGCTCGTCGAACCTGACCGGCTCGTGCGTGGGCGGCGTTCTCGGCGTCAGCCTGGGAGGCAGGGTTGAATCCTGTTCCTTCTACGGAAACGTTTCATCCACCGGGGCAAACACATACAGCGGCGGCGTTCTGGGCGCTGTTTCAGGCGGAGGAGCCTCGAACTGTTACCACGTCGGAACCGTATCGGGCAGTACTGTAGGCGGCGTGACCGGTTATATCTATACCGGTAATCTGGAGAATTGCTTCCATTACTCCGGTTCGGTCACCGGTTCTAAAAACGTCGGCGGCGTCATCGGAGAAAACGTCAAAGGCACGGTGAAAAACTGCTTCGCACTTTCCGGAACCGCTTCGGGGGCGATCTCAACGGGATCCTCTACCAACGTCGGCTTCAGATCCGCGGCAGATTTCTGCGGATCAGGACCGATCGTCGCGGGCGGATGGAGTTCGGGCGTTTGGGTCGCAGGCGGAGATCATCCGGAGATCCGCGCGCTTTGTCGGATCGCCACTATCGATCCCAACGGAGGATCCGGTTCCGCGGGGCAATACGGCGTCAGGAGATTCGGCGGAACGCTTCCGCCTTCCCCTTTCAGCCGCGACGGTTATATCCTCGTCGGTTGGAATACCGCAGCAGACGGTTCCGGTACGCCCTATAACTGCGGAGACTCGATCGGCGCGGACGTCACCCTGTACGCGCAGTGGCTGAAGGGTACGCCGTATCACGGGTATGCTTCTTCCGCGGCAGGCGCTTTGTTCGATAATAATAACGGTACGTCCTGGACCGGCGGCGCGATCGGTTCCGGCGAATCGACCGTGATAGACTTCAGGTCAAACGACGCGGTCAGACCGTCGGCGATCGCATTCGTGACGTCAGGGAACGTCTGCTCCGCGCCTCCGGGCTGGCGGCTCGAAGGCAAAGTAAACGGCAGCGGTGCATGGACTCTGCTGGCGTCGGGCGACGGCGCGTCGCTCTCCCTTGCGGGACACGTTGTTTACGCAAATCTCGGCAGTGTGGGCGACGACTATTACAGTTACTACCGCATCGTCTGGGAAGGTCCGTCGTCCGCTCTTGAACTCCTTGACGCGTATCTGATCGTCGCAGACGAAAACGTCGACGTGCGCAGACCCTTGATCCTGCACAGCAACGACGGAACGGACAAAACGAGCCCGGTCGAAACCGACAACGGAAGCTCCGTGATGCTCTCCAACCCGTTTGATCACGAAGGAAAGTTCTTCCTCAACTGGAACACCGCCGCGGACGGTTCCGGGAAAACTTATGAGAATTACGCCGTGATAACCGTCGACGGCGCGCTGGATCTTTACGCCCAGTGGCTTGACGGAACTCATTATCAAAAATATACCGCCTTGAAGGTGTACGACCAGTTCACCGAGCAGGTGGACGGCGTACCGCAGGACGACTCGCAGTATAAGGGCTACGAAAATGAGGAGTACTTCAATCTGCTGGACGGCACTGCGGCCAAATGGTGCACGGGCGTACGTGCCGATGGATCCTGGTCTCTTGAATTCACGACCGACGAGTACGTGAAGCCTCTCGGTTACGTTCTTATAACCGCCGATGACACTTCGAGTAACTCCGGCAGTAACCCGAAGAACTGGACGCTTGAAGCTCTGAGCGGGGACGGGACCTGGATCATGCTGGACGGCAAACTGCAGGATCAGAGTTTACCGGCTGCCGATTTCGCCGAGATATGCCGAAAGATCGGCAACGACCGGGAATATAATACTTTCCGCATTACGTTCCGCGGCCTGGGTAAAGGCAGCACCTTCCAGCTTTCCGAACTGTATCTGGTCACCGACGGATCCGTCCGTGAACCGGCCGTTTCATTCGACGGCCACGGCGGTACCGGGAACGTTCCTCAGATAAGCGCAAAGACCGGAAGTATCGTAACGCTTCCCGAGTGTTCCTTCACAAGAAAGGGATACGATTTCACCGAGTGGAACACCAAAGCGGACGGATCGGGCAAGTCTTGCGCTCCCGGAAAAGATTTCCTCGTGGAATGCGACTCCACGCTGTACGCGCAGTGGACGCCGTCCGTTTATACGGTAAGGTTCCTCGGCGACGACGGAAAACCGCTTTATGAGGCTGCGGTCACCGCGGGACAGCTTCCGGTCTACCGCGGTCCCGCGCCCGTCAAGGAAGGGGACGTGGATTATTCATACGTCTTCGAGGGCTGGGATCCCGTCATCGTACCTGCCGACAGTGATAAGGACTATAACGTCAAATATAAGTTTATCGAGAACGTTTACGCGGAACCCGAATGGAAGTGGTCCGACGATCACAGTTCCGCCACGGCCTCATTCAAATGTATAACAGACCCGAGCCGCACGGAGAGAGTCACGACCAAAAACGTGACAGCTGTGACGACTCCCGCCACCTGCACGGAGGCGGGCAATATCGCATACACCGCAACGGCTGTCTTCCGGAACAATAACTATTTGAATACCGTTAACGTTCCCATTGGAAAACTCGGCCACGCCTACACGGTGACCGGTTGGGAATGGAACGGATACGAGAAAGCCACTGCTCAGCTCACGTGTTCCAGAAACGAGGACCACAAGTCCACGATGGAAGCGGCGGTGACTCCCGTCCGGACCGAGCCGACCTGCGAGGGCACGGGCAAGATCGTCTATACGGCTTCCGTTACCATAGACGGCAATAAGTATTCCGATCAGAAGACCGAAACGCTTAAAGCCACCGGTCACGCATACGAACTGACCGGATGGGACTGGACGGGATACACGGAAGCGATCGCCACGTTCACGTGCAAGAATGACAAAAACCACGTAACGACGGCAAAAGCGACGATCACGCCCGAGCGTACGGAACCGACGGCGGACGACGACGGCAAGATAGTTTACACTGCTGAAGTCGTATTTGAAAACAATACGTATAAGGATCAAAAGACCGAGGTCATCCCGGCGCTCGGCCGCGACTATGAGCTGACCGGCTGGGCATGGGACGGCTATGCATCCGCCGAAGCATCCTTCACTGACAAGAACGGCAGCGGCGACGTGACGATGCCGGCCGATATCAAGGCAGAGCGCACCGAGCCGACGTGCGAGACGGCAGGAAAGGTCGTTTACACGGCGACGGTCGTTCTGAACGGGAAGACGTATACCGATAAGAAGACCGAAACGCTGAAAGCCACCGGTCACGCGTACGAGTTTACCGAATGGAACTGGACGGGATACACGGAAGCGATCGCCACGTTCACGTGCAAGAATGACAAAAATCACGTAACGACGGCAAAAGCGACGATCACGCCCGAGCGTACGGAACCGACGTGCGAGGGGACAGGAAAGATCGTTTACACGGCTGAAGTGACCTTCGAGGACAATACTTACAAAGATCAAGCGACGGAAACACTCGATCCGATCGGCCACGCGTACGAGCTGACCGAATGGAACTGGACCGGATACACTGAGGCCGATGCGGTATTCACGTGCAAGAACGACAAAAACCACGTGACGACGGAGACTGCGACGATATCTCCCTCCCGTACCGAACCGACCTGCGAAAAAGACGGACTGGTGGTATACAAAGCGTCCGTAACGTTTAACGGAAAGACGTATACCGACGAAAAGAGCGAGATACTGAAAGCGCAGGACCACGACTGGGGCAAGCCCGAATACGTATGGTCCGAAGACGACGCTTCGGTTACCGCGACGGTGATCTGCGGACGGGATTCGACCCACGTGATCACGGAGACCGTTAAGACGAATTTCGTTCTGACGCAATGCTCGACTTACAAGGCGGAGGGCAGCGGCTATTATTCCGCGGTCTTCGATAACGAGCTGTTCGGCGAGCAGATCAAAGAAGTGACTGTCCCGGCGGTATCGTGCGACGGCGGACCGACGTGTCCGAGCAAAGCGTTCACCGACGTACCGTCAGCCGAGGAATGGGTCCATATCACTGTCGACTGGGCTGTAGTCAATCACGTGACGTACGGAACGAGCGCGACGACGTTCTCCCCGGACGAAGACTGCACGAGAGCGCAATTCGTCACGTTCCTGTGGAGGACCGTGGGCCAGCCGGAGACCACCCTCACGTCGAGCCCCTTCAAGGACGTTGTACCGGGTACGTGGTACTATACGGCTGTCCTGTGGGCATACGAGAACCATATCACGCTCGGAACAAGCAGCACGACCTTCAGTCCCGACGAACCGTGCTCGCGCTCTCAGGTCGTCACGTTCCTGTGGAGAATGGAGGGTTGTGAACCTCCCGCCGTGACGGAAACGAAGTTTGAGGACGTTGTGCCCGGTGAGTGGTACTACGACGCGGTTCTTTGGGCGATAGAGAAAGGTATCACGCAGGGCGTATCCGAAACGGCGTTCTGTCCCGACGATACCTGCACGCGCGTCCAGTGCGTTACCTTCATCTTCCGCGAATTCGCCCGCTGAGGAACAAAAAGAAAAAGCCGCCGAACGGCGGCTGAATGAAAACGGGGCTCACCCGAAAAGGTGAGCCCCGTTTGTTTATTATTTCTTCTGTTCCGGCATGAAATATTTGAAGAATGCAAAGACGGCGACCGCTGCGGCGACCAGACACGCCAGCGCGATCTTTATCTTTTTGTTCCTGCGCATTTTTTTTGCGAAACTGTTGAATCCGTCCGTAACGGACGAAGTATGCGTGGGATTGTCAAAAACGTCGGCGGCGGATCTTCTCAGGAATTTATCCTGAAAAGGATAACGTCTGTAAAAGTTACGGCAGTCGTCGCATTCTTTCAGATGTTCCTTGATCGCGTCCCTCGTGTCCGGGCTCGCGAGTCCGTCCTTATAAAGCGGATACAGATCGGTGACCATATCGCAAGTAAGTTTCATAATCACATCACCTCTGATAACTTTCTTTTTGCTCTGCAGTAGATCACCTTGACCGAATTCTGCGACAGTCCCTCGAGCGCAGCGATCTCCGAGAAAGGAAGACCTGCGTAAAGACGAAGCGTCAGGGTACGGCAGTACGGTTCGGGCAGAGAAAGGATGCTTTTTCTGATCGCCTCGCCCGGTTTCAGTTCTCTATTGCTCTTCTCTTCGCTCCTCGTCCTTCTGAGGTGCTTTTTGTACTCATTGTAAGCGATGTAACTGAGCCACGAACGGATCTTGAAAGAGCCGGAATAGCCCGCGGCGTTCGCCAGAGCTTCGCCGAAAGTTTTCCCGGTCACCTCTTCGGACAGAGCGGAATCTCCGCTCATTCTGAAAAGAAACCTGAAAATACTCTCGGAATGCTCAAAATAAATCTTCTCAAGTTCGATCAAGTTACCGCCTCCGATCCGTTCCGGTCGTTTCTATTATTTTATCACAAAAACGTATATAATACAACGAAATAGACAGAAAAAAGAATGATAACTCCCGATTCGGGAGTTATCATGGCTTTTATTCTTCTTCGGAGTATTCAAGTATATCTCCGGGTTGACATTTAAGAACTTGGCACAGGCGCGTCAGCGTTGAGATCCTTATCGCCTTTGCTTTGCCCGTTTTGAGGACTGACATATTGGCGGGCGTTATTCCGACCTGTTCCGCAAGATCGCCGAGTTTCATCTTGCGTTTTGCGAGCATAACGTCGATATTGAATATTATCTTTCCCATAGTTCCTCCTATATCGTCAGGTCGTTCTCATCCTTGATAGAAGCGGCTTTTGCGACAAGATGAGACAAAACGGCGGCTGCGACCGCAAGAGTGAATCCCAGAAGAACGACGAGTAAAGACAGAAGAAAGATTCCCGGATGACTCATACTTAAAAAGAACAAAACAACGTTGCCAACAAAGAAATAAACGCAAGCGACGACGACGTCGATCATTATCCATTTGAGATATCGCGCGTTCTTCTGTGAAAACGAGTTGTCTTTGCCGATATTTACGGCGATCAGGAAACAAAGCGTCAGAGCAAAATAGACAGGGATTGCGGTAAAGGTGATAAACAGAAGCCACGGAAGGAATCTGTCCGCAAACTCCGGATATTCACTTAACTTCGAAACAGCGTACGAGGGAATGATCACGACGTAAGCGCAGATTCCTATAAACGCGAGTACGATAACGGCGATTTTAAGCCAAAGTGAAAGTGCTTTTTGGTTCATAAAAGATGACCTCCTTTTCGTGTTGTGTCCATTATATCACGAAAAACTGTGGAAGTCAATAAAAAAATATCGAAATGCGATAAATATTTACTTTGCTTTAATGCTTACCTCTCCGGAATCGAGCCATTCCTCGACCCCGTTTTCATACCTGACGAGCAGACGCAGATCGTCTCCGATCTTTACTGCGATCGCATCCCGGTTACTGTCTCTTTTCAATACCGTAATATTCTTCCCGGGAAGATACGATCTTTTTTTATATTCTTCTATGAATTCCGCTTTCGGAAGACGTCGGTATTCTTCCATGAAGTTATCGTAGACCGCTGCGATAACGCGTCCTTTGACGTCCCACCCGTCCCGCGCGTCTTTCAGAACGGTTCCCGCGATCCCGGTGAGCATTCCGAAACCCGATTCGGGAGGGAAGAGGTTGATCCCGACCCCGAGGACCGCTTTGGAAAGCGTTCCGCTCTCAACGTCAAAAGAACCCTCGGTCAGGATCCCGCAGACTTTTCTGCAGCCGGAATAAACGTCGTTGACCCATTTGATCCTGACCGGCTTGTCGCATATCGGTTCGAGCGCGCGGCACACGGCAACGGCGGCGCAGGTCGTTATGAGTTTGGCGTCTGCCGCCGCGAAAAAAGGGTAAAGAAGGATACTCATATATATACCGGTTCCTCGCGGAGAGAAAAACGTTTTACCGACTCGTCCCTTTCCGGCGACCTGTTCCTCCGCAGTCAGCAGCAGACCCTCCGGCGCCCCTTCCCGCGCGAGTTTCTTGACCTCTTCATTGGTTGACGTCACGGAATTCTCCGTTATGATAGCCGGCGGGGTGGATTTCAGATATCCGGAGATACAGCAGCCGGGGCACATCAGGTTTTCGGGTGATATCCTGTAACCTTTTTTAGGACTTGAATCGATTATGAACCCTTCGCGCCTCAACTGCGCGGCGGCCTTGCTGACGGCGTTCCTGCTGACGCCGATCATTTCCGCCACGGATTCCCCGGATACGTATCCGCCTTTCGCGTCTGTTAGTTTCTGAAGAAAAAAGTCTCTGATCTCCATAGTTTCATTCCTCCGCATTTTTATGCTTTTTAAGGTATTTGTCAGAAACAGGTTTTATCTTCCGGCCAATGAGTATCGCAAGAATGATTTTTAAGGTATCCGGTATGACGAAAGGCAGCACTGCGGCATGAAGGGCGCCGGAGAGAGTAATTGAGTTTCCTTGTGCCCGACCGAGGATTATAAACCACGCGGTCCCGAAAAAGTAGCATATGATAAGGCCAGCCGCCATTGAAATAAAAACGGGTACGGGTCTCTCGCGGCATAAACGGAGCAGGATCCCGGTTGCCAGAGTCGTCAGTAAGAACCCTACGAGGTATCCTCCTGTAGGACCGGCGATCACTCCCGCGCCTCCCTGAAACTTTGAAAAGACCGGAAGGCCTGCCGCGCCGAGAAGAAGATAAACCGCCACGGACAAAAATCCCTTTTCGACGCCGAGCACGTAAACCGTTAAAAAAACGGCGAAAGTCTGCATCGTAAAAGGGACCGGAAACACGGGGATCTGCAGCCATGAGCAGGCGGCTGTCAGGGCGGCGAACTGCGCTATGACGGTGATCTCCCTTATCGGAAATTTTTTCTTCTTCATTTTGCTTTACGCCTTAGCTTTGATTCCGTTTTTATTCTACCACAAAAAGAAAAAATGTCAACCGAAAAAAGATAAACGGTTGACATAAGGCGTGCCGAACGGTCACGGCTTGTAGTGACAGGGACTTTTATAAAACTCTTCCAGGTTCAAAGATAATCTGCCTTCGGTCATGCCGAATCCGAGCGGCGCGATAAGTTCATCCGGAATATCATCCGACGCGTAAACGGTTTTGACGCCGCAGCGGTGCATGAAACTCATAACGGCGCGCGCCGTTATGATCATCGCCTCGGCGTCGTGTGTTCCCGCGGCGAAATCAAGCGATAAAATCTCGTCCTTTCCGTCCGCGAGAGTAAAGCGGCAAAGGCCGAGAGAGACAGGCGACCCGTCGTCCGGATCTTTGGCTTCGACGGCATGATACGCCATAACGTCGGAACCCGGCGTTCTGCCGTATTCAAGGCAGAGCCGTGCGGATTCGTCGGGATCGGAAACCGGTCTTACTATGAGCATAAAGTCAAAGTCCTTTCAGATATTCGATCTCCCGGTCGGTAAGATATCTCCACTTTCCGGGTTTCAGGGCGCTGTCCGCGATCTGACCGATCCGGACTCTCGTGAGTTTTTTTATTTTGATCCCGGCGCGTTCGCAGAGCCGTCTGATCTGCCGGTTTCTGCCTTCTCCGATAGTGAATTCAAGTTTAGTTCCTTCAAGAACGGTAACGGCTGCGGGCAAGGTAGCTCTTCCGTCGATCTCGATAGGCGATGACATGGATATTACGTCATTTTCGGTGACTTCGCGCGTGACCTCGGCAACGTAAGTTTTGGTGAGATCGTGCGACGGATGCGTTATCCGGTTGACGACTTCTCCGTCGTCGGAGAGAATAATGAGCCCGTCGGAATACATATCGAGGCGTCCTGCGGGGAAAAGACGCTTCCCGGGTATTACAACGAGGTCGCAGACGGTTTTTCTGCCTCTGTCGTCTTTTGCGGTACAGAGAACGCCCGCCGGCTTATTGAGAAGAACGTAAGTTTTATCGCCGTTCGGCAATTCAACTTTTTTACCGTCTATTCTGACTTCGTCGGAACCGGGTACCACTTTCTGACCGACGACTGCGCGTACGCCGTTTACGGTGACTTTCCCTGATTCGACAAGCGCCTCTGCGGCGCGCCTTGACGCGACCCCGCAATCGGCGATATATTTTTGTATTCTAATCTCTTCCATCAGATCATCCGGTCGCTTTTCCGAGAAATTCAAGTATTTTTTCAAAAAACGTGCGTTTTTCCCGTCTTTCCACAACGTCGTTTTCGGCGTAAAGCGGAACGGAACCCAGAATTTTGCCGCCTGCCGTGAACACGGCTTTTCCGAGCGCGTCGCCGCGTCTGACCGGGGCGGCGACGAAACGCGGCGCTTCCACGGTCACTTTTGCTTTTTGTCCGCTTTTAAGAACGGCTGAAAACGTGTCGCATGAGGAACACCTGACGCGGCTTGCCGTCCCCCCGATAACAGCCAGATCGACTTTTATCGTGCCCGGTTCGGAGAGGTTAAAGTTTTGATAAAGGGATTGACCGTATTCGTGCATAGTTCTGTGATCCGACCAGTCGTTCGGGTCGTTGAGCGTTACGGCGACGGTGAGAACGCCGTCCCGCCTGACCGCGGATACGAGACATCGGCCTGATCTTTTGGTAAAACCCGTTTTTACGCCGATCGCTCCGTTCAGAGAAAAGAGCAGTCTGTTATGGTTGACGAGAGTTCGCTCGGATCCTTCGCCGAACGCGACCGTCGATCTCGTCGAAACGATCTTTTCAAACTCGGGATCGCGTAACGCGGCGCAAGCAAGTTTCGCAAGATCGAACGCCGTCGTATAGTGTTCCGGATCGTCCAGACCGTGCGGATTTGTGAAATGAGTTTCGTAAAGTTCGAGTCGTTTCGCTTTATCGTTCATCAGATCGGCGAATTTCGCGACCGATCCGGCAACGCGGTAAGCGATAGCCGTCGCGGCGTCGTTTGCGCTTTCAAGCATGAGAGCCCATAGCAGATCACGAAGCGTAACGGTCTCGCCCTCAGTCAGATAGACGGATGAGCCCTCGACGCCGACCGCTTCCATAGGGACGGGAAAAGGCTCGTCGAGGCCGCCGCTGTCCAGCGCGACAAGCGCGGTCATGATCTTCGTAGTGCTCGCCATGGGAAGTTTTTTTCGCGCGTCGACCTCAAAGACGACGTCGCCGCTGTCCGCTTCGATCAGCACGGCGCTCTCCGCTGAGACGCGCGGCGCCGCATCTTTCGCCTCCGCTTGAACGGAGACGGATGAGAACAAAAAGGAAACCGAAAGGGCGGCGCATATCGCCCGGATCCGTTTTTTCATTTTACCCGTGACCTCACATAATAAAATCAGTCACGGTTTATGATTCATCCGACGGCGCGGAACGATACGCTCGTCGGAGCGGAGAAAAAACGGTTATTTTGTATTATCTTTGTCCTTTTTCTTGAAGATGCCTTTGATTTTTTCGATGATCTCGGGTGAACGGTCGACGAGATTGACTATCTGGGACGCGGCGTCCGTAGAAGAAGCTGCGGCTATGTTCAGCATTTCCGCTTTTCCTTCGGGACTGATGACGATGAATGCAACGGGAGAAACGGAAATACCCGTTCCGCCGCCTCCTCCGAAATTCGCGGGAACGTTCTTATCCTGATCCTTTTCGCCCTTCTTTTTATTGTAATCAAGACCGCCCGAGACGTATCCTACGGAGATCTTCGAAACCGGAATGAGCGTTGTACCCGAATCCGTTACTATGGGATCGCCGATTATAGTGTTTGCGTCGAGCATTGTTTTGATATTGGAGAGGGACGCGTCGATCATTTCTCTCAATTTGTTGCTTTCTTCCATTTTCTTTCCCTTTCTGGACTCAGCCTTTCTTTATTTTCTTAACAAGGACCGATAACCCGATCCTCAAAACGTTGATCACTCTTATACCGACGGAGACGTCGGCGAACAGATCGAATTTCCCGCTTATAAAGTCGGCGGTAACGTCGACGGCGCCTTCCTTCACGGTCAGGTCGGTATTGACGTCTAAAAACTCAAGCAGATAGGATACGCTTTGACTTATAGCACCGTACCTCAGCGCGACGTCGGACGCTTCTTCCGCTCCGACGGAGATCCTGAAACCGTTGATGGCGATACGAAGTTTCTTGGAGTATTTTCCGGCGGTCTCGACGATGACGGATAGCAGTTTCTTTACTTCGTCGAATTTCTCGGAAAAGGATTTCTTCGGTTTTTCCTTCTTTTCCGCCTTTTCTTTTTCTGTCTTCCCGCG
The DNA here is from genome assembly GCA_017428635.1 of Clostridia bacterium. Classification (GTDB taxonomy): domain Bacteria; phylum Bacillota; class Clostridia; order Oscillospirales; family CAG-272; genus RUG11130. The sequence continues at coordinate 15,488 of JAFRQK010000008.1, read as the reverse complement.
CGCCTTTTTCGCTTCTTTCTTTTTCGCTTTCTCTTCCTGTCGCTTCATTTTTCTGAGATACTTTTTTTGTGAAAAAGAAGAGATCTTCGGCGGCTTCTTCTCTTTTTTCGGGAGGATCCGGATCATTATGACCCCGATTCCCGCTTTGAGGCTCAGCGTTCCGTCGGATCTGATCTCGGCTTTGGCGACGGAGAAGAGAAGCAGCAGGATCAGAAACAGAACGCAGCCCGCTATGATCCAACCGACCATCATTCCGCCGGCTCTCCGCCGGTTTCGGCTTCATCTTTGCCGCTTTGCGCCTCGTCGGAGATAACATCCGCTCCCATTTCAGGGGCGGGTTCCTCTCTCGGAACTTCGGGAAGATCATCCAGAGACGAGAGACCGAACACGCGGAGAAAATCGTCGGTCGTTCTGTACACGTGCGGATGACCGGGAACGTCGAGCTTTCCGCACGATTCGATGAGGTTCTTCTCAACGAGCGAGGAGACCGTGTAACTCGAATCGACGCCTCTGACCGTGTCGACGAACGCGCGTGTCACAGGCTGGTTGTACGCGACGATAGCGAGGACTTCAAGCGACGAAGCGGATAGATTGCCGCCGCGTCTTATCCCGAGCGCGTATCTCACGAGCAGACCGTATTCTTCCTTAGTGCAAAGCTGGCACGCGTCGGGATACGTCACAAGCATTACGCCGCGTTCCGGAGTGCCGTCGGAGTTGTAATCGGCAGCGTAATCCGAAACGATCTTTCTGACGTTGCCCGGTGTCGTTCCGAGCGTATCGGCGAGCTTCGTATATTCCATTGGATGCCCGGCGGCGAAAAGGATCGCTTCGATTATCCTTCTGCAGCGCGGAACGTCGCCCGACAGATCGGGCCGCGGTTCCGCGCCTTTCTTTTCCGGCGCTTCGGTTTTTTCTTCTTCTCTGATCTCTTCGATTATCTCGTTGTCCATATCGTATCCTTTATCAAACAAAACGTTTTATTCTTCCGCTTCGGTAAACAGTTTCATGATCTCCTCTTTGTCCGCGCTCTTCCTGAGAGTGACTGATATATGCGAGGAAGCGTTCACGACTCCGTCCTCTTCTTCGGCGGAATCGAGGTTTATGTTGAGCAGTCCGCTTTTGAGCATCTCGAGGATCGCCATGAATTTAGCGATCAGTTCGGAGCGTGACTTCGAGGCGAAATAGTCGTCAAGATATATCTTCTTCTTTTCTTTGAATTTTGAGATCAGCGTCGTCGCGGCTTCGACGACGGTGACTCTCGGATGCGCGACGATAGGCTCGAATTTGACCTTCGCGTCCTCGTCGTTGATCGGAGCCTCGCGCAGCGCTTTGATGAAAGCAGCCTGAAGGAGCGTGGCGTCGTGAACCGCGACGTATTTTCTGTCGACCGAGATCTCGTCCTGTTCCTTTATCATTCGGTAACAGTACGTGGAGTACAGCGGGCTCATCTTTTCGGCCGCTTCCTTCGCCCGTTTGTATTCGAGCATCGCCTCGACGAGAGCGGCTCTCGGATCCTCGGCCTCCTCGTCTTTGGGCAGGAGCATACGGCTCTTGATCAGCATCAGTTCGCTCGCCATCAGAAGAAACTCGGAAGACGAGTCGAGATCCGCGTTTTCATCCGCCGTGATATACTCCATGTACTGATCGCAAAGGAGCGAGATCGGGATGTCGTAGATATCTATTTTGTTTTTTGAGATAAGGGTCAGGAGCAGGTCGAGAGGACCCTCGAACTGATCGAGTTTATAACTGATTGCTTCCATATCGCGGCTCCCGCATTAAAAGTTGTTGAGGTTACAGGCCGGGTATCAGTCCTATCAGCCATCCCATGCCGTCTATCACCCATCCGACGAGTGTGCTGATCGGCGAGAAGATAAAGCCGACGCGCCTGCCGACGAACAGAAGGACGAAAAAGCCTATCATGATGTATCTCTCGTATTTCATAACGGCGAAATACGCTTTCGTCGGTAGAAAAACGAGTAGGATACGCGATCCGTCAAGCGGAGGGATCGGTATCAGGTTGAACACCCCGAGAGAAACGTTCAGGACTCCGAACATATAAAAGAATTGGAGCGTAGTGCTCATTACGTTTATCGCGAGGTCAGACGTCGCGGGTCCCGCGACCTTCATAAATATTGCGTACAGTATCCGGTAAACGAGAACGCCGAAAAAACCGAGGATGAAATTCGACACGGGACCGGCGAGCGCCGTCAGCGCCATGTCGCGCTTCGGCTTTTTGAAATACCTCGTGTTGACCGGCACGGGTTTTGCCCATCCGAAATGGAATAAAACCATACAGACGGTGCCGATCGGATCGAGATGCTTAAGCGGATTCAGGGTGAGCCTGCCGAGATTTCTCGCGGTCGGGTCCCCGAGTTTCATCGCGATATATCCGTGGCTGACCTCGTGAACCACAAGGGCGATGAGTATGATCGGGAGTGACAGAAGAAACGTTTTCAGGTCTATCCCGAATAATCTCTCAAGAAAATTCATGTTGATCTCCTGGGCTGTTTATTCGTCGAGAGCCGTTATATCCTCGCGCGTTTCACGTCTGACGGCGACGCGCGGTCCGTCTTCTCCGATCATTATGACAGGCGGACGCGGAACGCGGTTGTAATTCGACGCCATCGAGTAGTTATAAGCGCCCGTGACGAGCACGGCGACGATATCGCCTCTTTCAGGTTTTGCTATCCTGACTCCCTCTGCGATGAGGTCGCCGCTCTCACAGCACCGACCGGCGAGCGTGATCTCGAAATCAGCGGGAAGGGAAGCGCGCGAGGCGTTTACGACGGTGTATTTGGATCCGTAAAGAGTGTATCTCGGGTTGTCGGTCATTCCGCCGTCTATCGAAACGTAATTGCGGAATCCGGGGATCTCCTTGACCGATCCCACGGTGTAAAGCGTGGCTCCCGCGGCGGCGACGATCGAACGGCCGGGTTCCATGAGAACGTCGGGCTGATCGATCATATATCTCTTTGCCGAGTCCTTTATCACCTCCGCGATCGTTTTTATATTATCCCTGTATGAGATCTCGGGATCGTCCTCGGTGTATCTGACGCCGAATCCGCCGCCGAGATTGAGGATCGAAGCCGTATAACCGTGAGCTTTTTTCATTTCCGCGATGAATCTCATCATGATCGACGCGGCGTCGCAGAAAGGATCGGGCTCGAAGATCTGAGAGCCGATATGGCAGTGAAAACCGGAAAGCTCGATATTGTCAAGCGACAGGGCGAGCGCGGTGACCTCAGCGGCTCGTCCGGTCGCGATCGCCGATCCGAATTTTGAATCGACGTTGCCGGTTATGATCTTTTTGTGGGTGTGAGGATCGATACCGGGAGTGATCCGCAGAAGGATCTTCTGTTTCACCCCGGCGGCTTTTGCCTCGCGGTCAACGGCGTAAAGTTCTTCCTCACCGTCCGCGACGAAATAACCGACGCCCGAAGCGATCGCGTATCTTATATCGTCGTCCGTCTTGTTGTTTCCGTGAAAAAAGACGTTTTCCATCGGGAATCCGGCTTTGAGCGCCGTTGCTATCTCGCCTGACGACACGCAGTCGGCAGCCATACCTTCCTCTCGCATGACGCGGTACAGTCCGGTGAAGCAAAGCGCTTTTCCGGCGTATACGGGGCGCGATCCGCCTCCGAAAAACTCGGAAAAGGCGGAACGGTATTCGCGGCAAACGGAACGGATCTTGCCCTCGTCGATAATAAATGCGGGGGTCCCGAATCTACCGGCAAGTTCGACGGCGTCGTATCCCGCGACCGTAAGTCGGCCTTTTTCGTTTATATCGAATGAATCGTGAAGTATCATGGTTATCTCCCGGTTTACAGTCCGCACGCTTCCGCGATCAGGCCCCAAACGTCGTCCCGTCCCGTATGTGACGCAGCGGAGTAGAGAACGACGCCTTCGGCTTTCGCGCAGAGCGGTTCGTTTTCAAGTTGCTCGATTATCTTCTTTTTGTCCGTAGCGTTCAGCTTGTCCGATTTCGTCGCGACGATGATGTGAGGGATCCCGTACTCTCCCATGAACGCGAGCATGTCGAGATCGTCCTTCGTCGGGCCGATACGGCTGTCGACGAGCTGAACGACGAGTTTGAGCAGGTCGATATTCGGATTCTTCGTGAAATATCCGTCGGTCAGCGACGACCATCTCCTTTTGTCCTCCGCGGATCTTTTTGCAAATCCGTATCCCGGAAGATCGACGAGGAAAAGCTTTCCGTCCACGTCGTAAAAGTTGACGGTTATGGTTTTTCCGGGCGACGCGCTCGTCCGTGCGAGCGACTTCCGCCTCAGAAGGGAATTGATCAGCGAACTTTTTCCGACGTTCGACCGTCCCGAAAACGCGACCTGAGGCCGCGGATCGCGGGGAAACTGGTCCGGTCTGCCCGCCGTCGTTTTGAGCGAGGCGTTGTTGACGTTTATTTTCATTTTTCCGTCCTTATGTATCGGATCTTCCGCGCCTTCTGTCGGCTGAATCGGAAACGGCGGGGATGACTTTGACCCGCTCGCCTTTGTCCTCTTCTTTACGCGCCGTTCTGAAGGCGGGTACGTCGTCCCTCATCGCGTTTTTCAGTACTTCTTCAACGCGGGTGCAGGGTATGAACGTGATCTCCGATTTCACTTCCGGGTCGATCTTTTCAAGATCGGCGACGTTCGTTTGCGGTATTATTATTCTCTTTATCCCCGCGTTATACGCGGCTGTGACCTTTTCGCGCAGCCCGCCGATGGCAAGCACTCTTCCGGTCAGAGTGACCTCTCCGGTCATTGCTGTATCGGCACGGACCTTTTTGCCAGTCAGGATCGAATAAAGCGCGCACGTCATCGTCACGCCCGCGGACGGCCCGTCCTTGGGAACGGCGCCTTCCGGTACGTGGATGTGAATATCGTGGGTTTTGTAAAACTCTCCGTCGCGGCGCACGTCGTCAGCGTGAGCGCGCAGATAACTCAGCGCGATCTTCGCAGATTCCTTCATCACGTCGCCGAGCGTTCCGGTCAGCTCGAGTTTGCCCGAACCGTCCATAACGGACGCCTCGATCTTGAGAACGTCTCCCCCGACTTCGGTATACGCAAGACCGTTCACAACGCCTACGGGATCGATCTTTTCCGTCGGATCGTCGATGAACTTTCTCGCGCCGAGGAACTTCGCGACGTCGCCGCGTTTGACCGTGACGCTCTTTGCCTCTCCGGTTGCGATCTTCTTTGCGGATTTACGGCAGAGCGCGCCGATCTCGCGTTCGAGATTACGCACGCCCGATTCTCTCGTATACCCGTCGATAAGTTCGGAAACGGCGTCGCGCGTGATCCTGCACGTTCTCTTCGTAAGCCCGTGCCTTTTGAGTTGTTTTGGGATAAGATGCTTTTCCGCGATAGCCAACTTTTCGGTCGGCGTGTACGTGTGCATCTCGATGATCTCCATCCTGTCGATCAGCGGCGCGGGAACGGTCTCCAGCGTGTTTGCCGTCGCGATGAAGATACAGTCGGAAAGGTCGACGGGGATCTCGATGAAATGATCCCTGAACGCCTTGTTCTGTTCGCTGTCGAGTACTTCGAGCAGGGCGGAGGCGGGGTCGCCGTGGATATCCTGACCGAGCTTGTCGACTTCGTCGAGCTGGATCAGCGGATTCATCACGCCCGCGTCGATTATCGCGTCGACGATACGGCCGGGCATCGAGCCTATATACGTCTTTCTGTGTCCTCTTATATCGGATTCGTCGCGCACACCGCCGAGCGAGATACGCGCGTACTTACGTTTCATCGCGCGCGCCACGGACTTACCGAACGACGTTTTGCCCACTCCGGGAGGACCGACGAAGCAGAGTATCTGATTTTTGAGATCGGGATTCAGTTTCCTTACCGCTATGTACTCGAGGATCCTCTCTTTGATATCGGCGAGCCCTTCGTGGTCGGCCTCGAGGACTTTCGACGCGTATTCCACGCTGATCGTATCGCGGGTCTTCTTTCCCCACGGTATGTCCAGACACACGTCGAGATAGTTGCGGGAGACGGTCGCTTCGGGCGAACCGTACGGAGTTTTGGAAAGACGGTTGACTTCCTTCAGAAGTTTTGTTTTGACCTCTTCGGGCAGCGAGGTCTTTTCAATGCGGTCGAGGTATTCCGTTACCTCGTCGCCCGTGTCGAGACCGAGTTCGCCCTGAATGATCTTGAGTTGTTCTTTGAGGTAATACTCTCTCTGGTTTTCATCGATTTGTTCTTTGACTTTCTTGTGGATCTGCATCTCGGTCTTCAGCAGCTTTGTCTCGCTTTCCATAAAGACCGTGACGAGTTCAAGACGTTTCATCGGATCGACGCACTCGAGTATCTGCTGCTTGTCCTCGAACCTGACGAGTACGCCCGCCGCGATAAAGTCTGCGAGCGCGCCGGGACTTTTGACGGAGCGCATCGCGAGCGAAACGTCCGCGCCGGGAGCGGGCATATATTCGAGCATTCCCTTGAGCGCTTCGTTCGCCTCGCGGATCAGCGCCTCGGCTCTGACGTCAGAGGATCTGACGTCGGTCGTCATCATTTTGGACATGACCTCCGCGGACATATATCCGTCCTGCTCGAAGACGGAGGTTATCACGCCTCGGCAAACGCCTTCGGCGATAACGCGAAGGTTTCCGTCCGGAGTTTTCAGAGTGTGCTTGATTTTCGAGATACAGCCGGTCTTGAAAAGATCGGAAGCGGCGGGGTTGTCGACCGACGGATCGCGCTGCGAAAGCAGAAGCGCGTAGGTATCGCCCTTAAGCGCCGCCTGGCATGCGTTAAGGGAGATATCGCGCGAAAGTTCGAAATTGATCGGTACGTTCGGAAAAGCCACGAGCCCCCTAAGCGGTATCACGGGGAGGACGAGACTTTCGATTCTTTCAAAAAACTTGGGCATGAGGGTTTCCTTTCATAATTGCGCTGATTGAAAAGTATTGCGTTACGGCGGAAGACAACACTCCGCCATAATAAAAATATTATATCACATTTATAGTTAAGAGTCTACACTTTTTCTCTTTTTCATGAACGTACCCCGTCGGGTTACGCCGAGTTGACATCACCCCGCCTCTTTGGTAGAATAAGAACACGGGATCATTCCCGTTATCTTGTCCGGGAAGGAGGCGGCGATCCGTGGTCAGGACCGAAATCGAATTTGAATCCGTCGCAAAAGATCCGGCAAGCGATATCTGTATCGCCGCGGAACTCTATTTGCCGGATGACGGAGAACCGGTGCTGTCCGTATTGCCGTCGCTCGATATCTCGGAGATCACGGCGGATGAAAACGGGTTCTCACGCGCCGCGAAACTATCTGCGCCTATTCTTGAGCGATTCGGATTCGATACTGAATCGGAGATCTACGACTTTGCGGAATTTGAATCGTCAAACGCGGCTTTACAGTATTCCGGCACGGTCAACGTCGTCGACGGAGCGGAACCGTACGCGGAAGCGACCGTAGGCGGGGTACCCGTTTCGTTCGCGTCCGTTAACGATCTGCCGGAAGAAGACGGAAAGGTAGAGATATACGTACAGACCGAGGAAGAATACAGATCGCAGGGGTACGGTACGCGGTGCGTATCCGCGCTCAGAGACCTTATCGTCAATAAAGGCAAAACCGCGAAGTACGTGACGGAAACGGACAACGCGCCGTCTTTGAGGGTCGCCGAAAAAGCGGGCTTCATAAAGACCGGAAGACGGCTGACGGCGGGTTTTTACAGGAAGGGAGGGGAGTGAAAACGGCATACGACGCATGTATGATGTCCTACGTCGCCGAAGAGATCAACGAAAGCGTTCGCGGCGGACGCCTGGACAAGATAATGCAGCCCGAGAGGGACGAGATCGTTCTCTCGTTTCATGCGAACGGCAAAGACTGCCGCGTTCTCATTAATGTCGGCTCATCCACCCCTCGTATGAACGTCACTTCGTACAAGATCGAAAACCCCGCAGCGCCACCGATGTTCTGTATGCAGATGAGAAAACATTTCAGCGGCGCGCATCTCGTCGGAGCGCGTCTCCCGTCGTTTGACAGGATCGCCTTCCTTGAATTCGAGTGCCGCGACGAGATGGGATTCAAGACCCGTAAAAATATGATCGTCGAGATCATGGGCAGATACGGAAACGTCATACTGACGGAAGGCGATGATACCGAAAACTCAAAAATAATCGGAGTTCTCAAACCGATCGACTTCTCCGCAAGCAAGGTACGCCAGCTCATACCCGGTCTTACGTATACTCTCCCGTCGGCTCAGGGTAAACTCGATCCGAGAGAGGCGACCGCGGACGGGTTCAACGCCGCGGCTCGCGCGGCGGATCCCGATTCTTCCGCTGAAAAATTTCTGACACGGACTTATGCCGGGATCGCCTCGGTCAACGCCCGCGAGATCGTATACCGCGTTTCCGGTTCCGTTTCGGCGACCGTCACCGAATGCGGCGACCTTCTTCGCGAGGAATTCCTGCGTTTTTCAAATCTCTTGTCGTCGGGTAAAAAAGCGCCGTCCCTTGTTACCGGAGAAGACGGTCTTCCCGTCGCGTATTCTTTCTTTGAATTGACTCAGTATGCCCCGAATAAATGCGAGCGTTTCGATACCGTCTCTGAGCTGATTGACGCTTTTTATGAACGTCGGGCGAACGAGGAACGGCTGAAAAGACGCGCTTCCGATATCTTACGTATCCTCGGAAACGCAAAGACGAGGATCGAGAAAAAATCCGCCCTTCAGCGCGAGGAACTCGAGAGGTGCGAGGACGGCGAGAAATACCGGCTCTGGGGCGACCTTATAACGGCAAATATTTATGCGCTCAAAAGAGGAATGATCTCGGCGTCTCTCCCGAACTATTACGAAAACGGCGAAACGGTGGAGGTCCCCCTTTCCGAACGTCTGACGCCCGCTCAGAACGCCCAGTTTTATTATAAAAAATATGCGAAATCAAAGACGGCGAAAGTGAAGCTCGCCGAGCAGATCAAAAAAGACGATGACGAGCTTTCGTACGTCGAATCGGTCCTTGACGCGCTCTCCCGTGCGAAAGGCGAGGCGGAACTTGCAGAGATACGAGCCGAACTTTATTCGTCCGGGTATGCGTCAAGGATGAAAAACTATTCTCCCAAAAAGAAGACCGCTCCGCTTATTATTAAATATGAAACGCAGGACGGCCACACGGTCCTTTGCGGGAAGAACAACGTAGCGAACGACGCCCTGACGTTCAAGACCGCTTCAAAACGGGATCTTTGGTTCCACGTAAAAGGTTATCCCGGCTCTCACGTTATCCTGATCCTCGACGACGCAGAGGAAACGCCGCCCGACGGCGCGATCACCGATGCCGCGCTGATCGCCGCGCATAACTCGAAACTCAGCGAGAGCGCTCAGGTCCCCGTCGACGTAACGAGGGTAAAGGAGATCAAAAAGCCGACCGGTGCAAAACCCGGCTTTGTCATCTACCACACGAACCGCACCGTATTCGTCGACCCTGATCCGGATAAAGTAAATTCAATGCAAAAATAAAACAAATCCGCCGCGTCCGATCCGGACGCGGCGATTCGTTTTCAGAACAGGGTACAACCCATCTTTTTGAAGTATTCCGCTTTTTTGAGGAGTTCCTCGCGCGAGACTCCGATATACTCTCCGAGGCAGTCGACGCACATCCATTGCTCCGCGCCCCGGTTTATCATTTTTTTGTGAAGTCCCTCGTCGAGTTTTCCGATCTTCTTCCCGCATTTTATACAGATATATCTGTCCTCATATACGGGAATGTTTCCTCTTTTGTAGCTTCCGGTCATCTTACCCTGACGAGTTTACCTCTGAACACCTTAGTCGAGTGAGCTTTGACTTCGGCTTTGATAATATCTTCCGCCACGCGGTCGATCTCCTCGCCCGTGATGCAGTCGCGGAGTTTGAAGCCCCAGTGACCGTCGAGCGGCAGCCCCATATCCGCAAGGATAAGAAATACTTCCCGCGTTTCGTCTTCGAGGTTGGTGAGCGAGAACGCGTATTCGCCGTTTTCAAGATGCTTCGCGTACGCCGGGTAACGTTCCTCGTTGAACATATTTACGGGGATGATCGGACGGACGCCGGGGTCCTGATTGATCGCGATCAGATCGGGATTTTTCAGCAAAGCGAGGATATCGTCGTCAACGTTCCTCACGTCGCAGCCGATCATGAGCGGGCTCTGCGCCATGCACCACAGTGCGAAGTGCGTTTTGTACTCCTCGAACGTGCAGCCGCCGGCTGACACGTTGCCTTTGTTGTTCATGCCGCAGACGAGCATATCCATATCGTTGAAGCAGCTCGGTCCCGAGAGAGCAAAGTTGTTGATCTGGCTGTTAAAGATATCCATTATCGACCTGAAACTGTCTTCGATGTCTCCGGTGGAGCGGTACAGATCGCCGCCCACGGCGCGGATCCATTCGAGGGTCCCGTCGTCGCCCCAGTTGCAGACAGAGAAGACGATATCGCGCCCGGTGGCGTTCAGAGCCATTCTCATTCTGTTGTAAAGGGTACTGCAGTTCAGGTTGCGGGGATGGTAACAGTAGTCGTATTTGAGGTAGTCGATCTCGTTGTCGGCGAAGAATTTTGCGTCGATGAACTCGTGATCGAGCGATCCGGGATATCCCGCGCAGGTCCTGGGACCGCAGCAGGAATACATACCGATCTTCATTCCTTTCGAATGGATGTAGTCGGCGAGATATTTCATACCGTGCGGGAACTTCACGGGATCTGCCTGAAGGCGGCCCTCGGAGTCTCTCTCGTCCATGCTCCAGCAGTCGTCGATGACGATGTACTGATATCCTGCGTTGCGCAGACCTTTTTCGACCATTGCGTCGCACGTTTCCATGATAAGGGCTTCGTTGATATTCTCACCGAACGTGTTCCACGTGTTCCAACCCATCGGAGGTGTTCTGACTATCATTTCTCTACTTCCTTTCTCTTGTGATCGTCACATCGTGACCCATTCGCCGAGATATACGCGGCAATCGTGCGGTTCGAGATACATTGTCATATAGTCGTTGACCGGACCGATGACTTCGCCGGTGAAAACGTCGCGAAGCATCATCCCGATGCCCGACGTTGTCGGGAATCCGATATCCCACGGACGGAAGTCGGCGCTGCCGGGCGTGTCGTCGAGGTTGAAGAATCCGAGCGCGAACTGTCTGTTCGACAGATGCTTGAAGAACGTCGGCCTGTTGTCGCCCTTAATGCTTGAGTACATCGGAGGACGGCATTCCTCATCCTGGTCGATCCTGAGAAGATCTTTGTTCGTAAGCAGTTCGAGGATCTCCGGACGGAGTTTCCGCAGGTCGGAGCCCATCATAAGGGGCTGTGAGTTGAGGCACCAAAGAGCGAAGTGCGTTTTGTATTCGGTATCGCCGCAGAGACCCGGGTGGCCGACGTTGCCGATGCCGTCCATTCCGACGACGAGCATATCCATGTCGTTGAAGCAGCCGGGAGCGGAATAACGGATCTTCTCGTCCTGCGAGCGGCAGTTATTCAGTATCGCCGAGAATCTCTCGCCGATGTCTCCGGTGGAGCGGTACAGGTGCGCGCCGGTCGAGCGGATCCACTTTTCGACTTCGCAGTCGCCCCAGTTGCAGGCGGAGAAGACGATGTCGCGTCCGGTCGCCTTGAGCGCCATGCTCATTCTGGCGTATGCCATGACCGGATCGGCGCTCTTCGGGAAGTTGCAGAAATCGTATTTGAGGTAGTCGACGCCCCAGTCCGCGAACGTCTGAGCGTCAATGAATTCTTTGTCGTAACTCGACGGATACCATGCGCACGTCATAACGCCCGCGCAGGAGTACATTCCGAATTTGAGACCCTTGGAGTGGACGTAGTCGGAGAGGGCTTTCATCCCGTAAGGGAACTTGTCCGGATCGGGGACTATCTTACCGTCGGCGTCTCTGTCTCTCAGGGCGTAACAGTCGTCGATCACGACGTATTCGTAACCGGCGTCCTTCAGACCGGAGGATACCATTATATCCGCCGTATCCCGGATGACCTGATCGTTGATTTCCCAGCCGAACGTGTTCCATGAGTTCCAACCCATGGGCGGTTTGTTGATTATCATGTTTTCATCCTTTCCGTTGGTTTTTTCCTGAAAAGCGGGGGCGCAAAAACTGCGTCCCCGCATCGTACGTTATTCTACCATATATTGTGCAGGTTGTCAATCACGAAAACAATATATATTGGTAAAAAGTATTCGTTTTTCGTATTTCCTTCCGAAGAACAGTCCGGTCGACGCATAGTCCGGGATTCTTTAATGATCAATCCTTTTAAGGATAAAGATCCATCCTTTCGGATACGCGATCGGTATCCGGTCGCCGGAAGAAAAAGTCGCCTCTTCCTGAAAACTTTCGATCTTCGGCGCGTACAGTTCGAAGTCGCCCTTTATCCCGAGCGCGCCGCGGTCGACCGAAAGAATGAATTCCCGGTCGGTCGGCATCCACGACGCGACCGCGATCAGAGTCTGTCCGTTTTCTTTTACGAACGCCGTCGCTTTGACGGAATCGCTCTCGGTCGTGACCGGACATTTCGGGTTCCAATACCCGAATATTCGGGAATCTGCGATCCCGAATTCATCCCATACCTTCCAGATCGGAAGGGTAAGACCTCCCTGAGACCAACCGGCTCGCGTCGTCATACCGAATACCGCTCCTCGCCACGGATTCCCCCCGCCTTCCAGCATTTCCGAGGTCAGACCCAGCGGAAGTCCGCAGATCTCGGTCAGAAAATAGTCCGGGCCTTCGTTCTGATAATCGTAGCCCTCGCCTACCCAGATCTTATCCGCGTACGCGAAATGTTCCAGATAATCGCACGTCGGAGTTCTGTATCCGTAAAACGGCGAATGCTCGTTCCCGAGGTGGATATCGATATCGCAGTCTTCCTTGATGTTCTTCATGATCCGTCTTAATCTGCGCGTGATGTGACGGTTGTAACCGATCCCGTCGAGATACAACCCGTCTATCCCGACGACAGTCATCAGCCACTCGAGCCCTTTGAGATAATAGTTATGCCATCTCGAGCGGTGCTGTGTTCTGACTGCGCAGTCGTACTCGCCGCTTGCCAGCGGCTGATGCCACGCAGGGCAGAACCCGTCGGAAAGATGCTCGATCAGCCACGGTCCGCCGCTCGGTCGCTCTTTGACCTTTTCGTCGTCCGTTTCAAAGAAGTCTGCAAGCCGGAAATCCGTCCCGGTGTAATAGATCTCGTCGCCGAGCGATCGCAGCGCCCATATCTCCGTCGTGTAATTCGAGAGTTCGCGCACCGTGTAATATATCTTGTATTTCAATCCCATCGAGTGCGCGCGGTCGACTTCCGCTTTCAGCTTTCCGGCAAGATGGAACGGATAATTAATGTTCTCGTTAAGAGGACCGCCCTGATGCAGAATAACCGTGCTCGCGCCGAACTCTTTCGCGCGTTCGAGCGAAACGATCGGCTCGTCGCTGTGCCAGCTGTTCGACTGGTAGTAACGTTTCGTGAAGTGGCTTTCGTAGTCGACGGGATGAAGCGGAGTTACGATAATGTGAAAATGAAACAGGACCGTATGCCCGGCGAAAACTGCCATCTTCCCGGTTTCCGCCTTAAAGGCGACCTTTCCTTCGCCGGGAAGACGGCGGACCGTCATCTTTCCGCGACCGCGGTTCGACCACGATTCCGGAAGCGGTTTTACGCCGCCCCAGTGGTCGTCATCCTGCATGAGCCTGATTTGAAATCCTCCCCGGGGGCAGCCGAGCCAAACGACGTTGCCGTCGCGGTCTTCGCGCCATCTGTATTCCCAAAAGGCCGGAACTCTTCCGCCCTCGCGGCACATTCCCATCATATACGTCGCTGCGTTTTCAAACAACGACGCGGTGAGCACAAACTCATACTCGCCGTCTTTTCCGGGAGTTACTTTTATTTCGCAGTCGATAAACCCGTCCGCTTCGTATGATATTTCGCTTTCGATCTTCAGCTCGTCCGCCTCGGCACAGGCGGAAAAGACCGATCTCATCGTCCCGCGCGGTGTAACTTTGATATCCTTTTCGTAAAGCGCGACGGGATCTCCTTCTTTTCTGATTTTGAAGGCGACCGGATCGGAAAGAAGGGAAAGGGGGGCCTCGTCTTCCGCGATCCGACCCGTTTCGTCGTAATACGTTCCGATTACAGAGGGCAGGCCGAGCGTTCCGACTCTCATTTTTCTTCCGAGGATCGATACGGCGCCCGCTCCGGGAGAAGTGACGACCGGAGTGTACGGCGGGATAACCTCGTCCGAGATCCCGACGTCGGAATTGAGCCAGAAAAGGCGCGAATGACGCCAGAGATCGTCGTCTCCGTTGCGCGGAAGGACCTCTTCGCTTACTTTAAGGGAGATTTGCGCCGTCAGGACCGTGTCAACGTTTGCGGCAGACACTTTCGCAGCAATGACGACCTCTTTACCGTCGAATTTCTCCGCGTCGACGCAGCACCAAAGAGATTGAACGCATCCTGCGGGGACGTCGCATACCGTGGCCGACGGTTGACCGTCCGTGTCGACTGCGTATGTATTGATTGAAAAAACGCGGTCTTTTCCGTATTCGTCGCCGTTTGTGTCATAAAAAGCGACCGACACTCCGAAAAGATCGACGGCGGCGCATACGGCGATCTGAAAAGCGTAATGTTCGTTTTTGCATACCGTGTCGGAAAAAGACGTTCTGTCGTCTCTGTCCTTCCATATAAAAGGGAGATCGTATTTCATCCGCACGGGTCTCAATCGGGATTCGGTGACGATCTCAAACGGTTTTCCGCTCTTAAAAAATGCGTCTTTTTCTTCACGCGTCATCGGGAATTCCATGGGATAAAACGAATCGAATTCCGTCCGGCTTTCGTACCTGAGGGCATGCCCTTCGGCGACATCGGCTGCGCCGACTCCTTCGAGCCATTTTCTGTCGGGAGTCATTTTGTCTCTCGTCAGATAGTGCGTTTCAGGCGAACACCAGTGACCCGTCAGCTCAAACGGCATATAATACACTTGATACTCGCCGCTCCGGGGAGAGGCGAATACCAACGTGGCTGTTTCTTTTTCCGCGTTCTCGATAAGGACGTTTCTGACCTCAAGGTCACCGACGGCGCTTTTGTTGCCGTCCGAATCATATCTGATTATTACAGCCGTTCTGTCGAAAAGGGGATCGCGTCTTCTCCACGGAATACTGACGCGCGTGTATTCCGAGGCCGGCGCTTCGACTATAAATCGGTGATTTCCGTATATTTCGTCGTAATTCCATTTTACCGGCGCGACGCCGTAGGATATCTTTTCCATCGTTCCCGACACCTCCGTGTCTGTTTCTTCAATTATACAATAAAGTGCAATACGATTTCAATGAAAGCGCGAAATAAAAAACGGTACGAAAAAAACCTGAAAAAGTTCAAAAAAAGGTATTGACAACCGATATATCGCTGTGATATTATAGTTAGGCTGCCCCTTGAGGGGTGATCTCCTCTCGGCGCAGCGCCGCTCATTGAAAATTGAACAACAAGACGAAGTGTATCAAGGTAATTGGTATACGAC